>CAZCZZ010000066.1:0-20953 GCA_964503335.1 uncultured Verrucomicrobiota bacterium
ATCCTTGGAAATATGCTCGCGCTGAAGTTCCAATCGTTGGACATTTTGCGCATGGCTTTTCAGACGGGTCTTGATGTTCTGTTGTCCGCGCGTCGTTCCCTGCTCAAGGGAAAGCGCGTGGGCTTGCTGGCACATCCGGCGAGTGTGGATGCGAAGGGAGTTCATTCTTCGCAACGACTCCGCGAGGCGCTTGGCAAGAACCTCGTGGCCCTCTTCGGACCCGAGCACGGCTACTTCGGCGCGGGCGGCGCGGGTGAGATCATCCGCGATGGGAAGCATCCCGCGTGGGGCATCCCGATCCACTCGCTCTACGGCGACCAGCGAAAGCCGACGCCGGACATGCTGAAGGGTCTCGATATCCTCATCTTCGACCTGCAGGACATCGCCGTCCGCTGCTACACCTTCGTCTCCACCCTGCGTTACGTGATGGAAGCCTGCGCCGAGCAGGGCAAACCCCTGATCGTCTGCGATCGCCCCATCCCGTTCCCGAACACCATCGACGGCCCGATGCTCGATCCGAAATTCGAAAGCTTCGTCGCCATGGTCAACTTCCCGTTGGTCTACGGCATGACCCCCGCCGAATCCGCCTCCTATCTTAATCATAATCTTAATCATAATCTTCATCTCATCCTCTCCAAGATGCGCGGCTGGACCCGTTCCGAAACACGCCCGGCGTTCCCTTGGATCCCACCCTCCCCCGGCATCCGCTCCTGGGAAACCGCCTGGTGCTATCCGGCCACGGTGTGGGCTGAAGCACTGACAGCCATCGACATCGGCCGCGGCGGCCCGACACCGTTTCAAGTGGTGACCGCGCCATGGCTCGACGCCGAGAAGACCGCCGCGAAACTCAACGCCCGAAAACTCACCGGCGTCAACTTCCAACCCTACTGGGGCAAACACCCGGGCATCCGCCTCGTCGTCACCAACCCGCGCGCGATTCAACCCGTCACCGTAGGCCTCGAAATTGTCCGCGCGCTCGGCAAGAAGGCGTGGACCGGCGCCCGCGAGGACTGGTTCGACAAGCTCGCGGGAACCGATCGCCTTCGTCTTGCCCTGAAGGCCGGCCGCCGATGGACGTGGTCGCACAAGGCCTTCCTGCGCGAACGGTCCAATCATCTTCTCTATTGAGCATGAAACCTCCCCACAAAGCCGTTGTACTCGCCGCCGGATTCGGCACACGCATGCTGCCGATCACGCGGGACCTGCCGAAGCCGATGCTCCCGATCTGGGGTGTCCCGGCGCTCGAGCGCGTGCTGCGAATGCTGCGCTCATGGGGCGTGGACGATGTGCTGGTCAACCTGCACCACCTTCCGAACGAAATTCTTCAGCACATCCTGCATCGCGAGAGCGACGGCCTCCGCATCGACCTTTCCTTCGAACCGGAAATCCTTGGCACGGGCGGCGCCCTTCCACGCGCGAGCTGGTTCCTCGACAGAAATCCGTTCTGGATGATCAACGCCGACGTCGCGTGCGACGTGAATCCATCCGCCTTGCTGAAGTCGTTCAAGCCCGGACGCACCATCGGCGCCGTGTGGGTTCACCCCGAGCGCGGTCCGCGCACGGTGGAGATCGAAAAGGGTTATGTAACAAACTGGCGCTCCGGCCGTCCCCGCTCACCGGGCACCTGCACGTTCTGCGGCCTGCATCTGCTCTCGCCCGATATCCTTCGCTATCTCCCGCCAGAGGGCATGTCGTCCATCATCACGGCGTATGAGAAAGCGATGAAGGACGGCTTCAAGGTGTCCGCCGTCGCGATTCCCGGTTCGTACTGGGCCGACATCGGAACGCCCGCGCAATACCTCGAAGCCCACCGCGATCTCGCGTCGGGCCGGGACGCCGCCGTGGCCGCGACGGCGCGAGTCAACCGTCGCGCCATCGTTCGCGACGCGGTCATCATGGATGGCGCCGTCGTCGGGCCGCACGCACACGTCGAGCACGCCGTGGTCGGTCGCAACACACGCGTAACGGGCGAAGTGATGTATCTCGCCATGCCGGCCGATCGCGCCTTGGACGCACCGGAACGCGACGCGGTGCTGGCCATCGGCAAGTCGCCCGAAGCGCTCACTGCCGTGGCGCTGGGTCCACGGGGTTCCGCCCGCACGTTCACGCGGCTTGAAGGCGACCGCTTCCGCGCCATCCTCATTCACTACAAGCCGGAGCGGACGGAGAATACGCTGTACGCAGACCACGCCCGCTTCCTCCGACGCATCGGTGTCCGTGTTCCCGCCGTGCTGCACGACAACCCGAAGACCTCCGTCTCCCTCTTCGAGGATCTCGGCGATCGAAGCGTGCAATCCGTGCTCCCGGCCCTCCGCCCTTCCGACGTGAAGAAGCTCTACGAACGTATCCTCGCGGACGTCCTCACGTTCCACGAGCGGGGCGCGCGCGAGGCGAAGAAGCGTCGGCTCAAACTCGTCGATCCCTTCCGCTGGAAACTATACCGGTGGGAACATCAACTCTTCGCGGAAAACATGCTGCGCAAGCGGTGCAAGCTGCCCGAGGAGCGCGTGGGCAGGATTCTGAAGGACCTCGAAACGGCCGCGCGTCATCTCGTGCGCGCTCCCTCCGTGCTCGCCCATCGCGACCTTCAGTCGAGCAACATCATCCTGTGCGACGGCAAACCCGCATTCATCGATTTCCAGGGCATGCGCTTCGGTCCCGCCGCCTACGACCTGGCATCGCTGATTTGCGATCCCTACGTCGAGTTGCCACCCGCACTTCGCGAGCATCTCGTCACGTGGTACGCGAGCCTCAGCGCGTCGGGTGACCGCGTGCAGGACGAATTCTGGTACGCCACGATCCAGCGTCTGGGCCAGGCCCTCGGGGCCTACGGTCGACTCAGCGCGAACCCCGACACGGCGTCCTTCGGCCAGTACATCGCGCCCGGCCTCACCCTGTTGCGCGGGGCGGTGGACCGGGTTCCCGGCCTGGACGCGTTAAAATCGTGGACTGACGAGGCGGAGGCCCTTCTGCGATTGACACTTTGAACGGGGGCATGCCACGGTTGCCATCCAGCATGCAAACTTCCACTCGCTCAGGTTCCGGCTGTCTCGGCGTCCTTGCCGCAACAACCCTCCTCGCGCTCACGGGCTGTGTCGACATGGAGCAGACGCTTTCACTCAAACCCGACGGATCCGGCCTGTTCAAGGTCCGCTACGGCATGCGCGCCGACGAGCTGAAGCGCATGGAAGAGCTGTCGAAGATGGCGGCGGAGATCGAGGGCATCACGCCCGAGGAGGCCAGCGATTCGCCGTTCGACTTCAATGAGGAAGACATCCGCAACGACTTCGCTGAGTATCGTCCTGAGGATGTGAAGCTTGAAGCCGTGCAGATCACCGAGACCAACGGCTGGAAATACGTCAACCTGGACATCTCCTTCAAACGGCTCGAAGGCCTGCTGAAAACTGATTTCGTTTCGGATGAGAGCATTACCCTCACCCGTTCGGGTACCGACACCTACACCTTCCGACACGCCCCCCCGGTTGAGAAGGCAAGCGAGACGAAGCTCGAGGGCATGGACGCCGGCGCCATCAACGACCTCATGGCCGGCATGATGAAAGGTTTCCGCGCCGTGCTCCGGGTCGAAGTGCCCGGCACCGTCCAGGAAACCAACGCCGACACGCACGACACCACCTCAGCCACGTGGTCGTACGATCTGGAGAAGGACACCAACGCGCTGCGTCGCGCACAGACGCAGGAGATGACCCTCACCTTTTCAGGCAAGGATCTCCATCTGCCCGAGCTTGCACCGCAATAGGGTGGCTTGCTCCGGCGCGAAACGTGCTCTCTCGAATGGGTTTGGTCGGTCAATCGGGTCATCATTGTGGTTCCAGCGAAGAATACTGAAGAATACGTCGCCGAGTTGCGTTCCCTCGCGGAAAACCTTCCGTTCAAGGTGATTCGACTTAAGGAATTTGAGAAGGATTCCTTCAAGCCGCCGCAGGTACGCCAGCCCCGGAATTACGTTTCGTACGACGACAGCATGCAGGCCGTGGGTCGCTTCCTCGTGGAACGCGGGACTGTGGAATTGCTCGGCGCCGAACTGACGATGGACCTCTTCCGCGAGATCCACTGGTGCGGCCACCAGATCCAGAAGCTCACCCGCAAACGTTTCAAGACGCCACAGGACGCCCGCCAGGGGCTCGTCGAAGCCCGCCGACTGATCTCGCAGATCGAAGCGGCGGAAGAAGAACTCTTCATCGCGAACCGCCGCCTCGTCGTCAGCTGCGTGAAGCCCTTCCTCTGGGTCGGCCAGGTCTGGCTCGCGGACTTCCTGCAGGAAGGATCGAAGGCGCTCGCGAACGCCGTCCGCAAATTCGATTTCACGCGCGGCACGCCATTCTACTCGTACTCGCAGAAGGCCATCCAGAACCGCCTCCGCAATTTCTTCCGCGACCACGTGCGCTCCGGCAGCTTCGGCATCCGGCCGAGCCGCGAGATGCTGCTCATCAAGAGCATCATGGACACGTGGCGCCGCGACTACAACGAGGACCCCAACGACAAGGTCATCGCCAAGATCGCCGATATTCCCGAGGAGCGCGTCGCCAAGGTCCGCGCCTTTGTCCAGCAGTGGGAAAACATGCCCGCCCCGCCCGTCTCGCTCGACGCGATGGTGAACGAGGATGGCACCAACATGTACGAGTTGATCGAGGACACCGACGCCGAGGAAGCGTCCGACATGGCCGAGCAGGCCGAAATCTGGCAGGCCGTGGAGAAACTGCCCGACCGCGCCAAGTTCATCATGAAGCTTCGCTTCGTCGACGGTCGAACGCTTGAGGAAACCGGAAAACTGCTCTCCCTCACCCGAGCCCGCATCAAACAGATCCAGGACGCCTCCCTGAAGAAAGTCCGCCAGATGCTAGGCCGCGCCACCCACGGCGGCACCAGCCGCGGCACACACCCGGGGACGAAGTAGCGCCACGCGGCGTGGCGCCATACGTCCCATAGGACCTATGCGTCCTATAAGTCCCCCACCTACTCCACCGTAAACCAGTAAACCTCCACCCGCCGGTTCTGCTCCGACTTGTCGCTCACCGGTTCTTCCCAACCGCGACCTGTGACCTGAAGGCGTTCTGCGGCGACCTTGTATTGCGACAACAGGATGTTGCGAACCTCGCCCGCCCTGTTCTTGCTGAGCTCCATCGCCTGTAACGCCATCTGTCTCACAAACGCCTCGCCGCCTTGTTTGCGGAACTCGGGCACCATGGCGTCGTCCACGTGGCCGCGCAGGAGAATGGTGGAGCCCGGACTGACCTGCAGCAGCTGCTTGATGCTCTGCAGGTTCTCCAGGTTGGACGCATTGGCCATGTCCAGCTTTGCGGAATTCGGTTCAAAGAAGAAGCGGATGTCCTTCGAAAGCAGCGGGTCCTGCTCCACCGGTCCCTGACGCGCCTGCCGGATCGGGGCGATCTGGACCGTCTGGTCCTTGTAGGTTCCCAAGGCTTCGATCCGCTTGAGCGCGGAAAGATCCATGAAACGCTCCGCGTCGGGCGCCGACGGGATCAACGCCTTGCCGTACGCATACACAGCGCTCTGGTAGATGCCTCCAAAGCTGCCAGCCGCATCAATCGCACCGCTGAAGAACGCAAGGTTCTCAGGCAGATTTGAAAGATGAATCTTCGCCATCTCTTCGCGCACATCTGCCGTCGTCCAGTTGAAGGCCTTGGCAATGACATCGATATGCCGGTCGAGCTCATTGCGGACAAGCTGGTTGCCATGGAGCAAGCCGTCCACCAGGCCATCGACGATTTTCGGGTTCTGCTCCGCAAACCCGCGGTTCACGATCAGCACGTCCGCAACGATAAGCAGGTTCTTGTTCGACGTCAGCAGCCGCGCACGCCCATCGCTCTGGTCCACCACCTCGGTCGTCTTCGGCGCCCATGTCACGCAGCCCGCGAGCCGGTTCTTGCCCGACATCACGTCGTCGAGAAACAGGTCGCCCGCGGCAAAGGCGTCGGTGCAATACACCAGGTTCACGGCCTGCGGATCAGGTCGCGTAGAAAGATCCGGAAGCATGCTGACGGTCAAACCGGCTTCCTGCGCCAGATAACGGATGAAGAAATCAGCCTCGGTGAATTGCGAAGAGCTCACCACCTTGCCCTTGAGGTCGTTGATGCGCTTGATTTCGGAGCGGACAATAATGCCGTCCGCGCCGCGCGAGAATCCGATCTGCGCCGGCACCGTGACCTGGAAACGGTGACCGTACACCGGCAGCACGTCCGCCGTCGTCGCCGACGCCGCAAGCTTTCCGCTGTTGAGCGCGGGCCAGCTCTCCTCTTCGCTCAGCGTCAGCTTCACCTTGAAGCCGTGCGTTCGCGTGAAGTACGACTGGTCGTTCGGCTCCAAGCCGCCGTTAGCGACAATGAGGCCCGCGTAACCCGCGTATTCGCTGAGCTCCACTTCGACGATGTTGTCCTTGGCCACGTACGGCTGCGCGGGTGGAAGCGATGGCACCTCGGTCTGGAGTTCCGCCATGAGGTCCGGCGTGTCCGTGTCGGACGCCTTCTCGTCGCGCACCGTCTCCGACGACGATTCGTATCTTGGAACTGCCTGCTCGGCCTTCTTGCGCTCAAAGACGTACATGCCCAGGACAATCAGTCCGATAATCATGAGCAGTGAGAAAAGTTTCCCCAAGAGTGTCAGCCCGGGTTTGTCATTTTGCATAGTTCATCCTCCTTATGACGAAGAGTTCTGCCCACGGAGTTCACGGATAGCACGGATTAAGAATTCAACTTCAGGTTCATTCCTTCCGTCAAAACATCCTCCCAATCCGTGACCTCCGTGGGCAACAGGCTTATCGGCTTTCTGTGTATTCCGTTTGTTCCGTGGGCACACTTCCTATCCGAATCGTTTCATCGCGACGTGAGTTGTTGCTCCATCGCTGCACTCGCGCTTTCCATGTCCAGGTCATCGAGCAAACCGTCCAGTTCGCGCTGCTCGCTGATCCATCTCGTCGTATCGCCCAACGTGGACGTCACGCTGTCGATGCGCATGGACAAGTCGCTGGCATCCGTCGCCGTAAGCACCTGCTCGTTGATCAAACGGACCTGTTCCTCGATGCGCACAAGCTCGGCATCGACAAACTGCAGCTTGTCCCGCGCCTCGGTCAGCGTCTTGGCCCGCGTCTGAAGGATTTCAAGCCGACCGGTCAGGCTCTTCCTCAGATCGTCTGCGAGTCCCTGGTTGCGAAGCTGCGCCTCGATGTCGGCGATGCGGGACGCGACTTCGCGCAGCGCGGGATGCTCATCACTCGCCGTGCTGCTCCGCACCGGCAAACGCGGCGGCACGCCACGGTCCTGCCACAAACGGCCCAGCAGCTCGCGCGTCTGCAGCAGCTTGAGATAGATCCAGAGCAGCCGACCCAACCCTCCGGTATGCATGCCGCTGTGGGTGTCGATTTCCTTCATGCGCTGGTTTTCCACGATGCCCTGGCACTCCATGCGCAGGGCCTCGTAGCGACGCTGGTACATCGGCGTCAGCGTGTAGAGAATGGCGTTGATCTTCCCTTCGTCGGCCTTGTTGCTCCCCCTCTTGGCATCAACCACCTTCTGGAACCGCGCATTGTTCGCGAGGAGATGCAGGTAGGCCATCTCGACACCGGCGCCGATCAGCCAGATGCCCGGATTCAATACGCCGAGCATTCCAACCGCCGCGACACCAAGCCAGTTCGGCGGAAGGATCATGCCCTTCGGCTTCGCGTTGAAGGCCGCGGCGTAATACTTGGCGATGCCTTTCGACACAGTCAGGCCCCCTTCCCCGCCTTGCGGTCAGGCCTGAATCGCTCCGGGATAAAATCCATATCGCTTGCCTCGCGAACCGCGAGCTCGATCTGCGCCCACAAGGTTTCAAGCGGCACTGCGGGCTGATAGCCCTTCAGCGCATCCGTCATCGCGGCAATCGGTGTGACGCCATCCGCCCGCGACAAGCGATACACTTTCGTGGCGATGACCTCGGCGGCGCCCGGTGTCAGCAAATCAGGCACGAGCTTGAGCAACGCAGCCTCCGGCTTCGCCGGTACGTCCAACCCACGCTTCTTGCATAAGGCGCGGATCAGCCCCCAGCTTTCCGCAGTCGTAGCCGTGGGGAAGATCGGGATCTTCATGTCCACGCGACCAGGACGCTTCAAATCCACTTCGATGAGGTCAGGACGGCTCGACGCGAGGATCCAGATGATCTTCCCGCGATTCGCGGAAGATCCCATCTCCTCGGCCATCATCGAATAGAGCCGTCCGGAAACGCCCGAGTCGTCGCTGCCCGCGGTGCGTCGTCCGAGGGTCTGGTCGGCTTCGTCAATGAAGACGAAGCAGCGACCCAGGGCGTGGATCAACCGGAAGATCTTCTCGAGGTTGCCCTCGGAGCTTCCAACCCATTTATCGCGGAAGTTCTTCAGCTTCACCACGGGCACGCCCGCTTCGCCCGCGAGACACTCCACGAGATACGTCTTTCCCGTGCCCACCGGACCGCAAAGCAGATAGCCTTTCGGCAACGCCTGCACGTCGCCCCTCTTCCACAGCGAAAGATCCTGCCGCAGCCATTTCTTCAACGCATCGAGCCCGTGCAGGTCGTCGAGCGACTTCTTCGATTCGATGAACTCGATCAGTCCGCCGCAATCCTGTTCGACCAGGTCCTTTTTCAGGTCAGCCAAATCCGCATCCGACAGCGCCTCGCCGCCATGCTGCTTGCGTCGCACCAGCCCCTCGAGCGAGGACAGCGTCACACCCGCAAGCGGCTTCGCCGCAAGATCGAAGTCTTTCTTCAACGGTTCGAGCGCAACGGGACACGTCGACAGCAGATGCCGCAGAAGTCCCGCCAGCTCCGTGTCGGATGGCAGCGGGATCTTGATCCGGGCTACGCGCGGCTGGTTCACGAGCAGCGGATGAATATCGTTCAGGTTCTCGCTGACAAGCAGCGTCACGAGCGGATGCTCCGTCAGCAACGGGTCCGTGCCCCACTCACGCATCAGCGACGCAAGCGCCGCGAGGTCCGCGTTGAAGCCGTAGGGGACGGACGGCGCGACGAGCTGCGCGTGGTGGACGAGGCAGGCCACCGACACGGTTTCGCGATTAAGCCGACGCAGGTTGGCGACATAGCGGAAATAGCGCGTCAACGCTTCCACTCCGCCGCGCGGATCGCGGGGAAGCTCGGGATGATCCTTCAGCGCAGGCCACTTCGAGAAGATCTCGCCACCGCGCTCCACGCGGATGCCGTTGCCGACGTCGTACCGCAGCACGACGTCGAACGAGCCGAGCAGGAGCTGGTTGAGATAGTCCACCAGCCCGCAAAGTCGCGCGCTTCCCCCGGTCTTCAGGAGGAAATGATCCTCGATGTTTCCGTGCAGGAGGATCTGGCTGGAGGCGCCGCTTTCGTACAGCGCCATCAGCTCGCGTGCCCACTCCGGTACATCAGAGCGAGGTTTCGGTGTCATGGTCTTGCGGACGACTCCGGGGAGCCGCCCGGCGATCAGTTAGCCTCCGGAGTCGCGGGTCCCATCGACTTCGTCGTCGTGGACGTCGAGGCGGGTGTTGAGCCGCTCAGGGCGATTCCTTCCTTGGCGGCAAAGTCTGCCAGCGCCTGTTCGGCGAGAGCCTTCTGCTCCGCCTCGGCCAGGTTCACATCGTCCATCATGACGTTGTCTTTGGCCACGCGAACGCGACCCGCCGCCTTCTGGCGCTCCTCTTCCACCATGCCGTGGATGCGGTCCAGCGTGTCGCCCGAGCCGCCGATTTCGGTGATCATGCCCGACGCCATTTCCGTCAGCTCCGCCATCGCGCGCTTCATCTTCAAGTCGTCGATACCGCTCTTCAACATCTCGAGCTTCGTCTTGGCGGACTTCACGGCCACGTCGCGGGCCTTGAGTAGGTCCTTGTAGGTCGTCTCGGCCTGCCCGAGCTGGATGCGATTCTCTTCCAGCTCGCGCTGGATCGTCTGCAGGCGGAGCGCGTACTGGGCCGCCGAGTCGCGATTGCCAGCGCGCAGGTTGGCCGTCGCCTTGGCGCGCATTTCCTTCTCGTCCGACTCCAGCTTCTTCACCTGCGCCATGAGGCGTTCGCAGAGCCCGGCGTGGGAAGCCAGACCCATGTTGTACTTGCCGATCTGCTCGCGCAGGTTCTCGCGCTCGACCTCAAGCAAGGCCTCGGGATTCGATTTCTCAATGCCCGAGATGAACAAACCGAGAAACCCGCGGAACAAATTCGCAATGCGCTGAAACATAATAGCCTCCTCAATCTCTAACACGTGCAGGTTCGGTATTTTCAATCGAACCGTCAATAGCAACTGGAGGAAGGCGGACGCCGGGACGGCAGGCTGTAGACTATAGGCTTTTAGGTGTTTAGGTCTGAATCCGAACCTACAGTCTAAAAGCCTACAGCCTAAAAGCCTGTCGCGCAGCCGCGACTGCGCGACCGCGGTGCGACAGGAGGTTCTTCTCCATCGGCGAAAGCTCGGCAAAGGTTTCGCGGTAGCCATCGGGAATGAACAGTGGATCGTAGCCGAAGCCGCCGGTTCCGCGGCAGGCCCCGGCGATGTGGCCTTCGCAGACGCCTTCCACGGTGCGGACTTCGCCGGAGGGTTCGGCGAGGGCGAGGACGCAGCGAAAGCGCGCGGTGCGATTCTTCTCGTCGCGCAGCGCTTCAAGGAGCTTTCGGTTGTTGGCGTCGTGCGACACGGGTTCGCCCGCGTAGCGCGCTGAGCGAACGCCGGGCGCGCCTTTCAACGCGTCCACCTCCAGCCCCGAATCGTCAGCCAAGGCAGGAAGTCCGGTGGCGCGCGCCAGCGTCACGGCTTTCTTGATCGCATTCGCTTCGAAGGTGTCGCCGTCCTCCACGACGTCGGGCACATCCGGAAATGCGCTTGCGGGAACGATCTCGACGTTGCCGGGACCGAGAAGGGCTTGCAACTCTTCAACCTTGTGCAAGTTCCGCGTGGCGAGGACGAGTCGCATCAGTCGTTAAACTCCAAATCCATCAGGACTTGTCTCCGCGCACTCTGCGACCGTCGCGGTAAAATGTTCCGGCAGTTCGGATTTCACCGCGGAGGCACGGAGGTCGCAGAGATGGGATAGATCAGGAAGTCTGGAATCGGAGCCCAAATTCCTGATTTCGTGATCAAGTATCATGTCTTTCTTCTCCGCGAACTCAGCGTCTCTGCGGTGGAGTCCTCAGCGGGGTCAGATACGGTAGATCGGCGAGATCTGGGCTTGCGATGAGATGTGGAGGTTGAGATCGGTCAGCAGACCGTTCTCGATGCTGTAGATCATGCCGTGGACACGAAGGTCCTGTCCGCGCTTCCACGCGTCCTGCACGACCGTCGTGTGGCACACATTCGCCACCTGTGCCTTCACGTTCATCTCGCAGAGCAGGTCGCAGCGCTGTTCGTCGGTCTTCGCGGTCGCCAGTTCCGTGCGATACCGGTGCGCGATGTCCTGGATGTGGCGCAGCCAGTTGTCGACGAGTCCGAAGTCGCGATTCGTCAGCGCCGCCTTGATGCCGCCGCATCCGTAGTGTCCGCAGACAATAATGTCGCGGATGCAGAGGACTTCAACGGCGTATTGGATGACGGAAAGACAATTCAGGTCCGTGTGGACAACCAAGTTCGCCACGTTGCGATGGACAAAGACCTCGCCGGGCTTGAGGCCGATGATCGTGTTGGCGGGAACGCGGCTATCGGAACAGCCGATCCACAAGTATTGCGGATTCTGCTGGGCCACGAGGCTATGGAAGAAATCCGGATCCTCCTTTGTGACCTTCTCCACCCACCGCCGGTTGTTCTCGAACAGTTCCTTCAGTTCGCTCATCGGAGGGGATCATGCCACAGCCAGGCCGGGGTCACAACGAAAACGGGCTCGCGATTCCTCGCGAGCCCGTTCAACGCGTTGGTAGGGACAACACTCCGTGTTGTCCGCGGCGGGCAGCGGAGTGCCCGCGCTACCTTGCCCCAACTATCCTTCGGTCGCCGCCGGCTTCTCTGCCGTCACGACATCCTTGCCGGCTTCGGTCCAGCCCTGGATGCCTTCGGGGTATTTCACAACGTCGGTGTAGCCCAGCGCCTGGAGGCGTTCCGCCAGCTTCTCGCTCGCGGGACACTTGAGGTTGCTGCAATACGTCACGACGCGCGTGTCCTTGCTCGGAAGCGCGGCCGCGATCTGTTCCTCGGTGGCGTCGGCTGTCAAAGCCGTCGCGCCCGGGATGCGCTGCCCGTCGTCATACTTCGCCGAACGCGCGTCGATCACGGCGACCTGCTCACCCGAGGCGAGCAGCGTCTGGAGTCCTTCCGTGTCGATGGTCTTGACCTTCGCCGAGTCCTTCTTGCCTTCGCACGAACTCTTCGAAGCACCGCAACCCTCGCCGGCCGAAACCGCCTGCGCCGCCGCCAGACCCGCGATCACACCCAATGTCAGTACCCACTTTGTCATGCTTCTCTCCTCCATGTTGTTTCGCTCTTCGACACCCGAAACGTACGCATGTTCAAAGAAAGTTCAAATACCTCGCCGTCTTCGGCGAGGTATAGGCTGTAGGCTGTAGCTTTTTAGGCCGACTAGGTCCGATCCGCCCCCTCCGGACCTACAGCCTAAGCCCCTACAGCCTAACACCTTATCTTCACTCCCCCGGAATCTTCACCCTCGCCCTGTAGTTGTTCGTCGTGGAGGACGAGGTGTCGGTCAGGGATTCCGGATTACCCGAGCCCGGAAGGTTGGTCACGATGTTCACCCACGTGCCTGCAGGGAGATCTGCGACGCGGTCGATGTCGTAGAGGCGGTTGGCGGATGACGGGAAGCTGACGGTCTGGCCCGATTCGCTCGAAGCGATGTTGGTGAACTCGAAATACGAGTTCGCGTCGGACGGGTTGGTGTCGGCGACGTACTCCGCGCGGTCGGGTGTTCCGTCGCTATCCGCGTCCGCGGTGGGCGAATTGGAGACCGACGGGTTCAAGCCGTACAGCGTTTCCCAGTAGTTCGGCATCTTGTCGTTGTCGGTGTCCGTAGCCTGCGTGACCACCGCGCCCAGGCCGATCTCCGACGTATTGCCATTGGTGTCGGTGGCCGTTGCCCTGACTTGATAGCCCGTGGGTGTGTATCCACCGAGCACCACGGCGAAGGTTCCCGTTCCGTTCGCCGCAGTCGTGATGTTCGTGAAACCGAGAAACCGGCTGGCCTGGAAGATCGTCGTAGCCGGGGTGCTGAAAAACTCAATGCGGTAGCTGGACGAGGCCTTGCTGCTCAGGAATCCCTGGGCGAACGTGCTGCCAAAGAAGGACTGCGCATTCGTAACCGTCGGATGATTCTGGCCATCGTTCGCCCCACCGTCGGCATCAAAGGCATCATTACCGCTGAAGATGCCGTCGCCGCCGAGGTCAATAGCCAGCGTGGACGTGTTCGAGATGATCGTGTTGCCGAGGAAGGAGCAGCGGTTGCTGGAGAAGATCTCAATTCCTTTCGCATAGTAGCCGATCGTGTTGCCGGCCGCGGGATTGGTGCCGCCGACTATGTTCTGTTGTCCCTGCACCAACTGGAACCCGACCGACGACAAGCTGTTGGTTCCAAGGCGCGCCCCGTTGGTCCAAACGCCGACAAAATTGCCCTCAAACCGGTTGCCGATGACATTCGTCGCCTGCATCCGGAATGCATAGAGCGTAGCGCCCACCACATTCCCCGCACCTCTCGCCGTACCTCCAAAGAGGTTACTGGAAGCTCCAAAGTTCAGCGTCACGCCATCGCCCGAATTGGTAATCGACCGGCCAAGGGTATTGATGGCGATAGAGTTGCCCTCGAATACATTGTGTTTCGCATCCACGTGCTGAAGGTTGATCCTGCCGATGAAGTTTCCCTCCTCCGGCGTGCGCCCGCCGATCTGGTTGAAGCTCCCGCCCTGGGAAAAGATCAAGTCCGCCGATGTGTTGTATACGACGGTTGTGCCGTCGCGCCCGAGACCGATGTAGTTTCCGACAAGGGTATTCATCGCCGGGTTTCCGGATTCGAAGTCGATACCCCGGGCGTTGCCTCCGATGATATTGCGCGCGAGGGGCGTCGTGCCGCCGATCGTGTTGTTCGTGGCGATAGCCAGCGCGATGCCATCCTGCCGGTTGCTGACGACGGTCAATCCATTGGACGCCAGCCCGATGATGTTCCCCTGCACGCGCACGCCGGTGGCGATCAGCGTGATGCCGTTGTTGCCGTTTCCGGAGATCACGTTGCCCTCTCCAGCATTCGTGCCGCCGATGACATGGTCACGTCCGCGGACCGTGATCCCGTTTCCAACGCCATAGAATACGGCGTTGGTACCGGCGATGCCCGTGCCGATGAAGTTCCCTTTGACCACAACCTGCGTCGAGGACACGCTCAGCTCGACGTTGTCCGATCCATTCCCCGAAATGACGTTGCGCTCGCCCGGTGTCGCTCCGCCCACCACCACCCCACCACCCAGGGCCACATACACTCCCCGGAAAGCGTTGCTGACGACCAGGCCGTTCGGCAGCAGGCCGATCAGGTTTCCCTTCACGGTATTCGATGTGGCGTCGCTGATGTACACGCCGTCGAATCCGTTGCCGGCAATGATGTTCATGGCGTTGGTGGTCGAACCACCGACAAGACAGCTCTCCGACCCGACGATGCGGACACCGTTCTGGCCGTTGGGTCGCGCAACACCGACGGAATCGACCCCGATCCGGTTGCCCTGGATGACGCACGACGACGCGAAGTTCACATACACGCCGTCCTGGCCATTGCCGCTGATGATATTGCGCGCGCCGGCGTTCGTGCCGCCGACCAGCCAGTTCGCCCCCTGCACGAGGATGCCCGATGAAGTATTGGAGACCGCGTTGCCACCGGAATCCACTCCGATCAGGTTTCCCTGTATCCTGCCGTTATCTACCTGCACTCCGAGGAAGATTCCGTGGTTCAAGTTCCCCGAGATGATATTGCCCTGCCCCGCGCCCTCTCCACCGATCACCGGATTGTCCCCATCGTTCAGGCGGATGCCCGCCTGCGCGTTTGGACAGGCGGTCCCGCTCGAATGCAGGCCTATGGTGTTTCCCTCGATGCGGGTTCCGACAGAAGACTCGGTGAAGGAAACCTCGATGCCGTGGTTGCCGTTGCCCGAAATGTAGTTCCGGTCCGCGGCATTCGTCCCGCCGATGTGGGTGTACGAGGCAAACGCGATGTAGATGCCGGATAGCCCATTCGATACCGCGGAAAACGCAAAACCGTCGGTGCCAATCGCATTGCCGTGGATCCGGTTGCTGACCGATTCCTCCCCCGTCACCGAAATACCGTATTGGTCATTGCCGGAAATAACCTGAAGTGCGGTACTGCCGCCCGAAATCGAGTTGCCTGGCGAATCCTGGATGTAGATGCCTGAACCGCCGTTCGGCATGGGGATGCCGGTGTTGTTCGGAGTAACACCAATCGAGTTGCCGATGACCACGTTGTTACTGGTGAATGGGCCGATAATCTGGATGCCATCCGTCACGTTGCCGGAGATGACATTCCTGTTCGTGGCCGCTGGACCACCCACGCGATGGCCGCTTCCGTCACCGATGAAGACACCGAGCTGGTTGGAGATGATGTGACAGCTCTCGATCCGGTTTGAGAAGGAACCCAGCGCCACGCCGTAGAGATCGAAGTCCTGGATTCGAAACCCGCTGACCACGCAGCCGGACGTCAGGACGTTGAATCCGATCGTGGCCGGGCCCGTGCCCGACAGCCAGATCGCCGGCGCATTGTTGGTATAGCCGGGCTGCGTCGTCGCATCGATCGTCACCGGCTGCGTTACCTGCAAGCTGGCATTCGGCGTGATCACAATTGGAAGCGGCCCCGAAATGTTGAAGGTGATCGTATTCGGCGGCGCCGACGTAGCGGCATCCAGCAACGCCTGCCTCAATGTCCCCGCCCCCGTAGCCCCCGAGTTCGTCACCACGAACACGGCACCCCGCGAAGGCAGGACGCCAAGACACAGGAACACACCAAGCCCCACAGCAAAGCGCCTATTCATCAGACCTCCCCTCAGAAGAAACGCGAGCGAATCAGATAACAGAAAAGCCCCGGTGTGGCGAGTCGGGAAAAGGGGGCGGAAGAGAGGCTGTAGGGTTCTTAGACCTTTAGGGCCAATCCGAACCTACGACCCAAACCCCTACAGCCTACTCGTCCTTCAGCCCATCCTGCGCCTGGTCTTCGGGCACGGCATCGAAAGACGCCACCAAGTCATCCATCCAAGTACGTACGGCCTGCTGATTGGCGGCGATCTGCCGCTTCTCTTCCTCATCGGTCATCGTCCAGGCGGCCGGCGTTATCGAAACCTTGTAGTCCGTTGATTCAATCACCACGCGCCCGTTCGCGCGGCTGTACCATTCGATGTAGAGACAGTTCCCGTGGTGCTTGGGGATTGGCATCCCCATCCTACCCAACCGCATGGCCTCCTCCACGGACACATCCAACACAAAGACCTTGCGGGACGACGTGATGTCGCCAACCACGCCGACCTGAAGCTCAGCGAGTCCGACATGCTCGCCAGGTTTCGGATCCGGATTCTCAAACGTCAACACCGTCCCCGCCAGATCACGATGCGCATCCCCCTTGAGCTCAAGCCGCACAGGCTCCGCCCGCCCCAGTAACCAAATACGGCCAGCAAGCACACCCCGCATCCGATTATCGATCTCACCCCGAACCACACATGTATCAAGTCGCCACGCCATTTGTTCGATCAGCCCTCATCGCCGCCTAAAGCCGCTCACAACGCTCACGTCTCGATGTCCTACACCAGCGGGCGGTCTCAATCAGCAAGCCTTGCGAAACGCCTCGTATCGAATCTCCAGTCGCTCGGCATCAGGTCGGAGATCTTGATGATGAGGAAGGTGAAGCACTTGCGCATCTATCTCCTTCAATCCATGCAGGAGCATTGGACCATCGTGTTCGCGCAAGACATCATCCCGAACCTCAATAATACAGTCGGGGCGAATTCCGAAAATATTCGCGTCATAGGCAGCATGATGCAACTTGCAGAGGGATATTCCATTAGGGATCACAGGGTCGCCGCGCGGATGCCCATCAGGAAGGATATGTGCCGCTTCAAGAAGTTCGACATGGCGTAGCTGGCAAATCGCACAGCGCTGCTGATAGGCCCGCATGACCCGCAGGCGAAAACCCTGCTGATGCATTCTGCGTTGTGTCTCAATTGTAATGTAGCGACGTCTGGGCGCGGGGTCACTCTCGCGTGACAGCTTCGTGTCGCTCACAAGAGCTTCCGGCGTATCTACCGAAACTCTGAAGGTCAGCCCCGCGTTGTCATCGCCAACTATGTAAACAGGCCATATTGGCAGATAAGTCCCAGGCACAATGCCATAAAGGTATATGAGAGGCCGACTCTCCTGCATAGCCCGGCGCATGCCGACGTTGTCACGGTGGCTCAGGTCTGTCCCGCGATATCGATATAGGATGCAGCCATCTGTGCCGATTTCGTCCTCGTACGGGCGCTCGTTGCGGATGGTCGGAGGAACCGTGCAGAAGGTGAGTGGAATCTCCAGAACCTTTGGCGTGAAGATTCCCTGTGGGCTTATGAGTGGCACCCGTTTGCCTTCAATCTCAAAGCCCCGTTGCAGAATATCCCTTAATAGGACATCGCCGTGAATTCGGGTTTGCTCAGCTAAAAAACTGAATGCCGCGAGACGCACCCGCTCGTCCCATTCAAAGGCTTGATAAGAAAGCGACATACCCGCAAATTCTAGCTGAACGCTTGCCGCGATACCAAGCCTATCCCTGTGAGCCTTGACTGCACACTTCTATAACCTGGATAGGCTTTCTCGATGCACAACGTCTCGTGTATTCGCAAATAGCCCTTACTGCCAAGGCTTGTTAGGAACAGATCCTTCCGGAGTGTTCCACAATGGATCCATCTGGCAAGTAGTCCACCTCGACAATATACTCCTCTGTCGACATCGCATCATCAAAAGAGTACGCGCCATCAAGGAACTGCGTAAGGCGATCAATGACAATTTCGGCAACCTCACGCCGCGCTTCTTCGATCGATTTGTAGAAAACGATTCGTCCATTTCCATGCCTTTCGATTGGTGTTGGACCATCGCAAATCGTATCGATGAAGATGCAGAATCCACGAGTTGTGGGCATTCTCCCATACATTCTTTTCGGTTGGATCATTTTCGACTTCACCACGTCGATCGATGGATGACCATGGACGATGAGTCAAGTTGCCGGGAGGGAAGTCTCGGCTACGACGCCCGCCCGGGGTTCAATCCGGGCGGGCGTTTCGGTTTCCTTTCGGGTTACAGCCTGGGCTAGCCCACGACGGCGATGGAGACGGGGTCGCTCCAGTGGCCGATGGGGTCGTCTTTCAGGCGGTAGGTGGCTTTGTACTTCCACACGGCGGCGGTTCCCGGGGGCGGGAGGGCCGACTTGTCGATGTACCGGGTCCGGGTGCAGATCGTGGCGAGGGCGAAGGTGCCGGTGCCGCGGTCGGCGTGGATTTCCAACGCCTCGGCGTCGCCCTTTTCCCACGACAGGACGGGGGTGCCGGTGCGCAGGCGGACCGAAAGCGAAGGCTTAAGGTCCTGCACGTCGACCGTGGTTTCAGGACCAACGAGGCCGAGGTCCTTTCCCAGCGACAGCGTGTAACCGGGGTGCCGCTTGATGCGTACGGCAAGGTCGGTGATCCGACGGAACACACCGGCCGATACCAAAGGAGGTGGCGGCGGCAGTTCAACGGGCGCGGGAATCGGATTGTTTCCGCCCCCGCTCCGAACCTGTTCTGCATATTGGACGCACTCTCGTGCCTTGGTCTTGTAGGCCTCGCACAAGGCCATGGCGTGCTTCAAGCACTCATGGTCCGCTGTCACGGCATCCACTTCCGACTGCGACACGCCCACCAAAGGCGCTATCGCAGGCAACTTCGTCGCCAGATTCCCATACCAAGCCTGCTGGTCACGAACCCTGACGGGAACGAAATGTCTCTTGCTCATACTTCACTTCTTCTCTTTCTCTGTGCTGTTGTTTGTTTGTGACGATTCATCCTCCCTGACGCCCTGGAATTCCCGTCGTTCAGAATCTCAGACACCCAGCGCGTGAAAATGTTCAAAAAAAGAATGAAGGACTTTTAAGAAAAGAGTTTTTGAACAAAACATCGCAGATTTGTTGGTATTTCACGGACTTTTAAGGACGCGACCGAGAAAAGTGCGGGTCAACACGGTGAATTTCCGGTCCCGCTGCGCAACATTCCGCTTTGCATCCATGGATTTCAGGACGCCATCCGGACATTTCCGAAAACCATCTCCGGCTTTCTGGATAGGACGAGGAAGATTCTGCATTGTCGGCGGAGTCTCCGCGAAGGCAGGCGGAGTTTTCACAGGATCAGCACGAAGTCACACCTTCGCTTCGCTGCGGGTGACAAGGCAGTGAAGCCGACTCCGCGATCTCTGCGACCTCGAGCGAAGCGGGTGTGAATGCATAATGCAGAAATTGGAGATTCGAGATGCGAGACTTGAATGAATCCTGACCTGAAAGAGTCTTCACAGGAAGGGAGCGAAGGAAGCGAAGTGAACTTTACGGTCTTAACGACCTTGAGCGAAGCGGGTATTGGGCGTCGAGAGGTTGCGGGCTTTAGATCTCTAGAGCGATAGGGTCTGAACCGATTCTTCTCTGAACTGCAACCCTGTGACGCATCAGGCTTGGACTCGTTCGTAGTGAGCGATGCCGGGAGTCGTAGACCAAGTCGCGGCGGGAAGAACGGCACTTGCAGCGCGGCGTGCCTGACCGATCCACTACGCTGAGAGGCCGAAACTCTTATCCATATCGTTGCGTCCCAGCCTGTTCAACTCTGCCAACACGACCTTACGCCATGGTCGGGGAAAGTGCTTGAAGACCGTCTGTAGGGTCAGGCTCTCGCCCTTGCTTTGCAGCAGCTCAAGTACATGAACGGCCATCTCGGCGTCGCGATCGCGCCGCGCCACATCTTTCCGCCTTGGTGCCACGAGCAATTTGTGGAGGGCGAAGCATGCAGGATGAGGTACACGTACGGGTACATCATGCAGCCGGGCGTCCATGACCATCGTCAGCGCGATATCCATGTACCGAAGCGGCTGAGCATTCATGCCGAGCAGGGGAAGATCGATGGCAGTCTCCGAGCCCTTCCCCCGCTCTGGCACGAGAAACTCAACGAGAAGTTCGGGGTGCTGAAGTATCGCATAGCCTTCGTTGCCCCTGTGACCCATTACAAAGCCAAGACCTTCCAGTAACTCTCCCATGTCCACGCGTTTGCGAAGCTTGGATGGCAACGGCACAAGGAAGTCCAAGTCACGGGTGCGAAGAGTCCTGATTTTGCCAGTTTGGGCAAAATAGTCCCGATAAGCGAGAAGACACCAGCTGCCGACCAGCACGAGTTCATCAAGGAGCCCCGCAGTGCTCATCCTGGACAGGACTTCCCTGCAGAGTTCAGATTGCTTGTCGGGCACGGACAATCCTTTCGAGAAAGCGGATCTGTTTCCTGACCTGGGACAGCAGTCCGCGATATTGGACCCTGGCGGCCTTGGCCTTGCGATATTTCTCAATCATGGACGGCGAGGGGCTTTTTACGTAGTCGAAGCGAACCTTCGGGCCTTCTCGAACCTGAAGGTACCAGTAGTCGTGGCCCTTGATGCTCTTGCGAATCAGGTTGCCCTTGGGCAGGCGGCGAAGGGCGGACTCGTAGTCCTTCTCCATCCTCCGGGAGTTCTCCAACTCCTCCGACATGACTTCTTTGATCGCCATAGCACGGAATAGTTACCATACACCTTCAACTCTTTCAACGTTTGTATGGTAACCCGACTTTCCGAAGAGAGCCCGAAATGAAATTGGAGATGCGAAATGCGGAACTTGAATGACCTCCGCGATCTCTGCGACCTCGAGCGAAGCGGGTGTTAATGCAGGCTCTCCATCAAAAGAGGGGGCAAGGCCGATCCTGAGACCATACGATGGTCT
>CAZCZZ010000067.1:0-20667 GCA_964503335.1 uncultured Verrucomicrobiota bacterium
CAGCCATCGCTCGGGTGAAACCGAAGATGCGACGATCGCCGACATCGCGGTCGCCACGAACGCAGGCCAGATCAAGACCGGCTCCCTGAGTCGCACCGATCGCGTCTGCAAGTACAACCAGCTCCTGCGCATCGAGCAGGAACTCGGTTCCGTGGCCCGCTACGGCATCTAGCGGCCCCGTATTCAGACAGGCCCCGGACCGCTTGCGATAAGCAGTCCGGGGCCTCTCGCTTTTCATGCCACGACCTGCTATACGCTCCGCATGAACATCTGGGTGTTCATCTACAAGACCGCGTGGACCATCCTCGGAGTGCTCATCCTCTTCGGGATCGGCTACGCCTTCTACCCGCCCATCCGTCATTTCCACGAACTGCAGAGGAAGGAATCGCGCCTGCAGGAACAAATCCGGACGGAGGAGGAAACGCTCCGCCACATCCAGCAGAAGGAGGAGCGACTCCTGAACGACCCTCGCTTTGTCGAAAAGATCGCCCGCGAAGAGCTGGGACTCGCGAAGCCGGGTGAGACCGTATTCAAGTTCGTCGATTCACCTTCGACCAGCACATCCACTCCCCGAAGCGCTGTAAAGTGAAGCTGCGCCGCAGCCTTAACGACCGTTAAGAGTATACTTCTGGCGACATCCGGCGCGGGGCACCATGCTCGTCACCGATTCATGTTGGACACCTTGACCATACGCCGCATTGGCCTCGTCTTCCTGCTGAGCATGGGACTTCTCCTCCTGCTGCCGGGACTCGGGGAAAGTGTGATGAACCGCGAGCAGGAGCTGCGCGTGGCGCTGACCGCACGCGATATGGCCGAAGGTGGCAGCTGGGTGTTCCCCAAATACCTCGGCGAACCACGTCTGCAGAAGCCACCTCTCATGTACTGGATTGTGGCCACGACCT
Organism: uncultured Verrucomicrobiota bacterium; assembly: GCA_964503335.1. Taxonomy (GTDB): domain Bacteria; phylum Verrucomicrobiota; class Kiritimatiellia; order CAIVKH01; family CAIVKH01; genus CAZCZZ01. Next base: position 903 of record CAZCZZ010000067.1, read on the forward strand.
ACACGCTCGCCGGTACGGTCAACGATGCCTTCGTCGCCCGCCTGCCGTCAGCAGCATCCGGCATTGCACTCATCCTCGTCATCTATGTCCTGGGAAGCAGGCTTATAGGTCGACGCCGCGCATTCATCGCCGCATTCGTACTCGCTACTTCCTTTCTGTTCCTTCGACAGGCTCGCTCGGCCGAAACGGACATGACGCTGACGCTCTTCACCACGACAGCTGTCTTGTCCGGCTTCCTCGCTACACGAAGCAGTCAGGCCGCAAGCTGGTGGCTTCTGGCCGGCCTTTCAGCAGGACTCGGCTTCATGACCAAAGGCCCGGCCGCCATCGGCATTCCGGTCCTCTCGTGGATTGCCGCGATCTGGGTTGATCCCGCGTCCCGTTCCCGTGCGCGATTACTGGAGATGATTCCCGGCGCGTTGCTCTGCGCATTGATTGCGGCACCTTGGTATATCGCAATCTACCTGCATGGACAAAACGACCCGATCGTCCAAACGCAATTGGAGAAGGAACTCACGCGCACGTTCACAGACTCCAGGCACCCGGGCCCCCTCTGGTACTACGTATACACCCTTCCTCACGCCATGCTCCCCTGGTCGCTCTGGCTCCCGGCTGCACTTTGGCAGGTGAAGCCGACAATCAAACGCCGGAGCGGCATGCAGCTTATCATGGCGTGGCTCGCCGTGGCCTTTGTCAGCCTCAGCGTGATCAGTAGCAAACAGCTTCACTATGCGACGCTCATGCTCCCGCCAGCCGCCCTGCTTGTGGGCTGGTTCCTCGGTCGACGCGCACCAGCCCACAGGCCTGATTACTGGCTTTCCATTTCACTTTCCTTCGGAACGATCATACTAGCCGCGGGAGCCGTCGTGCTGATGACCGCACGGGTCACCCTTCCCGATGTCCCGCAGATCCCGGTCGCGCTCAGTGCGGCGCTCATTCTTTTCGCCTGTCTTTACGGGTTTACGTCCCTTCGACCACTGCATGCCCGGATGGCAACGCTCGTCCTCGCGATGTCGCTTCTGATTCACACCGTCACCAGCCACCTCCAAGGCTATTTTGAGAAGGATATCGCCGTGGCTTCGGTGGCCGAGGCGGCCGCTTCGCTCGCCCCCGATGCCTTCTCGGCCTTTCACGTGGGCGAGAACAGGAGCGTCCTGGAATTCTATTCCGGCAAGACGATGAATGTTTACCCCTCGCTGCAGGCCGCATGGCGTGCTGCAAAGGACGGCGATGTCGTGTTCTCGTCCGGCAAGCTCAAGAATCGACCCCCGGAATCGGCATGGCCCGCATCACCAGTCCTTGATCGCGCGCGCGGCGAAATCTACTGTCAACTCTTTCTCAAGAAAGACTGATGGACCGTTTCGGACTCTATTTGATTCTCGGCCTTGCCCTGCTCGGTTTCGGACTTCATATCCGCGACCGCGGGTTGAACGAACCCGATGAAGGCCGCGCGGCTAGCATCGGCTATGAAATGTACGCGTCGGGCGACTACATCACGCCACGCCTCTACGATCAGGCCCACTTCGAAAAGCCGCCTCTGCTCTACTGGCTGCTCGCCCTCTGCTACAGCCTCTTCGGCGTCAATGAACTGGCCGCGCGATTGCCCACGATGCTTGCAGCGGTTGGCACGCTCATTCTTACCTACAGGCTCGCGACGAAGCTCTTCGACCGCCGTATAGCCTTCGTCTCCTCGCTCATCCTGATGACTTCGCCCCTGTTCTTCGTCATGGCCCAGATCATCGACTACAACATGACGCTCACGTTCTGGGTCACGCTCAGCCTCTATGCCGCCGTCGCCTGGCTGGACACCGGGAGGTTGCGCTTCAAGATCCTGTGCGCCGTCGCCATGGCAGCCGCCTTCATGACCAAGGGGCCCGTGGGCTGCATGATCGTCATCCTGGCCCTCGTCACCTACCGGTGGCTTTCTCCGCCGGCGGAATTCCGGCGACCTCTCTTCACGATGTCCTTCTGGGCCGTGTTCGCGGTCCTCGCGCTCCCCTGGTTCATCCTTGTGATCTCGAAGTATCCCGAACTTCGACGCTTCTATCTCGTCGATGAGCTGGCGCTCCGGATCCTGAGCAACAAGCACCATCGCAGCGAGAATCCCCTTTTCTACTTCTTTATGCTTCCCGTGGGCCTTCTTCCCTGGCTACCCGCATTCCTTCACTACCTCGGAAAGGTGCCCGCGCGCGTGAAACGCGATAAATCCCACGCGCTGCTCGTCGCGTGGATTGCCCTGCCCATCCTCATGTTCACGCTGAGCAAGTCGAAGATGCCGACGTACATCCTGCCGCTATTCCCCGCCCTTGCGATCATGTGCGGCCACGCCTGGGCCGAAATGATGGACCGCAGGAAGTGGATCGCGGCACAGGCTATGACGGTGTTCACCTTCACGCTCCTCGGCCCTGCCATTGCCCTGTTCCACGGGGTTACCGTCCTTGAGTGGCCGAACCCGCCACCTGCTTCCTTCCTCGTGCTCTCGCTCGTGCCCGCCCTGGCATTCCTGGCATTTCGCATTGAGGAAATACAGAAGAGGGCCCTTGTGCTCGCGATCACGCTGCTCGCTTCATACCTGAACCTCATGGGCCTTATCGCCGGGAATGACCTGCATTTCGGCGCGCACACGTCGGCTCGAGGGATGAGCCGGGCACTCGCAGCTGATATGCGACCGGGCGACACCATCGCCCTGCTCGGTCGCTATCCTCGTGGCATTTCATTCTATACGCGGCAGCCCATCCACGTCTCGCTGTTCAAGTTTCCCGACCAGGTGGAGTCGGATAAGCAGCGCCTCGCCGGCAAGTCTTTCATCGAGCAGGGCGATGTCTTCCGGGCTTTCAAGGGGAAACAGCGTGTCTACGTCGTGACCTCGCCCCGCATCATGAAGCAGCTGGAAGAGGAAATCGTGAAACGCCCCGTCCGCACGGTCTACCGCGACGGCCGCTTCATCCTCGTCTGTAACCAGTGAAGAGAGATAAGAGACTTGAGATTCGAAATTCGGATCTCGTATCTCAAATCTCGAATCTCTCCCTAGTTCGTCCGTTGAATCATGACGAAGCCCGCGATCTCGCCCAGGACGACCGGGATCCAGACGATCAGATCGGGACGGTACGACGGGTAGTTCAGCAGCGAGTTGGCGAGGATGATGAAGAGGTAGAATACGAAGACCAGCGCAAGGCTGATGCCGATGCCGACCGACGACTCCTTGCGCTTCGACTTCATGCCGAGAGGAATCGCCACCAGGCAGAACGCAAAGCAGGAGAGGGAAAGCGCCAACCGCTTGTTGGCTTCCACGACGAGGCTCATCCGCTGCCGGATATAGTCCTGCTCCTTCAACTCGGGATAGACGACCCGGACGTTGTTGATGGTGTCGATCAAGGTACCGAAGGTCATATCGGAAACCCGCTGGCGCGTTGACTTCTTCTTCGCGTCGCCGAACTCAAGCTTCACCGGATAGTGCTGCGCGTTCAGGTAGTGCGACTTGGCCACGCCAGTCACCTTGTCCTTCTCCATCTGGTCGATGCGCACGTCGTACAAATCAACGTACATTGCGCGCGCGTCGGCATCGATCCGCACTTCACCCGTCGTCGCGCGGACATTTCGCACCGGCCCGTCCTCGCCCATCTCATAGACGACGACATCCTCCAGCTTGTTCTCGTCGCGGCTCCCGACGTAGACCATCACGCCAGGGAAATCGCGGACGAAGCGGCCGGATTCCAGCAGGTTTACAGGGTCCTCCGTTCCCAACTCCGCAAGTACACCGCGCACGAGGCCTTTGCAGGTCGGCCCGACATACGTCGTGATAAACACGCAGACCACGCTGCAGGCAATGGACATCAGCACGACCGGCGAGATGATCTGCCACATGCTCAGGCCGCTGGCCTTCATGGCCGTCAGCTCACCGTCAAACGACAACCTGCCGAACAGGAGCAACGTGGCCGTCAACACGCTCATCGGGAGCGAGAACGTGAGCATATAGGGCAGATTCAACAGGAAGATCTTGGTGATCAGGCTGCCTGAGAGTCCGCGGGCGGCGAAGTCGATGGCGCGTATCACCACGCCGAGCGACATGACGAACGTGATGATCAACAGCGTGATGCCGAAGATCACGAGGAAGTCCTGTAGCAGGTATTTGTTGATCGTTCTCACGTCCAACCCGGTGTGAGCCCGGCATGCATCCGTGCCGACTGAATCGTGTTGTGCAGAAGCATCGTAATCGTCATAGGGCCCACGCCACCCGGCACCGGCGTGATTGCGGCCGCCTTCTCCGCCACAGCATGGAAATCGACGTCACCGACAAGCCGGAAGCCTCTTGAAGATGATGCGTCGCTAACTCGATTGACGCCGACATCCACCACCACGACCCTTTCCTTGACCATGTCGGCCGTGATCGTGTGGGGACGGCCCGTCGCTGCGATAAGAATATCGGCCTGCTTCGTGAAGAAGGGAAGATTTCGGGTTCCCGTGTGGCACATCGTAACCGTGGCATTGCCCAGGGAGCTCTTCTGCGAAAGGAGATTGGCAAGCGGACGACCGACGATGTTGCTGCGCCCCACGATGACGACATGACGCCCCGAGGTCTCGTGACCTGAACGTTTGAGCATGTGAAGAATGCCGTGCGGGGTGCAGGGGAGGAATGTCGGAAGCCCTAGCATCATACGCCCGACGTTTACCGGATGAAAACCGTCGACGTCTTTCGCCGGTTTCACCGCATTCAAAACGCTTGTCTCAACAGATGGGTCGGGCAGCGGCAATTGAACCAGGATGCCGTGGATGGAGTCGTCGTCATTGAAGCTCTGCACCACGCGGAGGATCTCTTCATGCGACGTGTCAGCCGGTAGCTTCACTTCCCGTGAATGAATCCCTATTTCTTCGCAAGCCTTCTCCTTGGCTGTGACATACGAACGTGATGCCGGATTGTCGCCAACCAGCAGCACAGCCAACCCGGGCTTCACGCCCATCGTCTGAAGCCCCGCCACCTCGGCTGCCAACTCCCGCCGCATCGCCGCGGAAACGGCCTTTCCATCTAGAATCGTAGCGCTCATAGAAGTTATGAATGTAGCAGCCGCATCAACCGGATGGAAGAGCAGGTAGGACGCATAGGATCTATATCGGTTTCGTGTTCAAGGCCGCGATCGACGACCTCGACTGGATATGGCAGATCGCCAACCCCAGCGCGTCGGCCGCGTCTTCCGGCGGCTCTTCCTTCAGACCGAGCAGTCGCACCACCATCTTGGCCACCTGGCTCTTCTGCGCTCCGCCGAAGCCGACGAGCGCCAACTTCATCCGACGCGGCTCATACTCAAAGACCGGAATGCCGGCCCTCGCGCAGGCGGCGATGGCCACGCCCCTCGCCTCGCCCAGGACAATGGCGGTGCGGACGCTGCGACAGAAGAAGATGCCCTCGATCGAGGCGGCGTCGGGCTTCGTCCTTGCAATGACTTCTCGAAGCGCGGTGTCGATGCGGGTCAGGCAGACGGAATGAGGCTGCGTCGCGGGAATCGGAATGTCGCCGTACTCAATTGACTTCAATCGCGTCCCCTCAGCCTCCACAACGCCGAAGCCCGTCTGCCGCAGCGACGTGTCTATGCCGAGGACCCGCAACTAGCCCTCCAGCAGGGCATCATCGATGTCCGCGTTGTTGTACACGTTCTGGACATCGTCGTCTTCTTCCAGCGCTTCCACGAATTCGATGAACTTCTGGGCCTGCTCCTTGTTGGTCACAGGCACATACATATCGGGAATCAGGGATATTTCGGCGCTCTCGGTTTTGATACCAGCCTTCGCAAGGGCCTCGACCACGTGATGGAACTGGGACTGATCCGTGTAGATTTCGAAGAAATCGCCTTCCTGCGTGATGTCGTCGGCGCCCGCATCGAGGCACACTTCCATCAGCTTGTCCTCGGTCGTCGTCGCGGCGCTCACGATGATCTGCCCCTTACGCTTGAACGAGCGCATGACGTTGCCGCCGATGTTCGCGCCGTACTTCGTGAAGAGATGGCGCACCACGGAGGCGGTGCGGTTCTTGTTGTCCGAGAGCGCCTGTACGATCACAGCCACTCCGCCCGGGGCGAAACCTTCGTACATGATCTCCTCCATCGCCGCACCGGCGATTTCGCCGGTTCCACGCTTGATCGCGCGCTCGATGTTGTCCATCGGCATGTTCGCAGCGCGGGCCTTCTGTATGATCGTGCGAAGCGTGATGTTCGCGTTGGGATCTCCACCACCCGAGCGGGCGACGACTACAATCTCCTTCGCGATCTTGCTGAACACGCGACCCTTGACGGCATCGCTCGCCGCCTTCTTATGCTTGATGTTCTTCCACTTACTATGACCTGCCATGGGACCTCGAGGAGATGGTTACTGGTTGATGGTTGAGAATGCTTAATCTTCTTCGACGACTTTTGTCTTCGCGGCCTCGGCAATAATCTTCTGAGCGACGTGGCTCGGGACGTTGTCATAGCGGGCGAAGCTCGCATCGAAGCTGCCCTGCCCCTGCGTCACGCTGCGCAGCTCGGAGGAGTAGCGAAACATCTCGGACTGCGGCATTTCCGCCTCGATGACCTGCATGCCGTTCTCCGAACCCACACTCAGGATGCGACCGCGTTTGTGGTTGAGGTCGCCGGTGACATCACCCATGAAGCGCTCAGGGATCATGATCTTCAGATTCATGATCGGTTCAAGCAGCACGGGCTTCGCCTTCGCCATGCCTTCCGAAAAGGCGCGTCCGCCGGCGATCTTGAATGCGATTTCCGACGAATCGACTTCGTGGTGCGATCCATCGTAGATCACCACGCGAGTGTTCACGACGGGCGACCCCGACAGCGTTCCGCGCGTCATGCCCTCAAGGACTCCCTTCTGAATCGCAGGCACAAAGTTGCGTGGCACGTTGGTTCCGACAAGTGCATCGACAAACCAATCGTCCCCGCCCTCGGGCATGGGCTCCAGCCGCAGGAAGACTTCACCGTATTGCCCACGGCCGCCGGATTGTTTCTTGTGCCGGTAATGGCCCTCGGCGCGCGCCGTGATGCTCTCCTTGTAGGCGACCTTGGGCGTAGAAAGCAGGACGTCCACGTTGCTCCGCTTCTTCATTCGACCAACAGCGATATCAAGGTGGATGTCGCCCATGCCGGCGAGGATCAACTCCTTGGTCTCCGTGTTCCGCTCCACGCGAAGCGTCGGGTCCTCCTCGGCCACGCGCTGCAGGCCAACGCCGATCTTGTCGTCGTCACCGGCGGTCTTGGGTGAAACCGCGTAAGCCATCACGGGATTCGGGAATTTCACCGGCGCGAGCTTGATGCTCTTGCCGACTGCGCAGAGGGTTTCGTTCGTCGCAGTGAGCTTCAGTTTCGGCAGCGCGACGATGTCTCCGGCATGAGCCTCAGCGATGCTGAGATCCTTTTTGCCGTTCACAAGGTGAACGAAGCCGATGCGCTCCTTCTGGCCTTTGGACGCATTGAAGATCTCGGAATCCGACCTGAGCGTGCCCCCATAGATTCGAAGAAAGGAAATCTGACCCACGAACGCGTCATTCACGGAGCGCCAAACCAGTGCGGTAAGGGGCGCTTCGGGCGACGTGTCGATTGCGTTCCCGTCCGCATCGGCCAGCGTGCGATCGAGAGGCGACGGGAACAAGTGGTAGATTTCCTCGAGGAATTCGCTGATGCCGATGCCCTGCAGCGGCTCGACCTCAAACACGGGAACCAGATGGCTGCGTCCGACAGCGACCCTCAGGCCGGCAACGAGTTCATCATGCGTCAAGTGCTCGCCGCTCAGGTACTTGTCGAGGAGCTTGTCATCCTCCTCCGCCGCATCTTCCTCGAGCACGCTCTTCGCCGCCTCGGCTTCTTCAGCAAGCTCCGCTGGAATTTCGCTTTCAAGAATGTCGATGATGGCGTGACGGTCGTGCGTCGGGATTTCAATCGGCACGCACTTGCGACCCCACGTCTGCTGGATCGCGTCGAGGGTTTCCTCGAAATTGACGTTCTCCTTGTCTAGACCTGTGATGACGATGCCCCGGGGTATGCCGAGTTCTTCGCATCGCCGCCATGCCTTGTGTGTGCCGACCTGGATGCCGGCGCCCGCATCGACAACGATAAGCGCGGCGTCGGCCACGGCGCTTGCGGCAATCATCTGCCCCTGGAAGTCGGCGTAGCCGGGTGTGTCGGTAAAGACAAAATTGACCTTCTTGCCGTCGCGCGCTTCATACGTTCCCGTGAACGGCTTGGCCCAGATGGATATCTTGCGCTCCCTCTCTTCTTCCGTCCAATCCGCGGCACTGCTGCCCTGCCCCGGCGATCCGAGCCGTTCGCTGATACCCAGTTTGAACAATACGGCGTCGAGCAGCGTGGTCTTGCCGCTTCCCGTATGACCTAGCAGGACAACATTACGCGTGGAGGAGACAGGAATATCTTTCATGGCTGATGCGATTTCCCTTCATAAAGCACACTTTGGTGGAGGTTGATTGATACAGAAATTGCCCGTGACGGGCAACGTTTTAGACCTTGCCCCGACGAAACGCTTTTCCTTCTCCCATTGCATCGTTTTCCCGCGTTCCGGCCCGCCCTCCGACACGGATAGTCTGCATGATTTCTTTGGGAATGACCGTATGACCCCTATCAAAAGCGACTCCGGACGGTATCTTGTGTTGTGTTCATACACATCGGTCACTAGGAGGACGAAACCATGAGCGCTGAACAGAATGCACAGACAACCATAGGGACAGATGTCGAGATCACCGGAAACATCCGGTGCGCCGGTTCCCTGCGAATCGACGGGAAACTGGAAGGCGAATTGCATTGCGGGGCCGACGCTGTGGTAGGCAAAAGCGCCACGGTCAAGGGCAACCTGAACGTGAATTCGGTAACGATTGAAGGGACGGTTCTTGGCAACGTCGCGGCCAAGGACAAGATCGACATGAAGGCAACCGCCAAGGTCACTGGCGACATAAGCGCCAAGCGCCTTGCTGTGGAGGACGGGGTTACCTTCATCGGCAAATCCGAGGTCAACCCCGCCAAGTCCGGCGTCAGCTCGTCGGCGCCGCCAAGGGTGGAACCCGCCGAGGAAGCGAAGACCGGTGCGTTCGCCCGTCGCTAGTCGGGTAGAGGATCCATAGTGAACTCGCGCAAGGCGACGGAAGTGGCAAGCTTTCGCGTCGTTCAGGCCGTCAAACACGCGAAGGATCATGGGGACAGCCGGCCACCACCCGTGGTCGAGGAACTGTCGCCCGTCGCGATCAGCGAACGCAAGAGCCGGATCGGGAAGACTGCCCTTCCGACGCGGCGCGAGATTCACTGCTATCTTTGTGAGTACGTCTTTCCTCTATCCGGGAGGACCGACAAACTGGTGTGTCCCAAGTGTCGGCATACGTTGGATCAAACAAACTATACGATCGACGATTCCGGCTCGCTCACCATCCGTACGACGGGCCGGGTTCACATTACGGAATCCGGCTCCCTGACAGGAGCTTCAATCACGGCTCAGGATGTCACGATCCACGGCTCCATTGAGGGCACGACAATAACGGCGTGGGGTCACGTCGAACTGGGCGGGTGCCTTAAGCTGGATGCGGCGCAGCTTAAGACAAAGGATATCCGGATCTCGGAATCAGGCTCCGTGCGCATCGAGCATCCCGCTTCGTTCCACAACGTCGACATCGCAGGGAAGCTCACGGCCCAGATAACCGTAAGCGGCCAATTGACCATCCGTTCAGGTGGCCAGCTCGCAGGTAAGATTTCGACAAGACATCTCAACCTTGAGGACGGAGGCGCGCTGAACGCGCGGGTGGAACTCGGTGTCGTCAAATGACAGCCAACGAGACATGGAAGCCATGACGAGCCGGTCGGCTCAACTGCGCAGAATCCGCATCGCTCTATCCATCTTCATGGTCGGGCTGGTCTTAAGCGGCCTGACGGCATTCCCTCTCCTCACTGAGGTCAATGCGATCGTTTCCGTTCTTCCTGATGCCCGGTCGGACAATCCGTCGACCTTCACGGCCTGGATCCTCAAGGTGCAGGCCGCGCTGACCGATGTGAACGAGAGGTATCCGTTCCTTCCCTATGGAACTGACTGGCTGGCATTCGGACACCTCGTCATCGCCATCGCGTTCATCGGTCCCTGGCGCGATCCCGTTCGCAACATCTGGGTGATCGAATTCGGATTGATTGCGTGTGCGGCTGTGATCCCGCTCGCTCTCCTTGCAGGACCGATTCGCGGGATTCCATTCTGGTGGCAGCTCATCGACTGCTCCTTCGGCGTCTTCGGCGCAATCCCCCTGCTCATGGCCCGGAGCATGACCCGCAGCATCTCTCCGTAAACAGCAAGGGCCGGCTCCCTTGCGGGAACCGGCCCCTAAAGATCTACTTCTTCGACTAGAACGTGTAGGACGCCTTGGCGCCGGCGATGGCGTCAGGCGTACTGCCCTCGTCGCTGCCCGCTCCGGCGTAGAACGACGTCACGAAGCTCTCGGTCCAGTCGTAGGTGAAGCCACCGACAAACGCTGCGGGCTGATCGCTGCCCTCCACGTCTTCGTCCGTGACCTGGCCTTCCAGATGCCAGGCGAAGCGGTCGCTCACGTCCCAGATCAGGGCAAGCGAGACCTTGAGGAGATCGTCCGAATCCTCGTCCTCACTGATGTTGGTCCCATTGATCAGATAGCTGACATCGAGAATCCAGTGCAGGACTTCGTAGGTCTTTGTGCCCGCGGAGATACCGACGGTTGTAATCGTCTCACCGGCTCCCAGGCCGGTTTCGTCGTCGCCTGTTTCGAGGGACACGTCCACGTGAGGGATCACATACGGGTAGTCGAAGATATCCTGGTAGGCCAGCAGTTCGAGCCCGAGGCTGACATCGCCCAGCCCCGAATCGCCGTCGCCGAAGTCCGGATCGATATCGCGATAAGGCACGCGGACGTTCGCCGTCAGGTTCTCGATCAAGCCGTACCGGCCATAGGCCGCCGCTTCGCCGATCTTGCCGGCATCGAATTCCTTGGAATCCACCGTCGCCCCAAGCTCAAACTGTCCCAACTCGGGGAACTTGTTCTCGCGGGTGAAGTAGGATCGGTTCGGTTCGGCGGACGCGATGGTTGCACACGCCACTACAGTCGTCATAGCTAACAGGGACAGTTTGCTCACAAGTGAACTCCTTCTGTACGGATTGCGGACGAACTTCGTGCCAATCTAGCCGCCCCGCCCGCGTGACGCCACAAAAATTGACATCACGGATTTGAAGCCCTACGTTCGCCCCACAATTTAGGGAAACACCATGAGCCGCTACGATTTTGCGCTGAAGTCACTCACGTTGTCCAAGGGCCGGACCGTTCATTACTACAGCCTGAAGGAACTCGAAAACGCCGGCATGCTGAAGCTCGCGAGCATACCTTACTCGATCAAAGTGGTGCTCGAGTCCCTCGTCCGTTTTCAAGGTCACCCTGCATACAACGAGAAGCATGTGTCCGACTTTGCAAAATGGAGCCCCAACGCCGAAGGCACGGATGAGTTCCCCTACCAACCCGCGCGTGTGCTCCTGCAGGACTTCACGGGCGTTCCCTGCATCGCGGACCTCGCCGCGCTGCGCAGCGCGATGCAGCGCGCCGGCAAGGATCCCTCGCGCATCGAGCCGCAGATTCCCGTCGAACTTGTGATCGATCACTCTGTCCAAGTGGACTCCTATGAAGACACATCCGCTCTCCAGAAGAACGTGGAGAAGGAGTTCGAGCGCAACGGCGAACGTTACACGTTCCTGCGCTGGGGCCAGGGGGCGTTCAAGAAGCTCAAGATCGTTCCGCCCGGCCTCGGCATCTGCCACCAGGTAAACATCGAATACCTTGCGCGCTGCGTCATGACGGAGACGGATGCACAGGGACGCACCATCGCCTACCCCGACACGCTGGTCGGCACTGATTCGCACACCACCATGGTCAACGGCATGGGCGTTGTCGGCTGGGGCGTCGGCGGCATCGAAGCCGAAGCCGCTATGCTCGGCCAGCCTATTCCACTCGTAACCCCGAAGGTTACCGGCGTCCGCATCCTCGGCAAGCTGCCCGCGGGAGCAACGGCCACCGATTTCGCACTCACCGTCACGAACATGCTTCGCAAGGTCGGCGTCGTCGAACAGTTCGTCGAATTCTTCGGACCCGGCCTTGAACACCTTTCCCTTGCCGACCGCGCGACGGTCGCCAACATGGCGCCCGAGTACGGCGCGACGATGGGCTTCTTCCCTATCGATGCAGAGACGCTCCGCTATCTCCGCGAGACGGGTCGAACCGAAGAACAGATCGAACTGGTGGAAGCGTACTGCAAGGCACAAGGACTTTTCCGTGATGCCCATGCGCCCGAACCACATTTCTCGCAGGTGCTTGAGCTCGACCTTTCGAAGTTGGAGCCCAGCGTCGCGGGTCCGAAGCGCCCGCAAGATCGCGTCAATGTTCGTGACGTAAAGGCCAACTTCCGCAAGTCCCTCACCGCTCCGGTCAAGGAACGCGGTTTCGGTCTCACAGAGGACAAGCTGAATTCGTCCGCCCGGGTCGACAATCTGGGCACGATCCGCCATGGCTCCGTCGCCGTCGCCGCGATCACGAGCTGCACCAACACGTCAAATCCTCATGTCCTGCTCGCCGCAGGCCTGCTGGCGAAGAAGGCCGTCGAGCGTGGACTGACGATCTCGCCCACCGTGAAGACCAGCCTCGCCCCCGGATCCCGCGTCGTCACGGCGTACCTCAAGAAGTCGGGACTGCTGCCCTATCTTGAAAAGCTGCGCTTCAACGTCGTGGCGTACGGCTGCACCACCTGTATCGGCAACAGCGGCCCGATTGCCCCGGCGATGGAAGCAGCGATCAAGGAAGGCGATATCGTCGCTTCCGCGGTGCTCAGCGGAAACCGCAACTTTGAAGGCCGTGTGCATCCGCAGACGAAGGCCAACTACCTCTGCTCGCCGCCCCTCGTTGTGGCCTACGCGCTCGCGGGAACGATCGACATCGACCTTGCGACGGAAGCGATCGCGACGGATAAGGATGGGAAGCAGGTCTTCCTCAAGGACCTCTGGCCGTCAGAGCCCGAAATTCGCGCACACATGAAGGAAGCGGCGAACCCGGCGGTGTACAAGGAACTCTATCACGACATCGCGACGTCGAATCCTGCTTGGAACGCCCTGCCCGGTGGCGGCACCGCGGTCTACGCGTGGGACACGAAGTCCACGTACATCCAGGAGCCGCCCTTCCTGCACGGCATGCCGGCCAAGCCGTCGGATCTCGCCGACATCGCCGGCGCCAGCGTGCTCGCGTCGTTTGGCGACTTCATCACAACCGACCACATCTCGCCCGCCGGCTCGATCCCGAAGAGCAGCCCCGCCGGCCAGTACCTCATCGCGCAGGGCGTGAAACCCGATGACTTCAACTCGTACGGCGCACGGCGCGGCAACCATGAAGTCATGATGCGCGGTACCTTCGCAAACATCCGGATCCGGAACAAGATGGTGGAGAAGGAAGGCGGCTGGACCGTCTATCAGCCGACCAGCGAAACCGTATCCATCTACGACGCCGCCATGAACTACATCAAGGCTGGCACGCCCCTCGTGGTCCTGGCGGGCAAGATGTACGGCGCCGGCTCATCCCGTGACTGGGCCGCCAAGGGCACCTACCTGCTGGGCGTCAAAGCTGTCATCGCGGAGAGCTTCGAACGCATTCACCGCAGCAACCTCGTTGAAATGGGCGTGGTGCCGATGGAATTCGTGGACGGACAAACCGCCGACAGCCTCGGCCTGACCGGGAAAGAAAAGATCACCATCCATGGACTCGCCAAAGACTTCAGCCCGGGCAAGCTGCTCGATGTCACTGCAGAGTTGAAAGGCCAGAAAGTCGCCGCGTTCAAGGCCAAGGCGCGCGTGGACTCCCTTGTCGAAATCGACTACCTGCGCCACGGCGGCATCCTGCAATACGTCCTCCGCGACGCCATCGGCTAGTCTTACTCGCCCGGCACTTGCTGCGCGGCGTGCCTGACTACGAACGCTCGCTATGCCCCAGATCGCGATCCGGCGCAACAACGTCGCGCACGAGTTGCTTGAGCTCCTTGGACTCCGGGAAACGTCCCGCCTCTTTGCGCGAAAAGAGCACCTTCCCGTCGAGCCGGACCTCAAACACGCCACCCGTTCCGGGACAGAGCGCGACTTCAGACAGCTCCGCCTCAAACGTCGTCAACAGCTCCTGCGCCATCCACGCGGCACGGAGCAGCCAGCGGCACTTCGTGCAGTACTCTATTTCCACACGTTGTTTCACGATGCGACTACAGGTTTGGTCGAACGCAGCTTGCGAAGGCCGAACGAAGCGCCAAGGGCTGCGACAAGGAGTCCGATGCCCAGCACCGGACGCACCACGATCCATGCAATGGCAATCGTAACCAGGGACACCACGAGGGCGATGAGGAATGCAAAGAGTCCCGTACCAAAGCCCACGATGTTCCCGATGAAGGGCACAACGTCCGCCAGGACGGATAGAGGTTTCATGATCATCGCGAGGCCGATAAACATCATGAAGAAGCCCCCCAAGCGGATGAGCCACGTGATGAATTTGTTCGCATCCTGCGCGGCCTTGAACATCTCTGCGGAAGTCCTCTCACCGGTCGAGAGCATCTCGATCGCGTCACCCGCCTTGGTCTGGTAGCTCTTCAGCGCCGAGCCTTCCTGGCGCGCCACGATGCTCACGGGGCCGGAGCGAACCACGCTGAAGGAGACACGAAGGTCACCCACTTCGGGTTTCTCCGGATCAGCGCCCACATAGTATCCACCCATCCGCGACTTCACCCGCTCCCGCAGGCTCTCGGGCAATGACTCGGCCTTGGCGTCGTAGTCCTCGTAGTTGTCGATCTGGCTGACCAGGCCGTCAGAAAGTTCGAAGGCGCCGACGCGAACCGGCGACGCAACCCACTCCTCCGATGTCCATGTCCATTCTGACGGATTGATGTGGCCTTCGGGATGCTTGAAGTCCCCGGAATCGATATCGTCGTCGGACCACTCCTTCTCATAGCGATAGGTCGTGACCGTCTCCTCGCCGCCGCCGAGCTTCTTCTTGGTCTCCGAATCCTTTTCTTCGACCCACTGGTACATCTCGACGCGACGCGACAGCTTGATGGCGTTGTCCGAGATCCCGAAGTCCTGATCGTTCAGCACGCTTTCCGTCGTCGCCTGCCCCGTGAGATGGACCAGCGTCCCCTCTTGCGCGGCATTGACGCTGTCCGCCGGAACCGTCGTGACCGCGGCCGCGCCTTCCTTCAGGGACCTGTACGTCTTCACCGACCGCCCCTCGTTCCAGAACAGCAGCGGAATGGCTACAAAGAAGAGAATCAGTCCAACAAGGACACCCTTGATCGAGCCGCCGATCCGACTAAACCAGCCGCGTGAAGAAACTTCCCGAAAAACATCCTGAGCCATTGCGATCTCCTTGCCGCGAAGGCTAGAAGGAGAAACTCAGGAAGCAAGACGCTTCTTCAAGGTGAGACGGTTGAGGGCTGACCTCGCGAAAACGATTTTCGTCCGGTTTCGGTGCCATCCGGCGCAAATTCAACTGTTTCGCCATCGAGCAGGCCGTTCTTGTATCTCGCCTCCAGCTTCAACACACCTCCCTGGTAGTAGACCTTCGCGACACCATCGACCTTGTGGTCCTTCAGTTCGAAGTCACGGGCAACTCCGCCACCCGGATAGAACGTGCGCCAGCGCCATTCGCCATCGCCCTTGTAGTCCAGTTCCTCGGCACCGCTGCGGTACGTTCCGACGGGCGGCTCGCGGATGACCAACGGGCGGTCGCCCCTGAGAAAGAAATAGATTCTGCCGGCTTCCTGATGGTTGAGATGAAAGAGCGTGAGGTCCAGCTTGGGCAACCGCACAAACTGGGCTTGATTGTGAAGCGGGCGGGCCTTGGAGTAATCGCCGGCCTGTGTCACAACCCGCTGGACACGACGATGCTTGTCGCCTGCCTCGACTTCGAAGCCGAAGAAGTCGAAGTAATACGTGACCGTCTCCCCGGTACTTGAATCCTCTTCAGCCGTCAGGCCCTGATGCTCCCGCACCTTCTGCTGCTCACTGCTGGACATCTCGAAGTCCGCCAGTCCGTACACGGCCTCGATATCATCCAGCCTGGGATGCAACGTGCAGGTTGGCACCGTCGTGTTCATGGAGATCGAGAAGCCGCTGCGAAACTCGCGCGACTGGCGCATGCTGAAGAAGAGCGACTCGATACGCTCCTCCGCCTCGTCACGGGAGAAAAAGGCTGGCTCCAGCAGTATCCGCCCACCCCGTGAATCGAGCGCTTCCACCTGTCGACGCGCGTCAAGCGGCCGGAGTTGCAGCGCGGTCTCGATCGCCTGGTGTGTCCATTGCCTGACCTGCGGCGCGAAGGACAGCTTTCCCCGCAGTGTTCCCCCGCCCGCCTCACTCACATTCCGGAACCAGATCAGATACTCGCGCCCTTCCGCGAAATAGGGCGCCGGAAGGGCCTGCAAGATGCGCAGGCGATCCGTCGTCCCGGATCCATCCACGTCCTCGTACACCTTGTCGCCGCGGAGCCAGTCCGTGAACCCGCCGGCCTGCGGCTCGCCAAGCGGAAGGACATACCAGTTTCCCCAGCTCTCCGGGGCGTTGAAGAACCAGACGAAATCACGCTCTGCGACACCTTCCGGCACAACGAAACGAAATCCATCGAACACGTTCGTCCCGATCAACGCAGGGTCGTCGCCAAGTCGCAGCTCGAAAGTGACCGGCACATCACGCTTCTCCACGCTCACGGGCTCGAACTTCTCCACCTGCTGGCGGAGTCCGAGGGCAATCCCTTCAGGCGTCAGGGCAGCGTCGTCTGCCCGGGATGCCGTTACCAAGCAAAGGATTAAGACACCAAGGGTCGGCCACTTCATGCCGTCAGGATGACGGAGCAACGCTTGCTCCTTCAAGCCTACACCTTGATCCTGAATTGCGGGAGCTTAAGGCGACGCCGGTCGGTCTCACCGGGCAGCAGGTTCTCCTTGCGCAGGGGTTTGTCGTCCCGGTCGGTCACCTCGTGGTGCGGAAGATAGAGGGACTGGCCGAGGCCGAGCTTGTGTTTTCCGAAGCGCTCGTTGACCTCGTCGATGACCTTGGACGCACGATCCATGCGATCAATTCGCAGCCGGTCTTCGAACAACTCGGTCTGTTCCACCAGGTCGTCCTCAAGCTCACCGAGGATCACGATCGTGGTGCGGTATTCGGTGGCCGGCTCGATCAGCTGGTCAAAGAGCTGTTTCACCATCGGCAGCACTTCCTGCGTCGCCGAAGTGGCCCGGTTCAGCTTCGCCTCCATCGCCACCTGCGTAAAATCCTTCCTGCGCAACGAGACCGTCATCCAACGGGTCCGCAGCTTGTACCGACGCATCTTGATGAACGCCGACTCCACGTTGCGGATCAGTTTGGCATAGACAAAATCCGGGTCCGACGACGGCGCGGTGAAGGTCTTGCACTTGCTGATCGTGGCGTAGGATGACTTTTCCTCCGTGACCACCGGATGGATGGCATTGCCGCGAAGCTCATTCCATATCTCGCGCCCGATCTTCCCGAGAACCCGGTCCGCCCACTTCTCCGGCTTCATCACGAAGTCATACGCCGTGCGCAGTCCCTGTTTCTCCAGCAGTCGGGTCGTGTTGTGTCCGAACCCCCAGATGTCATTCAGCGTATGGCGCTGGAGAAAAAGATGAATGTGATAGCCCGCGATGGCCGTAAAGCCGTCCGGTTTCCGGAACTTCGACGCGAGTTTCGTGAGGCCCTTGGACAGACTCAGCCCCACCGACACCGTGATGCCCAATTCGTTCTGGATCGTCTGTTTGATATCTTGCGCAATCTCCTGGTAGGAGGAACGGTGAACGCGGCGCAGGCCGGTGATGTCGGCGAACCCCTCGTCGATCGAATGTTCCTCCACGAGCGGGGTGAAGCGACGGATGATGTTGAACATCCGCTTCGAGTAGAGGCTGTACGTCTCGTAATCGCTCGGCAGGATAATCAGATCCGGGCACATCTTCTGCGCCTCGTGCAAGCGGATACCCCGCTTGATGCCCAGCTTCTTGGCTTCGTAGCTGGCACAGGAGATGATCCCCCGCTCCTTCCCCGTCACCATCGGCCTGCCCTTCCACGCCGGATTCACAGCCTGCTCGATCGACGTAAAGAACGCGTCACCATCCAGATGCAGGATGGCCTGCGGGAATGAAGACAGTGTGAATGGTTGACCCTGATCCGGCATGGCGATCCCCTGACGGATACAGGATAACTGAACTATCGTTCCACATCAAGATGGCCGTGAAACTTTCGGGGGGGATGGCGTCAGCGCCAACGGCGCTGTGCCGCCCGAATGGTTCAGGACAGATCGAGGTCCAGATCCGTAACCGCACCAAGCGACGCGGAAGTCACGTGGCTGGCGTATTTTGCGAGAACACCGCGCGTATATCTGGGCTTCGGACGCTTCCAAGACGCCAGTCGCCGCTTGATCTCAGCCTTCGGGATATCGAGGTTGAGCTGCCGCTTCTCGGCGTCGATCGTGATCGGATCTCCATTCTTCACGATCGCCAGGGGACCGCCCTCGTAGGCCTCCGGCGTGATGTGTCCCACCACGAACCCATGGCTTCCGCCGGAGAATCGGCCATCGGTGATCAACGCCACCTCTTTGCCGAGTCCCTTGCCCATGACGGCAGAAGTCGGCGAAAGCATCTCGCGCATGCCGGGTCCACCACGCGGGCCTTCCGAACGGATGACGATGACGTGTCCCTTCTTGATCGTGCCATCGAGAATGGCCTCTAGAGCCGTCTCTTCGGATTCAAACACCTTGGCCGTGCCCGAGAACTTCAGGCCTTCTTTGCCGGAGATCTTCGCCACGCTTCCGTCGGGCGACAGGTTGCCGCGGAGAATGACGAGATGGCCGGTCTTCTTGATCGGGTTGCTGAAGGGACGAATCACGTCCTGCTTCTTCGGATACGCCTTCGCGCCCTTGAGGTTTTCCCTGATCGTTTTGCCGGTGACCGTGAGGCAGTCGCCGTGCATGAGGCCCGCATCCAGCAGCATCTTCATCAACGGCACGGTGCCGCCGATCTTCACGAGTTCTGCCATCACGTATTTGCCGCTCGGCTTCAGGTCGGCCAGCACGGGCGTACGGCCGCCCACCCGGTTGAAATCTTCAAGCGTCAGTTTGACCCCCGCCGCATTGGCCATCGCCAACAAGTGCAGCACAGCGTTGGTCGATCCACCGAGGGCGGTGACCAGCGTGATCGCGTTTTCGAACGCCTCCTTCGTCATGATGTCGCGGGGCGTGATGCCCTGCTTGATCAGGTTCATCACCGCTGCGCCGGCGCGCCGACAGTCGCTCGTCTTCGCGGCGGAGATTGCGGCCTGCGCGGAACTGTTCGGCAGGCTCATGCCGAGCGCCTCGATGGCCGAGGCCATCGTGTTCGCCGTGTACATGCCGCCGCAGGAGCCGGCGCCCGGGATTGCGGTGGCTTCGATCTGCTTCAATTCGCGGTCATCGATATCGCCTCGCGCGTGGGCACCCACGGCCTCGAAGACGGACACCACGTCGACATCCTTGCCCTTGTGTCTTCCTGGCAGGATGGTTCCGCCGTACACGAACACCGAGGGACGGTTGAGGCGCGCGAGCGCGATAAGACAGCCGGGCATGTTCTTGTCGCAGCCGCCGATCGCCACGATTCCGTCAAAGCCTTCGCAGCCCACCACGGTTTCGATCGAGTCCGCGATCACTTCGCGGGACACGAGC
>CAZCZZ010000068.1:0-17016 GCA_964503335.1 uncultured Verrucomicrobiota bacterium
CGTCCATCACGCCACGGGCGTGATGGCATTCTACCGATCTCTCCGCTGCTTCCGTTCTACCTGCAAATTGGAGCGGGAGATGGGAGTCGAACCCACGACGTCCATCACGCCACGGGCGTGATGGCATTCTACCGATCTCTCCGCTGCTTCCGTCCTGCCTGCAAATTGGAGCGGGAGATGGGAGTCGAACCCACGACGTCCATCACGCCACGGGCGTGATGGCATTCTACCGATCTCTCCGCTGCTTCCGTCCTGCCTGCAAATTGGAGCGGGAGATGGGAGTCGAACCCACGACGTCCAGCTTGGGAAGCTGGCATTCTACCACTGAATTACTCCCGCGCTCCGAAAACAAATCCGTCAGAACCTGTCAGACGTTCATAACGCCTCGGCGTGATGGCATTTTACAACTGAATTACCCCCGCTGAGTACTGCTGCGAACCTTAGGCCTGTGTTGTGGAAATGTCCAGTGACGATGACTTTTGCGTATCGGCCAGGAATCGCCTCGCCCCTCTCTTCTTGATTCTTCTCTCCAGAACGCGTGCCTCACCTTCAGATTCTACCGCTATTTCATGCACCAGAGACCAGTCGTCCGCACGGCTAGTCCAACCTCTCTCGGCGTCCCGATGCTGTGCGATCCGGGCTTCGACGTCGCGCGAGAACCCGACGTAGTAGCGATCCATTGAAACGGAATAGAGAATGTAGACAAAGAAGCTCATACGCCGCGATCTATGGCTCCCAGCGCTCATGCGCGGTCACGTCTGTTCCGAAGCCTGCGGCGACGAGCACATCGCGCCAGTCGATCTGGGCTTCGTGGACCCAGTGCTGGAGTTTATCGATCCGACCGCCGGATAGCTTGAGCACGGCGTATCGGATGCGCTCGAGATCGGCGGGGCTGGATCGCTGATAGAAGGGAAGGTTGTCTGCGCAGTGTTCGACAAGGATTGCTCGAGCTTCATCCAGGCGTGACGGCTTGAAGACCCGTTGGAGTCGTTGCTCGGTATTGTCGGAGAGGACGATCATCCGACACCGACACGCTACGTCGTCCCGCCGTGCGTCTGCTTGCTGTCGAGCACCGCCTGCATCTCGGGCGTGATGTACTTGGAGTCGGTCCACTGCTTCTTGGCTTGGGGACTCTCAAGCATCTTGCGGCTGGTCAGGAGCACGTCATGGCGACTGACCTGCCCGACGAGGACTCCATCATCCAGCACCGGAAGCCGCCGGAACGTGTTCTTCATCAACACATCGGCCACCTTGAAAACATCCGCATCGGCGTCGATCGTCGTGACCGTCTTGGACATATAGTCGGCGACCTGCCCGCCCGCGAGGTCGAAGAAGGCCCCGTTGACGAATACGCGCAGGCAGTCCTTTTCGGAGATAATCCCGAGAAGCCTCTTGTTTTCATCCACGACGGGCGCGCCCGAGATGTGATGCTTGATCAGGATGTCGATCGCTTCGTAGATGTCCATGTCCGGACGTAGCGTAATCAGGGACTTTGCCATGAAGTCGCGTGCTACAGGTACTTGTGACATTGCCTGTCCTCCACCATTGCAGCCTGCCCCGCGACCCGGACGACCGCCTTGAACGCGGTGTCAGCGCTGCCCTCTTGTCCTCACGATACACCGCGCGCGTGAAGGTGACAATGCACCTTTACGCCATCGACCAGACTTTCTTCCGGACGCTGGACGTGACAGATTGGAAGGACTTTGTGGCAGCGCGGATGGAACGGACAGCCTCCGGGCGGGTTCGCCGGTGACGGCATCTCACCGCCAAGGACAATGCGCGACCGCTTGTCCGAACCGGGCACGGGAATCGCCGATAACAGAGCCTCGGTATAAGGGTGTTTCGGTGAATCGAAAACCTTAGCCACCGGCCCTGTCTCCACGATGCGCCCCAGATACATGACCGCAACGCGCTGTGCGATGAAGCGCACAACGCCTAGGTCGTGCGAGATGAAGAGATAGGACAGGTTGTAGCGGTCCTTGAGATCCAGCAGCAGGTTGATGATCTGGGCCTGCACCGACACATCAAGCGCACTGACGGCCTCGTCGCAGACCATGAGCGAGGGCCGGAGTGAAAGCGCGCGGGCGATGTTGATGCGCTGCCGCTGGCCGCCGGAAAACTCGAACGGATAGCGATGAAAAGCAGACGCATCCAAACCCACATCATTCAGCAGCCGGGCCGCGGCATCCTCGCGGGATCCTTCCAGCAGGCCGTGCTCGATGATGCCCTCCGTCAGGATATCCAGAACCGTCATGCGCGGATTCAGCGAAGCCTGCGGGTCCTGGAAGATCATCTGGATATCGCGCCGCAGCGCCTTCGGCCGGTGACGACCCGGAAGCGGATGGCCGCGAAACCGGAGGGTTCCTTCCCGTGCCGTTTCGAGTCCGACCAGCGTTCGCCCCAGCGTCGTCTTGCCACACCCGGACTCACCAACGAGGCCAAGCGTCTCGCCCTCGTTGATCGTCAGCGAAACGTCGGTCACGGCTTTGACGTGTCCACTCACCCGCCCCATCACGCCGCTGCGGATCGGAAACCAGGTCGACACATTCTCGATTTCCAGGAGTGGCGTGTTGTCGCTCACGGAATCACCTCTCCGGCGCGGAAGCAGCGCGCTTGTTGCGCGGCGACTTGGACCATGTCCGGCATCTGCGCCCGGCACCTGTCCAGCACAAGCGGACACCGGTCCGCGAAGTGACAACCCTCCGGGTACTGCAGCGGCGACGGCACTTGTCCCGGAATCGACGCCAGGCGCGAGCCGCCGGAAACCAGCCTCGGCATGGAGCGAAGCAGGCCCTGCGTGTACGGGTGCGCTGGTCGCGCAAACACATCGCGCACAGTCCCCTCCTCCACCACCTGCGCGGCATACATCACAAGGACCCGGTCACACATCTCCCAGATCGCGCCCATGTCGTGCGTGATCAGCAGCAGGGAGGTCTTTCCCGCCGTCATGGTCCGGAGCAGGTCGAAGATCTGGGCCTGGATCGTCACATCCAGCGCCGTGGTCGGTTCGTCCGCAATGATCAGGTCCGGGTCCAGCATCAGCGCCATCGCAATCATCACGCGCTGCCGCATGCCGCCGGAGAGTTGAAAGGGATACCGATCGATGTTGCTTTCCGCATCGGGAATGCCCACGCGCTTGATCCAGTCGATCGCCTTGCGGCGCGCCTCCTCCGTGGAAATATCGCCATGGAGCTGCTGGGTCTCGATCAACTGGCGCTCGATCTTCTGCAACGGCGACAGGGCTGTCATGGGTTCCTGGAAGATCATGCTGATGCGACGCCCACGGAGGGATCGCAGCGCATCGCGCGGCATCGACAGGATATCGCTGCCGTTGAAGAGGATCTTTCCGCTGTCGAACCGGCCCGGCGGCGACGCGATCAAGCGCAGGATGCTGAGCGCGGTCACGCTTTTGCCGCAGCCCGACTCCCCCACGAGACCAAGCGTCTCGCCGGGCATGACATCGAACGACACGTGGTCGACCGCGCGCACCACGCCTTCGTCCGTATGGAAGCTGACGCTCAAATCCTGGATGGAAAGCAACGGTTCCATTTCTACTCCAACCTCGAAAATCGTCTCGGATCAAACGCCGCCCGGACCCCCTCGCCGATGAATGTGCCCAAGAGCATCACGGAGAAAAGCGCGAGCGATGGATACAGCGTCAGCCACCATGCCCAGTTGTACTCCTGCGCCTGCGACAGGAGTTCGCCCCAACTTGCGGTCGGAGGCGGGATGCCAAAGCCGAGAAAATCCAGCGCGGCCAGCGTGCCCACTGCCGCCACCAGCGAGAACGGGAAGAACGTGATGATCGGGACGAGGGCGTTCGGGAAGATGTGCCGCCACATGATTTTGTGATGCGACAGGCCAAGACATTGCGCGGCTTCGACGAAGGGCAGCTTCCGCAGCTTCAGGAACTCGGCCCGGATGTAGTACGACAACCCGATCCAGTTGAAGAGCGCGTAGCAGACCAGCAGCAGCGTGAAGCTTCGGCCGAAGACCGAGCCCAGCAGCATGATGATGTAGAGCACCGGAAGCGTTTCCCAGATTTCCGTGATGCGCTGGCCGAACAGATCAATGCGTCCTCCAAAGTAGCCCTGCGTGGCCCCGATGAAAGCGCCCAACGCCGTCGAAACGCCCACCAGCAGCAGGGCGAAGGTGAGCGATGTGCGGAAACCGTAGATGATGCGCGCCAACACATCACGGCCTGCGCTGTCGATGCCTAGCGGATGTCCCTCCACCGGGCGGAACGGAAATCGCACGTCTTCGCGGATGAAGCTGACGCGATGCCTCCCCGACGAGAGCTGCGCGGCAAGCGGTTCCACCACCCCGTCAAAGCGAGACACCGCAGCCGCTGCGATGCGGGACTTCTCAGCATCCTCCACCGAGCTCCAGATTGCGCCGCGGTCCTTCACGACGTTTCCCGATCGATCGAATTCAATCTGTGCCGCATTGCGGCGTGCGGGCACTTCGCTGCGAAGCGATAAGCGGACAGTCTTCGGCGGCTGCGAACGGGATGCAAACGCCGCGAGCGACAACACTACATCCCTCCCGTCCGCCAGCTTGACGGGCAGCGCGATCGTTTCGGCCGACTCGTTCCGGAACCGACGTTCCACGGCACTCCGGAACGCATCTGATACGGAAACCACGGTTTCAAGCTTCACACCGTCGTCGAGTCCCCGCAGCAACTCCTTTTCGCCGGCCGTGCGCGCAACCGATCCATCGGGCCGGATATCCACGCTCGCCACGAGCGGTTCTGCGATGAACGAGGCCGTGATGAGATCGGGCAGCTTCACCGCCGAAGGTGGAAGCGTCTCGCGCGGCCCGAAGGGCACGGGAGGGAAGACCATCAGGTTCTGAGGCGATGCCTTGAAGCGTTCGCTCATCTTCAGCGCCTTGAAATTGGGGCGCGTATTTACGCCGTCCGCGAGAATCTCGTTCTGCGAGTACGTGAACAAGACGGGCGCAAACCAGCGTCCTTCGAATCGCATCAACAGCGGCTTCTCGTTCGCGACCAGCTCGGAGGCCAGGCTGACACCGTAGAGGACGACGAGGATCCAGAACGACCAGTACGCGCGCTTCATTTCCGCAAAGCGAGCGATGCGCTTGCGGGTGATCGGGTGCAGGTGGCTGGTGAAGAAACGGGTCATCGCTGGAAGTTGATGCGCGGGTCGATAAGGACGTAGCAGAAGTCCGACACGATTCGTCCGAAGAGCTGCAGGAGGGACGTGAGGGCAAGGATGCCCATGAACAGCGCGTAATCGCGAGTGACGATCGCATCGAGACTCAGCCGGCCCATGCCTGGGATTTCGAAGACTTTCTCGATCAGGACGGAGCCGGCGAAGAAGACCGACAAAATGCCGCCGAACCCCGTCGCGATGGGAATGAGCGCGTTCCGGAGTGCATGACGCCAGACGGCAAGGCGGAGGCTTCCGCCCCGCGCGATGACGGTTCGCATGTAGTCCTGTCCGATCTGCTCGAGCAATGAGTTCTTCATCAGGAGCGTCAGCACGGCGAAATCGCCAGCGATATAACAAAGCAGCGGGAGGAACATGTGCATGAAGAGGTCGGAGATCTTTCCACCGAGCGTGAGCTGGTCGAAGGTGTCGGAGGTGAACCCCGACACCGGGAAGATATCGAGGGCATGGTCATTCGTGCCGCAGAGCAACATCTTCAACACCATGCCCATGGCGAAGGCTGGAATGGCGTAACCGGTGAACACCACGGCGCTGGAGGCCCAGTCGAACACCGTGCCATGGCGCAACGCCTTGGCGATGCCCAGCGGGATGCAGATGAGATAGGTCAGGACGAGGCTTGTGATGCCGAAGATCAGGGACACAGGGAAGCGTGACCGGATCATCTCCCACACCGTCTTGTTCGGGTACTTATAGGAATCCACCGCCATCCCGATGCGGTCATGCACGAGCCAGGTCCAGTAGCGGACGAGGACGGGCTTATCGAAGCCGAAGTGTTCCTTCAGCGCCTTGATCTGCTCGGGGCCGACGCTGGATCCGGCCTTTGCGACGCCCGAACCGTCGATGCCACGCATCTGCATCAGCGCCTGCTCGACAGGACCGCCGGGAACGAACTGGCAGAGCGTAAAACAGACGAGTGTGATGCCAATAAAGGTCGGCACGACCAGGAGAAAGCGCCGCAGGAAGTAACTCCACCGATCCATGTTTAATCTATGCTCACTCCCCGTTCCCGCGTCCATCCGGAAAGACATCCAGCCAGCGTCATTCGGCCCTGCCCTTGCAAAGAAGCCTCTTCACGGGTACTTTCCTCCTCAGCTCAAGGGGTTTATGCACATGAGGTTTTCTTTCTTCTTCCTGCTGGCTCTGATCGCAGCCCGATGCGCACAGGGCGAGATTTCATCGACCTCGGTCCGCATGAGCCTGGATATATCGGGCCCGATTGGCGGCACGAACTACACGGATGAGCAGGCCATCAGCCTCGGTGCGACCACGTCCGGGACCTTCCTGGACACCGGCATCGACGGTGCCGCTCGCGTTCAACTGGACGCTCTCCTGGTCCGCAGCAACCTGATCATCTTCTCGACCGATGTTGATTTCACGCAAGGCGCGACGACCTACGCCGACGAGGATCTCGTCGCATACAATGCGTACAACGGCGCGATCGCGATGTACTTTGACGGGTCGGTCCGTGGCGTGCCCGTCAATGCCGACCTCGACGCGGCTTGTTTCTATCCCGGCACAACCAACCTGCTCCTCTCGTTCGATATCGACACGACACTCGCCGGCGCCGGGATCGTGTCGGACGAGGATGTTATTCTCTTCGCAAGCGGCACCTTCTCGAAGCTCTACACCGGAACATCCCAACTAGGCATACCGCGCGGTGCCGACCTCGATGCCCTCGACCATGACGGTACGAACCTCTACTTCTCGCTCGATATCAGCGCACAGATCAGTTCGTTGGATGGGTCGGATAAAGATATCTGGCGCATGAATACCAACACGTTTGTGGCCACGAAGATCGGGGTGCCAGGCATCGCGGCAGGCGCCGACCTTACGAGCCTCGACGACCCGCGGGACGCGGACGGCGACTGGCTGACAGATTTCGAGGAACAGACGGCGATTGATGAAGCTGGTACGACGATTCCCGGATCCACGACACCGCTTACTCCGACCCCGAACTTCACCCTCGCCAACAACCGTGACACAGACGGCGATGGCGTGCCGGATGGCGAAGAGGCTGCGGCAGGAACGAATCCCACCAACCTGGTTGATTACCTGCGCATCACGGCGATCGCTCCCGACACGATTGGAAGCCTCGTCACGTGGGCCTCGGTCCCGGGCAAGGTCTATGACATCCAGGCATCGACAGGCCTGTCACCTTTTGCGGTGACCAATGTCGTTGCAGACGATGTGAATGCCACGGGCGGCTCGACGGCGATTACGAACGCATCGGTCGTCGATGCGCTATTCTACCGGGTTCGCCTTCAGCCCTAGAAACAAACTAGCGGCGAAGTCTGTCACTGGCCGCGTCGAGCGTCTTGCGCTCCTTGGGCGTAAGGCTGTGGATCCCCTGGCTCGCGACCTTGTCGAGAATCCGGTCCACTTCTTCGCGATCCGCTGCTGTGCGTTCCTGGCGTCTCGCCTCGGCCCTGGTCGATAGGGATCGGCGCAAGCCATCCATCACAGAGTCCGAGTTGACGTCTCCCCTGAACACCGTCCGGGCATAGATGTATCCCGCCACGGCTCCCCCGATGTGCGCCACGTAGGCGATGCTTCCTCCCACGGAACTGATCACGAGCAGAAGCTGGATCCCGAGCAGGGCCGCCACCATGACCCACGTGCGCATGGTCACGGGCAGGATGAAGAATACCAACAGCGTCATGGGTCGATTCGGGAAGAGCGCAGCGAAGGCGCCCAGGATACCGAAGACCGCTCCCGAGGCCCCGACACAGGTCGCCATGTGTCCGTATTCCATGGCAAACCATCCCAGTCCGCCGAGAATGCCGCTGGTGAAGTAGAGTATGGCGAAGTGCTTCCTCCCCATCGTCCGCTCGAGCTCCGGCCCGATGAGGAAAAGGGACAGCATGTTCAGAAGGATGTGCCCCACGCCTCCGTGGAGGAACATATAGGTAAGAAACTGCCAGAGCCGCCCCTGCAGGACGCCGACGACGCTCAGGCCGAATAGCGATGTAAACTGACCGTAGGAGACGCGGTCCACGAACACCTGCACCACATAGGCCACGAGTGTCGCAATGAGAAGGATCAGCACGCACCGGGTCATTCCACCGGAAAGTGACTCGGAAGGTGATTGCCAGCGGCTCATGTTCGCACCGTGGTCAGGGCGCCTGCGTATCCGGCGCGGCGGTCGGAGCGTCAGTCGCTACAGGCTCCTCTTCCTGGTCATTGTTCGTGAAGTTCGGGATCACAAAGCGACGCACATCGCGGAACGTGAGCAGCAGGAAGAGGGAAATAAGGACGACGGCGAAGGTGTTCCACACCACGTTGACAATTTTCGCTGGAACAGGTCGCCTGGTCAGCATCTCCCACAGCGAAAAGACGATATGCCCGCCGTCGAGAACCGGCAGCGGCAGGAGGTTGATGATGGCGAGGTTCACATTGACCATGACGGTGAACCACAAGGCGATCATCAGGCTGCTCTTCACGGCGTACCAGAACATGATGATGATCATCAGCGGCCCGCCCACGCCCTGCGACGCCTTGCCTGCTTCGGACGGCGTCACAAGCGCCCTCAGGAACCGGAAGATCCCGGAGGCGTGGCCTTTGATCTGATCCCATGGCTCGGGGTGCACGATGAAGCGCTTGTCGGCATAGAGCGTGTTGAACTGGATGCCGATCATCGCTCGTTTCTCTTTTTCGTTGTAGGCCGGTCGTACAGTCAGGGTCTGTTCAGCATCGCCGCGCTTGATGAGCACCGGCACGTCCTGGTCCTTGAAGTCGTTCACCAGGTCGATGAGCTGCGGGATGCTGTAGAGCGTGATGCCGTTGATGGAAAGAAGCAGGTCGCCCGGTTTGAGACCCGCCTTCTGCGCACTCGAGTTCGGCATCGTTCCGGCGACGCTGACATAGTCCATCCCCGAGATGCCCGGCACCGAGTGCACGCCCATGTCCCCCTGCGAGGTCTCGAGATCGATGGTCTTTTCGCCGTCCGCGGACTTCACGAGGAGCTTCGCATCATCGGTCAGCGCCAGCTTGAGGACAATGTCGCTCCAGTTTGCAACAGGCTCCCCATTGATCGAAAGGATCTCGTCGCCAATACGCAATCCGGCCGCAAAAGCGGCGCTGTCCCGCTCAACATGGCCGATGATGCTGTTGGTCTCAAGCGGACGGGAGGGCTTGCCGACGACATAAATCACCCAGGCCAGGATGAAGGCGAGGATCATGTTCCCGGTGACACCGGCGAGGGAGACGAGGATTTTCTTGAAGGGTGAAACGCGAGGAAGGGCGCGTTGCTCCTGCCCCTCTTCCGGCTTGTTGGGATTGCCACCGGACGGGTCAAGCTGCGGCAGAGCCACGTAGCCGCCGAAAGGAAGGATACCGATCTTGTACTGGACCCCGTTGATCTTGCGCTTCCAGATGGCGGGGCCGAACCCAATGGCAAAGGCATCGACGGTCAGCCCGCACCAGCGCGCGACCAGGAAATGACCCAGCTCATGGACGAAGATCGTGAAGCCGAAAAGGAAGAAGACGACGACAAGCGTGATGAGGAATGAAATCATAGTTACTCAAGGGGTCATAAAGAAACGCGCATACACATAAAGAACCGGCACGGAGAACAACAGGCTGTCCAGCACATCCAACAGCCCTCCCATGCCTGCGATCATCTTGCTGGAGTCCTTCACGCCGACTGACCGCTTCAACAGGGACTCGATAAGGTCGCCCAAAACACCCGTAATGGCAAGCAGCGCGCCGAGCACGATCGAATCCATCGTGCTGATGTACAGCACGCCGGCCCGCTCGGACATGAAGCGCACGAAGAGGTAGCTGACAAGGACGCCGAAAAGAACGCCCCCGATCACGCCTTCCCAGGTCTTGCCCGGGGAGATGCGGGGGATCAGCTTGTTCCTGCCGATGCTGCACCCCGTGAAGTACGCGCCGATGTCCGTGGATTTGACCACAGCCACGAGGTAAAGGATGAGGTAGCGCCCCTCGACATCGCCCCAGGAGGTGTAGAGCTTCACGAAGAAGCTGAAGAGGAAAGCGACATAGATGATACCGAGCAGGGTCCCCGCCATCGTTTCCCACGCCCGCTCCATCTTCCTGTGCGTGATCTGGCGGACGAAGATGGTGGCTGTCACGCCGAACAGCAACACGGTTTCGAAGTCGGCGAAGCGACCGTCCGTGGTATGGGCCGAGAACCAGGTGCCGCCGATGAGCGCCAGACCTCCGATGAGGCCCACGATCTTGAAATGCGGGATCTCGCGCGCGTCCAGCAGGGCGTAGAATTCAAGGAGCGCGAGGGCGCCAATGAGGAGAAGCACGGCGAGAACGCCAACGGGAGGGAGGATAAACACGCCTGCAACAAGTCCACCGCCCAGAAGCACACCACTGATGAGTCGTTGCTGCAGCATGGTCTATTTGATGTCCCCGAATCGTCGATGGCGTTTCTTGTACTCCTCGATCGCTTCGAGGAATTGAGGCTCGCGGAAATCAGGCCACAACACGGGGGTGATATAGAGCTCGGCATACGAAAGTTGCCAGAGCAGGAAGTTGCTGATCCTCATCTCTCCGCTCGTGCGAATCATGTAGTCGGGATCGGGCACGTCGGGCAGGTAAAGGTGCGTTGAAATGGTCTTCTCCGTGATATCCTTCGGGAGCAGGTCGCCACGCTTCACCTTCTCCGCGATCGCCTTGCACGCATGAACGATCTCGCCGCGTCCGCCATAGCTCAGCGCGAGAATAAGATGGGCATCCTCGTAGTGCGCGGTCTCTTCAACCGTCTTTTCAAGCTCGTTGCGTACGCCGTCCGGCAGGTCCTGGAGCCGGCCGATCGCGCGAAGGCGCACCTTGTTCTCGTGCAATTCAAAAGCCTGGTCGCGGAGAAACTTCCGGAGCAGGCTCATCAAGCCGGTGACCTCCGGGCGGGGACGAACCCAGTTCTCGGAGCTGAAGGCATAGAGCGTGAGGTACTTCACGCCTGCGGTTCGGCAGGCCCTGAGGACCGCGCGCACGGACTCTGCGCCTGCATGGTGTCCGCGAAGTCGGGGCAAGCCACGTTGTGAAGCCCAGCGTCCGTTGCCATCCATGATGATCGCAACGTGCTCCGGAACTCCCTGTTTCGACGTGGTCATGGATGCGTCATGCCGAAACGAGCGCGTTGTCGCGGTCCAGCCGCAGCGTGCTTTCGCGCCTGGGTCCCACGGAAAGGATGCCCACCGGCACACCGGTGATCTTGGCCAGGAGACGCACATACTCCTGCGTGCGTAGCGGAAGTTCTGAGAAACGCGTGGCATCCTTCGTGGACGCCATCCAGCCCGGCACGTCCATATAGACCGGCTTGCATCGTTCGAGGATGCGTACATTCGCCGGCACGGTTTCGTAGCGTTTACCGTCGCATTCATAGGCGATACAGACCTTGATCGTCTCCACATCGTCGAGCACGTCGAGCTTGGTCACAGCCCACCGGTCGATGCCGTTGATCATCACGGCGTATTTCGCAACGACCGCGTCGAACCATCCGCAGCGGCGTGGACGTCCCGTCGTCGCCCCGAACTCATGGCCCGTGGCCCGGATCTTCTCGCCCATGGCATCAAGCAGTTCCGTGGGGAACGGCCCCTCGCCCACGCGGGTCGAGTAGGCTTTGATCACGCCGATCACGTTGTCGATGCGGTTCGGCGGCACCCCCGCGCCCGTGCAGGCGCCGCCCGACGTGGCGCTCGATGAAGTGACAAACGGATACGTGCCATAATCGATGTCGAGCAGTGTGCCCTGCGCACCTTCGAAAAGGATGCTTTCGCCCTTGGAAACAGCGTCATGCAGCAGCGGGATGGTGTCCTGGATGAAAGGCGCCAGGAAGCGTCCCGCCTCCAGGGCTTCGGCCAGTAACTGGTCGGCGTCGACCGTGGGGGCTTCGAGCGCCTGGAGGATTCGATTGCTTTCCTGCACCCGCTTGCGCAGCAACTCGGGAAACTTCGCGTCCAACATGTCGCCCATGCGAAGACCGACGCGCGCCGCCTTGTCGCCATACGCGGGTCCAATCCCGCGCTTCGTGGTGCCGATCTTGTTGCCGCCCGCCGGCTTCTTCTCGCGGTATTCGTCAATCAGCCGGTGATACGGAAATACGATATGGGCGCGGTCGCTGATGAAGAATCGTCCGGTTGGGTCAATCCCGCGGGCCTGGATGCCCTTAAGCTCACCGACGAGCGCCGCCGGGTCGATGACAACGCCGTTGCCAATCACGCACTTCTTGCCGGCGTGGAGGATGCCCGACGGGACGAGGTGCAGGACGTACTTTTCGCTGCCGATCTCAACCGTGTGCCCGGCGTTGTTACCGCCCTGGTAGCGGACAACCCAATCGACCTCCTTGGTCAACACATCGATGATCTTGCCTTTGCCTTCATCGCCCCATTGGGCGCCGATTAAAACTGTATTGGCCATTACGCTCCTAGAACCTCGGAAAGCCTTGCGCCGATGCGAAACAACCCGTAGTTCGCAGGTGTCGGGCGGCGCCGTAAGCTAGCAAACAGGAGGGGTCGGTCAATGCGTTTCCCGCTCGCGGTGCCCCTGCTAATCGACAAACCGGTACTTCAATATGCACCACATGGCGCGGACCCCGTCCTTCCACGTGATCTTCTTCCCTTCGGAGTAGTCGCGGCCGTAGTACGATATGGGCACCTCATAGCAGTGCCAGCCGCCTTTCGCCACCTTGGCCGTGATCTCGATCTCAAACCCGAAACGGTTTTCCTTCAATTCGATCTTCTTCAAAACCTCGGCCTTGAACACCTTGTAGCAAACCTCAACGTCCGTGAGGTTCATGTTGGTCATCATGTTGGAGCAGAGCGTGATGACCTTGTTGCCCACGGAGTGCCAGAAGAAGAGAACGCGATGCGGACCGCCACCCAGGAACCGTGAGCCGAAGACCACGTCGGCATGCCCGTCCAAGATCGGCTGCAGCAGCTTGGGGTACTCTGCCGGGTCGTATTCGAGGTCGGCGTCCTGAATCAGGATGATGTCCCCGGTCGCTTTCTGGAATCCCGTGCGGAGGGCTGCGCCTTTGCCCATGTTCTTCTCGTGTCTCAGGAAGAGAATACCGGGGTTCTTCGCCGCGAGGTCCTGGAGTACGGCGGCCGTGCCGTCCGAAGAACAGTCGTCGATCACCACCAGTTCCTTGTCGTGGCCGACATCAACGCGCTGCACCGCATCGAGCACGGCCGAGACGGTCTTTTCCTCGTTGTACACCGGGATGACGATCGAGATTTTCATAAGCGGTCGCGAGCTAATCAGAGCCTGCTGGTTGAGTCAACCGGTGCGCGCCTGCGCCCCGACAAGTACATCCGGTCGACGTAGAGCCTGTCGCCCTGAGCGGGCCGTTCCAGAAAGAGGCCAAACGTGATAATGCGCGACGAGTCCAGTTTGCGACCCGAAGAGGTCATGGTGAACACGTCCAGATCAACCCATATCGTGTTCTTCCCCGGCTTGATCTCCAAGGGCATCTGCGCCCTGTCCGGAAACCTGGGAAAGGGCTTGTCATCCGCCCGCAACCAGAGCGTCTCGCTCTTGTCTCCTTCGAGAAACACATCGAGGGAAAGCCGCGCATACGCCGACCAGTCCATCCGGCCATCGGCGAGGAAGATGCTCGGGTACTCACCGCTCTCCGGCAAGACCTCCAGCCTCAGCGCATACTCGCCGTCCGTGGCATGCTCCTTTACATGCTCAACCGCAAACCCCTCGGGATACCAACGACCCAATTCCTTGGGCTGCTCAAATGAGTCCACAATCGGGAACTCACGCTGGGCGCGATACCAATCCGCCGCGATCACCATGAAAGGCACGATCGCGGCCGCTGCGAGAAGGCCCGCGCAGGCCGCAAGCCAGCGACGCCCATGGAGGCTGCGCGACTTCGACGAGAGGTACACCGTGACCACCGCAAGCGTCCCGGCGGCGCCGAGCAGGAAATCGCTGAGTGCGGCACCCCTGCCGACGAGGGGCTGGATGAGTTCAATCGCCAGCGCCAACCCGAGACCGATGCCCGCCACGGTCAGAGCCTTCTTCAGCGGTCCCGTGCGGTGTCCGTGCCATAGGAGAAACATGAAGGCGGTGATCGCGGCGAAGAGCGGGAAATGGGCAAAGTCCTGCGTCCACGATTTCAGTCGCATCTGATACCCGCCCCAACCGGGAACAAAGAACAGGCCCACCAGCGTTACCGCCGCGACGATAAGAGGCAATCGCTTGCGGAACGTGGGCTTCAAGGCCTCGACCGCGCTGGGGGCATGTTCAAACATCGCGTCAGGCTGCACCAATCCGACCCCGCATGCAATCACGCCGGAAGCGCGTCGCGTGCCCCGTCTCGACTCGCCTTCTCAACTCGGCTACATAGGAGGGCGCATGGATGAGCCCAAGGCAGACGACCAACCGAGAATCCTGACCAACATGTGCTTCTGGCAGAGCGCTGTTTGGACACGGGCCGTGTCATCCATCTATCCCCACACAGAACAGCGTGATCCCGACCTGTTGCCTTGGTGGAAAGAAGCAATCGAACTCTGGAAACGCGCCAGGGCCTGCGACGTCGTAGTCACCCAGGGAGCACGCGAATCGCTGGCCTATGGCCTGCTCTGCCTCGCGACGGGTCGCCCATCGCGACAGGTCCTGTGCGAGGTCTTTATCGATTCGGCGCGCGAAGGCAGCCTGGCGTGGAACGTCAAAACGCGTCTCTTCCGGCGCATCGCCCGGCGCGCACTCGGTGTCCTGACCAACAGTTCGGCAGAGATCGATTCTATCGCGGACCGTTTCGCCCTGTCGCAGTCGAAGCTCCGCTTTGTCCCGCTGCCCTCGACCATCCACGACCCGGCCGCCTCCGCGACTGACGCTGGCTTTATTCTGTCCGCCGGCCGCTCTCACAGGGACTACCCGCTGCTCCTCCGCATCGCGGAGGATTGTGGACTCCCGATCCACATCGTGTGTGGTGACGACGATCTCCTCAATGTGCCTTTGTCCCCCAGCGTCACTGTGCTCCGCGAGTTGGATCGCCATGCTTACCTCGAACAACTCCGCTCGTGCTCCTTCGTGGTCATTCCGCTCGTGCCTCGCGAGCGCTCAACCGGTCAGGTGGTGGCGCTCGAAGCCATGGCGGTCGGAAAGGCAGTCATCTGCACGCGCGTCCCGGGAACGATCGACTATGTGGAACATGACAGGAACGGACTGCTTGTCCCGCCCGGCGATGCCCCTGCCCTGCTCGCCTCCATCCGGCGCCTTTCCACCGATCCTGCCCTGCGCACAAGACTGACCGCTGAAGGCCTGCGCGATGTTCAGTCGAAGTACTCGATCGAAGGCCACGCCCGGAGGAAGCTCGAAGCGATTACGGAGCTTTGGCGGAATCGATCGTGATGCGCAGCGACGGACTTTCCGGCGTGGGAACGATCCAGCCCGCATCCACGGCATAGCCGGGCAACCACACAATCTTTCCCCGGCAGGTCACAACAGGCACGCTCGTCCGGAGTTCCGGCGGAACCTTGCGGTCTGTGAAGATGTCCTGCAGCTTCTTCGTCCCGCGCAAACCCTGCGGCTTCATGGCATCGCCATGCCGCCAGGTTCGAACCTTGATCGACGATCTTCCGACCTTGTTGCGGTTGAGGAAACCCACGACAGGAAGCTGACCGATACGCTGACCCCTGAAAGCCTCGTAACCGGATGTGACTTCAACCTTCACTGTGAACCGCGCATTCTTCCTGACCACCGGATTGCGCGCACGGCTGATGGAAAGTCGCTGCCCGGATCGGACTGCACGATGCCCCTGCGAGAGGTCAACCTGCGCGGCTTCAGAACCGACCAGTCGAACGACGCGCTGCACCATGTCGGAGTCAATCGCCGCCGCATCGGGCAATCGCAGCGATAGCCAAAGGTGAATCACGTGGCGCAGCACAGCGACATCGAGTCGCTTCAACGCGTTCATATCCAACTCGTCACCCGCCGCGACCTTCTTGAGCCAGCGCGCGGTCTCCGCGCGCAGCAGCGCATGGTCTTCACGGCACAACGCAGCAAGGCGGACGAGCGATGCGGTGATCGACGGGTTGATGCGTTCGCGCAACAGCGGAAGGACTTCAAGGCGAATCCGGTTGCGCTGGTACACGTCGTCCTTGTTCGACGCGTCCTCACGCCAGCCGAGGCGATGGCGCGCAAGGAAACGCACCGCTTCCCCGTGGTGCACATCGAGCAGGGGGCGGATGACCCGAAAACCGCTGGATGCACTCCCATAGTCCATGCCGCCCAGTCCTTGCAGACTCGTGCCGCGGCAAATCCTCAGCAGTACGGTCTCCGCCTGGTCGTCCATTGTGTGTCCAGTGGCCACGACGGCACCGTCTATGGATTGCGATAGCTCGCGGAATAGGGATCGACGCGCATCGCGCGCGGCCATTTCGATGGACACACGCGCGTCGCGGGCAAGCTGGCGAACATTCACGTGGTGTGAAATGCAGGCGAGTCCGAGACGCCAGGCGGTCTCCTGCACAAAGCGTTCATCGCTATCGGACTCGCGCCCCCGGAGGCCGTGGTTCACATGGGCCACGATGATCGGGAGAGTGAAGAGGCCGCGACTTCGGAGATCGTGCAGGGCGTGCAGCATCGCGACGGAATCTGCGCCACCGGAAACGGCGGCTACAATCGTGGATGCACCATCAAGAAGAGCGCGCTGCAGAACCGTCTGTTGGACACGCTGCAGCATGGCACCCTACCCGCCGAGTCGCTCGAGCCCTCCCATGTACGGCCGGATGGCTTCGGGAAGCACCACGCTCCCGTCGGCCTGCTGGTTCTGCTCGAGGATGGCGACAAAGAGTCGGGCCAGGGCGACGCCGGATCCGTTCAAGGTATGCACAAG
>CAZCZZ010000068.1:17116-20215 GCA_964503335.1 uncultured Verrucomicrobiota bacterium
TTCTCCAGCTCGTCGTACGACGTCTCCGGAGCGCAGAATTTCACCATCTCCACCTTGTCGAATTGATGAACGCGAATGATCCCGCGCGTCTCACGACCGGCGGCCCCGGCTTCGCGACGAAAACACGGCGTGTAGGCGGCCAGCTTCACGGGCAGGGCCTGCGTGAGAATCTCGTCCCTGTAGATATTCGTCACCGGCACCTCGGCCGTCGGAATCATCCACAGGTCATCGGACGGCACGTGGTACATGTCTTCCTTCATCTTCGGAAGCTGACCCGTACCGATCATCGAAGCCGTATTCACGACAAACGGCGGAGACACCTCGGTATAGCCATGATCGCGCGTGTGGACATCGAGCATAAAATTGATCAGGGCACGCTCCAGCCGGGCACCGGCACCGGTGTACAGCGGGAAGCCCGCGCCGGTGATCTTTGTCCCACGGTCAAAGTCGATAAGCCCCAGCTTCGTCGCGATTTCCCAGTGCGGTAACGGCTTGAATGCGTATTCCTTGGGCTTGCCCACTTCACGCACGACCTTGTTGTCGCCCGAATCCTTACCCACGGGGACAGACGCGTGCGGAACGTTCGGAATGGAGAGCAGCGCTTCGTTCAATTGCTGCTCGATGGTCGCCACATCCTTGTCGATCTGGGCAATGCGATCGCCTGCAGCGCGCATTTCCAGCTGGATGGCGGAAATGTCCTCGCCGGCCTTCTTTTTGATGCCGATTTCCTTGGAGACCGTATTGCGCCTGTTCTTGAGCGCCTCGACCTCGGTAAGAAGCTGACGGCGCTGCTTGTCCAGATCGAGGAGCGGATCCAGGCTGATGGGAGAGTTGCGATTCAGTAGAGCCTGGCGTACCTCGCCCTCGGATTCGCGAATTCGTTTGATATCGAGCATGGTGCGACCTGGTCAGCGGAGCATGAAGAACCCGGACTCTTCATCGAGCGGGATACCGATCTCCCGGGCGCGGTTCTGGAGATTGACCAGCCACGGGGGATCGAAATTGCGGCCAATGCGGTCCAGGTCCTCGAGCGTGGCATAGGGGGACATGACACTCTGCGGGTTGGGAGACAAATCGAGCCCCATCAGGTAGCCGACACCACGCATGGCCTGTCGCTCGACTCGCCAGATGAACTTCGTTTCGTCCGCGTCGCGGAAGACGCGCACATTAATGACGACAACCTTCGCCTGCTGGTTGTGCACCCCGTGAGCCGTCAGTTCTTCGGGTCCTTCCATGAGGACCACCATCCCCACTCCAGCTTCGGGCATCTTCTTGCCGGCCGCTTCCGCCACGGCATCGAACGAAGACATATCTGCTTCAATCACGCCGACATTCTCGAGTTGCATCGCCGTATTCTCTTCAACCCAGCGCTCGATGCCCGCGGCAAACGATGCATCAACCGGCCCGACCACGCCGAAGGCAAGTCCGGGAACAGGCTTCTTCTCACCGGGTTCGGCGACTGCTTCAGGAGCCGGGTCTTCCGCAAGACAAGCGCCTGCGGACATCAGGACCAAGAACATAGACAAGTGCTTCTTCATAAAGATATTCCCTATCCGGCGACCACAATGACTCATCGACGCTTGCCGTCGTCAAGCTGGCGCACGGGATATGGGCGCATATCCTATGTTTACGCGGAGGATTTTCAACCTAATCATGCTCAACAACGATCAGGCAGGGTCATAGCCAAGGTTCGGCGCCAGCCACTTTTCGACCGTGGCCACAGGCAGATTCTTGCGCCTGGCGTAGTCCTGAACCTGGTCCCTGACAATCCGGCCCAAGCCAAAGTAGGCCGACTCCGGATGCGAGAAATAGAAGCCACTGACGGCGGCGCCGGGGTACATCGCAAAGCTTTCCGTGAGCTGAATCCCCGCCTTCGCGGGAGCGTCGAGAAGGTTGAACAGAGGTCCCTTCTCCGTGTGATCCGGGCAGGCCGGATAGCCCGGTGCCGGTCGGATTCCGCGGTACTTCTCCGAGACGAGGTCATCGTTGCTCAGCGCCTCGTCCTTGGCATAGCCCCAGAACTCCTTGCGCACCCGCTCGTGCAGGTGTTCCGCAAAGGCCTCGGCCAGACGGTCCGCCAGCGCCTTCAGCAGGATCGCGTTGTAGTCGTCGTTCTGCGATTCGAACATCTTCACAAACGGCTCGATGCCCAGTCCGGCAGTTACCGCAAACCCGCCAAGGTAGTCCGCCTTGCCGCTGCCCTTGGGCGCGATGTAGTCGGACAGACAGACGTTGGGACGCCCCGTCTGCTTCTTCATCTGCTGGCGCAGGAAATGGAACGTCTGAAAGGGCTTGTCCCTGTTCTCATCCGCATACAGCTCCACATCGTCACCCACGGAGTTCGCGGGCCAGAAGCCGAACACGGCGGAGGCGCGGACCATCTTCTCCTTGATCATCCGGTCGAGCATGCCCTGCGCATCGTTGAATACGCGCCGCGCTTCAGCGCCAACGATCGGGTCCTCAAAGATGTCCGGATACAATCCGCGCAATTGCCACGTGGCGAAATACGGCGTCCAGTCGATCCGGTCGCGAAGACGCTCCAGCGGATAGTCCTCAAGCGCCTTCACACCGATAAACGAAGGCACGGGCGGCTCGTAGTTCGACCAATCGATCTTGACGGCATTCGCACGCGCATCCGCGATCGTGAAGAATTCTTCCTTTGCCTGCCGGTTCTTGTGCTGATCGCGCAGTCCCTCGTACTCGGCGAAGACCTCGGCGCCGTAACCCGCACGGTGTTCAAGGCTCAGGAGCTTGTTCACGACGTTGACGACGCGCGATGCGTCGGGAACGTAGACAACGGGCTGATCATAGTGCGGTGCGATCTTCACCGCGGTATGCACTTTCGATGTCGTGGCGCCACCGATAAGCAACGGAACCTTGAATCCGCCGCGTTTCATTTCGGCAGCGACATGGGCCATCTCGTCGAGCGAGGGCGTGATGAGTCCGCTCAGGCCGATAAAGTCCGCCTTCACCTCGCGCGCCGTCGCCAGGATCTTCTCGCACGGAACCATCACCCCGAGATCCATGACCTCGTAGTTATTGCACTGCAGGACCACGCCGACGATGTTCTTGCCGATATCGTGCACGTCGCCTTTGACC
>CAZCZZ010000069.1:0-19249 GCA_964503335.1 uncultured Verrucomicrobiota bacterium
GGGCACGGCCCCCGCGTCCGGCTTTCGGCATTGACGCTAGGGCTGTCCCTTGGAATCGTCCCCGCAGGAGACCACCCATGTTGCGAATTGATGTGTTGCGAAGAGTTGGACTTTCCCTCGCCCTGGCCTTGTCGGCGGGCTGTTCCACCCCGGGCGGTGGCGGAGGGGACGCCCCAGTGGAAGCTGCGGAAATTGTCGCCCCCAAGCAGGACTCCCGCGAGGCGAAATCCAAGGCGCGTGAGCTGGAAAGGGCCATCCGGGACCAGCTTGCCGAGCAGAAGCGGATTGATGAGGAGTTGAAGAAGGTGCGCCAGGAGCTGCTCAACTCTGCCCAGGAGATGCGCGAGGTCAAGGTGAAGGCGGACGATCTGGACCGCGCGAGCCTGACAAACCTGCTCAACCTCCAGCAACTGCAGGATGAGTTGAAGAAGCAGGAAGACCTCCTGAAGCAGCTCGACGAACAGTCGAAAAACGCGCCGCGCGAGATCGAGCGCCTCCAGCAGTCGGTCCAGCGCGCCGAAAAGCAGGCGGAACGCGATGCGGAGCTCGTGCGCGAGAAGGAGAAGGAGATCAACGACCTGCGCGACGCGCTCGCCGTGCGAGACGGGCTGCTCCGCCAGAAGACGCACGAGGTGGCGAAGAAGCAGGAGGCCGCGCCCGCGGCCAAGTCCAAGAAGGCGCCGGAGGAATCCCTCGCGAAGCGGGTGACGAAGGCGAACAACGCGCTCAAGCAGGGCGACCTGGACGAAGCGATTGAAGGCTTCAAGGGCGTCCTCAAGGAAGACCCGGACTTCGTCAGCGCGCGGGTCGGGCTTGCGGCGAGCTACTATTCGCAGGGATCCATGGGCAAGGCGAAGGAGCTCGTTGATGCGGTGCTTGAGGAGGATAACCGCAATGCGCAGGCGCTCGGCCTTCGCGGAATCCTGCACTGGCGCGATGGTGAACTGGCCGAGGCGACCCGGGTGCTGGAGAAGGCCGTGAAGGAAGACCCGAACGATGCGCAGATCCAGAACTACCTTGGCATCGTCCTGTACGATGCGAAGAAGCGTGACCGGGCGCTTGCCGTGATGCAGCGGGCGGTGGAACTGGACCCTGAGAATGCCGAGGCGCAGTTCAATCTGGCCGTTATACTTGCTACCGGACCGTCGAAGAAGCTCGACGAGGCGCGCGAGCACTACGAAGCTGCGTTGGCCATGGGGAATGACCGCGATGACGCACTGGATGACATACTATATGGAAAATCGTCGGCGACTTCTGATAAGTAGATTCCTGCCCGTCCTTGCCTTCCTCTTCGTTCTCATCCCCCCCGTCCGCGCCCAGAACGACCTTCCGAAGGACCAGCTCGACGCCTATGTGGCGATGATCCAGGCCGACCGCGCGCGCGACAAGGGCGACTACAAGACCGCGGTCCAAGGCTACCGCGAAGCGCTGCTCCGCTACCGCAATCTTTCGCAGGCGAACCCGTCCTGGCATCCGGACATCGTTGAATATCGACTGACGTATTGCGCCAACGAGATCGAAGCGATTCTTCGACAGGTCGACAAGACCGAGGAACAACTTGTCGAGGAGGAGACCGTCGCCGACGGCGACGAACTCGCTCGCCTGCGCGCCCTCTACAGCGAGGCGCTCAAGGCCCAGGCATCCCTGCAGGCCGATCTCGAAAGCGCAAAGAATGCGTCCCGCGCCGCGGCGAAGGATCTGGCCCGGCGCGAGGAAGACCTTGCGCGCGCGAAGGGTGACCTCGCGCGGCTCAAGGATCAGCTCGCGTCATCCACGAATACGATCCAGGCGGCCAATCAGCTTGCAGCAAACGCACTCGCCGGCATGGAGACGGAGAACCGGCACCTCAAGGCCGAGCTGGCTGCGCAGGTTGATGCCATGGCGCTGGCCGTCGAGGAGCAGAATCGTCTGAAGGCCGAGCTCCAGGCCCTGACGGAAGCCGATGCGCGCCTCCGCGTTGAGATGTCAGAAGCGAAGGCTTTCGTGGAGTCCGTGCAGGCGAAAGCCGCGGAAGAAGCCCGGGTCGCGCAGGACGCCAAGGCTGCGCTTGCTGCCGCGGAGGAGCGCGCGGCGAAGGCCGAAGCGGACATCGAGAAGGCGCGTGCTGAATCGGCCAAGTCGAGCGAGACCCTCAAGTCGGTTCGAGCCGATGCACGCGAGGCGAACGCGCAGATCAAGGAACTGGCGGCGCAGATGGAAGCAGTACAGGCCGAGATTGCGACCCATCGCACCGAGGGCGAAAGGTTGTCTGCACTCCTGGCCGAAAAGGAAACGCAGAAGGCCGCAACGGATCAGGCGCTCCAGGCCGCGGATGCCGTCCGTTCATCGCTTCAGGTCGAGCGTGATGCCATGGAGAAGGCGTTGGCCGACGCGCGCATGCTGTCGAAGCAATATGAAACCGATCTCTCGAACTTGAAGCGCGAGCTTGAGACCGCGCAGGCCGTGGCGCGGGACGCCGATGCCCGTGCCGAAGGCGGAGCCGCCGAGTTGCAGCGCCTGGCCGCTGCGTCTGCGGGTCATGGCGAAGCCCTGGCCGCGATGGAGAGGCGCGCACTCGACGCGGAAGCAGCGCTGTCGCAGCAACTGGCCGAACTGGGTGTAGCACGCGACGAGTTGAAGCAGCTCGCTGACGCGGGACGCGAAACGCAGACCCTTCGTGACGAAGTGGCCAAGCTTCGCAGCGAGAGGCAACTCGCGGACGAGGCGCTGGCTGAACTGCGCAAGGAAGTTGAAGCATCCGGGAATACTGCGAAAGCATGGCAGGCGGAGGAAGAGAAGTTGAAGAACGAGCTGCTCGCTCGCGACGCGGCGCTTGCCGAAGCCGATCAGCGCGCGGCGGCTGCCGAAGCCGGTGCGAAGAACGCCGCGGAAGAACTGAAAGCGCTGAAGGATGAGACGAAAGCGCTTCGTTCGCTGAAGGACGACCGCGAAAAGCTTTCAAGGGAGCTGGCCGAGGTGAAAGCGCGGCTGGAAGGCAGTATCGACGACATTGCGGAGAAGGAGCGCCTGCATGCAGCGTTACTCGACAATCACGAAGCGGTGCTGAAGAGGATGCAGGACGCCGCGAACAAGCTGGCGAGCATCGAAGCGGTCGCGAAGGAGGCGACCGGTGAGCGGGACGCTCTGCGTGGTGACGTGAAGAGCCTGAACGACCAGCTGGGCGTATTGACCAAACAGCGCGACGAAACCCTTGCTCAGGCTGAGAGCGAGATCCTGAGACTACGAGCTGAACTGGCCGAGGCAGGAAAGGTTCGTGATGCGTTGGCCGAAGCGAACGCGCGACTTGAGGCCCTGGAGAGCGACCATCGTGAAACGCTCAAGGACCTGGATGCAGTTCGGGAAGACCTCGTCCGCGAGCAGCAGGCCAAACGCGTTGCCAAACTCGAAGCCCTCATCACGGAGTTGCGTGAGGAGATCAAGGCGCTCAAGAAGAAGATCAGGAATCCGCCGGAACAGTCCGATCAGGCCGA
Source organism: uncultured Verrucomicrobiota bacterium (assembly GCA_964503335.1). Taxonomy (GTDB): domain Bacteria; phylum Verrucomicrobiota; class Kiritimatiellia; order CAIVKH01; family CAIVKH01; genus CAZCZZ01. Next base: position 3,471 of record CAZCZZ010000069.1, read on the forward strand.
CCAACCGTCGCCTTAACGCTATTTCTCCAGCCACCGCGGACGGTCGGTCAGGAAGAGTTGGTCGAGGTTGTTGAGCGGGAAGCCCTGCGTGAGCGGGAAGTCGCTTGGGATGCGTCCTTCAAGCAGCGGGAACCAGGTGCGGTATTCGCCGGTGAGCAACGTGCGGACGTATTCGCGGTCGCGCGTGATGGTGGTGAAGTAGATACCGCTGATGCGCTTCGTGTAATCGTTGATCTCGTAGAAGTCATCAATGCTCGCGGGAAGTGCGAGCGAATTCCTGTCCCCATACCACGCCGTGGCCCAGGGCATATCCGTGGCGAGCAATTCCTCGGCCTTTATCATCCGGCACACGTGCGTGATGTACGGCGGGAAGTAGGGCGGATAGGGCGGTGCGGCCCGGGGCGGCAGGAGGGTGAACAGGAGGGGAAGGGCGCCCAGGGCGACGACTGCAACAATGATCGCGAGGCGGGCGATGGGGATACGGATCTGCAGTCGCTCGAGCAGGATAAAGAAGAAGGATAACCCGTACAGGATGGCGAACGGCCAGAAGATGTGGAGCAGGTTTGTCGTGACGGGACCGAAGCAGGCGCCGACGACCATGAGCAGCAGCATGGCCAGTGCAATACACCAGCGAAGCCGGCGCACATGGTCACGTGAGAAGTTGTAGAGGAACGTCGTGATGAAGAGGCTCGCGAGGATTCCATCGCCTAGGGTCAGGATGTCACCACTCAGCAGCCCTGCCATATTCGTCAGCCATTTGATCTGAAGCTGGTGCAGTTTGGGTCCGAGATCAGGGGTTTGGAGGAAGGTGCGCTCGAACAGGCTGCCCGTGACGGGGTCGTTCCCGTTAAACGCGAGCAGCGGGGCGAGTCCGAGGATTCCGCCGCTGACGTTGACGTTGCGGATGAGCCACGGGGAGATGCCGACAAGGAAGATCAGGACGAAGCCTACAGCCCACCGGTAGCGGTTTTCCCTGAACGACCAGACGATGAAGAGAAGGACGGCCGGTACGAGCACGGCGAGGGCGTACCGCGTGAGGAATGCGAGGATGCAGAACAGCGCGCAGAGAAGATAGGGAATCAGGCAGGCCGAGAAGGGGCGTCCATCAGTCCGGTTCGCTGCGGCTGTCAGGAGTGCGTAGAATGCCAGCACGGTCAGAAGCGTCGCGAGAGACAGCGGTGTACCCGAGATGCTCGCAGCCCAGACCGAATCGCTCAGGAAATACATGGTCGTGCCCAGCATCGCGACGCGCTGGTCGAAGAGCCGGCGGCCGATCAGGAATAGGAAGAGACCCGTGAGGATGGTGCAGAGATGTCCGAAGGGAACGATCACCCATTGCTCGGGCGGATACGTGCTTGTCGGTTTGTCGGACATGAATGCGGATTCGAGCGACTTGAAGCCGGCGGCCAGCAGGAGGGGATAAAGCGGCGCGTGAACGATGTCCGGGTGATCCTGGATCATCGGGTCATGAGAGGGCGAATGTTCGATCAGGTACCACATGCTCACGGGTCGGATGTATTCCGTCGTGAAGCCGCCCTTCAGAGCGATGTTGCGTCCGACCTGCGCGTAATCCATCGCTTCGGGACTTGTCAGGCCGCGGAACTGGGTCGCGGTGTAGACGACGGTCAGCGCCAGGAGAAACAGCAGGTAGAGGCCAGCCTTGATCAGCCGCAGGCCAATGCCCACGTCCACATTGTAGACGATGTCCTGAATCTTGGATTCAAACGGCTTACTGACCATGCATTTCCCCTAAATAGCTACAAAGGCGCGATAGTACCTGCGGAACGAGTAACAGGACAAGGGCGGACCGCACCACGTCAGGATGGGAAGGTTTCAAGTAGTCCATACTCATGTAGTTTCCTGTGCAGGGTGCGGCGGCTGATCCCGAGCTCCTTCGCGGCTTTCGTGCGGTTGTTGTTGTGCGTCTTCAAGGCGCGTACGACGAGTTGGCGCTCGGCGTTCTCGATGTTCAGACCATTGGGAGAGGAGAATCCTGGCTGGCCTGCGCTGCGTCCCAGATCGCGCAGCGACGCGGGCAGGTCGCGCACGCCGATTTTCGGATTGCGCGAAAGCACGACCATGCGTTCCACGATGTTGCGAAGCTCGCGGACGTTTCCGGGCCATGTGTAGGCTTGCATGATGTCCATGACTTCCGGTGTTACGCCTTCGATCACCTTCCCGTTCTCCTTCGCCATCGACTGCAGGAAGTGCTGCACCAGGATCGGGATGTCGCCCTGGCGGTCCCGGAGCGGGGGCAGGGTGAGCACGACGACGTAGAGCCGATAGAAGAGGTCCTCGCGGAACTTTCCTTCCTCGACCATCTTCTTCAGGTCACGGTTTGTCGCGGCCACGAGGCGCACATCGACCTCGATATTCTCATGCCCGCCGACGCGTTCAAAGTTTCGCTCCTCGAGGACGCGCAGGATTTTCACCTGGATGCTCGGGTCGATCTCGCCGACTTCGTCGAGGAAGAGCGTTCCGCCGTCGGCCATTTCAAAGCGGCCGCGCCTGCGTTCGTTGGCGCCGGTGAACGCGCCCTTCTCGTGTCCGAAGAGTTCGCTCTCCAGAAGGTTGGACGAAAGCGCGGCGCAGTGCACGGCCACGTAGGGTCCATGGTTGCGCGGGCTCAACTGGTGGATCGCGTGGGCGACCAGCTCCTTGCCTGTGCCGCTTTCGCCCTGGATCAAGACGGTGGCGCGGGAGGGCGCGACCTGTCGCACGGTGTCGAACACTTCTTCCATGGCCTGGGACTGGCCGACAATGCTCGTGAGGTTGTACTTGGAGTCGAGCTGCTCGCGGAGCTGCTTGTTCTCGATCTCCACCTTTCGCGAATGCACCGCGCGCTGGAGCAGGATGTCGAGGCGGTCAAGGTTGATGGGCTTGGTGAGAAAGTCGTATGCGCCGCGCTTCATGGCTTCGACCGCGAGTTCGATTGTGCCGTATGCGGTCAACATGATGCAGAGGGGCTGCGGCGTGCGGGCAAGGGCGCGCTGAAGCAGCGTCAGGCCGTCCATGCCGGGCATGCGGACATCGCTCAACATGATATCGACCGGCCGCGTGGCGAGTACGTCGAGCGCCTTCTGGCCGTTTTCCGCGATGACTACGTCGTAAGACTTCTGCAGCGCGCGCGCGAGCCCGTCGCGCGAGTTCTTCTCGTCGTCCACAATCAGTATGGAGGTCTTGCTCACGAATTCCCCTCGCCGGTCTGCGTTTGCCTGGACGCGTGCAGCAGCCTGATCCTTCTTTCATCGCGTGGCAGGAACAGCGTGAAGGTCGTGCCGGACTTGGGTTCGCTGTGCACCTCGAGCTCGCCGCCGTGATCACGCACGATGCGTTGCACGATCATGAGGCCGAGTCCCGAGCCTTCGGTCTTCGTGGTGTAATACGGTTCAAAGATGGAGCTCAAATCGTCGGCGGGAATACCGGGGCCCGTGTCCTTGAACGACACGATCACAAAGCGGTCGTTGCTGCCGAGGGTGATCTTGAGAAGACCTCCGTTGGCCATGGCCTGGATGGCGTTGCGGATAATGTTGAAGAACGCCTGGCGGATTTGGTTCTTGTCCACGTATCCAAGCGGCAGGTCAGCCGGCGCTTCCACTTCCACGAGCACATCGCGGTCCTTCACCTCGTGCTTCAGGAATTCGATCGTGTCGTCGATGATGGCCTTGATGGAGATGCGTTCGAAGCCGGGTTGGGTCGGACGGATTGCGCGCAGGAACTGGCTGATGATCTGGTCCAGTCGCTCCACTTCGCGACGCGACACATCGACGAGTTCCTTGAGCCCCGCCTTGTCTTGTTCAGCGAGGTGGCTGAGTTCGCGTTCGAGGAGTTGCAGGTGGATTGTGAGCGAATTGAGCGGGTTTCCGATTTCGTGAGCCACGCCGGCGGCGAGAAGGGTGAGGGCATTCAGGCGCTCCGATTCAATCGTCTTCGCCTCGTTCATCCGGTCGCGCGTGATGTCGCGCAGGATGACCACCGCGCCTTGCTCGCCGGGCCGGGCGACGGCGAGCGGCACGACGTAGAAATCGATGAAGCGATGCTCGGGATACGTGATCTCGATCTCGCGGCTGACGAGGCGTGTCCACTCGTCGCCATCCAGATCGAGCACGAGGTCCCAGTCGATATCGCGGAGATACCGGGCGATCGGATTCCCCGCCGCCGACTCCGACTTGAATCCGAACATCTTCTCCGCCGCCCGGTTTGCGTAGAGAATGAGACTGTTCCCATCCAACACCACGATTCCTTCCTGGATCGCATGGAAGATGGTCTCCAGCAGCCCCTTATCGGAAGCCAGCCGCAGAAACTGCGTCTGCAAACTGCCCGAATCGAGCCGATCGAGCCGATCAATAAGCTTGTCGAGAAACCCTGGTTTCACGGGGGAAAACATAGTCCATGTGCGCCAAAGTGTCACCGGCTCAGTTCTCCGATGGGGTCCCGTTGACAATATGGCCATAACTGCGTATATATGGCCACATGAAGACTACGGTGGATATTCCCGATGACGTTTTTCATCGCGCCAAGGTTATTGCTGCGTACCGCAAGACAACGCTCAAGACGATGATTGTGAGAGGCTTGAGGCATGAGATGGATGCGGTTGAGGCTGGTGGTGACGCGAATCAGCTGCTGATCGACGCATTGACAACTGGCCGAAACAATTCGCCTGTGGGCCGACTGAAACGCGATGAGCTCTATGACCGCGACATACTTCGTCGACACTAACATTTTTCTCTACGCGGGTTCTGCGGAAGCGACGGATGCACCCAAGCGCGAGCGGGCCATCGCCATCTTGCGCAAACCAGGAATGGGGCTTTCGGCGCAAGTCATGCAGGAGTACTACAGCGTGGCCTTCCGAAAGGGCCGGTTGGGTATTACGTGCGAAGAGGCACTGCGCTCACTGCACGCGATGTCGAAATACCCTGTGGTGCCGGTGACCTCAGCCCTCGTCATCGATGCTGTCGCCATCTCTGAGCGGTATCGGATCTCATACTGGGACGCCGCGATCGTCGCCGCCGCCCATGTGCTGGAGTGTGAAGTGATCTATTCGGAAGACCTCCAACACGGACAAGCCTACGGCGCCGTGCGTATTGTGAATCCGTTCATGGACTGACTTCCAACGATGGGATGTCGCGTTCACGGACCTTTCCAATCCTTGGAATGGGGCGATGTACAGCGCTTTGACACGTGGCGGAGGCTTTGATACCTTGCGCAGCAATTTACGGGTGACGTTATGTCCGTGGCGGCAACAGAGCAGCATGTGCTGGTGTTGAATCGGCTGTGGCAGGCGGTGAATGTCTGTACGGTCGAGCGGGCGATGTCTTTGCTCTTTATCGGCCATGCCCAGGTGGTCCACGAGGAAGAGAGCGGCTTCAATACCTTCAACTTCCGGCAGTGGCTCGATTTCTCCACAGCGGCGGCGCCGGCGGGTGACACGGTCAGGACGATCTCCTTCCGCATTCGCATCCCGCGCATCATCCTCCTTCTTTTCTTCGACCGCATGCCGAACAAGGAAGTGAAGTTCACGCGGCAGAATGTCTTCGAGCGCGACAAGAACATGTGCCAGTACTGCGGGCACAAGTTCGACCGCAAGGACTTGAACATCGACCACGTGGTGCCCCGCCAGCGCGGCGGGCTCACGACGTGGACGAACGTGGTGTGTAGCTGCATCGAGTGCAACAGCCGCAAGGCCAATCGCACGCCGGAGGAAGCGCACATGCGCCTCACGCGGAAGCCGAAGAAGCCGAGATGGCGTCCGTTCCTCGAAGTGCAGTTCGCCAAGTCCCACGACCACAGCTGGCGCCATTTCCTCGACATGGCGTACTGGAATGTGGAGCTCGGGGAGGATACTTGAGAGAGGCTGTAGGTGGTAGGAGGAGTAGGCTGTAGGCCGAAATTCCGATTCTGAATTCTTGCTACAGCCTACAGTCTATTCATCCTATAGCCTCACTCCAAATGAGCCGCATCAAAATCGAACTGCCGCCCGCCTGGCTCTATTCCGTCGAGATTCCGGTCCGGATCACCGACATAAATTATGGACATCATGTCGGGAATGATTCCGTTGTCGCGATCCTGCACGATGCGAGATTCCGTTGGTTGCAGCAGTTCGGGTGGACGGAGCTGAAGATCGGGGATGTGGGGTTGATCATGGTCGATCTCGGGCTGCGCTTTAAGGCGGAGGCGGGATTCGGCGACGTCCTGCGGGTCAAGTTGGCCGTGTCGGTGTGGAACGATGTCGGCTTCGAACTCGTCTACCAGGTCGTCAAGGTTTCGGATGGCGACGAAGTGGCGCGCGCGGAAAGCAGCATGGTCTTTTTCGACTACACGAAGCGACGGCTTGCGCGCAGGCCCGACCTATTTCGCGAGCGCGTTGAGGGAAGTCCTTGAACGCAGGTCTCTACATTGTCGGCACACCCATCGGCAATCTGCAGGACATCACGCTGCGCGCGCTGGAGACGCTGCGTGATGTGTCGGTGATCCTCGCCGAGGACACGCGGCAGACGCGGAAGCTCCTCGATCGACACAACCTGCACACGCCGATGATGAGCTATCACAAGTTCAACGAGGCGGCGCGTGTGGCGGAAATCGTGGAGCGGTTGCGCGGTGGTGAGGCCCTTGCCTTGGTGTCGGATTCCGGCATGCCGGCGGTATCCGACCCCGGTGCGCGGATTGTCGCCGCCTGCCGCGAGGCGGAGCTGCCCGTCTTCGTCATTCCAGGTCCGTCCGCGGTAACCTCCGCGGCGGCGCTAAGCGGTTTCCCGGCGCCCGGCTTCATCTTCCTCGGGTTCTTGCCGCACAAACCCGGTGCGCGTCGTCGCCTCCTGACGCAACATGCCGCGTCGAGCCTGCCCTTGATCCTGTTCGAATCGCCGCACCGGATCCTTCGCCTCCTCGACGATGTGCAGGAAGTGCTTGGACGGAGGGCGATGATGGTCGGGAGAGAGCTTACAAAGCATTTTGAGGAATGCCTTCGCGGCACGCCGGAGGAACTCAAAGCGAAGTTCACGCAGAAGGCGCCGCGCGGCGAGTTTGTCGTGACCATTGCGCCGGGGGACGGGGAGGTGGAAGAGAAGTCAGAATACAGCAGTCAGAATCCAGAATCGGACTCCTGACTCCTGAATTCTGTCTTCTGACTTCTGCTTTGGTATTCCTTCCCTTCCGCTACGTTGACACTGAAAAATGCGGGTGTTAGTGTCCGAGTCCTGTGAGGCGACGCATGAATTTCTTTCGTTGGGCATTGTTGATCGCTTTAATGGCATCCGGATCGCCCGCAGTTCTGGCGCAAGCTGCTGCGAAGGTCTCCGGCGCATCGATCACCAAGGTGGAAAGCCGCTCCAATTCGACGGGCGGTGTAGCCAAGGGTGTCAACTCGCCCCAAGGGCGATATCTCCCGAAGTTCTTCGATACGCTGCAAGGCTCCGAGCGCTCCATACGCGTCGAATGGGAGGCGCCCGCGGGAGGACTTGGTGCAAACGGGAAGCTCTCGCTCGACTACCTTGAGGCGGGCACAGGACGCAAGGAGCGACAGGTGCATAGCATCTCTGCCAGTGCATCGGGACCCCAGGTCACCACCTTCTCGATCCAGCGTGTTGGAAGCGGCCAGCTGAAGCCGGTGGATTCCTGGCGCGTTCGGCTCATCGTGGATGGACGGGTTATCGCTGAGAAGCAGTCAACCTCCTGGAAATAGGGCAATCTGTGGTCGAGCCGAAACAACCCGAGGACAAAGTCTGGGTCGCGACATACGCGAAGATGGCGCTTGTCCGTGTCGAGGGACGCGGCTCATTCAAAGTCAGCACAGCGCTGAAGCAATTCGGCCAGTCCGCCATCGAATCCGGGTGTTCCAAGGCCGTTCTCGACATGACGAATTGTGTCGGCATGGACAGCACGTTCATGGGCGTGATCGCCGGCATCGCAGCGCGGTTGCGCGAGGTATCCGGTGGCGAGACCGTCATGCTCAACCTGACGTCCCGGACCCGCGGACTCGTCGCCACGCTGGGTCTTGACCGCGTGGTGAAGGCGTTCCAGTCCGGCGAGACTCCTGAAGAGTTCAAGCAGGCCTTGTCGATTACCACGGGTATGAGCACGCTGGCCTCTCACTCCGGCAACCAGCTCTCGACGGCGGAAACGATGCTGGAAGCCCACGAGAACCTTGTCGAACTTTCGCCCGACAATCTGCCCCGCTTCAAAGATGTGCTGACCTTCCTGCGGGAGGACGTGAAGAAGAAGACGCAGCAGGGCGAGCCTTGAGAGGCTATCCGGCATGAGTCTCGAACCATCCGGAATCAGCTCGTACGTCGTCATCAATTCGCTTCTCGAATTACTCCTTGCCGGAGGCGGGGCCTATCTCTACACGCGCCTGCAGAAGACGCGCCGGCAACTGGAGCAGCTCAAACAGGAGAAGGAAGTCATCTTCGGCTTCGTCCATGATGTGGGCGAAGTGTTCGCGGAGGCGGAGAATATCGAACCCGACTTGTTGCTGAAGCGCGTACTCTTCTATGCCCTGCGCACCGCCAGGGCCTCCGCGGGCGCGATCTACCTGCATGAAGCCGACTCCGAAACGCTGCGCGCACGCGCCGTGTCCGGGATCTTTCCCCCGCTCACCCATGCCGTGAACAGCAAGATCGATGCGGGGGTCAGCAAGTCCAAGCACATCGAGGAGCTTGTCCGCACGCGACTTGTGCCGCGCGGCGAGGGTTTGATCGGCGGTGTTGCCGACCTCGGTGCGCCCGTGCTGATTACCGATGCGACCCAGGACGCGCGGGTACCCCAGCACGACATCGATTTCCTGCAGATTCGCACCGTGCTGCTTGTGCCCATGCGATTTCACCAAGGCGTGATGGGTGTGCTGGCCCTGGTCAATACGGTGGATGGACAGCCCTTCTCGATAACCGACCTCAATCTTCTGCAGGCCTTGAGTGACCAGGCGTCGGCATCGATTCACTACGCCGGACTGCGCGACACACTCGACCAGAAGAAGCGCATGGACCACGACCTGAGCGTGGCGCGACAGATCCAGACCTCTCTGCTGCCGAAGGAGATTCCGCACATACCGGGATTCGAAATCGCGGCATTCAATGATCCGGCGCAGGAGATCGGCGGAGACTATTACGACGTGGTGCAGATCGACGATAAGCACGTGGGCCTGGCGATCGCCGACGTCTCCGGCAAGGGTATTTCCGGTGCCTTGATGATGTCGGTCTGCCGCAGCGTGCTCCGCGCGCACGCCTCCGCTGACCTCAGCCCGGCATCGGTCCTCCGATCCATCAACCGGGTCATGCGCCGCGACATCTCCGAGGACATGTTCATCACGATGCTCTATATGGTGCTGAACACCGATACCCATGAGCTGCTGGTCGCCCGTGCCGGTCATGAGCGACCGATCCAGATGTCTCGGGACGGCGCAGTCACCACCGTCGACTCGCAGGGGACCGCCATCGGCATGCTCGATTCCGACCTTTTCGATTCAATCGTCAACGATGTGAAAGTCGACCTGCGTCCCGGGGATGTTGTCGTGGCCTACACGGACGGCATCAGCGAGGCGATGAATACCGATGAGCAGGAGTGGGGTCTCCAGAACTTCCTCGAGGCTGTGCGGGTGGCTTCGTCGGAAGGCGCCAACAGCGTTCTTAACAATGTCCGTCAGCGCCTGGCGCGCTACGTCGGCAAACAGCCACAATACGACGATATGACCTTGCTTGCTCTGCGAGACTTGGGTTAGAGTTTGGGCACAGTTTCCCTATGAGAGAGTGTCAGATTAAACATGAAGTGCGCGAGGGCGTAGATATCCTCCACCTTGACGGCGCGCTGGATGCGTATTCGTTCCCTCGCCTGGAAGCTGCTCTCAACAATCTTCGCGCCAACAGCCGCCATCGCATCATCCTGGACTGCGCCAATCTCGACTATATCAACAGCGCAGCGCTAGGCGCACTGATCGGTTTCGCCCGCAGGGCTCGCGAGAACGGCGGCGACCTCAAGCTGGCCAGCCTGACTCCCAAGATCTACAGCATCGTCGAGCTGCTCGGCTTCGACAAGATACTCCAGATTCACCCCGATACGTTTGGCGCGCTGAACAAGTTTACGCAGACGTAGGCACTGAACATGGGCGGACAAGACAGCAATCTCGCGATCGAGGGCTTTGTTACCCTGCACCTGCCGTGCCGGTTCAGCTACCTTCGCATGATTCGCCAGTCGGTGATCGATATGTGTGCGCGCGCCGGACTTTCCGAATTCAAGGCGGCCCAGCTCGAAATGGCTGTCGATGAAGCCTGTGCCAACGTGATCGAGCACAGCTACGGTGGCGAGCAGTCCACGGCCAACAATCCGAATCATCCCGGACTCCGGATCAATCTCATGCAGTGCAAGGACCGCATCGTGGTCGAGGTATTCGATCGGGGTGCCGGTTTCGACTTTGACACCCACGCGGTTGTGGACCCCGATTCCTACGTCGCCAACAACCGCAACCGCGGCCTCGGGATGTTCATCATCCAGAAGTTCGTGGACGACGTCTCCTACGAACGCGGCACCAGCTCGGGCAATTGCCTGCGGTTGACGAAGCTGCTGTAGCCTGTATCTTTCCCCGCCTGATTTCCTGTGGGCCACTCACGGCCCAGGAGCTCTCTTGTCATGACGAACGAACAGAACGAACCACAGCCCGCAGAAGAACCGGTGGCCTCACAGCCCGAGCCGGCGTCGGCGCAGAAGCCGGCCCAGGAGGCGGATGCGCTGAAGGATCGACTCCTTCGGCTCCAAGCCGATTTCGACAATTTCCGCAAACGTGTTCAACGCGAACGCGCGGAACTCTATGTGAAGGCCAACGAGGACATCCTGAAGGACCTCACGAGCGTCATCGACCACTTTGAGATGGGCCTGGCCACGGCGACCGCACGGAAGGCGGACAAAGCCGTGCATGACGGCTTCCAACTCGTCTATGACCAGTTGCTCGCCCTCGGAAAGAAGTATGGCCTGGCCCCGCTTGACGCGCACTCCGCTGCGTTCGATCCCCACCTGCACGAGGCGGTTTCCCATGTCCCGTCGGACGAGTACGCAGCCGATGAAATCGTAGCCCAGACCCGGCGCGGCTATAAACTCGGCGATCGCTTGATCCGTCCTGTCCAGGTCGTCGTGTCCAGCGGCCCCGGCGCACCCCGCGATGACGAGGTCAAATCCGACGCGGTTTCCGACGAGGAGGCGAAGTCCTGACCATGGCCGGCCACAAGAAAGACTACTACGAGATCCTCGGCGTCTCCCGCACCGCTTCAGCGGACGAGATCAAGAAGGCCTACCGCAAACTTGCGGTCCAGTACCACCCGGACAAGAACCCGGGAAACAAGGAAGCCGAGGAGAAATTCAAGGAAATCTCCGAGGCCTACGAGATCCTGGGCGACGCCGACAAGCGCTCCCGCTTTGACCAGTTCGGCCACGCGGCCTTTGGTGGCGGGGGCGGCGGGCCCGGCGGCTTTGGTGGCGGCCCGGGCGGTTTCGAAGGCATCGACCTCGAAGAGGCCTTGCGCACGTTCATGGGCGCCTTCGGTGGCGGCGGCGGAAGTATCTTCGGTGACTTCTTCGAGCATGGCCAGCGTGGCGGCGATGGGTCGGCCCGCGGCTCGGACCTTCGCTTCGACCTCGAGATCAACTTCGAAGAAGCCGTCTTCGGCACGCAGAAGGAAGTCGCAATTTCCGTGCAGGAGGACTGCGCCACCTGCAAAGGGTCAGGCGCCGAGCCCGGCAGCAAGCGCGAGAAGTGTCGTCGTTGCGGCGGCAGCGGCATGGTGATCGCCGGCGGCGGCTTCTTCCAGGTCCGCCAGACCTGCCCCGCCTGCGGCGGCGCGGGCGAAACGATTACGAAGCCCTGCCGCGAATGCCGCGGCGAGGGACGCATCAAGGCCCGTCGACAGCTCGCCATCAAGATTCCCGCCGGCGTGGAGACCGGATCGCGACTTCGTCTCGCGGGCAAAGGCGAGGGCGGCTCCCGCGGCGGCCAGGCGGGCGACTTGTATGTGGTGCTCCATGTGAAGCCCCATGAGTTCTTCCAGCGGCGCGGCGATGACATCTATTGCGAGATGCCCGTTCCGTTTCACATCACGACACTTGGCGGTGAAATCGAAGTGCCGACGATTCACGGTTACGCGGAGTTGAAGATTCCAACCGGAACCGAGAACGGAACGATCCTGCGCCTGCGCGGCAAAGGAATTCCCAGCGTACAGGGTCACGGCACCGGCGACCAACACGTGCGGATCGTGGTCGACGTTCCCGAGAAGCTCGGCAGCTCCCAGCGCGATCAGTTGAGGAAGTTCGGCGAAACCCTCGCCGAGTCCAATCATCCACGCATCCGGAATATCCGCCGCATGGCGGATGAATTCTACACGCACAAGGCGAAGACGCCTTGATGGTTGTGTAGTAGCGCCTCCATGAGGCGCATCGGTGAAGACGAGATCCCGCTCGCGGAGCGGTTACTACATAACGTCGATAGCCTCTTGCTTGACCATGTCGCGGCGAACAGGTTTCATCCGGCATGCGCTGCTACGTGGAACCTGAACGCTGGTCGACGGAACTCATCGCGCTCTCCGAAGAGGAATCCCATCACCTGGCCCATGTGCTCCGCGTGGAAGTCGGCCAGCCGGCCACGGTATTCGACGGGGCGGGGCGGGAGGCCTCCACGACGATCGCAGGGATCCAGCGAGGCTGCGTCACCGTCCGCGTCCTCCAGCAGACGCTGAAGCCCAAACCGCCCGTGGCGATCACGTTGATCCAGTCCCTTCCGCGCGAGCAGAAGATGGATCTGATCCTGCAGAAAGCTACCGAGCTGGAGGCATTCGAAATCCTTCCCGCTGTCAGCGATAACGGTGTCGTGCGTCTGCGCGCGGGCGAAGACGACGGCAAGCGTCCGCGCTGGGAGAAGATCATCCTGAACGCGGCCAAGCAGTGCGGTACGGCATGGATGCCGACGCTGAAACCTGTCCAGAGTCTCATGGATGTGCTGCCCAAACTCCCGCGCTTTGATCTGCTCATCACCTGTTCGCTCGAGCCCGACGCGCGGACGCTTCGCGATGTCATTGCGGAAGCGCGCGCTGCGAACCCGAAAACGATCGGTGTCCTTGTCGGTCCGGAAGGTGACTTCTCGGCACGCGAACTCGCCGCGGCGCGCCAGTCCGGCGGACGACCCGCAAGCCTCGGACGGTCAGTCCTTCGCGTCGAAACAGCCACGCTGTATATGCTCAGCATCCTTCGCTACGAGTTCATCGATCGCCCGGCGCGATGAGCAACCCGGTCACAGGCACACCGACTTTCGGTGAAGCGGTTCGCTTCTGGACGAAACTCGGCTTCATCAGCTTCGGGGGTCCTGCCGCCCAGATTGCCATCATGCACACCGAGCTGGTGGAAAAGCGGCGCTGGATATCCGAGAGCAAGTTCCTTCACGCACTCAACTTCTGCATGCTGCTTCCGGGTCCCGAGGCGCAGCAACTGGCGACGTACATCGGCTGGCTGCTTCATGGCACCAAAGGCGGAATTGCGGCGGGTGCCCTGTTCGTCCTGCCGTCGATGCTGATCCTGTGGCTGCTCAGCTACGCCTATATCGCCTACGGCCATGTCCCGGCACTCGCCGCCTTCTTTCACGGTCTGCAGCCTGCTGTCCTTGCCTTGGTCCTGCTTGCCGTGCTGCGGATCGGTTCAAAGGTTCTCAAGAACACGCCCATGCGCGCCATCGCCGCGATGGCGTTCGTGGCCATCTTCTTCTTCAAGGTGAACTTCGCGCTCATTGTCGGCGTGGCGGGGCTAATCGGCTTTCTTGGCGGCAAATACTCTCCGCAGCAATTCCTCGTTCTCAAGGGCCATGGGGACGATGGAGGAAGCGTGGATGACACTGCACCGGTCAGGATGAGTCGCACGTTGCGAGTACTTGCTACATGTCTTGCACTCTGGTGGCTTCCACTCATCGCTGTCGGCCTCGCGCTCGGATGGAAGAGCGTGTGGTGCCAGCAGGGACTGTTCTTCAGCAAAGCCGCGCTGGTCACCTTTGGAGGTGCATACGCCGTGCTGCCGTTTGTGGCCCAGAAGGCCGTCGAACAATACGGCTGGCTCACGATGCCGCAGATGATGTCGGGCCTTGCGCTCGCCGAGACAACGCCGGGACCGCTCATCATGGTTCTTCAGTTTGTTGGATTCGTCGGCGCGTGGCAGAACCCGGGAACGATGTCGCCCCTTGCGGCGGCAACACTGGGCGCATTGGTCACGACGTGGGCCACGTTCCTGCCGTGCTTCCTGTTCATCCTCGTCGGCGCGCCGTACGTCGAGCGACTTCGCAACGTGAAGCTGATGACATCAGCGCTTTCCGCGATTACGGCAGCGGTCGTTGGCGTGGTCTTGAACCTGGCCGTGTGGTTCGGCCTCCACGCCCTGCGGCCGGAACCCGGCGCATTCAATGTCTATGCTGCAGTCGTCGCCGTGATCTGCTTCGTCGGCATGAAGCAGTTCAAGTGGAATGTCATACCCACCATCCTCCTCAGCGGCGTCGCAGGCGTCGTTTGGGCGCTGGTGATCCGAGCCTGGTAGGGACGGCACTCCGTGCCGTCCGCGGCGGGCAGCGGAGTGCCCGCCCTACCTTCAACTCAAACGACCCGCGAGCAACTCGCGCTGGAAGATCAATTCCTTCGGAAGATGGTCATAGAGCGAGAGGAAGAGATCGCCTTGCGAGACGATCTCGCGGCGCCACTCGGCCGGCACAAAGGCCATGCACAGCTCGAACTGTTCGCGTGAGAAGCCCTCCAGGCCCTTTGTGTTGAAGTCCTCATACTCAGGGGTCCAGCCGATCTGGGTTTCGTGACCCGGGACGCGGCCGTGGCAGCGGTTGATGATCCATTCCAACACACGCATGTTCTCTCCGTAGCCGGGCCAGAGGAACTTGCCCTCGGGGCTCTTGCGGAACCAGTTCACGTGGAAGAAGCGGGGAAGCTTCCGCACGTGGCGCCGCATCTCAAGCCAGTGCGCAAGATAGTCGCCCATGTTGTAGCCGCAGAACGGCAGCATCGCCATCGGATCGCGACGGACTGTTCCAACCTGCAGACCCGATGCCGCGGCCGTGATTTCGGATCCCATCGTGGCGCCAATGTAGACACCGTGCGACCAGTTGAAGGCCTGGTAGACGAGGGGCATCGTGCTCGGGCGGCGGCCGCCGAAGATGATGGCCGAAATCGGCACGCCTTCGGGGTTCTGCCAGTCGGGATCGATCGTGGGACACTGCTTGGCAGGCGCAGTAAAGCGGGCATTGGCATGCGCCGCGGCGCGACCGCAATCGGGCGTCCACGACTTGCCTGTCCAGTCGATCAGGCGAGCGGGCGTTTCCTTCGTCATGCCCTCCCACCAGACATCGCCGTCATCG
Source organism: uncultured Verrucomicrobiota bacterium (assembly GCA_964503335.1). Lineage (GTDB taxonomy): Bacteria > Verrucomicrobiota > Kiritimatiellia > CAIVKH01 > CAIVKH01 > CAZCZZ01. The sequence continues at coordinate 18,841 of CAZCZZ010000069.1, forward strand.
GTCAGGCCGACGTTGGTAAAGATCGTGTTCTCCTTCATCGAATCCATAGCGATCGGATTCGTGCTGTAGGAGGTGCCGGGGGCGACGCCGAAATAGCCGGTCTCCGGATTGATCGCGTGAAGGCGTCCATCCTCATGCGGCCAGAGCCACGCAATATCGTCGCCGACAATCGTCGTCTTCCAGCCCTTGTAGGATTTCGGCGGCACGATCATCGCGAGGTTCGTCTTGCCGCAGGCCGATGGGAACGCCGCGGTGACGTAGGTCTTCTCGCCCTTAGGGGATTCGATGCCGAGAATGAGCATGTGCTCGGCCATCCACTTGTTGTCGCGGGCGATGTTCGACGCAATACGCAATGCGAGGCACTTCTTGCCGAGCAGGGCGTTGCCGCCGTAGCCGGAGCCGAAGGACC
>CAZCZZ010000070.1:0-18221 GCA_964503335.1 uncultured Verrucomicrobiota bacterium
AAGGTCTTGCGGAGATGCGACGGCAGAATGCGAAGTTCCTCGCGGTACTTGGCAATCGTGCGGCGGGCGACTTTGATGCCCTGCTCCGCGAGCTTCGTGACCATGGCCTGGTCCGACAGCGGATTGGAGGCATCCTCCTCCGCCACGAGCTTCTCGATCGCGTCCTTGATCGTCTTGTTCGAGATGTCCTTGCCGTCCGCCGTCTTGTAGCCCGGCGTGAAGAAGTACTTCATCTCAAACGTGCCGCGCGGCGTCTGCATGTACTTGTTCGCGATGGCGCGGCTGACGGTGGTTTCATGCACCCCCACCACGCCCGCAATCTCGTTCATCGTGAGGGGCTTGAGATGCGATATGCCGCGATCGAAGAATTCCTTTTGAACCTTTACGATCTCGCGCGCGATGTTGTGAATCGTCGCCTGCCGCTGGCTGATACTCTTGATCAGGAACATGCCGGCGCGAATCTTCTCGCGGATGTAGTTCTTCACTTCCGGCGTCGTGGACTCGTCATTCATCAACTGACGGTACTGGGCGCTGATGTGGAGGTGCGGAATCTGGTCGTTGTTCAACATGATGACGAACTCGCCATCAATCCGCTGCACCACGACTTCCGGCATCACGTAATCGGCGGATTCCGCCGTAAACATCCGGCCCGGCTTCGGCTCCAGCGTTGAAATAAGCCGCGCCGCTTCCTGGACCTGGTCCACGGTGGTTCGGAATACGCGGGCGATTTCCGGATACTTCTTCGCGCCCAGCGCATCGAGATGCGTGCTGACGATCTGGTAGGCGAGCGAATCCGCCTTGCCGAGCCGACGAAGCTGGAGAAGCAGACATTCGCGCAAATCGCGCGAGCCCACGCCGATCGGGTCAAACTCCTGGATCAGGTCGAGCACATGCTGCAGATCGGCGACTTCATGGCCGGTCGTGACGGCAAGTTCCTGCAGGTCGGTCGTGAGAAAGCCGTCGTCCGTGATGCTGCCGATAATCAATTCGCCCAGTTGCCGCTCCTGCTCGTTCTCGATCGTGACCGTGAGCTGGTCCATCAGGTGCTGCTGCAGCGAGAGGGGCTGCGAGAGCGAGTCGAGGAAGTACTGCCGCTTCGCCGCGTCATCCGCCGAAAATTTCTGCGCTGACCGGTTCTGCTGGAAATAGTCGCGCCACTCGTCGTCGAGCTTGGCCAGGTTATTGAACTCTTCGCGGAAATCGTCGTCCTTGATCACGCCGGCTTCCGGCATCGCCGCTTCGTTCGCATCGCGCTCCTCGGCCGGCTCGGGGATCGGATCGTGATCACGCTCGCGCTCGGCTTCCGGCTTCTCCACCGGGGCCGCCTCGCCCTCCACCTTGGCCGGCGCTTCGACCTCCGGCGGCGTATCCGCCGTGACTTCCTCCAGCGTCGGGTTCTGCTCCATCTCGGCCTGGACGAGGGAACGGAGTTCGAGGACGGGGACCTGGAGAAGTTCGAGGGATTGACGCAACTGCGGCGCGAGCACCATCTGCTGGCGCTGCTGCTGCATCTGGGAAAGATATTGATCAGCCATGTTGATTACCCGTAACGCATCACGAGTCCGATGCTAGGTCACAGGGCGGGACGCCACAAGGTCTTTTGCCGATTTTCGCTATCTTCGGCACGGTTCTTGCGTATTTGCGAAAATCGACGATTTGACCGCTGCGCCGTAGCAACCTACGTTGCTTGCCGCCATGTCGCCCGAATCCGTTCACCCCTTGCTCACCCGGGAAGATAGTGTCTTCGCGCAGCTTCTACCGGGTGGCGGTATCCGCAGCGCACGCCATGTACCCAGCGCCTCAGCGGCGTGGCTGGCGTGGAGACTGGCCCTTGTGACAGGGCGACCCGTCGTCGTGGTCACGGACGGACCAAGGTCCCTTGACCAGGTCTTCCAAGACCTCGCGTCGCTCACCCCGCCAGGATCCGAAGGCCCGCTCTACTACCCGGCTTGGGAGTCCCTGCCCGGACACGGTTCGCCTCCGTCGCCCGACCTCGTCGGCGACCGGCTCACCACCCTCCAGCGCTGCGTCCAGGACCCGCCGCCCCTGCTCGTCGCCACCTGCGTCCAGGCTGTGATGCAACGAACGCCGGGACGACGACACGATGGCGGTGAAGTCACACTGCTTGAAGTGGCGAAGGACATTGAACTCGACGCTCTCCTTCAGGACTTCCTCGATAAGGGTTACAACGCGGAATCCGAGGTCCTGCTGAAAGGCCAGATGGCCCTGCGCGGCGGCGTGCTCGATATCTGGCCGCCGACATCCGATTGGCCGGTTCGCATCGAACTCTTCGGCAACACGGTCGATTCGCTTCGCACCTTCGACCCCGTGGAGCAGCGGTCACGCGACGACTTGAAATCCGTCACCATCACGCAGGCCGCCGAAGGAACGAACCTCGAAGGCACCGTATTCGATTCCATCCCTGCCAACGCCATCTGGATCCTGCACGACGCCCAAAGCGTGGCGCATCACGCAGAGCTTTATGACGAGGCAATCCGTACCGCCAACGCGTCGAATGTCGCCCTCGATTCCGCCGACGTGACATCGCGCCTGGCGAACCATCCGCAGCTTCACTTCGTCATCGCCGAGACGCCGGACACGCACGTCTTCGCCATCACGCCGCTCGAAGGCCTGCCCGCGGTGGATGGCGACACGTTTCGGCCCGACATCCTGGAGGCAGAGCGCCAGCGCTTCATGCAGGTCGCAAAGGACCGCGCCAACGCGGGCTGGACCGTACAGTTCTACTTCGCCACCGAGGGCGCGCGCGAACGCTTTGACGAAACCTACGGCCATGCCACGGAGGGCGGCGGCAAGCTCGAATTGCTCGTGGGCGCGCTGTCCGAGGGATTCATCTACGCGCCGTCGCAACAGATGATCGTTTCCGAGGCGGATTTCTACGGACACCGCAAAGCGCTGCGCGGCCGCTATGATCCCCACTCGCCGAAGCCCGGGGGCACGCGCCTTTCCTCCGAGCGTATCGCGGAGTGGACCGACATCCAGCCCGGCGATTTTGTCGTCCACGTCGACCACGGCATCGGCAAATACCTCGGCCTCTACCAGATCGATTTCAACGGCACGATGCAGGAGGTGATGACGGTCGAGTATGCAGGGAAGGCCAAGCTCTACGTCCCCGTCGCCCAGGCCCACCTCCTCAGCAAATACGTCGGCCTCGGTCGCCGCCGCCCCGAGCTGCACGGACTCGGCGGCAAACGCTGGCAGAAGGAAAAGATCGCCGCCGAGAATGCGGTACAGGATCTCGCCAGCCTCCTGCTCGAAACGCAGGCGACACGCGACGCCCTGCCCGGCCACGCCTTCAGCCCCGACACCCACTGGCAGCAGGAATTTGAGGCGTCGTTTCCGTATCGCGAGACGCCCGACCAGGAGAAGGCGATCAGCGCCGTCAAACTGGACATGGAGAATACGCGCCCGATGGACCGTCTCGTCTGCGGCGACGTGGGTTTCGGAAAGACCGAAGTCGCGATGCGAGCCGCGTTCAAGGCGGTCATGGACGGACGCCAGGTCGCGATGCTCGTGCCCACGACGATTCTCGCCCAGCAACACTACGACACGTTCAGCACCCGCATGGCCGCGTATCCCGTCCGCATCGAGATGCTGAGCCGTTTCCAGACGCGGTCCGAGCAGAACGAGATCCTGACGCGAGTCGCCGAAGGCGCCGTGGACATCGTCATCGGTACACACCGCATCGTGCAGAAGGATGTCGTTTTCAAGGAGCTCGGCCTGCTCATCATCGACGAGGAGCAGCGCTTCGGCGTGAAGCACAAGGAACACTTCAAAGGAATGCGCAGGCTTATCGATGTGCTTACGCTCACGGCGACGCCGATTCCGCGCACACTCTATATGAGTCTGACCGGCGCCCGCGACTTGAGCACGATCCAGACGCCCCCCATCGAACGCATGCCGATTGAAACCATCGTCGCGGAGAACTCCGACGAGGTCGTGCGCAACGCCGTGATGAACGAGATCAACCGCGAGGGCCAGGTGTACTTCCTGCACAACCGCGTCCAGACCATCGAGAAGGTCTGGGAACGCCTGCGCAGGCTTGTGCCCGAGGCACGGATCGAGATCGGTCACGGACAGATGGACGAGAAGCAGCTCGCGATGATCATGCGCGCGTTCGTGCGCGGCGATTTCGACATCCTGCTCTGCACCACGATCATCGAGAGCGGACTCGATATCCCGAACGTGAACACGATCCTGATCGATCGCGCCGACCGGTTCGGACTCGCCGAGCTGTATCAGCTGCGCGGCCGCGTCGGCCGCTACAAACGCAAGGCCTATGCGTACCTCCTGCTGCCGAAGCATGCACAGCTCTTCGACCAGGCGCGGAGACGCATCGGTGCAATCCGCAAGTACTCCCACATGGGCGCTGGTTTTAAGCTCGCCCTGCGCGACCTCGAAATCCGTGGCGCCGGCAACCTGCTCGGCGCGGAACAGAGCGGACACATCTCGTCCGTGGGCTTCGACCTCTACTGCCAGCTCTTGAAGCGCACGGTCGCCCGCATGAAAGGCGAACCGCTGCCGCCGATCGTGGACATTGAACTGCGCCTCGACTTCATCGACCTCGCGCCGGGCTCGGCGGAAGGCGACGACTCGGCCGTCATCCCGACGCGTTACGCCGACGATGAGACGCAGCGCATCGCGCTCTACCGTAAACTCGCCGGCGCTGCGACGAATGCGGAAGTCGACGCTATCCGCGACGAAATGCGCGACCGCTACGGTCGCATCCCCCCAGCCTTGGAACGCCTCCTCAAAATCGCCCGTCTCCGCGTCGCCGCATCCGGCCGCCGCATCCAGAAGCTGGAAGTCGAGAACGGCAAAGTCATGGCCACCCGTCGCAACGACCTCATCACCGTCGGCAACAAATTCCCCCGCCTCAAAGCCAACACCGCCAACGCCCGCCTCGACGAGCTGATCAAGCTGGTGAAGACGCTGTAGGACGCTTTCGATTCACGTCGCAGGCGCTCCGTGCTCCATGGTCACGCGCGAGCCGGGTTATGGAGGGCGGAGCGCCCGCGACGCCTCTTGACATCTTTCATCCATTCCCTTATTTCGTCATACAACGAAATGAGAACCCCATGACCACCATCACCGTCTACGATCCCCCGATGTGCTGCTCCACCGGCGTCTGCGGCCCGCGCGTGGACCCGGTTCTTCCGCGCTTTGCCGCCGACCTCGACTGGCTGAAGCAGCAAGGTGTAACGGTTCAGCGCTATAACCCCGCCCAGGAGCCCGGCTCGTTTGCTTCGAATCCCGTGGTCGTGGCGGCGCTGGCGGCAGATCCGTCCGACAGCCTGCCGCTCATTCTTGCGGGCGATACGATTGTGAGCCGCGGCACCTATCCGACGCGCGAACAGCTCGCGGCTTGGGCTGGCGTCACCGTCAATGACAAGGCCGCGACACCCGCGCCGAAGCCGTGCTGTGGTTCGTCCGGCTGCTGCTAGGCTCCTATGCGCGAGTTTCTCCAGAACGTTCCGCGGCACCTCTTCTTCACCGGCAAAGGCGGCGTCGGCAAGACGTCGCTCGCTTGTGCCTCGGCGGTCGCGCTGGCGGATGGGGGCAAACACGTGCTTCTGGTGAGCACGGACCCCGCGTCGAACCTTGACGAGGTCCTCGCAACACGTTTGGGCCCGGCGGCGCGACCTGTAGCGGGCGTGCCGCGGCTTGATGCCCTGAACATTGATCCGCTCGAAGCGGCGCGCGCCTACCGCGAGCGACTGATCGAACCGTATCGCGCCGCGCTACCCGCCGCCCTTGTCCGCAACATGGAGGAACAACTGTCCGGCGCCTGCACCACGGAGATTGCTGCGTTTGATGAGTTCTGCACCTTGCTCGGGAATCCTGACCGCACCTCCGGCTACGACCACATCGTTTTCGACACCGCACCAACCGGCCATACGCTGCGCCTGCTCACGCTGCCACGCGCATGGACGGAGTTCATGGACACAAACACGTCGGGCACGAGTTGCCTCGGGCCGCTCGCAGGCCTCAAGGCGCAGGAGGTCATGTATCGCACGGCCCTCGCCGAACTCCGGGACGGCAACCGCACCGTCATGGTTCTCGTCACCCGGTCACAAACCGCCACGCTCCGCGAAGCGCAGCGGACCAGCGAAGAGCTCGCCGTCGAAGGCGTGACAAATCAGCGCGTAATCGTGAACGGCGTGTTCCATGCGTCCGACGAGAACGACACGGTCGCCGCTGCGTACGAACAGCGCGGCGTCGCGGCTCGCGAAGCCTATCACGAATTCCTCTCACGCTGGCCCGCCACCCAAGTCACGCTCCAAGCCCACAACCTCCTCGGCGTCGAGTCTCTGAGATCTCTCGTTGGTAGGGCGAAGCCTCCGGCTGAGCCGTCGGGGATTGTGAGCGGCTCGGCAGGGACGCCTCGCCCTACCCTCACCCTCCCCGCCACGCTGGACAGCCTGGTCGACGCGCTTTCCTCATCCGGCCACGGCGTCGTCATGACGATGGGCAAAGGTGGCGTGGGCAAGACGACGATTGCCGCCGCGATCGCGAGTGAACTGGCGCGACGCGGCCACCGCGTGACGCTGAGCACGACGGACCCGGCAGCACATGTGGACCACACCATTGGCATACGCGAAGGACTGCACGTCACGACCATAGACCCGGAGCGCGAGACGGCCCTTTACCGGCAGGAAGTTCTCGGCAGCGCGGGCAAGGATCTCGACACCGATGGTCGCGCACTGCTCGAGGAAGACTTGCGATCGCCCTGCACAGAGGAAATCGCGATTTTCCGCGCCTTTGCACGCACGGTGGCGGAAGGCGCGTCCGGCTTCGTCGTCCTCGACACGGCCCCGACGGGCCACACCCTGCTCCTGCTCGATGCGACGGAGGCCTACCATCGCGAAGTTTCGCGACTCGGCAGCGAACTGCCGGAGGCCGTGCGGGAACTCCTCCCTCGCCTGCGCGCTCCCGACTTTACGCGCGTCATCATCACGACGCTTCCTGAAGCTACGCCTGTTCACGAAGCGGCGCAGTTGCAGGACGATCTCCGGCGCGCTGGAATCGAACCCTTTGCGTGGGTCATCAACCAATCTTTGTTGCGATCCGAAACAAGCGACGCCCTCCTGGTGTCACGCGGCCAGCGGGAGATCCCATACATCCGCGAAGTGGCGGAGAGCCTTGGCAAACGGGCCGTGCTTCTCCCGTGGCTTGCCCATGAGCCTGTCGGTGAAGAAGGCCTCGCGCAATTTTTCGCGGCGCAACCGATGACGGAGACCAAACCATGAAGCACAGTCCGCTGAAACTCGTGCTCGCCGTAACCAAGGCGCTCGCCGATGCACAGCGCATCCGAATCCTCATGCTATTGCAGGAAGGCGAGCTCTGTGTCTGCCAGGTCGTGGGCGTCCTCAAGCTAGCCACGTCTACAGTGTCAAAACACTTGTCGCTGCTTTCGGCGGCTGGGCTTGTCGATGTCCGAAAGGACGGACGGTGGGCCTATTATCGCCTCGCGTCGCCGTCGCCCGACCTGCGCTGGATCAAGTCGCCGTTGAAAGACGATCCGCAAATCCGCGCCGATTTGAAGTCCCTCGCCACCATCAAGAAGAAGGACCTGGAGGTTCTATGCCGTCAGCAACGCCCAAACTGAAAATCCTCTTTCTCTGCACCGGAAACTCCTGCCGCAGCCAGATGGCCGAAGGCTGGGCCCACGCGCTGAAGAGCGACGTCCTGGAGCCCTACTCCGCCGGCATCGAAACCCACGGCATGAACCCGGACGCCATCAAAGTCATGGCCGAAGCCGGCGTGGACATCACGAAGCAGCGGTCGAAGAAAGTCGACGAACTCAAGGACGTGAAACTTGATGTCGTGATCACGGTCTGCGGCCACGCCGACGAGACGTGTCCCGCCTGGCTCGGCCAGAAGGCGAAAGTGGTCCACGTCGGCTTCGACGACCCTCCAAAACTCGCGAAGACCGCAAAGACCGAGGAAGAAGCGCTCGGTCACTACAGGCGTGTTCGCGATGAAATCCGCGGGTTTGTCGAGACGTTGCCGGAAGGACTGAAGAAGGTTTAACCACGAATGGACACGAATTCACACGAATCAGGATTCCGGAATCGGAACATTCGTGTCTATTCGTGTCCATTCGTGGTTGAGAAATCAGAGGCATTCAAATGACAGATCAGAAGCGATTGGCTTTTTTTGAGCGGTATCTGACGCTTTGGGTCGGGTTGTGCATGGTCATCGGGGTGGTACTGGGGAAATTGCTTCCGGGTGCCGTCGATGTGATCCGCGGCATTGAGTTCGGCGCGGGGAGCCAGATCAACCTGCCGATCGCCGTCCTGATCTGGCTGATGATCTATCCGATGATGTTGAAGATCGACTTCGGCAGCTTGCTCGATGTCCGGAAGAAGCCACGCGGGTTGATGGTCACGCTCTTTGTAAACTGGATCATCAAGCCGTTGTCGATGACTGCGCTCGGCTGGCTCTTCTTCAAGCACCTGTTTCAGCCATGGATCGGACCCGAACTGGCTGACCAGTATCTCGCGGGTTCGATCATCCTCGCCGCCGCGCCGTGCACCGCGATGGTCTTTGTGTGGTCGTACCTGACGGATGGCGATCCGGCGTACACCCTTGTACAGGTTGCCGTGAACGATCTCATCATGCTCGTGGCGTTTGTGCCGATTGTCGGGCTCCTCGTCAGCGGCGCGAGCGACCTGACGGTTCCGTATCCCGTCCTCTTCTACAGCGTCATCGCTTTCATCGTGATCCCGCTGGCGCTCGGCAGCTTGAGTCGTCACCTCCTCATCAAGGCCAAGGGACAGGCGTGGTTTGAGACCAAGTACATGCCGTTCTTTCATCCGCTCACGATTGCCGCACTTCTCGCAACCCTCGTGCTGATCTTCGCGTTCCAGGCCGACAACATCACGAACCGCTGGCTGCATGTGGCGTTGATCGCCGTTCCGATCACGATCCAGGTCTACTTCAACTCGTCGCTCACCTACGGCCTGATGAAGTGGTTCAAGGTGCCGCACAACGTCGCCGCGCCCGGCGCGCTCATCGGCGCGAGCAACTTCTTCGAGCTCGCCGTGGCCGTGGCCATCACGCTGTTCGGACCCGAGTCGGGGGCAGCGCTCGCTACCGTGGTTGGCGTCCTGGTCGAAGTGCCGGTTATGCTTTCGGTATGCACCGCCTGCAACCGGACCAGGCACTGGTTTTCCGCGCAGCCCGGCGCAACGCTTCAAAAGAATCCTTGAACACAAATCGCTTACATGCGTCCAATGTCCGGCTCACACGATTCCAATACATGGATGGGTGAGATTCGGGGGATTTCATGACTGGCTGCAGGTTTGTTTCATATTTTCGCACATTATTCGCCCTCTTCACCTTTCTCTGTGCCGCGCCGGTCCATGCCGCCGATACCAACGATGGATTCCGCGTCGTGACCTGGAATGTTGAGTGGCTTCCGGGGCGCAAGCCCGATGCCACGCCCGAGGATGGCGCAACGCACATGGCGGCGGTGAAGAAGGCCTTGAAGGAGTTCGCGCCCGACGTGCTGATCGCGGAGGAGATTCGCGATCACAAGGTGTTTGATGATTTTGTTTCCGCCCTGCCCGGCTTGAAGACGGCCGTCGTGTCCGCGTTCAGGGACCCGGCAACCGGGAGCATCGCGGGACAGCAGATCGGGATCGCATCCAAGCTTCCCTGCATCGCGTCCTGGTCGGAGAAGTGGCAGTCCGCCATTGATTCCGTTCCGCGCGGCTTCAGCTTCGCCGCCATCGAGGATCCAGGTTCCAAGAAGCTAATCCTCGTGTACGGCGTTCATCTCAAAAGCAACCGAGACAGGGGCGATGCGCGGATCGCGGAACTCAACACCATCTGGCGCGATGAAAGCGCCCGCTCGCTTCTTCGCCACATCGAGGACATGGAGGAAACCGTCTTCAAGGGCGAGATCCGCGGAATCATCGTCGGCGGCGACATCAACACGAACCACGACGGCCAGTTCAAGGATCATGTCGTCGAAATGATGGTACGCAGCGGCTTCCACAATTGTTGGGAAGGTGTACCGCCAGAGGACCGCCAGACATGGCGCGGAGGTAGCGTCTTCCTGCCGACAACATTCGACTACTTCTTCACAAAGGGACTTGGGAAGCTCCGCGCCGAACTGGTACCCGTGGCCGATGACACCAGCGACCATCACCCGGTGCTGATCACAATTCCACGAACGTAATCCCGGGATTCCCGCTGTCCGTTCGCAGTTCATTGCGGAGCGACGGACAGCGCTGAAGAAGCAACCGACCCGCATTGGTCCGGTCACTGTAATCCTCGCCATGCACTACACCGCGAATCGTCCCGGCTACGCGCATGCGCCGGAGACTGGCCCGCGCCTCCTGCTTGATCACGCCACCGACACCGCCAGAACCCCAGCCGTGGATGATTCGAAGGACCCTCGTCCCGCCCGCCTTGGCGCGTGAAATCGCCGCATCCATGTGACGCAGCGCGTCGTCCGCGATGGGTCGCCCATCCTTGATGTTGCAGGTCTCAACCTCGACGCGTTTCGCGACGGCGAAAGCGCGTTGTGGAGTCTGGCAGAAAGGGCAGACCGATGCGGTGACGGGAACATCATTCCCGCACGTATCGCACATGCGTTCCGGTCCAGATTGTTTTCGTCCGCGCATGCCGCGCAATGTAACGCAGACCATGACGACTTGTGGACCGCGAATTTACGCCAATTTTCGCGAATTGGTCGATTCGGCGATCTTCTTACTCTGATAATTAGCGCTCATTCGCGTAAATTCGCGGTCAACCCTCTTTGCTTTTACGGAACCCTGACGCTGGTGCGGTATTGGCCGGCGTCGCTGTGATTCGTCACTGTGATCATCAGGGCGCTTCCGTCATTCGCGCCGGGGACGTTCAGGTTCAGCGGATTCCAGATGCCTTCAAGCAGGTTGGTTCCATGCCACACGTCATAGATCCGGCTGTTGGTTGTGGGCGGACCCGCCTGGATGGTCAGCGTGCCGAGCCCGCTGGCGGTCACGATGCGGTTGCTGTACACGGACGCGGAGTTCGTGGGATCGGTGTCCGCGACATATTCTTCCCAGTTGCTGGCGAAATCAGTGTCATGATCCAAAGCCGCCGCGCTGTTGGTGCCGAGGCCGTAGCGATTCCACCAGGCCAGCGGTATTCCGTCATGGTAGGCGACGCCGGATCGCGTAATGCGGACGCTATCGCTCGTTGAAATGCTCGTGCCCGGTCCTGGCGACAGGAGCTGCAGGTTGTTGAAGAACACATCGTAATCGGAGCCGGCCCCTGCGTTGTAGTTCCACGCACGGAACAACGTGATCGTGGTGTTCGGCATGGCATTGAGATTGCCCGTGTTCGTGCGGGTCGTGCCGCCCAGGGGCGTGATCTTCGTGGTGTAGGCCGTGGGACCCGACAACGTGAATTCGACATCGATGCCGCTGCTGGTCCAACCCACATCCGTCGTGCTGCCGCTGATGTTGTACACCTGGTCGCCGCCGTTGAAGTAGAATTCCCATAGCGTTTGGCCGGTCGCGTTCTGCAGCGCAACACCGACGCCGCTTCCCGCGTCGATGAAACCATTGTCGAGGCTGACCCGGACCGACTGTCCGACGGCCAGCGCGTTGGTCAGGAAGCGCTTGGCTTCCGACAGATTCCCACTATTCGCGTAGAGGCCCCACGCCGGCGTGCCGATGTTGACTGCGGCATCAACCGCCATGAAGCGTCCGTTCATGTTCACGTTGGTCGAGCTGGTGTAGAGCTGCCATCCACCAAAACCAAATCCTCCATTGTCCGCCGCGATCCACCCGTTGCTGTAGATGGAGTCCGCGCCGCGATCCGCGGCGTTTGTCACCACCGTGGCCGATAGATTCGTGGCGCTCACGGTGATCTCGTTGGTGCCAACGCCGAGGCCGATTCCGGGGATGGACCACGCGTTGGCGATCGCTGCGAGTCCGCTTGCGCCCGTCAGGCTGTTGCTCCAGGCCAGCCCGCTCCAGTTCGCCGCCTGCGCTTCACCCTGTACAACGAAGGTGGTGGTGGTCTCGCTGACCACGATATCGGCCGGAGGATTTGTGATCGCGATCTGGGGTGGTGGCGGTTCGTTGTCGGTAATCGTGATCGTTTCAATGGAAGGACTGCCCACGGCCGATCCGGTCAACCGTGCAGAGAAGTCGCGGACCCCCGTGTAGGCTGCATCATCTGTGATGAAGACATCGAAGAACTTCGTCGCCGTTTCGTTGTTCGTCCAATTCAGCGTCCCGTTCGTCGCGACATAGTCCGTCCCAGCCAACGCTGTCCCGTTCGATGTGAAATACGTGGCGCTCACCGCGCCACTCGAACCGTCGGTACGACTCACATAGATCCGGACGCTTCCGGCGGTCTCCACCACATTGGTGGCCGCATCCACGAACTGGAGGGTGCCCGGTGTCGGCGCGACATTGGTTTCGAGGCTGTTGACCTCGTCCCACGGGTTGTAGAGGAAACGAAAGGCGCCCGCGACGCGGTTTGCCCACGCTGCTTCGTTGTGCCCCTCGCTGCACCCGATCGCGATCTTGAGGTCGTCGTTCACCACGTACCCATCCTCGAGGTAATACTGGTACACGGGCCAGAAGTAGTCCCACATGGAGGTGCCCTCCGTCGTGCCCGCGTCCTGGTAGATGCGATTGCCCTTCGTCGGCTGCGTGCTGATCCACGACCGGAAATTGGGGCCATACCAGTATGACGGCGACACGGCGCCGATGAGCCCGAAGACATTTGTACTCAGGCCGATGTAGGCCGAGATGAGTCCGCCGAGCGATGACCCCATGTTGCCGGTGTCCATGAAGTTCGTGAGCGTGCGGTAGGTGGAGTTGATCGCAGGCCGGACGTTGTTCACGAGGAACTTGAGATAGTAGTCGCCGGTGTAGCCGTCCTGCGGCGTGCCGTATTCGCTCATGCGGCTGTTCGAATTGTTTACGGCGACAATGATGGTTTCGCGCATGCGGCCATGACTGATTTCCCGCGTCGCCGCGGCGTCCGCCGACCACGAGCCGAACGCGCCACCCGGATCAAACACGTTCTGCCCGTCGTGCATGTAGAGGACGGGGTACTTCTTCGACGTGTTCTGTGTGTAGCCGCGCGGCAGGTAGATGCGACCGCCGCGGGACGGAATTCCGTTTCCTGTGTAACTCGACGCCCAGTTGTTCCACGTGATGACCTGGGGCGCGGACACGGTGGAAGGCGGCGCGTAGTTGAAGATGTTCTTGTCCTGCAGGAAGAACGCATCAAGCGGCGTGTAGTAGTTGTTGTTCACGCCACCGGACGATGGATTGTCGTATTGCTCGCTCCCGCCAATGAATCCATGCGGCACAAACTCCAGCGGCTTGCCCGCTTCGCCAATGCCCGTGACTTGATACTTGTATTCACCGGCAGAGCGGCCTGCACCGATGCGCGTCATCGGTGCATCCACAAACGTCGCCGATGTGCCCAGTCGATAGAGGATAAACGCATTGGTCCACGTTGTGTGGTAGAACACCGTCTTGCCGGTGTAGCCCGGGTCCCAGACCGTGAGATTCGTCACAAACGAAGCGCCACCGAGACTGCCGTTACCCGCCGTGCAATGCGTGCCGCTGGACGTTGTTCGCGTGAGGAACTTGCTGGTCACCACGCCGGAAGACGCCGAACCGAACACGGCGACGCGCCCGATCCACAGGTTGCCGCCCGCGTTGTACATGCGAACCGCGCCGGTCGTGGTCAGCGACGACAACTCCGGGCGGTCGACCGCCACATGCAGGGCGCTGCCGCCCGCGACGCTGGTAACCGACGTATAGATAAGGGTGTGAACGGGAGGACGGGCAGAAGACGATGAAGCCAGAAGACCGTAAAGACACAACCCCAAGACAAGCCGGCAAAGCATGCACCCCCCCTGTTCGCCCCTAACGGTACGACATGCGCAGCCGGCTGTATATGGCTACTCCTTCTTCTTCATCCCGCACATTTCGCCATCCTTGCAGCAGCCGCAGAGTCCGCATACGGGCCAGGTGCAGTCGTAGGCGTAGCCATAGGTCTCTTCCGGGTTGGGCACGATAAAGAGGACGGCATCCGTGAACCCTGTGCTCACGCGGCTGAGGCTGTACCAGAGACCTTTGACAATGCCCACGGGGACGCCCGCTGCGGGGTTGTCCGACTTGGCACCTTTGTAGATCTGACCCGGAAGCTCCAACACGCCGAGGAAGCCGTCGGCGAGTCCATGGCCGAGCTTGCGTGGGTACGGCATCAAGCCCTCTTTCAAGTTCGGCTTCATGATGCTGTACTGCTCGCCCTGCTCCCACGCGAAGGTCGCATCGAGCGGGATGCCGATGCCCTCGTTGCTTTCGCGGTTGGCGGACCAGAACGTCACGACATCGACGGCGCCATGTGCGGTGCGTCCCACCCCGTGACCAATGCCCCGGAAGAAGCCGAGTATCGTTCCGACGACTTTTGAAGTCGGTTCGTGTTTGATGAACGAGACACCTTTCTCGTATCCCTTCACGGTCTGGACAGGCAGCTCGACGATTCCCGTCAGCGTGTTGACCAAGCCGTGACCAAACTTCTTTGCCATCCCCGGAACGACTTCCTCATCCGCTCCCCAAGCCACACCGGACATGCCGACGACCAGCAACGCACAAAGGACCTTCTTCATCACGAACTCCCCCTTCGTTAATCCGGGCAATTGCACCCGGGTGCAGGATTATTTGTCGCACTGTGCCGGAGAATCAAGTTCTCTCTGGCCCCTCGCCGTTCCTTCATATTCGTGTCGATTCGTGTCCATTCGTGGTTAAAACTCTCCGCTTCATGAGCACGCCTTCTATGCGGGAACTGTTTTTCAATGAGCGCGGTGTCGGGGATCTCGCGGCGTCGATCAAAAAGGCCTGGCCTGCGTTTGATACCGACACCTTCGTACGATCTATCGTGCCGCGCTTCCCGGACCTCGGATTGAACGAGAGGAATTACCTGATCCGCGACACGTTGAAGGCGCAGCTTCCACCCGACTATCCGAGGGCCGTCTCCATTCTGGTGAAATCGCTGGAGCCCCGGCAGGCCGATGAAAACTTCGCGGTCATGTCGCTCTGTGCCTTTGTCGCGGAGTACGGGCGGGACCATGTCGCAGTCTCGCTCGCGGCCCTGCGTGAAATGACCAAACGCTTCTCGGCCGAATTTGCCATCCGTCCCTTCCTCGATCGCGATCCAGCCGGCGTGCTCGCCGAACTGGAGACCTGGGCGCTGGACCCTGACCCGCGCGTTCGCCGCCTTGCCTCGGAAGGGACGCGTCCGCGACTCCCGTGGGGCATGCGGTTGCAAAAGTTTGTGAAGGATCCGCGACCGGTCCTGAAGATTCTTGAGATCCTGAAGGAAGACGCCGAGCTGTTCGTACGCCGGTCGGTCGCGAACAACCTAAACGACATCGCGAAGGACCATGGCGACTTGGTCGTCGCCACGCTCCGTCGCTGGAAGAAGAGTCCCAAGCCCGAGACGCAGTGGCTCGTGAAGCACGCGCTGCGCACCCTCTTGAAACAGGGACACCCCGAAGCGCTCGGCCTGCTCGGTTACGCCCACGGCGCGAGCGTCAACCTGTCGGGCCTGAAGGTGTCCAAGAAGTCGGTCACGGTCGGCGAAACTCAATCGTTCACCTTCACCCTGACCTCGACCTCGAAAACGCCCCAGCGCCTCATGATCGACTACGCCGTGTACTACCGCAAAGCCAACGGCCAACAGAAACCCAAGGTCTTCAAACTGAAGTCCTCAACCATCAACCATCGCGAACCATTAACCATCTCCAAGAACCACCCCTTCCGCCCCATCGGCATCCGCCCCTTTTACCCCGGCAAACACGACATCGAGATCCTGGTAAACGGCAAATCACTAGGTCGAACGAGTTTCGCGCTGAGAATGACTTAGCAGGCTCAACCTTCGCGGATCAGCGGGATGAAGAAGAGGTCCAGCTTGCGATCACCCTGGGCGTCGCGTTGCCAGCGGAAGAGGCGCCAGAGGAAGGAAACCTGCTTGAAGCCGTCCTTCTTCCGGTCGTAGGCGAGGCCGGGGAGGCAATCGACGCTGACGTCGCCGTCTGTGTTTTCATAGTGCCAGACGTGCCAGAGGATCCGCTTGCGGTGGTAGTTGGAACCGGCGGGCGTCGCGACGTGTTTCGTGTCGTAGAGGGCGAGCAGGAACGCTGTCTTGTTGGTGGATGCTCCATTCCTCGTCGACGCGGCGTCGCGGCTCCAGAGCGGGAACAGATAGGAGCTGTCCTCGGTGCCTGCGGCATTCTTCACGTGCCGGTCGCCATACAGCCAAAGAGCGGCGCTCGTGCGCTCGAAGGACGATCCGTCGCCGGAGCCGGCGAAACGCTGGTGACTCCAAAATGGAAAGATTGTCGATTTCCGGTTCTGGCCGTGATTGTTGAACCCGCCCCAAAGGATGTGACCACGCGAATCGCCGGAGGTTTCGTTCACGGTGCGACCGTAGAAGGGAAAGACCCAGAAGCTTGACTCATCCACGCGGCGGCTCGATCCGACCAGCGGCGTGAAGTAGTACGACAGGCCGCTTCGCTCATCACCTTTCGAGCCGAAGAGCAGCGTGTAGAAGTAATTGCCGGGCGAATAGGCGTAGAATGGCAACAGATGATCGCGCAACGTGCTGCCGTCCCGATCCCATTCATGATGGTACAATCCCGCCAGCGCCCACAGTTCGCGGGTGCCCATGGCCGTGGTGCTCATCATGCCGAGCAGGGGCGGGATTGCGGCATTGCTCCCCTCGCCGTCTGTCCATCGGCAATAGAGCGGTGTCAGTCGCGTCCCGGTCTTCGGATTGTCATAGACGAGCGGCAGCAGGTAGCTCGCCCGGGCGTCCGGCCCCGACGAATAGCGTCCGAGCCCGGCGAGCAGCCACAGGTCGGAGGACCGCGCGCGCTCCGTCCGCCATGCGAGCAGCGGCGGAATTAAAGTGTTCATCTCGCGCCCGCTGGCCCACTTCGAATACGGGAGCGACAGAAACGTGCGCGATTCTGAATTCCAGTAGTAGAACGGGACGACGTGGCTGCGCCGACTGTCCGGCTCCTTGCGGAAATGCACCAGCGGCGCCAGCGCCCAGAAGTCGTTGGTCGTGCCGCGTCGGCTGTTCCATGTGAGCAGCGGATACGTCATCCACGATTCGCCATCGCGGCCGCTGCGATACCCGCCGAGCAGCGTGGCGAACAACCGGCTGTCCCGGTTCTGCTCCGCGTAATACAGCGGCACAAGGAGGCTCCACGTGCTTTGGTCGCGCACGGATTCACCCCGCGAGTAGATCGGCGTGAGCGTGCGGGAACCTGCAGCGCTTTCGTTGTGGAAGTAGAAAGGAGGCGCGAGCTGCCAGCCGGAACCATTGGCCTGGCGGAAATCGGTCCACGGGAGCGATACGAAGCGACGCCCTTTCGCATCGCGAGACGTATAGAACAGCGGGAATACATGGCTCGCGGACTTGTTGCGATCCTTCGCCACATGCGCAAGCGGCCAGACAAACCAGTCGCTGCTGCTGTCGCGGTCTCGGGAGCCAAAGGAGAGCAGCACGGGCGCGATCCAGCCGGAGCCGTGCGACGACGAACGGCGTCCGCCGAGCAGCGTGTACAAAGCACGCTCATCCGCGGATTGCTTGCTGAAGAAAACCGGCAGCAGGCACTTCCACGAATCGCCCGACGGTTTCTCGCCTGACATCCAGAGCGGTGACAGGAACGTACGACCCGCTGGACTTCGATCAAACCACCACAGGGGCAGCAGCGTATTGACGCGCGAGTCGCCGTCGGAGGATTCGTATTGATGGGCCAGCAAGAACTCCCATCGGTGGTAACCGCCCCGTGCATCCTCACGGCTGCCGTAGAAGGGAAAGACATACCAGCCCTTCGAGTCCCTGGACTTGCTTGCGCCGACGAGTCCAAGCGCGGCGTAGAGGCGGTAGTTCGCGGAGTCGCGGTGGTACCACCAGAACGGAAAGAACACATCCGTCACGCGATCGGCCCCGGTGTAACGCCAATAGAGCGGGAAGCCGACGAAGTAGTCGTCACCCCAGAAGAACGGCACCGCCCGGCCGGTGCCACGCCCGGGTTGCGACTGGATCAGCGGCCAGAGGACATTCCACTCGCGATGGACCGGGTCATGGATGTCGTACGCCGAGTAGAACGGGCGGATCGCGAAACTCTCCCCGCGCACCGACTCGAAGATGGGCCACAG
>CAZCZZ010000071.1:0-18014 GCA_964503335.1 uncultured Verrucomicrobiota bacterium
CGAGGACTGGAAGTGGACGTCCTCCCAAAGGTAGGGCGAGGCGTCCCGCCGAGCCGAACTTGCGGCTCAGCCGGAGGCTTCGCCCTACCAAGAGATGGAAGAACATCATGAGAATCGTCGAGATCGTGCCGCCTCGTGAGTTCACTGTGGGATCGGCGGAGAAATCGCTCCGGCTCAGGGATTGTGCCCACATCGAACTCGACGCGGATGAACAGGTGACCTTTGTTACCGCCTCCGGGACGGCGTACGACTTCTGCCGCAAGGACTGGGGCTACTATGCCACGCCGTCATTGAATAGCCGGTTGGGCCGGTTCGGATTGCGAGCCGCACTTGTGCGGGGGAGTGACGGCAAGGCGTACGTTATGGCTGTGGAATCGTCCAAGCAGCCGGCATTTGAGGACTATCTGAAGAACTGCGGGCACAGTCTCTTGTGCTGGATGGACGAGGACGAAGCGCTTTCGCGAATCGAAACTCTCTTCAGGGGGAAGTCGTGAAGAGTGCATCTGAGTCACGCTGCGCGTTCTGCGGCGCGCTGATGCAAAAGGCGTTTGAGTACAACTCGCCTCCGGTGGGAGAGACTCGATTCTCGTTCAGTGATTCACCGGACTACCACAGGGAGTTCCATCGCTGCCCGACGTGTGGACACTATCGAGCGGTCCATGAGCTTGATCTGTCTGCTTTGTACGAGAAGGACTACGTGACCTCGACGTATGGCGCCGACGGAATCAAGCGCAACTTTGATCGCATCAACGCTCTTCCGCCGGAGAAGTCCGACAATGTGGGCCGTGTACGGAAGGTTCAGGAATGGGCGTCCGGGTTGATTACGCACGTGACCCGGAGCGGTCGCAACCCAACGGTTCTCGATGTCGGGTCGGGGTTGTGCGTATTCCTGCACCGGATGAAAGAAGCTGGTTGGGACGGGACCGCGCTTGAGCCTGATCCGCGTTTCGCAGCGCATGCGAAGGACGTTGTGGGCGTGAAGGCGGTATCGGCCGACTTCATGACGGCAACCGACCTCGGGCAGCACGATCTGATTACCTTCAACAAGGTACTCGAGCACGTGCCTGACCCGGTCGATATGCTTCAACGCGCGACCCGCCACCTCAGGCCGGGCGGTGCGGTTTATGTGGAAGTGCCCGACGGCGAAATGGCGGCGCACGAGGGTTCGGGTCGTGAAGAGTTTTTCATCGAGCACTACCACGCCTTTAGTTACGCCTCGCTTTGCCTGATGGCGTACGCCGCGAACTTTACTGTGTATTTTGCGGAAAGATTGCGAGAGCCTAGCACCAAGTTTACGCTGCGCGGCTTCTTGGTGCCGACTCGTGTGTAGTATGCAAAGAGGAAATGCGACAATGAAAAAACTGACATCTAAAGAGCGCTTGGTCACATCGGTATATGGCGACACCTTTAGCCTGTACAACGAGCGTGAATTCGACGATTTCAAGGCGTTTCTTGAAAGGCGACTTCTGGCGAACAGCATCAAGCCGGATTCCTTTGCTGGAAAACGATGTCTTGATGCCGGCTGCGGAGGCGGACGAGCCAGTATCCTCATGTTGGAGCAAGGCGCTCGCGAGGTCGTTGGCGTCGACCTCAGTTCGCAGAACATCAAGACTTGTCGCTCAATAGCGAAGTCCCGTGGCTTCAAGAACGCCAGTTTTGTTCGCCACAGTCTCTTGAAGCTTCCGTTCCCCGATGAATCGTTTGACGTTGTCTGGTCCAATGGCGTCTTGCACCACACCCGCGACCCGGATCGCACGCTTGCCGAAATCTGCCGTGTGTTGAAGGTCGGTGGTCGCATGTGGCTCTATCTCTACGGATCCGGTGGTATCTACTGGGCCATGGTCCAGCAGGTGCGTGAATTCCTTCGAGACGTACCCATGACACAGGGTCTGCTCCATCTTCGCATGCAAGGTGTCTCTGTTCGCCGAATCGCGGAGTTCATCGATGACTGGTTTGTTCCTTATCTTCGTGCCTACACGGACGATGATGTCCAGGCGCGGCTAAAGGGGCTGGGTATCGGAAACATAAGGCGTCTCATGGGTGGTGAGGTTTTTGACACATCCACGAGGCTTCGTCGCGGCGGCAGGGAAGGAAACTGGATGGGTGGAGGAGACCTGCGCTATTGGGGAAAGAAGACAAACCAGACGATTGACAGGGGTGTAGACAAATTGCCGGGTCGCGACGGGTTCGGGAGCACCTATGCAGATGCGAAGTCGGTGGCTGTCATGGCGGCAGAAATTCGTACTCTTCTTCAAAAAGCGTCGCGAAACAAATCTCGCGGCATCGCGTTTCGAATCAGCGTTGCGCATCAGGTCCATATGGCTGTCCGTTCGAGATTGGAACAAAATCGCGCCTTCGACGCTGCGGGATTGCGCCGCGAGTTGATTCTATTGAGCAAATGGGTCGATGCGGCGCGTTGACCGCACGATAACGTCCGGCAGTTCCAGAGAGTTTGGTGTCATGCAGCATACGGACATCTCCCCTGCGGAAATTGCGAGCTACTTCGACCGTTTGTGGCCGTTGAACCGAAGCATTACGGGGGAGGGCTATCGACAATCTTTGCGGATTCTCGACGAGATTATGCCGATGGAAAGGCTTCGGTTTGCCACAGGGGAACGTGTTCTTGATTGGATTGTGCCTCGGGAGTGGAACGTCAATGAGGCTTACATCGTGGATCCGAACGGCGTACGTCGTGCAGACGTCCGGACCAACAACCTTCATTTGGTGGGGTATTCTGTACCCTTCAGGGGTGAGTTGACGTTTGATGAACTCTCGACCCATCTGCACACTGTTCCGAGGCAGCCCTCGGCAATTCCATATCTGACGAGCTATTACCGCGAGTACTGGGGCTTCTGCCTCTCGCATGATGAGTTCCAGACCCTGCCGAGGTCGGGGAAGTATAAGGTGGTTGTCGACACCACGCTTCAACCCGGGCACGTCGAAGTTGGCGAAGCAGTTCTTGAAGGCGAAACGACGGAAGAAGTGATGCTCTCGTCGTATTTGTGCCATCCCTCCCTTGCCAACAATGAGCTTTCCGGGCCACTCGCCCTGGCGTTTGTCTATCGCCTTCTATCGGCGCAACCTCGCCGGAGACTCACGTACCGATTCGTTATCTGCCCGGAAACGATCGGCTCCATCTGTTTTCTGAGTGTTCGGGGGGACCACCTTAGGAAGCAACTAAAGGCCGGTTATGTTCTCTCATGTATCGGAGACCGGGGCAGAATGACATACAAGAGGACGCGCGATGGACATTCATTGGCGGATCGCGCGGCCATGACCGTACTAAAGGAACGAGGTCCGTTTGATGTCATGGATTTCGATCCAGGCAATGGATCTGATGAGCGGCAGTATTGCTCTCCGGGCTATGCCCTTCCGGTGGGAAGTGTCATGCGCACGCCATACGCCAAGTACGATGAGTACCACACCTCGCTTGATAATCGGCAGCTCATGGATTTTGTCGCGATGACAGACGCCATCAGAGCCGTTGCCGACATCGCGAGCGCGCTCGACGGCAATCGCTTCTGGCGTAATACGGCGCCTTTTGGAGAACCGAACCTCGGTCGCCGTGGCATCTACCCGTCAATGAACTCTAAAGAAGGTCTGGATGAGGCGTTGAGATCGCTATTCTGGCTGTTGAATTTTTCAGATGGTCAGCACGATATCCTGGATATTGCTGAACGATCCGGTATCCGAGTGGGCAGATTGATTGAAACCGCTCAGCGTTTGAGCGACGCCGGTCTTCTGGTTCCCGCTGAAACGTCAGACTGATGGGGAAATGGAGTTGCTATGCGAATCCTTGAAGTGACCCTGCGCGACGGCAGCTATGCCATCAACTTCCAGTTCACGGCCACGGACACGTCCGTCATCGCGTCTGCCCTTGAGCAGGCCGGGTTCGATCTCATCGAGATAGGGCACGGGGTCGGTTTCCGCGCTTCCACGAAGGGGCATGGTGAAGCGGCGGAGACGGATGAAGCGTATCTCAAGGCCGCGGCGGAGAGCCTCAAAAAGGCGAAATTCGGGATGTTCTGCATCCCTGGAATTGCCGAGCTGGAGGATGTGGACATGGCTGCGGAATACGGCATGGGATTCATCCGGATCGGCACGAATGTAAACGACGTGGAGAAGTCCGCGCCGTTCATCGAGCGCGCCAGGAAGCATGGAATGTACGTTTCCGCGAACTTCATGAAGTCCTATGCCTCTTCGCCTCGCGAGTTTGCGCAGAAGGCCAGGCTCAGTCGCCAATACGGATCGGATGTCGTGTATGTCGTGGACTCCGCCGGGGGGATGCTCCCGTCGGATGTGGAGGCGTACTTCAAGGCCGTGCGCGATGTGACGGATGTGCCGGTTGCCTTCCACGGGCATGACAACCTGGGCCTTGCCATCGGCAATACGCTGAAGGCGGTGGAGCTGGGCGCGGAGCTGGTCGATAGTTCGTTGCAGGGCATGGGACGCAGTGCCGGCAATGCGGCGACGGAGATGCTGGTCGTCGTGCTTCGGAAGATCGGCATGAATCTCGGCATCGATCCCATCGCCGTGATGGATGCCGGTGAGAAGTATGTGCGGCCTCTGATCAGGCGGCGCGGCGTGAGTTCCCTTGATGTGGTGACCGGCGATGCGCAGTTCCATTCGAGCTACATGAGCATCATTCGGAAGTTCGCGTCACGTTACCGCGTCGACCCCCGGCTGCTCATCCAGGAGCTGTGCAAGGTGGACAAGGTCAACGCCCCGGTCGATCTCGTGGAGAAACTGGCCCAGCGCATCCAGTCGGAACACACGGAAGTGTTCACGGCGCGATTCGAATTCGACGAGTACTTCGGGCACGAGCAGGACAACAAGTGACGGAGTTCGCTCGCACAGCCGCCGTTTCGGAGTCGATCACGCTGGCCGTGGCCGACCGGGTTCGCGCATTGGAGAAGGCAGGGCGTCGGATTGTCAAGCTCCAGACCGGCGACCCGGATTTCGCGACGCCGGCTGCGGTTGTGGAGGCCGCCGGCCGCGCGATGCGGGAAGGGCACACGCACTATGCCAATACGCGGGGTCTTCCGGAGTTGAGGGAATGCATCTCGGCGAAACTCGCGAGAGATTCCGGCGTATCGTATGATCCACAGAGCGAGATCCTTGTTACCCACGGTGGCGCCCACGCCATCTTCTGTGCGCTTCTCACTCTCGTTTCGCCCGGCGACGAAGTGATCCTTCCGGACCCGTCGTGGATGCCCTATGGCGCTGCTACGCAGATGGCGGGCGGACGGCCGGTTCGCGTGGCGCTGGACCCTGACTCCGGTTTCCTTCCCGACGTGGATCGGATTCGAGCCGCGATCACACCGCGCACTAGGGTCATTGTCGTGAACACGCCGGCCAACCCGACGGGTCGTGTATGGACAGCGGCAATGCTCAAAACGCTGGAATCGGCCCTGCACGGCTCCCGCATCTGGGTCCTCGCCGACGAAGTGTATGAGAGGCTCATCTATGATGGGGCAAGACATATCAGCCCAGCCTCCCTCGCGGGCCTTCGTGACCGCACGGTCACGGTCAACAGCTTCTCGAAGACCTATGCGATGACAGGCTGGCGTCTGGGCTATCTCGCGGCGCCGCCGTCCGTTGCTTCCGAGGTGCTCAAGTGCAGCCAATACTCAATCACCAACGTCGCGCCCTTCGTGCAGCGCGCCGGTGTTGTGGCGATGACAGATGAGTCCGTTTCGCGGGATGTGGATGGAATGGTGGCGAAGTATGTGTCGCGCAGGAGTCGAATTCTTGAGCGGCTGAGTGGGCAGGACGCCGTCGGCTTCACGTCGCCGGACGGCGCATTCTACGTCATGCTGGACTTTCGCCGGCTCGCGCAACGCGCCACGGAACTGGTGGCGCAACTTCTCGACGATGCATCGGTCGCGCTGGTGCCGGGTTCCGGCTTTGGCGAATGTGCGTCCGGCTTTGCCCGGATGACTTTCGCCGCGGCGGACGCCGATATCGACGAAGGCCTCGGGCGAATCATCGAGTTCGCGCAACGGCACGCAGGTGCGGGTCGCTCATGAACAGGTTGGACATCCTGTCGTTGATGCGCGGAGAAGGGGAACGGACCTTCTTCATCGATGCGCCAAGTGATCGTGCCTTCACATACGCATCATTCCTCGATAGGGCCCTGTGCATGGCGGCGCGATTCAAGGAGGCCGGAGTTCAAAACCAGGATCGCGTGGTTCTCTTCCTGCCGAACGCGCCCGAGTTTGCGTGCGCCTACCTAGCATGTCTCCTGCTCGGTGCAGTGGCCGTGCCGGTGAATCCGGCCCTGCCATCGAGAGACCTTGACTACATCTTCGCCCACGCACGCGCGACACTACTGGTGTATGCAGCGAAGACGGCGAGTGCGATACCGGTAGCGGCCGTATCGGGGGTGAAGCGACTGCGGATCGTGCTCCACAAGGATTCGGAGTGTGCGGACAACGCGCCGACATGGCGAATGGACGATCCTGGAGTCGGACTCGCGACGGTCGCGGCTCCGTCCGCGGGCGACCTTTTCTCCATCACATTCACTTCGGGAACCACGAACCGGCCGAAAGGCGTACCGCATCGTGTTGAGGGCCTGCTTGCGAGCGCCCTTGCATTCAACAAGTCGCTCGGGTTCGACGACAACACGCGCATGTATCATGTCATGCCCATGTCGTACATGGCGGGGTTCCTGAACACGATACTCTGTCCTCTTGTGGCGCGCGGCAGCATTGTATCCAATGGCCCTTTCGATGCTCGGCTTGGGCTCGATTTCTGGTCCGCAGCGGCGCGTTACGAAGTGGATACATTGTGGGTAGTGCCGAGCATGCTGACGTCTCTTCTGAAGCTCGATCGCGGCGACCGCGGGCAGGTGTTTTGCCGGGAGCGTGTGCGAGCGGCCTGCATTGGTACGGCACCGCTTCCCCTGGCGCTGAAGATCGACTTCGAGAAGCGATACGGTGTCGCGCTGCATGAGAGCTACGGTCTCTCTGAGACACTCTTCCTTGCGAGTAATTCGGGCGCGGTGCCTTACAAAGCCGGTTCGGTGGGGAAACTTCTGGAAGGCGTAGAGCTAAGATTGTTGGGCGCGGACGGGACGGACGTTGCACCGACCGCCGAGGGTGAGATCCATGTGAAGGTGCCCTGGATGATGGCGGGATACTTGGACCCTGAAACGGGATTGCCGGATCCTTCAACGAGTCCCGCGTGGTTTCCTTCAGGCGATCTCGGGAAAATCGACGGCGACGGGCATCTCTTCATCACCGGAAGGAAGAAGGATCTCATCATCAGGGGAGGGGCGAACATCAGCCCGCGCGCCATCGAGGAATGGATTCTGGGGGACCGGGATGTCCAGCAAGCCGCGGTGGTGGGCGTCCCGCATTCCTTCTATGGGGAGGATGCCGTCGCATTCATTTGCATCAGGCAGAAGGAGGAGACTGCGGCCATCCAGCAGCGCCTGCTGTCGAATGCACGGGAGCAGTTGGGCGCGGCCTTTTCACCTTCCCGGGTGATCGTCGTCGATGAGTTGCCCGTCAATACGACAGGGAAGGTTTTAAAGAATCGACTGCGGGAAATGTGGCAGGCCGGTGAATTTGGTCAACCGACGTGATTCTAGGTGTGGGTCAACTTGTCGTGTCCTCCGGGAGTATCGACGAAGGCGTCGCCCTCCTGTGCGAGGCGGGCTACAGCCTTCGATTTATAACGCCGGAGTCGCCAAACGCATCGGCCAAGAAGGGGTATGTACGGGAGTTCTCACCGGGTCATGTCCTCGCATCGTGCTATCGGCAGGATTGCATGTCCCTGGAACTCATCAACCATGGGTCGCAACCGGTCGGCACTCCATCGTCGATGCAGACGCTTTGGAATTGTGCACCTCCGGGGGCGGAAGCTTCCGGGAGTGTGAACGGATTAGACGATCATGCGGCGGCGATTGCCGAGGCGCTGTCCCTCGGGGAGCTGCCGGTTGCGCATCGGTGGGGGCCTTTCGACACAACCATATGGGTTCGAACTACACGCGGGTCGAATCCACCCTCCGTCGCTGCGGCGATTCTTCCAGTTTCCGATCCAGTGAATGCGTCTCGGGTCTGGGTGGAGGCCATGGATTTCCGGATCCACTCGCGTGGGGAAGGTTCGTTGCCGCGGTGGGTGAGGCTGGGTCTCGCCACGCGCGTGAAGGCGTGGTCATTGGACATCATTCTGATGAGGACTTCTTCCACGCCCGTGTACTTCCTGGATGCGCCGGGCTTCGGCTGTGTGACGTTGTTGACGACGTCCGTGGACAGATCGCTTGAGGCCGCTTCACGGGCCGGTGCCTTGCATGTTGCGGAGCCCTTTGAATACCACAATTCACAACAGCGACTTCGGATCGGACTCGTGCGAGGTGCTGGCAACGAGATTATTGAGCTTATCCAGTTCGGGGCTGGAATGAAGGAGTAGCGATGCCACGAAAGATCATCGATTTGAGTTATCCGCTTCACGAGGGCATGACCACCTACCCTGTGCACTGGCATCCCGTTGTCGAAATCACACAACTCGGTAGGCATGGCATAGAGAACCGCGAGACTCGGAAGATCGTGCTGGGCACGCACATCGGCACGCATATTGACGCGCCGAGGCACTTCATTCCGGGCGGGGACACGGTAGAGAGCATCCCGCTGGACCTGCTTGTGGGGACCGCCCGCGTTGTCCGCTTGCGCGGCTGTTCCATCAAACAGGAACTTCAGATCGATGACCTTCGAAAGGTCCTCGGGCGGGAGAAGCCGAAGCGGTTGATACTCGACCTTGGCTGGTCGAAGCACTGGGGCACGATGAATTTCTACACGGACCATGCATTTCTCTCGAACGATTGTGCGCAGTGGCTGGTCGACCGGGGCGTCCGCCTGCTGGGAATGGATACGCCGCAGATGGATAGTCCGGATCACGGACGAAATAGCGGA
This sequence comes from uncultured Verrucomicrobiota bacterium, assembly GCA_964503335.1. GTDB lineage: Bacteria > Verrucomicrobiota > Kiritimatiellia > CAIVKH01 > CAIVKH01 > CAZCZZ01. The sequence continues at coordinate 8,916 of CAZCZZ010000071.1, forward strand.
AACGATTCGCCGGTCCACAAGATCATGCTGGGGCAGGGCGTCATCTTCCTGGAGTACATGAACAATCTCGCGAAGGTCCGGACGGACCACGTCGAACTCTATGTGCTTCCGTTGAACATCCTGGGAGCAGACGGGGCGCCTTGCCGGTGTATCGCCTTCGAATTGCCTTCCACCACGCGAAAGGGGTCATCATGAACGTGAAGACTGAAGTGCTGCGGTTCCTGGAATCAAAGAATCCGATTCCGGGTGCTACGGAAGCCGACAAGCTCAAGTGCTACTACCTCGACTCCGGCATCATCGATTCCATGGGAATCGTCGAAATGATCGGCGAATTTGAAGCGAAGTTCGGCATCCAGTTTGGCGCCGATGACCTCCAGTCCGAGGAGTTCACGTGGGTTGGAGGACTCATTTCCATGATTGAGCGGCTTCGGGGCGGAAACGTGTCATGACGATTCCTGGTGAGGTCTTTGTCCTGTGCGCTGCGAAGTCCGGGTTCCCCGACAGGTGGATCATTGCCAACCCGCTCCTGCGAACTTCCGTGGGAACCGGAGCCGACGGACTTTCCGTTCTTGCCGGCGCCGCGGAGGTTGCATCGGGGATCGAGTACTGGAACGTTGAGTGGTTCTCCAACACCGAGGGGCTTCTGGCTGACCCCACAAGAATTCGGCGTGATCCTGCCGCCTGGGGAGAGTCCAAGACGTTGACGAAGGACGCATTCCTGTCGCTGCTCGTGGACAAAGGTCTGCTGGTTGACGATCCAGCAGCGTATCAGTCGCGATTTCAGAGAAAGAAGTCGCTGGTCGATGCCCAGCACGCAGGAAATTTCCACGAACAGCTCGGTCGCCACCTGCTCATCGAGAAGAGAGTCAACCCGTCGACTTGGTGGGTGAACCAGAAGTTCGCTCCGGATCTGAAGTCGGTTCGAACGGACAACCTTTATGGTGCGGTCCAGCAGTCCTATTTGAAGGACTACTTCCGGAATCGGCTTCGTCCCGGAAGTCGTTTCCTGGATGTGGGCTGCGGCATCGGACTCTATACGCGGCAGGTCGCAGCCTTGGGCCACGAGGCATGGGGCGTGGATCCCAGTGCGGACTACATCGCAAAGGCGTCAGCCGCGTCCGTGTCGGGAAGTCGATTTGATGTCATGCCCGTCGGAACGCCCGGCGGGATGGATGCGGTGCCGACCGGGTGGGCCGATTATGTCTTCATGAGTGACGCGCTGCTGTTCTACTTCGTTACGGTTGGACCGCGGGACACCCATTCGCTTTCCGTGCTTCTGGACGAAATTCGCCGCGTGCTGAAACCGGGCGGCGTCTTCATCAGCCTTGAGCCGCATTGCTCTTTCTTTCTCATGCCTTGGCTCGGGTCCGTGGAAAGACCGTGGGCAGCCATCACGGAATATCGCACGCGGCTCTTCCGGATTGTTCCGACGATGGCCGAGTTGGTGCAGGCTCTGGCTGCGGGCGGCTTTGCCGTCTCATGGATGGATGAATTGTTCGCCGGCGAACGTACCGAAGGACTCGACGAGCGCGCCTATTCCTTTGCGAGGGAGTTTCCCCTCTGGCAGCTGCTCGAACTCACGCCGACGCCGGGAAGGGCGCGGTGAGCCTCAGCTACTGCAAAGCCGATGTGGTGAGTGCGCTTCGGCAGGTCGGCGTGCGCGATGGCGGTTGTGTATTCTGCCACGTCAGCCTCGGCCGATTGGGCTATGCGCAGGAAGGTCGAACCGTCGATGTCGCGTGCAGGGTTCTTTACGACGCGCTGCGTGAAGCTGTCGGTCCATCGGGAACCGTCATGGTCCCCACCTATACGTACTCCGTGGGTCGCCGCGAAGTCTACGACGTTCAGGAATCGCCATCCACGATCGGTCCGTTTACTGAATGGTTCCGCAATCGACCGGGAGTGCTTCGCTCCCGCGATCCGATGCTGGCCGTGTGCGTCGAGGGGCCGCTTGCGGGCGAGTTGCTTCACGAACTGCCGATGACGTGCTACGGGCCGGGTAGTATCTACGAGAGAATGCGACGCGCCGGGACAGTGATCTGCACCGTGGGTCTCGCAATGCATTGGGCGACCTTCAGGCATCACATCGAAGAACTTGCCGCCGTGCCTTTCCGCTTCCTGAAGATGTTCACCGGATACATCCGGGACAAAGGATCGGTGAGCAAGGAGCGCTGGGCCTACTTCGCATCGCCACTAATCGACAATTGCATGCCGATGGGACAGCCGCTTGCCGACCTCGCGATCAGTGAAGGCTTGTGTCTCCGCGCACCGCTCGGGCTGGGAGCTGTATTTGGAATCGATGCTGAAACCTATTTCCGCTTCGGGGTCGATGCGCTTAGGCGCGAGCCCTGGTTGAGTGCGAAGGGTCCGGCTCTGGATGACGCTGCGCTCGTTCGGGCGGAGCAGGCGAGGATGCGTGTCCCCGTAGTCGAAGTCGAACTCCGGGAGAGCGATGGACCAGGCGAAACGATACGAAACATCGCACGGATGCCGCGTGATACCGTAAGCCATGGCGTGGAAGCCGTGCTTAAGTCGATCTCCGGATGCTTGAATGGAACCATCTCCTCGTATCGATCCGGCCTGATGGCGGGCGGCCTGGTCGTACCGGAGCAATGGGTCGGTCATCGTGCGCGGATTCTTTTGCCAAACGGGACACCTGTCGCTGATTCGCAGAACGGCACCTTGCAGATCGCGTCCTACAGCCAGGCCTTCAGTGGTCGGGTTACCCGTGAGACACTCTTGGCGCATGTCCACTCCCGCAGGGATCTCCCGCAAGCACTTCCTCACGTCTCCTTGCGTGAGGAGCGCGACTGGGGAGTCATCATGACTGACGAATTAAAGAATCAACTTGGTGACACCGAGTACGACGTCGAAGTGGATATCGGCCTTGGCTTGTGCTATCTGAAGGTCTGTGAATGTTTGACACCAGGTGACCTGTCGGGGGAGGTCATTGTCACCGCCACGCTTGGCCATGCGGGATCCTTCAACCACGGGCCCAGCGGGGCAGTGCTCCTGATGGATATGGTCCGCAGGGTCCGATCCGTCGGCCGATCAACTCGACGATCGCTGCGCTTGGTCATTGCACCCGATGCTCTCGGACTGGCCATTCACGCAAATCAGGCCCTGGCCCTGAATGCCGAGGCAGCGTTCGCACTCCATGTCGATCTCGCCGGTTGCAGGGGACCGGGGCGGTTGCTGGTCAACGACGATCGGGGTACGCCGACCTGCGTGAAGTCGATATGCGAGACGCGTGGCGTTTCGATCGGAGTCGGTACAATGCCACCGTGCGTGGACTCGCAAAGGTTGCCCTCAACGCTCGGCGGGGCGAAGCTTCACACTTGGGTGCGCGGGTTCGATTGGCCCTGGCTGGGGACATCGGATGATTCCGAAAAGCAATTCTCCCGCCCGGAGTACGACAACTCGCTGGACGTCGTAAGCGAACTGGTCATCGAGGCGGCAAAGGCTTGATTGCCATCGGGATAGAACGCGCGTGAAGCTCTGGCTCAAAACGAATCTGCCCGAAGCGTACGACCTGCTCTCGGGTCTGAAGTGGGATATTGCGGCGTGGCTGGACTATCAGAGGCCGTCGCGAAGGCGGTCGGCGCATGTCCAGCGGAGCTGGGACAAGCTGCTGCGTGACGTGAAGTCGTACAGCGTTGATCCGGCGAAGGAGCGCGTACTCTTCTTCACCGTGCGCGGTTGGCCCTACCACGTTGCTGTGGACACACTCTGCGCATTGCGGCTTCTCCAGCGTGGTCATGGAGTCGAGTTCCTCGACTGCAGGGGCGAACTTCCATTCTGCAACATGGGCAACATGCGAAGTCCGGAGGCATGGCACCGGCCGTGCGAATTTTGTGTCCGGACGAAGGCGGCCTACTACCACGGGCGATTTCCTGCTCAAACCCTTGGCGAGGTGTCCAGTGAGTGTCGCGAGGCCATGGAGAAGGTTCGTTCGCTGGACCTGGATGGCTGTCGAAACTTCGTCTGGAACGGCGTCGCCGTCGGGGCGCTCTGCGCGGGGACGGTATCGTGGTTCTTCTGCCGCAGTACGCTGCGTGATTCGGATGTGCCGGTCTATCGACAGGTCTTGAAGGCGGGTCTTGTCGTGGCGGATCGGTTGCCTGTTCACTTGGACCGGGTGAAGCCGGCCTGCGTGACGATGCTGAGCGGAGACTTCTTCGCTGAACGCATTGCTGCCGACTACTGCCGCAAGCGGGGCATCCGATTCCTGACGCATGAGATGACGTACTACGATCGAGTGATAGGCGGTATCAACGCGTCAGTCACGGATGCCCTATGTCTCACGGCTCCCGACAGGCTGTGTCGTCCGTTGACCGACAGCCAGCAGCGCGTGACGAAGCGATTCATCAGGAAGTGGCTGGGTGTAAACGGGTATCTGGGCACGGCGGTGTGGAAGGATGTGACGAGCGACCCAGGAAAGATAGCCGACAGTTTGAAGCTCGACGGTCGCCCGATCGCCGTGGCGTTCACGAATTTGACATACGACATGGGTGTTCTCGACAAGGACAGGGCTTTCCGGAACATCTTCGACTGGCTTCAGGAGTTGGTGCGCTACTTCAAGGACCATCCGGAGTGGCAACTCGTTATCCGTATTCACCCCGGTGAATCAAAGCAGTCACAGTGGCGGACGGAGGAGCCGGCGGGTGACTACCTCAAGACACTTCCCGACGCATCGGCTGAGAATATCCGGATCGTTCTTCCGGAATCACCCATTAGCTCCTACTCCTTGATGGGTATGGCCCGGGTTGGGCTCACCTACACGTCGACTACCACCTTGGAGATGTGCATGAAAGGGAAGCCTGTGGTTACAGCGGGCAAATCGCCGTTCTGTCATCGGGGGTTTACGTATGATCCGATGACGTCGACCGAATACTTCGAGACAGTCGGCGGACTGCTCGACGGGCGCGTGAAAGGATGGTCGCCCGAACGTGAGGATGCATTGCTACGTTTTGTGCACTTCCTTTTTTTCCGCAGGGTGTACGATCTCGAGCCTATGAAGTTGGATCCGCAGAGTCGGCTGCCTGTTTTCAGGATCACGGATCCGGACCGCTTGACGACCAAGGATTGTCCGGCGCTGAACGCGTTCTGTGAAGCGATGGCATTCGGGACGGAGCCGGAGTTGCCGTGATACTGTCCTTCAGACAAAGGCCGGGAGGTCCGGATGAAAACGGTTCCAGCGAGAGGTTACCCATGTCGATTGAAGACCGTACGCGCGTGAGCAGCCGCCGATCCCATGGACTGTGGGCATGTGTCGCTGCATGCGCAGTCCTGTTCCATGCCGGCTGTGCAGGACTCGACAGAGATGAAATCGTCAAGGCCACGAGTCGGGTCGACGAGCCGGCTGTGGAGCCCACCCCTGGTCCTGATGTCGCAGAGTTGTTTGCATCATACCAGACCCGTCTCTCGGAACTGAGTTCGCGATGGAATACCGAGCCGCTTCGAATCGGTATTGGAAAGCAGGTGTTCTATGACGATGCCGTTCTCGCGACGAAACTGAACTTTGTCCGGAAGATGGGGCGGGTCACCAAGGCGAATGATGGCAAGCCGGTCATCGAAGCGACGCAGAAATGGGAAACTCCTCAAAGTAAAACGGGCGTGGGGACCGCAATCTCCGTGGTGAGGCGTCCGGACGGTTTATTCCAGGCGTGGTACAACTGCGGTCGTTCGACCTATTACGGGACCTTGGACATAGGATATGCCGAGTCCACGAACGGCGTTGACTGGACAAAGCCGTACAAAAGGTCCGTGCTCTATCCCTGCCATGCGGGCGGCGTCTACTATGATCCATACGAGAAGCGAGCGAAGTACCGCTATAAGATAGCCTACGGGGACACGGCCGGATCGGACCCGCCACTGATATTCGGACACTCGGATAATGGGGGCCAGTGGTCACGCTACAGCTCGTTTCACAACATCAACGAGGAACACAATTTCCGCGTGGATACGATCAACAACCTGTTCTACGACGATGAACTGGGGGCGTACCGGGTGTTTTCACGAAGCCGTGTGGGCAGCAGGGTGAGAGGTATGAAGCAGTTCATCAAGCCAGGCTTCGATGATGCCTCACTGTCGAGCCTGGTTACCGGAGGCCGAAGGGCCGCCCCGGTTCTGGCTGTGCAGGAGGAGATGCCTCCGGTGGGAGACAGCTACTGCTTCTCGGCGCACAAATCGGGTGGCCTCTATATCGGCAAGATCTCCTTCTACTACGAAAGCGTGCACTACTGCCTCGCCTTGTCGCGTAACGGGGTGACATGGGATTGGAAATACCTTGGGATCACGAACGCGTTCATACCCAGGGGGCCGCCCGGTTCTTTCGACGCGGGTGCTGTATGGGCTGGAGTGACCCCGTTTGTCGAGGTCGGTGATGAACTGTTTATCTACTACGGAGGGATGACAAAGCCGTACAATAACTCAACCGTTGTGCCGCCTCTTGGAAGTCCGGAACCCCATCTCTCCGCTATCGGACTCGCGAAGATCAGGCTCGACGGCGTATTCCATCTGGAATCGATTTCAATGTCCGGTGTGGTTGAGACCCGGCTCTTTGTGTGGGAAGGTTCTTCACTGAAGTTGAATATCGATGCGTCACTGGGTGAGGCGGTGGTCGAGATGCTGGGCGAAGATGGGAAGCCAATACCCGGATTCACAGGCAGCGATGCCGACCGTATTACGACCGACGCCACCGGCATGACGGTGACGTGGGGGAAAAGGTCCGACCTGACGGGACTGAAGGGCAAGGTCGTGAAAGTAAGAATCAAAACCATAGGTTTTGTGAAAATGTATGCCTTCGAAGTTGTGGGTGATTCCTCGCAGACCGCTGTGTCACCGGCCGGGGATGAGCTTCTGAACACCGGTGATCCGTCATGATGATGAAAATCCTTCTTCTGGTTGTCCTGTCGACTTCGTTGGTATCCGCCGGGGAAATCGACGAAGGACTTCTTGCCTATTACAGCTTCGATGAACCGGCGGATCTGGGAAGAGACTATTCCGGAAACAACTTTCACGGCGCGACGGCCGGTGCGGAATCGATACCCGGCAGGCTTGGGAATGCCGCATTCTTGAACGGAGCATCGTACATCCAAGCGGAAGGACTCAAGACGGTTAACTGGGGTACGGCTCTGTCTGTCAGTGTGTGGTTCGAGAAGATCGGTGACCAGCCGGACTACGCCGGAATTGTCAATGCGGGATACGGAGGCGAGGGAAGCTGGGAGATACGCCTTGAACCCGAGAGCATGGGGGGCAAGGTGTTCGGTGGAATTTCGAGCCTGACAAATCCGTCAGGGATGGACTGTCCGAGCGAGAAGATTGCGCAAAACGAGTGGATTCATGCCGTGATGATATACGACGGCAGCAGGCTCGAGTTCTATACCAACGGCCGGAAACACGCATGTCCAGCGGATGACATCGGTCGGATCATTTCGAACGGAAAGAGTCTCAATATCGGTCGCGCCGGTGAAGGACTTCCGAGACCACAGTATTTCAAGGGAAGAATTGACGAGGTTAGGATTTACAGCAGGGTGCTTCGCAGCGATGAAATCGCAGCCCTGGGTGCTTTGCCAGGGGTGGTGGAGCCCGCTCCCGCCGCCACGCCGACTTCAAGCGATGCCGTGGCAGCCGCACCGGCCGTGGATCTGTCGCCGGCAGAACCCACAAACACGGTTTCAGTGGCGGAGGTGGTCGCGCCTGTGACTGCACCCATGCTCGAACCCGTTCCTGTTCCGACTCCGACTCCTGCTCCTGTTGTTGTGCCTAAGCCGGAACCGACTCCCAAGGCGAGCGAAGCCACGGCAAAGGACATCGCCTGCTGCGACACACTGCGCAAGATCGTCGACGACTGGCGCCAAGGGCACCGCGAACGAGCACTCAAGGAAATTGATGCCATGAGCAGGAACGCCGGGCCTTGATCCCTTGCTTCATTGAAGCCCTGCTACTTTTCAATCCCACGCAGCGCGTTGCGCGGGATGCCTGTATTTGGAGCGGATTAGACCATGATGCAGCCACACCTGCGGGTGACAGGCAGAGTGCCGCGGCTATAAGTACTTCTCAAACTGCTCTAGAAACCCCGCTGTGAAGGATTCTGACTCGATCGCCGTCGTCATACCGGCGTACAACGCCGAGGGCTACATTGCAGAAACCCTTCGATCCGTTCTGGAACAACGACGCAGGCCTGCCGAGATTGTGGTGGTCGACGATTGCAGCACGGACGGCACGGTGTCGGTCGCTGAACGATTTGTCCCCGATATCTCGATTGTGAGGAATGGCGACAACGCCGGCCCGGGTGCGCGACGCAACCAAGGGGCGCGCCACACCACGAGTAGCGCGGTGGCATTCCTCGACGCAGACGATGTTTGGAATCCGGATCATCTTGAGACGGTGGCGGGGTTGCTCGACCTGTATCCGGATGCCGGTGCGGCTTTCAGTCGATCTCAGCTCTTTGGGCTGCGGAATGAGATCTGGCCGACCTCGATACCTTGCGACGGTGCGCCGCGAGAGTGCTTTCCCGACATGATGCGTAACCTTTTCTGTCATATCGGATCTGCTGTCGTGCGCCGCGAGGCGTTCGACAGGGTGGGGGGATTTGACGACATCGTGGAGTTCTATAAGGGTCGCCGCGTGCAGGGGGAGGACTATGACTATCTCCTTCGCTTGTCGCTGGAGACGCCTTTTGTGGGCACGTCGAAGGTGACGTTCCGCTATCGCTGGCATGAGGGGATGTCGAGCAAGCACATTGTCCCGCAGATCATCATCGGATTCAGGTACCGCCTCCGCCTCGTCGAGAAGTTGCGTGGATCGCCTGACCGGGCCTCGCTTGTTCCTGTCGCTGTGGATCGCATGCAGATGTGCTGGGACGAGCACATGGAGTTGATCTGGTCGCGGCGAGACATGGCCGGCTTGCGCATGATGGTTGAATTCGGAATCGCGCACGACGACCTGAAGGAGATTTCGTTGCGCTATGCTTCACGGGCATCCATGCCGCGTTGGCTTGTCGGCGCGGTGGATCGAATCAGGGGAAGACAGAATACCGGCAAGCTATGAAACTCTCCGTCATTCTCTGCACGCATAACCCGCACCGTGGTCGTC
>CAZCZZ010000072.1:0-17638 GCA_964503335.1 uncultured Verrucomicrobiota bacterium
CGAACGTTTAATAGGACGCATGACACTTTTGCTGGTGCCATGACTTGTTTCTCAAAGGTGATTGGGAAATCGTCCTTTTCACTGGCGGAAGCGTAGCAGGAAGGTGGGTCAGCGTAAAGCGATCTTGCCCAAGCGATAGCGCGTTAATTCAGCTTGCACGTAGAGGAACTATCGTTCATACGTATCGGCATCGCATGCGGCTATTCGGGGGTTTTGACCAGGATAGGCCGCGTGTGGTCTATCCTGGAATTCTCATTGGGGAGAAGTCCTGTTTTGACCCTCTTTCGTGAGCCTTTACCCCGTCTATTACTTGGATAGGCCGCATGCGGTCTATCATGGGAGACTTGCGTATGGCGCTGGACACGAATGAGATGGATTTGGGGAAGTTTGCGGAATGGCTGGTTTCGTCGCGGATGCTGAAGGAGCAGCATGCGCCGTTTTACGTCCGCTGGGTGCGTAGCTACCTGACCCGCCCCATCCAAGTGGGTACGAGTCTGGCCGATCGCGTGGATCAATTCCTGGATGAACTGCGGAGGGAGGGCACGTTTCAGGATTGGCAGGTTGCGCAGGCGGACCGGGCGCTGCGGCTCTACTACCACAACTTCCAGAAAGACGTCGACTGGCTCAGTTCGCGTCGCGCGGTGGTCCATGATGTGAAAGGTCGAGTCATGGTGTCCGGGGCCATCGATGCCCTGCGCCAGCGCCTCCGGGTGAAGCACTACTCGTACAGGACGGAACAGACTTATATCGAGTGGGCTGACCGCTTCATGAAGTTCGTCGCGCAGACCGCGGAGGACGCCCGGGTGCTGGATATCAAGCCCAACCATCTCAAGGACTTTCTCGCTTACCTGGCGATCCAGCGCAACGTGGCTTCTTCGACGCAGAACCAGGCCCTCAATGCGATCCTGTTTCTCTTCCGTGAAGTCCTGGGGCTGGAACCCGGCGACCTCGCTGCGGGCATCCGCGCCAAACGGGGCACCCACTTGCCGGTTGTACTCTCCGTCGATGAGACGCGTCGGCTGCTGGCCGGCATGTCCGGGGTCACGAGCCTGATGGCGGAGTTGATCTACGGCGGCGGGCTCCGCGTTCTCGAATGCTGCAGGTTGAGGGTGAAGGATATCGATTTCGACAGCCACCTGCTCTTCGTTCGGGCAGGCAAGGGTGACAAGGACCGTTCAACGCTGCTTTCGGAGAAAGTCGTTCCGCGCTTGCGCGATCACATCAGGAAGGTCGGCAACCTGCACAAGAAGGACCTCGCTGCGGGCCTTGGCAAGGTCAACCTCCCCCACGCGCTGGCCGTGAAGTACCCGAACGCCTGCACCGAACTGGGTTGGCAGTACGTGTTTCCCAGCGCCACGCTTTCGACGGATCCCCGCTCCGGCGCCGTCGGACGCCATCATGTCAGCGATTCGACCATCCAACGTGCAGTGAAAGACGCCGTAAGAGCCGCGGAAATCCACAAGCACGTGAGCGTCCACACCCTCCGCCATAGCTTCGCCACACACCTGCTGCTCGCAGGGGTCGATATCCGGCAGATCCAGGACTATCTCGGACACGCCAATGTCGAGACAACGATGATCTATACGCACGTGGTCAAGGATCTGCGGAATCCGGCGAGGAGTCCGTTGGATATGCTGGCGGGTGCGGGCTGACTAGGAAGGGGGATAGACTGTCGGGGTTTAGGCTGTAGGTCAACCCACTGTGACTGTTCTCGCGAAAGGTTCGTAGTCAGGCACGCCGCGACGCAAGTGCCGTTGGGGCGGCCGCGATTTGGGCGATGACGCCCGGCGTCGCTCACTACAAACGGACACGGCTTCCAATCCTTGGACATCCCCGTCTCGACATTTTCCAAGGATTGGAGGCCGTGAAGGGTGCCGATGAGAACCCGGCGGCGGCATTCGGGGGTTTGAATGCTGCCGATGAATACCCGTAGGTGGCAGTCGAGGGCTCGGATGCGGCAATTGAATGCTCGGCGGCGGCATTCAAGGTTCCGTCGGCAGCCTTTGAGCATTCGCAGGCGGCCATTGAGCGCTCAGAGGCCGCATCCAAGGGCATGAATGCAGCATTCAGATGCTCGGTGGCAGCCACGGAGCGCTCATCGGACGGCGATTTGGCGTCGATTCAAACTATTTTTGCGCGATTTGTTGGTGTTTTCCGCATTTCGTGAAAAATCTTTTAAAGCGGTTGAACGTTTTCGTTTCTGAAGTGTCTGACTCTTCAACAGGCCCGATCGGTCCGCATGGTGCGGATCGGTTGTGGGCCTGAAACATGAAGGAATGAAGATAGAAGTATGACGATGACGAAGACAGGCAATTATCGACCGGGTGGTGACTTGGAGCTGAGCGCTTGGTTCAGTACGTTCGTGCGGGTATTGGAGTCGCTTGCCTCCCTGTTGGGTATTGCACCCGACGAGGTGGCCAAGGTGAAGAAGAACGCGGAGTACTTCCGCTTCGTGTGCGAAACGAAGTATGCGTTGGCGCGGACGCTGGCGGAATGGACGGTCGTGAAGAACGATGTCCGACGCGGGAAAGCGGTTGGTGCGCAACCCGCACCTCTGGTTCTCCCCGCAGCTCCTCCGGCGGCCGAGTCCGACGTCTTCAGCGACCTGAGCGATCTGGTCGCGCGCATCAAGCGACACCCGAACTATACCGAGTCCATTGGTGTAGCCCTCGGCATCGTGGCGGGCGCGAGAAACGTCGATGTGAAGGACGTTCGGCCCGAGCTCAGCGTCAGCCTGAACGGCGGACACCCGCAAATCGATTGGGTCAAGAAGGGCCTATCGACCACGGAACTCCATGTGGATCGCGGTACGGGCACCTACGCCCTGCTCTCGATCTGCAGCGAGTCGCACTACACCGACCGCGCTGCCCTGCCCCCGCCCGGCACAGGCGCCATCTGGAACTACAAGGCGATCCATCGCCAGAAGGACCAGCCCGTCGGCCAGTGGAGCGAAGTCGCCAGCATCGGCGTCTTCGGCTAACAAACCGGATCGGCTCCCTCCACCCCGCACGGGGGGAGCCGGTTCGTAGCCGGAACGGTCAAGTTAAGCCGCGAATTTACGAGAATCGTACCGGACAACAATCCCGACACGTCGCGGCGCTCCGTGCTCCATGCAACGCCCGACCACGGGATTGGAGCGCGGAGCGCCTGCGACGCGTCGGGAGATTTCCTGAGTCACCTCGCAGTAGCTCGGTGCTCCATGGGCTCATCCGATACCTATCACTTCAGTTCGCGAAACAGCTGGGCGAGCGCGACGAACAAGTCGTTGACGGTGAAGTTGCAGTGGCCGTAGCGGGAGATGGGGATGACGCGCAGGTTTTTCAATCCGCCCGCGTTCTTCGCCTTGGAGTAGTACAGGACCTCGTGCCAGAACGGGACCAGCTCGTCCCCCGTCGTATGCATCGTCACGAGCGGTCGCGCAAGGCGGCCGGTGGTTTCGAAGGCTCCGAGATTGGCCCTCGCTACGGGTGTCGCCGAAAAGCGTCCGACCGCTTGATTCAACCAGGCGTCGTTTGAAGACCCGCGGTAGACGCGTCGCGTGTTGTCGTACGGGTTTCCGCCGAGACGCGCCGCAGCGTCACCTGAGCCGAAGACCTGATACCAGAGCAGGCTGCGGAACGTATTCTCCAGCGTCGCGGGATCGTTGACGTCCACGCTCGCGCGCGTCACGCGGAGCACCTCGGCGGCCGCGCCGGGATTGGCATCGATGGCGTCCATGACGGCGGGACGATGGATGGATTCCCAATTCGCAATCACATCGTCTGGCACATCGACGGTATTTCCCGGCAGCACACCCGGAAACTTCACGTCGAACACCGTCCGGAAATCCGCAATGAAGTCGGTCTGCCGCTTGAAGTCCCCGATCGGGCCGCACATCGCGAGGCCTCCCGCGAACACCTGCGGATACCGTTCAATACAAAGCGTCGTGATCAGGCCGCCTTCGGAGGCGCCAACCAGCAGCACGCGCCGGGGAAGCCGGCCGTTGCTGATCGATGGAAAGGCGCGGACGAGCGTGAGGATGTCCTCAATGCCCTCGAGCACGGCGAGGCCGTTGCGCCTGTAACTCGTGGTCGCGAAGGCGAAGCCCAGGCGCTGGACGACATCGGGAAGATAGACGTCACCAAGTTCGAGATTGTGGAACGCGAGCGGCTCATTGAAGGCCACGTAGCCATGCGCGTACACGATGAGGTCTCCGTTCCACCCCCGCTCCGGAATGGCGTAGAGCCCGAGGGCCCCCGTTGAGAAGCGCGCAACGACGTCGGGTCCAGGCAGCGCCTTCTGCGTATCGCGCGGCGCGGCTTGAACGGAGACTTCGAGGCAAGCAATCAACAGGCAGGAACAGAGAAGCTTAAGAACATTCTGCATGGTCATTACCTATTTCGTGAGTATCAGCTTGAAGCCCGCAATCACAAGCACGATGGCGAGAAGGCGTTTGATCAGGACGTGGTCGAAGCGATGGCTGCCGAGATAGGAGCCCGCGGTGCCTCCGGCAATCGCTGCGATGGCAAGAATCCACGCGAACTCGGGGAAGCGTTTCGCGCTGCTGATATTGCCCAGCAATCCCGACGTGGAGTTCACCAGGATAAAGAGCGCCGATGTCGCGGCCGCGCGCTTCGTGCTGGCCCAGTGCATGAAGAGGAGGATCGGTGTCAGGAAAATGCCGCCGCCCGTGCCTGTCAGGCCCGACAGGAGACCAAGCCCGGCGCCGGTCGCCAGCGCCACGGGCCGCGGGAGAGGACGGGTTTCGGACTCAGCCGGTGGACGCGTCAGGAATCGGAACGCGGAGAAGAGCAGCACCGCGCCGACGAGCACCTTGAAGACATGCGTCGGCAGGTTCACGTAGCCGCCGATGAATGCGAGCGGAATGGACAGGAGCGCGAAGGGCCAGAAGAAGCTCCACGAGAAATGGCCGGCACGCCAGAACTGCCAGGTGGCAATGAGCGACACGATAATGTTGAGCGCAAGGGCTGTGGGTTTGATGTCTGCGGGAGCGAGGCTGAAGAGCGACATGACCGCGATGTAGCCCGACGCGCCGGCGTGGCCGACACTGGAGTAGAGGAAGGCGACGACGAGAACACAAGCGGCCAGCCAGGGAATGCTTTCAGGCGTCATGGCGCGTGACCGTAGCAGAGGATGACGCGCGAAGAATACCGCGAAGTTCGTCGGGGGACATCCCTTCCCGAATGCCCGGACGGGTCAGGGCAAAGTCATAGCGGACGGGATCGTCCGGACAAATCTTGCGGAGGTTGTCGGTGATCTCCATCGCCGTGCGCAGGTCGGCCGGCTTGCGGCGCGTGAGCTTCAGCATGCGGGCGACACCGTGGAGATGCACGTCGAGCGGGATAATGAGCTGCGATGGCGCTACGTCCCGCCAGCCACCGGGATCGATCGCGTCGCTTCGGACCATCCACCGCAGATACAGATGAAGCCGCTTGCACGCGCTGCCCTTCGTGGCATCGGCAACAAGGCACCGACTCGTCATGTTCCCCGCCGTTCTCAGCAGCGAAGTCCACGCACCCAGCGCCCGCTGGACATTCCTGTCATCACGACGCAAGCCCTTCACAAACGCAGCTTCAAGGCTTCCATGGGTGCGACGGACATCCCGCATGGCCACGAGCAGGTCGACAACCTGATCGGCTTTCGTCCACCGATGCTGGAAGCCGTGCAGCCGCTTGCCCCATTCTCGACGGTCAACCTTCTCCAGTTCACGCGCAGGTGATGGTCCGAGCTGGTCGAGCACAACTTCAATGCTCTTCAGGATGTAGGCCACGCGGCCATAGGCAAAGGTGGCCGCGATAAGTCCAACGACTTCGCGGTCCGCCGCGTCAGGGTACCGATAGAGGAACGAGAGCGGATCCGGATGCACCAATTCGCGACGATGGTACGCGGCGTGGAGGCGGTCGAGCCATGCCTTCAAATCTATTGGAGCGCTGCGCATAGGCGGCGTGGATCGTTTGTCATCAGGACATCCAGCCCGGCAGACTTGTAGTCCGCGGCGACGAGCGGCTCATCGATGACCCAGAGAGCCGTAGCGAGGCCTTTGGACGCTACATGCTTCAGAAGACGGGGCGTGATCATCGGCGAATAGCCGAAGCTGATGCCGTCTAAGCGCTCCTCGAGAAGATTCGCGGCAAAGGAATCCATGATCGTTGTCGATATCGCGGACTTGGTCTCGGGCGGCTCGACGTTCAGCAACACCTTGTGCGCGGGGAAGGCCTGTTTCACATCGGCCATGACCCGGGGATTGAAGCCGAGGAAGATGATATCGTCCCGCCGTGCGGCATGGGGACGCAGGACTCGCTTCATCGGATCGACAATTTCGGAACCGCATTTTACTTCGATGAACAGTTGCTTGCCCGGCGGCAGGAATTCCAGCACATCGCTCAGCAGCGGAATACGCTCGGACGAGAAGGCGGGGCCTTTCCACGATCCGGCGTTAAGGAGCCTGACATCTTCCCAGCTCACATCGCGAACGCGATCGGCACGCACCGCCGTTCGCGTGAGTGTTTCGTCATGGATCACAACGACGCGCTCATCGCTCGTGAGCTGCACGTCGATCTCGCAGCCGTCGGCGCCTAGATCCCACGCGAGGTTGATGGCCGCGTGCGTGTTCTCCGGCGCCTCCAGCGAGGCTCCGCGATGGGCGACAATCTTCATGGTTCCGGTCTCTCCTCGACGACAAGCGTGGCGGGCAGAACAATTCCGCGATCAAGGCGCTTCACTGAACCGGATCCCGGCTTCATGCGTTGTCCCGTCGTGACATCATAGACGCCCAGCACGATGCTGTAGCTCCCCGGAGGAGTGTTCGCAGGAAGGATGAACCCCGACCTGGATCCCCGGCCTATCCGCTGTTGAACATCTGCGAGAAGCCCGCGATCGAGGGTCATCACCTTCTCCAGCTTCTCATTCAACACGTGAACCCAGACACCACACCTGTGCAATGCATCCGCGGGTTCCGCGACATACCATGCAAGGTCAAGAGCGATGGGATCACCCGCCTGCAGGGACGAGGCGGACAGACGGTATCCCTGGAGGGAGACATCGTTCTCGAAGTCAATGACCAACGGTTCGTAGCCGTGCGGGAGACCGCTTGAAGCACCGGGGGTAGGCAGAAGCGACGCGATGTCCTTCCCGGTGTCGATGCGCTGCACAAGTTCGTTCGCAGCGGCCAGCGTCCTGGAGACATCGGGCATGACGGACACTTCAAGCAGCGATGCGGGGTGCGTCGCAACACCTTCGATGTCGAACTGGAGTTCCGCATCGACGCCGTGCACCTCGAACGGAAAGTCCACGTAGGCGTGGCCGAGAAGCCCGGGCGGAGGAAGCGTCGTCGACATGTCCATGAGCACATTGCCGGACGTACCGGTGCAGCGAATATGAAACGCGGGCGCCTTCGATAGATCGAACTCACTCAGGAACTTGACCCGCACATGATAAGCCCCGGGCTCCAGGCTGAACGGCGGACCCCTGACAGCCCAGTAGGTGTCCGGGGGAAGCTCCAGGGAATCGGACCTGACCTTGAGCCGGTCGCGGAGCTCCATCGTGTCTGCGGGCTCAAATCGATTTCCTGTCCAGGACAAGAAGGGCAAGGCGTGCAGGTACTCATGCGAAACACCGAAGACCTCAACCATGCGCCCTGCAACCTTGAGGTCCGCCAGGGGCATCGCAGCAGCAAGCAGCCGGTTCCGCGTCGTCTGGTCCAGGGTCCTCCCGCTGGCTTCATGCGCCGCAAGCGTCATGGCCGCGACGGTGGGATGGGAGGGATCCACGGTGAATGCCGCCAGCAAGGCGTCGGAGGCCGTATCGAAAAGTCCGTGCTGGTAGAGCGCCACGCCCTCCTCCTGCAGGGTCGTGCCCATGGTGACTCGCACCCTGCCCCACGAAGCGGCGAGCTTGAGGCGATAGAACGAGCGCTCGCGATCGAACGGAAATCCGCGCTTCGGCCGGAGGAAGCGCAGCACCCTGACCTCGCCGGGCTGAAGAACGACTGATTCAGATTTCCCGCCGAACTCGGCGTCGAGTCGCGACGGCAGGGCTCCGGCTTTTGCAACCATCGTGATGTAGGGTAGCGGTCTCTGCGTGACGCAGACCCGGCGGACGCGACGGGTCTCATCCACCAGGAAGCACTTCTCGCTTCGAAAGAGTCCGGCATCATCGAGAAGGATCACTTCATTTCCGCTGCGTGCCGGCACCCGTTGGAATGCCGGGAGCTTGAAGCCATCGCGGATATGGGCCGAGCGTCCCAGCGAAAGGGTAATCACCGGGTTGCGGAAGAAAGGAAGAGAGTCATCCTCGAGTGCAAAGGTGCGCAGCGGGAAGAAATCGTCGGGACGATTGAATGTGCGGATGCTTGATTGCACGGAAAGGATGCCCATCGGCTCAGCGGTCTGGACAAATTCCGGCAATTCGAAGCTGTACGGGTCGGACTTGTACCAGAACGTCTTCGGCACATTCTCCTTCGTCCACGCCTGGGCAAGGCGCCGCGTGTCCGAGTGCCAGAAGAAGAAGCACTCCCGCAACGAATGCATGCCGAGCAGTCCGAGGGCGGAGCCGAACGCGACAGCAGCCAGCGCCTTTCGCAGATCACGCGTCCTCGTCCCGCCCAACGTGAACTCTGACAGCCAGCCCGCCGCGATGACGAAGAGCACGGGGGTCATCAGCGTGTGGTAGATCACATGCGCATTCGGCAGGAGGCTGACCCCGACGAAGAAGTAGATCAGGGGAAGCGTAAAGAGGACGACATAGCGTCGGTCCCATCGCAACAGCTTCCCGAGAGCGACGATGATCACAAGGGCGATGCCCGGGCTGAGGATGTGCACAAGGATCGGGAGGTTCCGGTGCATGGAAAACGCGAAGCGGGCGCTTAGCGCCGTATCCAGGTCGTTCCTCTCGATCCGCTTGTCGCCGGCGACGTAGGTGAGGAAGGAGTAGATCTGTCCCAGCGTCTCCGTTGTGCGCGTGAACATGGACGGAACCGTCAGGAAGAGCGAGACGATGCACGATGCGGCGAGCACGCCGACGAGACGAAGCGATGGCCCCTTGAACCAGTTCCGCCAGTGGCCTTCGCGCAGGAGGTGTGCGACGCCGACCGCAACGAGGGCCATGCCGGCATGGTACTTCGACGCGAAGGCGCATAGGCCAAAGAAGCCGGCGAGCACGTAGTCTGACCATCGAGCGCGAAACAGGATCTTCGTCGCGAAGAAGATCGTGACCGTGGCGAAGAAGCTCGCCGGCGTGTCGCCGGATTCGAAATGGGCGGCAGCCATATCCGCCGGTGAGACGGCAAGCAGGAACGCGGCGATCAAGCCCGCGACCGGTCCAAAAAGCCTCCTCCCCATGCGGTGCACCAGGAAGATCAGCAGCGTGGCGAGGACGGCGTTCTGAGCGCGACCAAGCCAGTAGAGCGTTTGGATCGGCACCCTGGATGGTTCCCACTTCAGCCCGAGAAGAGACGCCGTTCCGTCCACGACGAACTGTGAAATGCGAACCACATATTCAATCAGGTGCGCGTGGAAAAGCGGGTAGCCATCGTAGTCGGAATGTCCTGTGTGCGCAAAGTACTCGCCCTGCAGGAATCGCTCCGCCGCCCTCATCTGCTTCGGCGTATCGGGGTGATACACAAAGCCCGCATCGAGGTCGTGGGACAGGCCGCCGAGACGCAACGCGAGACCGATCAGGACCGCGATGAGAAGCGCCATCGTCTCCCATCGCCCCATTCGACCCCTCGGCTGTTGTCCATGCTGCTCCATCGGAACCGAGAGCATGGAGACGGGAGGTTCACGTGGCAAGCGTGCCCGCACTTGCGCAATCTACCAACGGTGGGTGATGGGGCGTTTCTTGATCTGTCGTCCTGCTCTTGGTAGGGCCCGGACTCCGTCTTGGCACGCCGAAGTCCGACGAAGGCGGCTCCGGGCCGAAGAGCGGACGCGAGCAGAGTCGCGTCCCTGCCATGAGATGCGAGGAATTCAAAACGACCCACCACCCAACTGTGAAGAATCTCGCCAAGCAGTCGGGTGATGCGTACAAGAACGGTTCCAGTTCTGGAACGCGATATGGCAAGGATTCGAAAACTGCTCGGCTGGCTCCTGTTGTTGTGCGTCCTCGGCGCCTTTCTCCCGTCCCTCACGGCCCGCGTTCACACGGGATTTGCGCCCGGCATGTTCCAGCACGATGCCTGCGTCAACGTCGCCCCGTTCCTCCGCTACCATGAACAGGGCGCGATGCGCGATTACATCACGGACTACCTGCTCGCGACCTTTCCCGTCGGCTATCGGGCCCTTTACGGCGTTGTCGCCTCGGTGGTCGATCCACGCGTGGCGAGTCACGTCATCGGGCTCCTGCTCCATGCAGGCCTGCTTGCCTGCCTGGGCATCGTCGCGGCCCGCGCCGGAGGACGCGTCGCCGCAGCGGCCACGATCGCACTGGGCCTCTCGTCCGAATTCATCCTCGATCGCTTGAGCAACGGCCAGCAAAGGTCCTTCGGCCTGCCTATCATCGCGTTGATGACCGTGGCGTTGGCGCTGGGTCGTCCCCGTCTCGGCATCATCGCCACATGGCTTGGCTTCGCCTTCTATCCCGTGGCAGGCGTCTGCAATGCGTTGACCCTCGCCGTCTGGATCCTCGTCTTTCAATCAAGAGACGCGCAGGACGCTCCCGTTCCGCTACGCTCGCGCGTGAAGACGATCGCGATCGCGGGCATCGTGTCGCTCGCCATCGTCACGCCGATGCTTCTCGCCATGCGTCCCTACGGGAAGATGATCACGGCGGAGACGGTCGCGGATTTCCCGGAGGCGAACGCCGGGGGCCGGCTTGAAGCGAACGACAGGATGCAGTCCAAGGTTCCGCTCGGCTCCGCCCTCGGACGCGTGATCGCCCTGACATACTCGAATGAAGGCGAGCCCTGGTCGCCATCCCTGCGCGTCCAACCCGGCGACAATTCCATCGTGCCGCTTATTGCCGTGCTGGGCTACTTCACCGCGCTCCTCGGGTGGATGAATCCGCTCGTGCGCAGGACCCTGATCCAGGCCGGTTCGATTGCCGTCGCCTACACCATAGCCCGGCACTTCGCTCCACACCTCTACATCCCGGAACGATACGCATCCGTCGGCTGGCCTGCGCTCCTGCTCCTCATTCCGGCGCTGTCCGCCGCATCGCTGGAGGCCTGCCTGAAGCGCGTGGTGCCGAAGTACGGCTTCGAGTGGTCAATTGCTTCTCGCGGAGCGCTGCTCGTCGTCACCTTCTTTGTGGTGCTGGTTCATGGCGGTCGCATCAATCCGATGGGCGGACTTCAGCCGCACGACGGCATTCCCCTGGATGTCATTCAGCGCCTCCCGCCGCAGAGCCAGCTGGCGGGCTGGCCCACGGCGATGGATGCGATCCCGTATGTGACGGCGCGGTCCGTGTTCCTGAGCGAGGCAGCCCACCTCCCCTATCACGAGAACTACACGCGAGCGATGAGGGATCGCATGATCGCCATCACCGCGGCGTGGACAATGGCCGACGTGGCAGCCGTGAGGGATCTGCGCGACAGGAGCGGCGTAACGCATCTCATCGTGGACCGACGCCACCTCGCCCTTCCCCCGCCCGGCTACTTTGCCCCGTTCAAACCCTGGATCAGGCTCGCGCGGGGCGACAGGCCTCCGTCTGAAACGGCCATCGCAAAGATCCTTGAGCGCTGCGCCATCTGGAGCAACGATCCACTCTACGTTCTCGACCTTTCGCTTCTCGACGCGAAGCCATGACCGATAACGCAGAGCGAAACGCAGGAGTTAAACGCATTCTCGTCACCGCGCTCTGGTGGGTTGTGGCGTGCATCGCGCTGGCGGCCTGGATCCTCGACCCGCTGCGCCTTCAGTCCGGCTGGTTCAAAGTTTCCGTGAGCTACGGGTGGAAGCCTGTCATTGCCCTTGTTGTCGTGACGATCCTTGCACGCTCCCGCTCCCGCATACGTCTCGCTGTGTTCACCTCGATCTTCACGCTCTACCTGCTTGAAGGGTCGCTTGCCGTGCTGGGTTTCGAAAGCGGCGCGCCGGCGATCATCATCCGCGAGGAGGGACCCGCTCCAAAGCCCGAAGGCGAAGCGATGCTGAGCGATCCGTACCTGCTCTGGCGCTTCAAACCCGGCGCGAACTTCCGCGGTCGCGACGTGAACAACCTTGGCTACCTCGATCGCACGATCGATCCCGTGAAGGCGCCCGGCGTGAAGCGCGTCATCTGCCTCGGCGACTCCTGCACGGCACAGGGCATGCCCACCTACGCCCGTTCGTTGCACGACATCCTGCAGACGAACGCGCCAGCCGGATCAGCCTGGGAAGCGTTCAACATGGGCGTGCATGGCTACACGGTCAGGCAAGGACTGGTTGTGTTCCGCGACCACGCCAGGCCGCTCGAGCCCGACATTGTGACGCTGTATTTCGGCTGGAACGATCACTGGCTTGCCGAGAAGCCGGACCGCGAGCGCATGGCGATGGCGGGGAGCGGATGGCGGGGCAAGCTGATGCAGTGTCTCGCCAAGCGCCGTGTGTCGTCCGCCGTCACGCGCACGCTGAAGCGGCCGCAGGAAGGCGCACCCGAAGCGTCGAAGATGCTGCGCGTTCCGCCGGATGACTATCGCGAGACGCTGACACGGCTGGTCCGTGCGATCCAGGCTGCCGGCGCCAAACCGGTCGTCATCACCGCGCCCCGCGCCGCGAAACTTTCGACCCTGATCGTGCACAACGGAAGCGCGGCCTCCGTGGAAGAGGCAACACGCCTTCATGATGAATACAACGGGATCGCGCGCGACGTGGCAAAGCGGACAGGCGCGAAACTTTTCGATCTCGCCGCAACATTCGCGCAACCGGAGTACGCCCGGTACTTCTCAAACGACGGAATTCACTTCGAGCAGGAAGGTCTGGCTCAGATCGCGGCGGAGTTGCACGGCTTCCTGGGCCGCGCGAAGTAGCGGCGAGAGCAGCTTGCGAATCCTGTAGCCGCGGCACTCTGCTGCCGCGTCTTCTTGAATGCACGCCAGCGCCTTCGACTTGCTCGGGCCGGGCGAGTGGCGTGGCTGCATCATTGATGAATCTGGTTAATGCAGGTCCTTGCCGCAGTGAGGACACTTCCGCGCGGCGTGCCGCTTGTTCAGCTCCTCCACAAACGCGGCGCCGAACACACCGGTGGGCAGCGCGATCATCAGGATGCCGATGATGGCTGTCATGGCGCCGATGAGTTTTCCAGCAACGGTCATGGGAAATACATCACCATAGCCCACGGTCGTGATCGTTACGACGGCCCACCACATCGCTGCGGGGATGTGCGGAAACTTGTCGGGCTGAACCCCGCCTTCCGCGTAGTACATCAACGTCGCGCAGATCACGGAAAGGATCAGGAGGAAGGACATTGTCAGCAACATCTCCTCCTTCTTCGACTGGATGACCTTGAGCAGGATGCCGGAAGCTTGCGAATAGCGGCCCAATTTGGCGACCCGGAGGAGGCGAACCAGCCGCATGGCCCGCAACATGCGCAGGTCCAGCGACAGGAATACCAGGTAGAAGGGAAGGAACGACAGGAGGTCGACAACCGCCATGAACGAACAGGCGTAGCGGATCCGGCCGCGGACCGGTTGCGCATAGCGGGGATCCGACGTGCACGACCAGAGCCGGAGGAGATACTCGATGGTGAAGACGAGTACCGAGAAGACCTCGAAACCATCGAAGACAGACGCGAATCGTGTGCGCAGGCTCGGTACGGATTCGGCCACGACGGCCACCAGCGTGAGGACGATTACCCAGAGAATGACGCCGTGAAGGAACTTGCCAACCCACCCGCCATCTTCCGGGTTCTCCAGCGCGCTCCAGACCTGGTCGCGGAACGACTTCACAGCCAGCTCCTCCGGCGCATGAACACGATCAAGACCGTCGCGACCGTGATGCAGAGAATCCAGAAATAGGCATAGCCGTAATTCCATTCCATCTCGGGGATGTTCTTCAAGTTCATGCCGTAGACGCCGCAGAGGAAGCTCAGCGGAAGGAAGATCGTGCTGAGGACCGTGAGCCGGTTGACGACCTTGTTCGTCTTGTGGCTCACCATGCCCATGTAGAGGTTCAACGTTTCATTGAGCACTTCGCGCTCCGTCGTCAGGTCCGCGGCGAGACGATCCAACGCGCTGGCAAGATTTGCCAGGAACGGCTGCGTCGGCTCCGGAATGAAGGGTGATTTACGCGTCGAGAGCTGGTGGAAGAGTTCGCGCGAGGCCATGCATATCTTGCGGAGAGCAAGGATATCCGACGTGAGTTCCGACACCTGGTGGAAGATCTCGTCATTCACATCACCGAAGAGCTTGAGCTGCGTCTGCTCCACAGTGTCGGCAAAGTTCTGCATCGTGCGCTTGTACCGGTCGACCAGGTGATCCCCGATCTCGTACAGCAGGAAGCCGTAGGTCTTGGCGAACTTGATGAAGTCGTCGCGATACGTCCGGCGGATCTGCTTGATGAACTCCGCTTCCTTCTTGTGGTACGTGACGAGGAACTTGGTGCTGAGAATCATGTCGACGTGCGACGTCTTCAAGCGGCCGCTTTCCAGAAGCCCTTCGCTCAGGGCAAAGTGAAGACAGTCCTCGTAGACATCGTAACGCCCCTCAAGGTCGGGCCCCATCACCTCGGAAATCGCGATCTCGTTGACCCCGAGACTCCGGAGAAGATCCTCGCAGGCCTTGCGGTCCGCACCATCCATGTCGATCCAGCAGAAGGCGCCGCCATCACACGCAGCGCGTGCCTGTTCAGCAGAGACCTGTTGCTCCTGCTTCGTCCGGAAATCGAGAGCCGTTACCGTGATCACGCGCGCAACATAGTGGTTTTGCGTTGCTTGAGACCAGTCTGATTTGGATTCGCCTTCCCGAAGTTGATATGAAACATCGCCGTAGTTTTTTTAGCCAACTTATACGTTTTTGTATATATCTTGGCCTGTTAATACATTGTTGATTGCATAGCTTCGATGAATGCATCGTGCTTTCATGCAATAGGTTATGGCTATCAACAGGTTCGGGAGTCGCGTTTGGCATGGGCTTTGCCATAGGGAAGCGGTCGGAAAGGGCAAGCCATGCGATTCGAAAGCTACGAAACAGAGGGTTTTTACGATGAGATGTTCGAGGCGCCGGGGAAGCCGCGGGCGGGCGCTCAACTTCTGGCGCAGCGGCTGCAGTCGATTCCTGACACTGACCTCTTAAGCCGGCAGCAGGCAGCGGAACGAACGCTGCTCCAGCTTGGCATCACCTTCAATGTGTACGGGGAACGGGATGGAACGGAGCGCATCTGGCCGTTCGATATCATTCCCCGCATTGTTCCGTCGAATGAATGGGTGCGACTGGAGAAAGGGCTGAAGCAGCGCATCACGGCGTTGAACCTTTTCATCGACGATATCTACCACGACCAGAAGATCCTGAAGGACGGCGTGATTCCGAAGGACCTGATCCTTTCGGCGAAGTCCTATCGCGAGGCTTGCCACGGGTTGAATCCGCCGCAGGGCATCTGGTGTCATGTCACGGGCACGGATCTCGTGCGCGACAACGCGGGCGAGGTCTTCGTGCTCGAGGACAACCTGCGCTGCCCGTCCGGCGTCTCCTACGTTCTCGAAAACCGGCGCATCATGAAGAACACCTTTCCGCAGGTGTTCGAGGCGTCACGGGTCCGGCCGGTCGCGGATTACACCAGTCGCCTGCTTGACCTGCTGCAACACATCGCGCCGGCCGGCGTGACAAACCCGCGCGTGGTGGTGCTCACCCCGGGCATGTACAACTCGGCCTATTTCGAGCACTCGTTCCTCGCCCAGCAGATGGGTGTGGAACTGGTGGAGGGACGCGACCTGATGGTGCATGGCGGCCACGTCGTGATGCGCACGACCGGAGGCTTTGAACGGGTCGACGTGATTTATCGCCGCATCGACGACGACTTCATTGACCCGAAGGTGTTCCGCGAGGATTCGATGCTCGGCGTGCCCGGGCTTCTCGATGTGTACCGTGCCGGACGCGTGGCCCTTGCGAACGCGCCCGGCACAGGGGTTGCCGATGACAAGGTCGTCTATGCGTATGTGCCACAGATGATCAAATACTACCTGGGCGAGGACGCGATCCTGCCGAATGTGCCGACGTACCTGTGCTGGCTGGAATCGGATCTCGCCTACGTACTCGGCAACCTCGACAAGCTCGTGGTGAAGTCCGCCAACGAGTCCGGCGGGTACGGCATGCTCATTGGCCCCCACTCCACGAAGGAACAGCGCGCGGAGTTCGCCGTGAAGATCAAGGAGAACCCGCGCAACTTCATCGCCCAGCCCACGTTGTCGTTGTCCCGCGTACCCATCATCACGGCGGACCGTCTCGAAGGCCGTCACGTGGACCTTCGTCCGTACATTCTCTATGGAAAGGACATCTTCGTGTTGCCCGGCGGGCTTACCCGTGTCGCGCTGCGCAAGGGATCGCTCGTGGTGAATTCATCGCAGGGCGGCGGCAGCAAGGACACCTGGGTGCTCATGGACGAGGGCTCGAACGGCAACGGGAACGGAAAACATCCCCATTGATTCAGGTAGCACACCATGCTTAGTCGCGTCGCAGATTCAATCTATTGGATGAGCCGGTGCATCGAACGGGCCGAAAACGTCGCCCGCTTCATCGACGTCAACCTCACGCTCATGATCGACCTGCCCAGCGGGTCCGCGGAACAGTGGCAGCCGCTGGTCGAGGTCACCGGCGACTTCAAATGGTTCGTCGAAAAGTACCGGCACGCGACGAAGGAGAACGTGATCCAGTTCCTCGTGTTCGATCGCGAGTATCCGAACTCGATCGCTTCCTGCCTTCGCTGCGCCCGTGAGAACGCGCGGTCGATCCGCGAAGTGATCTCTTCCGAAATGTGGGAGCAGATCAACCGGTTCTACTTGATGGTGCGTGATGCGTCGGCACAAGGGCCCGCAGCCCTCGCCCAGTCCAACGACTTCTTCAACGAGGTGAAACTCGCAAGCCACCTCTTCTCCGGCATCGCCGACAACACGATGACGCACAACGAGGCGTGGCATTTCTGCCGGCTCGGCGAGTTCATGGAGCGGGCCGACAAGACATCGCGCATCGTCGATGTGAAGTACTTCTACCTGCTGCCCTCGGCGCAGGATGTGGGGTCGCCGCTGGACGAAATCCAGTGGACCGCCGTGCTGCGCTCCGCCAGCGCATTCGAGATGTACCGGAAGAAATACGGACGAATCGTCCCGAATCGCGTCTCCGAATTCCTGCTGCTCGACCGGCAGTTTCCGCGGGCCGTCCAATACTGCGCGATCGTGGCGGAGGAATCCCTGCGCGCGATCTCGGGGTCGCCGCCCGGCACCTTCCGCAATGCGGCGGAGCAACGCTTCGGGCTGCTGACATCCGAACTGGCGTACACGAGTTCCGCCGACATCGCGAAGATCGGGCTGCACGAATTTCTGGACGGATTCCAGGGCAAATTGAACCGCGTGGGGGACGCGGTCTACGAAACCTATTTCGACCTTAAGCCGCTGCCGATCGGTTAGCAACATTTTTGAGAAACTGTAGCCGCGGCACTCTGCTGCCGCGCTCTTGGGGATACACGCCAGCAGAGTGGCGTGGCTTCCATGAGAAGGCCGACTCTGTCAAGGACGG
>CAZCZZ010000073.1:0-17119 GCA_964503335.1 uncultured Verrucomicrobiota bacterium
TGCCAAAAGCGCATATTTCATCGCACTCAAAAGTGCGATGAAATATGCGGGTTAGTCCCGACCTCATGGCGCATAGAACGAGGCCGGAGCCGGAATATTGTAACGATTCTTCTGTAGCAGCGCTCTGCGAGCGCCTCAGGAGCCGGATGATGTGCTGGAATCGGCTTCAGGCGATTTCGCGGGGGCTGGCGTAGGTTCTGCAACCGGGGCCGCAGGTTCGCTCGCCGGAGGTGTCTGCTTCCTGCGCTCATGTCCGGGGACGGACAGCGTGCCGTTGAAGAATTCGATGACATGGCCCTTCTCGATGAGCCAGCGGAGGGGGGCGAGCGCGGTCGTGACTTCGGGGGATTCCATTGCGGCGCCGGGGCAAAGCATGTCAGCGAGCTGCTGGCGGGTCCAGCCGGGATGCTCCTGCAGGATGCTCAGGATCTGGCGGATATTCTCGACCACGTGGCTGGCATCAAGTGCCTTCGGCGGAATCGCTGTCACAAAGGATTCACGGCCCGCCTTGAAGACGTGCAGGCGCATGCGCTTGAACGCGGGGCGGAGAGCGAGCATCAGCTTCAGCGGAAAACGATCTTCGCGGTTCCACGCTTCGTGGATCAGGCGCTTAAGTTCCTGGTCTTCGAGCTTCGCCACGGCGGCGGCCGGCATCGTCGCACGCGTTCCGGCCACGACGAGCTTAGGCGCAATCTTGCCTGCCAGCAGGGCCTCGGCTTCGGCGCGCTTCAGCGCGGGCGCGGCTTCTCCGCCGTCCTTCGCCTTGTAGACGCGCTGCGAGCGGCTCTGCTCTTTCCACTGCTCGATGACAGCCGGATCGCGCACCATCTCGATGCTGCCGCGATAGGCGTCCAGCGACATGTTCGAGAACCGTGT
This sequence comes from uncultured Verrucomicrobiota bacterium, assembly GCA_964503335.1. Lineage (GTDB taxonomy): Bacteria > Verrucomicrobiota > Kiritimatiellia > CAIVKH01 > CAIVKH01 > CAZCZZ01. The sequence continues at coordinate 877 of CAZCZZ010000073.1, forward strand.
GCGATGAAGCTCTGACAGACGCTCGTTGAAGCCGTGATAATTCGGGGGACCGAGCAACACGCCGCTGTGACGGCAGCGACCGACGACGACGAAGTTTCCCGCCGGAGGTTCAACCTGCACATCCTCGGCCGTAAAGTATGTTTCAAGGTGGCTGCGCAGGATGTAGGAGTTCAAGGCCTCGGGATCGAGGAATACGACGCCATCCTCGCGGCACTGGTACAACTTCAAGTCCCGGCCGCCCCGTACTTCCAGCTTGATCAGATGATGGTCGGGCTTGGACAGGAAGAGTCCTGCGAGAAATGGAAGCGGATAAGCCCGCATGGAGGTGTGCAACTGACGGACCACGCCGCCCAGGCGATTGCGTTCGGGAATGAAGGAAACCTCGATCGGTAGTTGGACCGGGCGCTGTTCATAGCGGAATTCACGGCGTTCCTGATACGGGGGTCGCGAGGCCGGTTGGAACGTCGGCGCCGGGCCTTGTCCGGGTCCCTGCCCTTCCCGTCCGCCACCGCGCGGCGGACGCCGATCCCCGTCGCTGCGCGGTTTGCGAGGGCCGCCCCGCTCATCGCGCGGGCCGCGTCGCTCGCCACTGCGTTCTTCCCGGCGCCGACCGCCTTCGCGGCCTCCCTGGAAGTGCTCGTAGGGATTGCCTTCGGCAGGTTTGCGGGCCCACGTGGGAACAAAGTTAAGATCCAGGGCAAGCTCGTGCACGTCCTTCGCATCATCGGCATGGGGCGAGGCGTCGTGCGGGAGCGTCGGTTCGGGGTCAGACGGCATACATTCCTAAAAGAGCCCGGATTTCACAGGAGAGCGACAGTGATTCCAAGCAGATTCTCTATCGAATCACAGGTTGCCCAATCCACCATGCATGGTTCTTGACCGCATGGGTCGGAAGTCTTAAGGAAACGGGCAGGAATCATGCAAATCAAGCACCTTGCCCTTCTAGCGGCCTGCAGTCTGCCTTTCGCGACCACGGGCTGCGTCACCACGCAGGCCTCGTACGAGGAGGAACTGCGGCAGCAGCAGGAATACGCCCTGCTCCAGGAACAGCTCCGACGCTCCAACGGTGTCATTGAAGGACTGCAACTCGAAGTGGAACGACTCCGTGCCGACATGGAGCGTCTCCGCGGCGAAGCAGGCCGTGGCGCAGAATCGCAGGTGAGCTCGCTCCGGGCCACCGTCGAGGACCTCGACCGGCGTCTGCGTACACTTGATCAGGCCCGCGAGCGCGACAAGCAGGCCATCATTGATTCCCTCTCCGGCAAGATTTCGCAGGTGATGGCGTCAAGCCGCCCCAGGAGCACCCCGACCTCCACCAAGCGCGCGAGCAGCGGCGAGGGCTATGAGCACATCGTCGAGGCCGGCCAGAGCCTCTCCGCCATCGCCTCCGCCTACGGCGTCACGGCGAACGACATCATCGCGGCCAACGACCTGAAGAACCCCAACCAGCTTCGCGTCGGCCAGAAACTCTTTGTGCCTGCACGATAATGAAACGATGAATTGGTTCGTCAAAAAAGCCGACGGTGCCGTGTACGGGCCCGTCGATCGCGAGACGCTGCGTTACTGGGCGGCGGATGGTCGCATCCTCCCGGATGATCTCGTCTCCGCCGACGAATCCGATTGGTCACCCGCGCCCCAGCTCGCGGACCTGCAGATGGATTGGTTTGTCGAACTGGACAACGGCGAACTCTACGGCCCCGTACCCCTCCTCGCCACCCGCGACCTGCTGCTCGCCGGTCACGCCCTCCCCGGCGCCCGCATCGTGCATCGCGATACGCAGGAGGAGCGAACCCTGGCGGAAGCGGTCGTTTCGGCCTTGCTCGCCCAGAACACGGATCTGCAGGAGTACTGCCAGAAGATGTCGACAAAGGTCGACGACCTTGAGCGCAGCGTAGGCACGTATGAGCACCTCTTCGGCGAGGAAAGCACCGACGGCCTGGCCCTCAAAGCCCGCGTCCAGCGCGAGCTGAAGACCAGCCTCGAACGCCGCGATGCCTTTGAGCGGGAGTCCGTGAGGTGGAAACGCCTCTACGAAGACGAACGCGAGAACAATGCGCGTCACGAAGCGTCCCTCACGGAGCAGATCCGCCGCATGCGCGAGGAAGAACTCGAATCGCGCCGCGTGATCGAGGGCCTCGAGCAGAAGCTGCGTGAGATCGAAAAAGGCGACCAGTTTGCATCACAGATCCACGTGGTCCACGGCACGGAATCAAGCGCAGCCTCAGTCGACGCCGGCTCGCTGCTTGCCGCCTACAAGATCCTCTCCCGCAACTACGACAAACTCGTCGAACAACTGGCGATGAAGGCGCAGGAGATCAGCGAACTGATGGAGTCGCGCGCAAGCATGGAACACGAGGCGGCTTCCCGCATCCGCGGCCTGGAAGAGACGCTGAAGCGCGAGCAGGAGGAAGCGGACTCCGCGCGAAAGAAGCTCATCGACATGGAGGAGACGCACCTCCAGCTCGTCCAGGCCTACCGCGATTTGAACGACCGCTACGTCCGCTCCCGCCAGCATGCCCACGTGCAAGCACCGCCCTCGCGCCGCGAAGCCCAGCCTCCGCAGCCCGAAGGCCCCCGCATCCGGCTTATCTGAGGCCGAGGCCATGTCCGTCACCGTCTATCTCCCCTCCGCGCTGCAGGCCCTCGCAGCAAATCGCGAATTCCTTGTGCTGCCCGAGGGAAGTGTCAGGGACGTCCTGAAAGCCGCCGGCACCGACAACCCGGCCCTCTCCGGAGAACTCTTCGCGAACGACGGATCGCTCCGTCCTCACACACGGGTTTACGTCAACGACGAGGATATCCGCTACCTGAAGGGCATCGACACGATGCTGCAGCGGGGCGACGTCGTCACCCTCGTGCCCTCGCTGACGAGGGATCGCTCATGAGCGACCTCTCACGCGAGGAACTTCAGCGGTACAGCCGGCATATCCTCCTGCCCGAGATCGGTGTGACCGGACAACAGAAGCTTCGCGATTCAAGTGTCCTCGTCATCGGCGCCGGCGGACTCGGATCACCCGTCGCGCTCTATCTGGCCGCCGCCGGCGTCGGACGGATCGGCCTTGTCGATTCTGATGTCGTCGACGCAACGAACCTTCAACGGCAGATTCTCTTCGGCACGTCGGATATCGGCTCATCCAAAGTGGACGCCGCCCGCGATCGACTGCTCGACATGAATCCTCACCTCAAGGTGGTGGTGCACAAGACCAGGCTCAAGGCATCGAATGCGATGGAGATTCTGGCTGACTACGACGTGATTGTGGACGGCACCGACAACTTCCCGGCGCGCTATCTCGTGAACGACGCCTGCGTGTTTCTCGGCAAGCCGAACGTGCATGGGAGCATCTATCGCTTCGACGGGCAGGCTTCCGTGTTCTGGGCATCGCGCGGTCCCTGTTACCGCTGCCTTTATCCTGTCCCTCCCCCTGCCGGAGCGATCCCGAACTGCGCGGAAGCGGGCGTCCTCGGCGTTCTCCCGGGGATCATCGGCGTGATCCAGGCCACGGAGACCTTGAAGCTGATTCTAGAATTGGGCGACACCTTGGTCGGTCGGCTGCTCACCTATGACGCGCAGATGATGACCTTCCGCCAGCTTCGTGTGCCCAAGGACCCGGCCTGCCCCGTATGCGGCCCGTCGCCCTCCATCACGGCGCTCACCGACGAAATCAACACCTGCGAGACCGACACGACCGATGACGACGAAATGGAGTCCAATACCATGAACAGCCTGACAGCCATCGAACTGAAGAAGGAAATGGATCAGGGCTCGCCCCTGGTCGTGGTCGATGTGCGCGAGCAGCGCGAGTGGGACCTGTGTCGCATTCCCGGGGCGAAACTTATCCCGCTGAGCCAATTTCCCGAGCGCGTTTCTGAACTGAACGCCGCCGACAACATCGTCCTGTATTGCCGCTCCGGAGGTCGCAGCGCGCAGGCCGCGAGCTTCCTGTCGAAGTCCGGATTTAAGCAGGTGCGGAACCTGACCGGCGGAATCCTGGCCTGGTCGGATCACGTGGATCCATCAGTTCCGAAGTATTAGCCACCGAGCCAGTGTCGGATGACTTCGACGGTGCCGAGCGGGCCTTCGGCTTGGGCGACATAGCCATTGGCGCCGCGCACGATCTCGATCACTTCAGGGATTGAATCGCCGGGACAACCCACCATGCCCGCCGCATTGCCGTTCAGCATGGTGAGGTCGTTGAACTGATCGCCCACCGCGATGACGTTCTCCCGGGCATATCCGGTCTTCCCGGTGAATTCGCGCAGGATGTTCCCCTTGCCTGCGAGCTCCGTGATGATGGCCACCCATCCCCCGTTGCGCGAGACCATGCAGCCCTTCACGTCGCGCAGCATATCGCGCATCTCGTTGAAGAGCTTCACGGGCAATCCGTCCTCCTGCGGCACGTTGAATGCGGTGTAATTCTCGCCGATGTAGAACGGACAGCTCCGGTAGCGAGCCACGATGCCATCAAGCTTGGGATCGAGGAGTTCCTGCACCTGCTTGTGCAGCCGACGCAGTTCCTCCTGGACACGCGTGTTCCACGGCTCAAAGGAAATGTAGCCTCCGTCGTTCTTCCCGTAGATCAGGCTCTCCGAGCAGAGCAGCGCTACCGGCAGATGGACGAGGCCACGCTTCTTGCAGCGTTCCAGCACGTCAAGCTGGTCGTACTGGTCGCGCCCGCTGTTGGTGCACCAGGCGATGCCGCGCTTCTCGAGGTCGTTGAGCAGCGTGATGACGTCGGGATGAAAATGACCGGGTGGCTCGTCGTACACCATGATCGTGCCGTCGAAATCGAGGCAAACGAGCTTCGTCGCAGCTGCTCCGTTCTTCTTGTTGTCAACGATCATGCGTGTCTGTGGCCTCAAATGGTGATCGAGAGTAACGGAACGGTTGCCTGCGTCCAACCCCTGAATCATCGCGACGTGCATTTCCACCGTGTTTTGTGTATGGGGTACGGGCGTCATGACCGAAACGAAAGCAACGAGCCGCTCAGTCCGCGTCACCGGTTATCTGGGACTCGCGTTCATTGTCGCCGGATTGATCTTCCTGCGATGCGAGCAGTCGATTCACGCGACGGGAACCGTACGCGCCCGGGAGGAGTTAAGACTCTTTGCGCCGGCGGACGGGCAGATCAACCTGCTGAGCGTGACGAATGGTGTCTCTGTCACGGCAGGCCAGCCACTCGCGGAACTCGACAGCACCGAATGGCAGCTTCGTCTCGTCCAGCTGCAGCGCGACATGGTGGTCCTTGATGCACAGATTGCCGCCGCCGACATCCGCCTGCGCGAGCTGGATATCAAGCCCGCCACGGCGGAGATGATCACCGCGGAGGCTCGACGCGAACGGCTGAGCAAGATCCAGTCGCTGCAGGCCGACATCACCACGGCATTCGAATCAGGCCACGATGACAACTCGATCTCCACGCTCGACCTGAACAAGCAGCGCATCGAAACGCTGAAGACCGAGCTGGACCTGCTGCAAGCGGAGCTGCTCTCCGGCTGGCAGAAAGCCGGCGCGTCCGACATCGAGATCGAGAAGATCCGCTCCGAGAAGTCCAAGCTGGAAGAACAGCGCGCCTGGTCACAATCCGAAAGCGCGCTCCTGACCAACCTTGTGGCGCGGCTCAAGATCGCCGCGCCATTCGACGGCAAGGTGGTGTCCCTGCCCTTCCGCTACACGGGGCAGACCGTGCGACAGGGTGAAGAGATCATGCGACTCGCGGTGCCCGACGGGCGCTATCGCGTTCGCGCACTGGTCGGCGAGAAGAACGTGGACCTCATCCGGACCGGATGCCGCGTCCTGCTCGAATCCGGGGTGTATGATTCGATCCTCGAAGGAGCCATCACCGGGACGGTCTACCGGGTGGACCCGGACGCCTCGTCGCAGTCCACGAATGCGCCTCTGTATGAAGTGCTTATAGATATTGAAAGCACACCCCACCCCCTCGTGCTGGGCTCCACGATGGACGTCCGGATCCTGCTCGGCCGCCGATCGATCGCATCGCTTTTCTCCCCGGGTTCGGGTAGGTTATGACGCGTGCACGGGTCCATCCATAACGCCGAGAGGGCGACGACGCTTTTCCGCTACCTGCTCGGCCACCGGAAACTTTTCTCGCGCGGCCTCTTCCTCGCGATCCTTCGCTGCCTGATCATTGCGCCCTGCCCGTGGCTTTTTCAGATCATCATCGATGAGCACATCGCTACGGGTAACTCGCTGGGGGTCCTGAATGTGGGACTGATCTTCTCAGGCCTCCTGCTCATGCACTATGCGTTCTCCGTGCAGGGCGCGATTGAAATCGGACGGAAGATGGCGGCGCTGATGACGGACCTGCGCGGTGAGATTTTCAACAAGCTGCACTTCCTCAATTTCGGCTACCTCGACAGGCAGAAGAGCGGACGCCTGCTCTCGAAGTATGCGTTCGATACGCAAAAGGTCGAAGGCACGATGATGCAGATCCTGAACCAGTTCCTGCCCAACGTGCTGTACAGCCTGAGCATCACGGTGATCCTGGTCACGCTGCACGCGCAACTCTCGCTCGTTCTCGTGCTGATGATCCCGATCTTCGGCCTGCTGCGTCACCTCTTTTACGCCCGCATCAAGTCGTCCAACGAAACCAGCCGCATCGCGCAGGAGCAGCTCACCGGCGCGGCCAGCGAAGTCATCACAGCGCTGCGTCTCGTGCGCAGCCTCGGCGAAGAGAAGCAGGTGACGACAGAGCTCGACGTGCGCAGCCAGACGTTTGCCGATTCGAAGGTGGAGCTCACCAGCATCAACTCGATCTTCGGCACCTTTACCTACATGACCACGCAGTTCCTCTCGCTCCTGACCGTGGCGGGCGGCGCGTACTTCGTGATCCAGGGCAGCATGACCATCGGCACCCTGCTCGCCTTCATGGCGGGACTTCCGATCATCATGATGCCGATCCACCTCTTCGCGAGCATCGGTGAGCAATACTTCGTCGGCCAGGAGGCGTATCGCAGCATCAAGGAGCTGCTGGACTGCGAATACGTCGAGGACTGGCACGGGAAGAACAAGATCGCGGACCTGCGCGGGGAGATCACCTTCGACCACGTCACGTTCACCTATCCCGGCGCGCAGAAGCCCGTCTACCAGGACTTCTCGCTGCGCATCAAGGCGGGGGAACACGTTGCGTTGGTCGGGCACTCCGGCGCGGGCAAGAGCACGCTCACCTATCTGATCCTCGGCCTCTACAAACCCGAAGGTGGCTCCGTCTGCATCGACGGGCGTCCGCAGTCCGAACTCGACATGCGCTCGCTTCGAAAACAGTGCGCCGTGGTGCTGCAGGAGAACCTGCTGCTGTCGGGCTCCGTGGCCGACAACATTCGCTTTGCGCGGCCGGACGCGACCGACGAGGAAGTGCGCGAAGCGGCTCGTTTCGCGAACGCCGAGGAGTTCATCCAGCGCATGCCCGAGGGCTATGCCACGAAGGTCGGGGAGCGAGGGGTCATGCTTTCGGGCGGTCAGCGCCAGCGCATTTCCATCGCACGCGCCATCCTCCGCAATCCGAAGATCCTGATCCTGGATGAAGCCACGTCGTCGCTCGACTATGAGAGCGAACGGCTCGTGCAGGATGCCTTGAAGCGGCTCGCCGAAGGCCGCACCGTCATCACCATTGCCCACCGCCTGAGCACGGTCCGCGCTGCGGACCGGGTTGTGGTCCTGCAGGACGGCAGGATCATCGAGGAAGGCACGTTCGAATCCCTCGCCAATCGCGGCGGTTATTTCAGCGACCTGCTTTCCGCGCAGGGCCTGTCGATGGACGGGCACTTGGTGACTTGAGCATCTCAAATCTGAAATTTGAGATTTGAGATCAGAAACCGCCAGACTACTCTCGCCCCATGGCTGCACGAACGATTGTTGTCGCGAACCAGAAGGGCGGCGTGGGTAAGACCACGACGTCGGTGAATCTATCCGCCTGCGTGGCGGAACGCGGCAAGCGGGTTCTCCTGATCGACTTCGATCCCCAGGCGAATGCCACCAGCGGCCTCGGTGTCGATAAGCAGGAGGGCCGCAGCCTGTACAACGTCCTTCTCGGAAACGGCGCCGCCGAGGAGTTCATCGTTAAGACCGAAATCCCGCGCCTTGATTTGATTCCGGCTGAAGTGAACCTGGCCGGGGCCGAGGTTGAGGTCGCGCGATCGGATCGCTATTTGAGCCGTCTCCAGGATGCGCTCAAGCCGCTCAAGGAGTCGGACCGGTACGACTTCATCTTCATCGATTGTCCCCCGTCGCTGGGCGTGCTGACCATGAACGCACTCGCTGCTTCCGACTCACTCCTGATGCCGATGCAGTCTGAGTACTACGCACTGGAAGGTCTCAGCGTGATGGTACGCCTGATCGACCAGGTCCGCTCCACGGGCGCGAATCCGAACATCGAGATCGAAGGCATCGTGATGACGATGTACGACAACCGCACCACGCTCTCACGCCAGGTCTGGCAGCAGGTGCGTGAGTACTTCGAGGACAAGGTGTACGACACGTTGATCCCTCGAAGCGTCCGCTTGAGCGAGGCCCCGAGCTTCGGAAAGCCGATCATCCTGTATGACAAGCTATGCCTCGGCGCCGTGGCCTACCGCAACCTCGCGAGGGAGTTTCTGGCGAGGCAGAAGTCTACAGAACGTGATCCATCACCCGTGATCCGTGATCCGTGATCCGCTTCGGAACGGATTACGGATCACGGGTTACGACTCAGCCCTTCCTCCGTCTCCCTCTTCATCCGCTTCAACTTGTTGGACAGCGCGAAGCGTTTGGCGGGGGACATTCGGTCGATGAAGAGGACGCCGTTGAGGTGATCCACTTCATGCTGGATGACACGGGCGAGGAAGCCCTTCGCGGTCAGTTCGCGCGCCTTCCCGTCGAGATCCATGTATCGAACAGTGATTTCCGAGGAGCGGTCGATATTCCCGCGGATCTCGGGGAAGCTGAGGCAGCCTTCCTCGCGCGTGTCGGTCTTCCGGGAGAAGTTGATGATTTCGGGATTCAGCAGGGCCATGGGCATCTCGAGTCCTGGATTCAGGCGCTCGCCCTGCTCGGTCTTATCCATCTCCTCCGGCACCTCAATCACGCAGATCGCGCGCGCCTGGCCGATCTGTTGCGCGGCCAGGCCGACGCCTTCGCTGGAGCGCATCATGTCGATCATGTCGGCCGCGAGGCGGGCCACGTCATCGGTCACCGTTTCGAATCGCCGCGCCTTCTCGCGCAGGACCGGGTCGCCATAGTAATGGAGCTGTAATGTCACGGCGTTACTATATCGGCTGATCCCGGGGCTGCAATCCTTCGCGACTTGATAACATGCGACTGGATGGGTACGTTCCCGCTCGCATGGCAGACACCGTCGTTATTATCCCTACCTATAATGAGAAGGATAACGTCCGCGAAATGGCGCACGCCGTTTTCCAGCTTTCGCCGGACGTGGACATCCTTTTTGTGGACGACAATTCACCGGACGGCACGGGCCAGATCATTGACCAGATGTGCCAGTCGGACTCGCGCGTCCACGTCCTGCATCGCAAAGGCAAGGAAGGCCTGGGCCGGGCGTACATTGCCGGCTTCAAGTGGGCGCTGCGCAAGACGTACGAGTTCGTCATGGAGATGGACTGCGATTTCTCGCACGACCCGGCCGCGATACCCGATTTCCGCGCCGTCGCCCGGAATGCGGACCTCGTCCTCGGCACGCGCTACCGTGGCGGCATACGCGTCATCAACTGGCCCCTGAAGCGACTCTTCCTGAGCAAGGGCGCAGCGCTTTATGTGCGCATCATCACGGGCATGCCCTTCACGGATCCGACGGGTGGGTTCAAGTGTTTCCGCCGCGCCGTGCTGGAGTCCATCGAACTCGACGGCATCACGTCGAACGGCTACTCGTTCCAGATCGAGATGACACACCAGGCGTGGTTGCGCGGGTTCAAGATCGATGAGGTGCCCATCACCTTCGAGGAGCGCCGCTCCGGCATGTCCAAGATGAGCGCAAGCATCATCCACGAAGCATTGCTTCTGGTATGGCGCCTCTTCTTCCGCTGCGGTATGCGCCGCAGTCCGCCGGCGGAGATGAATCCCAAGAGCATCGTCGTCCGCTCTGCGGGCACGGCGGCCACATGACGGCCGGCAGTATCATACGGGCCATGCGCCCGAAGCAGTGGACCAAGAACCTGATCGTCCCCGCGGCGCTCGTCTTCGCCTTGGGCGACAAGAGCCAGCAGATCGGAAAAGCGGCACTCCTCGAAGCCCTCCTGGCCACGCTGGGCTTCTGCCTGGTCTCAAGCGCGATCTACCTCATCAACGATGTGAAGGATGCGCCGCTGGATCGACAGCACCCGGTCAAGAAGCGGCGACCCGTTGCAGCAGGAGAAATCAGTCCGGCGTTCGCCGTCGGGCTGGCGTTCGGCCTTCTGGGGGCGGGCTTCCTGATCGCCTATCGTATCGGCCTGCCCCTGGTTCAAGTCATGGCCGGGTACATTGCCCTGCAAACCGTCTACATCTTCGCCCTTAAGCAAGTCGCCCTGCTGGACCTGTTTGTCATCGCGCTGGGTTTCGTCCTTCGAGCCCTGGCAGGTGCCGTTGCCGTTCAAGTGGCGATCTCCCCGTGGCTCCTTCTCTGCACCCTCCTGCTGGCTATGTTTCTCGCGTTGTGCAAGCGACGCCACGAGAAGGTGGTACTGGAAGACTTTGCCGGGGAAACGAGACCGAGCCTCCGCGACTACGACCAGAAGCTCCTGGATCAGCTCATTGCCGTGATCTCAGCAGCCACGCTGGTGTGCTATGCTTTGTATACCCTTGCACCGGACACGGTTGCGAAATTCGGCTCCGCCCGGCTCGGATTCACGATTCCCTTTGTGATGTTCGGAATCTTTCGTTATCTGGACCTAGTCTATCGCCACGAGCATGGCGGGAGGCCTGAGCAGACCCTGCTGACGGATTGGCCTCTTCTGGTCAACGTGGCGCTCTATGGTGCCACCGTGCTGGCCCTGCTGCTTTTCTAGCCGAAAAGATTGAGCAAAAGATCATCCGGCGTGTCCAAGGTAAGAACCCGCGCTTGACGCTGCTTGAAGCCTGTCCATACTGACCCGCTTTACGCACCAGGCTGGCCGTTTAGAGGAATAGAGGATCCATGTCGTCACAGAAGACTGTTGTCACACAAGCACCCCCAGCCGTCGCGCCGACCGAGGCCGAAATATCGTTCTTTGACCAGCAGTCCGGACCCTTCTTCAGGCGATTTGACTGGGCCGCGTTCTGGGTGGCCTTCCTGGTTGCCTTCGGCGTCTATTTCTACACCATGGCCCCGACGGTCACGCTGGAGGATTCCGGCGAATTGGCGGTGGCTTCTGACTACCTGGGTGTGCCCCATCCCCCGGGCTACCCGATCTGGAGCCTTGTGACGTGGTTCTTCCAGTGGATCTTCCACTGGGTCAAGTACTACGGTCAGCCGGATTCGAATCTGGAGCTCGTCTTCCGTTCCATCGCCGATCTCTTTAATCCGTCCATCAAGGGCCACCCGAATCCCGCCTGGTCCGTCGGCATGTGTTCCGCCTTCTTCGGCGCGCTGGCTAGCGGCCTGCTGGCCTTGCTGGTAAGCCGTTCGGGCTCCGACATGATTCGCAGCCTCAAGAAGGAAACTGCGCTGCTGGGCTTCAAGACGGAGAGCCTGTTCTGCTGGGTCAGCGGTGTGACGGGCGGACTCCTCTTCGCGTTCTCCCCCGTCCTCTGGTCGCAGTCCACCATCGTGGAGGTGTATTCGCTCAATGCCTTCTTCATGGCCCTTGTCCTCCTGCTGATCTACCGATGGATGTGCCGTCCGAAGGAAGACAGCACGCTGTACGTCACAGCTTTCGTATTCGGCCTCGGCCTCACCAACCACCAGACCCTGCTCTTCCTGGGCCCGGCGATCCTCGTCGCGACGTGGTATCGCGACAGGGAGTTCTTCCGCGACTGCTGCGCCGCGCTCTTCCTCGTCGTCGCCCTCTACCTGTTCAACAAGGCGTGGCACATCGCGCCCGGCTCGGCCCTTGCGAAGAGCAAGTCGATGTACATCGGCGTGGGCGTGATCCTCTGCTGCGCTCCTGTGGGCCTCTACTTCATCGAGAACCGCATCTTCACGACGTGGAAGCGTCTGGTCATCTCCGCCTCGCTCGCCATTCTCGGACTCTCCTTCTACGCGGGCTATATGCCGGTTTCGTCCGAGCAGAATCCCCCGATCAACTGGGGCTATCCCCGCACGATGGAAGGCTTCCGGCATGCGGTGAGCCGTGGCCAGTATGAACGGATCGACCCGGTCGCCAACCTGCAGCAGGCCATTTCCGATCCGGCGTATTTCGGCAAGCTGTCGCACATCCTGATCACCGACTACCAGGGCTACATCTCGGTCGTGGCCCAGTTTGGCTGGCATATCTCCCTGGCCGTGCTGGCTCTGCTCTTCATGGCCTTCCGCCTCGACAAGAAGTCACGGGACTGGCTCGTCGTTTCGCTCATGGCCTTCGTGTGGCTCACGCTGGTCTTCATCATCTTCCAGTGGCCCAAGCCCGACGTGCAGACGCTGTTCATCGGCCGCGTCCAATACATCCAGGCCCACGCAATCTTTGCGATGTGGATTGCCTACGGCTTCTTCTTCGGCCTCGTCTACCTGGAGACGCTCCTGCGCGGAAACAGGTTTGTGAAGATCGCAGGCTGCCTCGGCGTACTCGCGCTTCCAATCGTCCCGATCTGGACCAACGCCTACGACGAGGAATACATCAAGATGGTCGGCGGCGCGGAGCAGAACGAGCACGACTTCGGCTGGCAGTTCGGCGCCTGGCAGCTCGAAGGCGCGCGCGCCATCCTCGCCGAGATCAGCGAGGAGGAGAAGAAGACCTACCCGAATCCGAATTACCCGCCCCCGATGGATACCAACGCCGTGTTCTTCGGCGGTACGGATCCCGGCCGTTTCGTCCCCACGTACATGATCTACTCGGCCCACTACCGCGAAGACGTGTACCTCATCACGCAGAACGCGCTGGCCGACAACACCTACATGAACGTCATGCGCGACCTGTACGGCGACCGCATCTGGATCCCGTCGCAGCAGGACAGCAACTTTGCGTTCCAGAAGTACGTGCAGGATGTGCAGTCGGGCCGGATTCCCGCAGGCGCCGACGTCAGCTTCGAAGGCGGCCGCGTCAGCGTGCAAGGCGTACAGGGCGTCATGATGATCAACGGCATCCTCGCGCGCATGATCTTCGAGGCCAACAAGAAGGACCACCCGTTCTACGTCGAGGAGAGCTATGTGATCCCCTGGATGTACCCCTACCTCGAACCCCACGGCCTGATCATGAAGATCAACTCCGAGCCCATCAACATCACACCCGAGATCGTGAAGAACGATACGGACTTCTGGGACTGGTATACGAAACGCCTCACCGCCAATCCCAAGTTCCATCGCGACGTCGTGGCGCGCAAGACGTTCTCCAAGTTGCGCAGCGCGATCGCGGGACTCTATGCCGCGCGCCGCATGTTCACCGAGGCCGAGCACGCGTTCCGCCAGGCGATCGATCTCTACCCCCTCAGCCCGGAAGCGAACTTCCGCCTGGCCGACATCTTCATGCAGCAGTTCCGCTTTGCCGATGCGCGGAGCCTGATCGAGGAATTCCTCGTCGAGGATCCGGACAACGACAAGGTCGAGGAATTCCTGAACCAGATCAAAGGCCTGGAAACGGCCGACACCCGCCGTCGCGAACTCGAGAAGCTCCTGCAGCAGGGCGGCGATATCAACTCGGCCCTCGAGCTCTGCAACATCTACCGCCAGATGAATCTCCAGCAACTCTTCGACGGGCTGGCCATGAACATCATCAACCAGACCAACCTGCCGCCCACGATCGTGCTGCAGCTCGGCCAGATGTACGCCGAATCACGCCGCTTCGACATGCTCGCCATGACGCTCGAACGCTACCTGCAGCGTGAGCCGGGCAACCTGAAAGTCTGGGTCGATCTCGCCGCGGTTCTGGCCAATATCCAGAAGACCGACGAAGCCCTGAGCGCCTTGCGCAAGGCGGTCGAAATGGGCGGCGACCCCGTCCGCGACATCGCCCGCAAGGATGGACGCTTTGACCCGATCCGACAGATGCCCGAATTCAAGGCCCTCATCCCGGACCAGGTTGAAGCCGGCATGAACATGCCTTTGAATCTGCCCGGATTTCAGGGATTCTAGCGAGGATAGGTAGGGACAGCACTCCGTGCTGTCCGCGGCGCGCAGCGGAGTGCGCGCCCTACCGCCAGACTGCGGAGGACGGCGTGTCGCGAGGACAGACAAGACTTAGAATCCTCCTTCCCGTCTGCGCGCTCATCATCGCGTTCTCGCTATTCCTCGGCGGCGGCTGGCAGGACCCGCTCTCTCTTCTTTCTGCTGACCGCTCCACGATCCTCGAAATCCGTTTCTGGCGCGTTGGCTTAGGCGTGATCGTCGGTGCATCGCTCGCATGCGCGGGAGCAGTCCTTCAGACCCTGCTGCGAAACCCTCTCGCTGAACCGTACGTGCTCGGCGTCTCGGCGGGCTCCGGACTCGCCCTCGCACTGGTCCTTTCCTTCTGCACCGTTCTTCAAGCGTCCGTCTGGGGACTGCCCCTCGTCGCTTTCGCCGGCGGCGTAGCGAGCCTCTACGCGGTCTATGCGCTTGGCCGTCGCGCCGGAACAAGCTCCCCCTACTCGCTCATCCTCGCCGGTGTCGTTTGGGGCTCGCTATGCGGAAGCGTCCTCATGTTCGTTGTGTCGCAATCGTCCGCCGAAGGCCTTCACACGATTCTCTGGTGGTTCCTGGGTGATCTGCAGATCTTTCATCGCGACCTCGTTGTCGCGATCGCGATATTGAACTCCTTCCTTCTGCTCGCCCTCTTCACGCTAGCCCGCCCGCTCAATGCCATGGCGCTGGGCGATGAGGTGGCGGGGTCGCTGGGTCTTCGACCGGAGCAGATCAGGCTCGTGGCTCTGTCCATCGCCGCAGCCCTTGCCGCATCCTGCGTCTGCGTGTGCGGCCTGCTGGCTTTCGTGGGACTCGTCGCGCCCCACGCGGCAAGAAGTCTCACGGGCGCGGATCACCGGCGCCTGCTGCCGGCGTCCGCCCTGATCGGTGCAGCGTTTGTCGTGCTGGCGGATGGTGTCGGGCGGACCTTGCTGTATCCCGTGGAAATCCCGGTCGGCATCTTCACGTCGCTCGTCGGCGCGCCCTTTTTCCTCATCCTCCTCAGGCAAAAGCAGGGGGCCATGTGGAACTAGGACGGGAGAAGGCTATCACCGTGGCCTTGTCATGCCGCGGCATCGTCGCCGGCTATGAAGGCAAGGCAATCCTTCACGCCGTCGATGTCGATGTCGCGCGTAGCAGCGTCGCAGCCCTCGTCGGCCCCAACGGCAGCGGCAAGACCACGTTGCTCCGTGTGTTGACCGGCTTGATGAAGCCGGAAAGCGGTCGCGTGCTGCTCGCGGGATCGGACCTTGTCGCGACCGCGGGGAATCTACGCGCACGGCAGATCGCGTTCGTGCCCCAGACCGTGCAGCTCGTCATGCCCTACACAGTCTATGAAATTGCCGCGCTGGGACGCCTGCCGCACATGCACCCGTGGCAGCGGATGACGACTGCGGATCGACAAGCCGTCGAGGATGCCATCGAAGCCACGGACCTGACATCCTTGCGCGATGCTTCGTATGTGAAGCTCAGCGCCGGGGAACAACAGCGCGCCCTCCTCTCCCTTGCCCTCGCACAGCAGCCCGACGTGCTCATTCTGGATGAACCCACGGCGCATCTCGATGTGAAGCATGCCTGGTCGCTCATGGAAACGATCGCGCGCCTCGCGCGGGACCGGAGCCTGACCGTTCTATTTTCAACGCACGATCTGCAGGTGGCCGCGTCGTTCGCCAATCACGTCGTTCTCCTGCAGGAAGGACGCGTTGTCGGGTCCGGCGCACCAGAGAGAACCCTGACCTCGGAGAAGCTAAGCACGCTGTATGATCATCCGATCGCGACGTTGAGCAGCGACGAAGCAACCTTCATCGCGCCACGACGACGTCCATGAAATCCGGGCAATCCGGATACAGAATCAGGATTGTTCTGCCCACGGAACACACGGAATACACGGAAAACGGAGAAGACAGAGAAGATTGTTTGCCCACGGAGGTCACGGATAGCACGGATGGGCGAGAGATTTGAAATTCGAGATCTGAGATTCGAAATCAGAGGCATGAATTCGGAACATCCTCTTCATCCGTGAC
>CAZCZZ010000074.1:0-13957 GCA_964503335.1 uncultured Verrucomicrobiota bacterium
GAGCCGCTCCAGGTCGTGTCGTTGATGGCCGCGAGCGGTGGAAGCGTGTTGGTGACGCCGGTGTGACCACTGAGCGTGTAGGCAAGTTTCGGCAGACTTCCCGGCTTGACCGGCTCGCTGAGGAATGCCGTCACGAGCACGACCGACGGGCTTGCGGCGTCATTGGCAATCGGAGCGTGAGGCTGCACGACAAGGTTTGTGATTTCGGGACCTGTGGTGTCGAGCAGGACGTTTGCGCCCGCGTCGATTGCCGTGCCGCGATTTCCGACAAGGTCACGCGATGAGAAACTGAAGACCGCCGGACCTGACACCGTGTTCGCCCCGAGGTCGATCGTCGCGGCGTACTCCCGGTCCTGCACGTGCGTCAATGCAACCATGATCGGCACACCTCCGGCGGGAGCGAGGCTCAGGAAAGGCACCGTGAGCAACGGCTCGCTGACACGAAGCTGGACGGCAATCTTGCCCCTCCCGAATCGACCCGTGGCCGGATCGTATTTGCCCATCGGCTGCAGCGTGATGATTTCTGCGCGAGGCAGCGCTCGATCCGACGCGGCGCTGGCGACGCTCGAAAGCGGGCCTTCCGTGCCCGCCGCGTTCACGGTGGCTACCGCGTAGTGATAGGTGCCATCCTGTGGCGGCAGATCGACGCGGGTGATGCCTGCGAGCAGTGACGTATTCACACGTTGAGCGGCGCTCGTGGAGCTGAAGGCGCTCGCTGCTCGATACACGTTGTAACCTTTGACAGAACCCGCCTCGCCTCGCTGCCAGGATAGGAGTACCTCTCCGCCTTCGCGCGACTTCGCGGTCAACTGGACAGGTGCCGCCGGCACGCTCGTATCGAGCGTGACACGGCTCTCTGACGAGAACGGTCCTGTCCCGCTTCGGTTCCACACGGCGGCGCGCAGTCGGTTGGTGCCCTCAACCAACGGGATGTAGCCCGCATAAATACCATTGCTGCCCGCTCGGATCATGTAGTCGGTGAGCGGGACCTCGTTTCGCTGGATCACGACGTAGTCCAGGGACGGCGCGACACCTTGAACGCGCTGCAGCAGTTCGCTGGCCAGGTCGCCGTTCATCGGATTCGTCAACGTCGGGACAACGGTCGGCGCGGCCAGCGCCACGGTGAATGCCCGGCTGACCAGGCTGGTGTTGCCGTAGGTATCAGTCGCGCGCAGTTCGATGATGTGCGCGCCGTCGGCGATGTCTTCCAACCGGAGCGTCATCTTGTGCGGCGAAGCATTCGCGCGCTTGTCGGAGAACACGTGAACGCCGTCCAGAGCGAAATCCACGCGTGCAACGCCGGATGGGTCCGTGGCGTTCACGGTAACGTCCGCTGTTCGCGAAAGCGTCGATCCGTCGACGAGTTCCACGCTGCCGTATCGCACGCTTGCGATAGTTGGCGGAAGCAGGTCGGCCGATGGCGTGGCTTGCACCGATGCTACATTTACATCCCCCGCCCCGCCGAGGTTCACGGCAACGACGGCAAAGTGATAAGGCGTCTGATTCTGAAGCCCTGTGGCCTTGTAGGACGACAACGCTGTCGTGCCCACCGGCTGGAGTCCGGCAACAGATGTAATCGGCGAGAGAGATCGATAGATTGCATAGTGCTTCAAGACGGAAGCCTGGGAGACCGGCGCCCACGAGAGGTTGACGGACTGGTGGCCCGGCTCCGCAGATAGGCCAGTGACTGCAGGTATCAAGGTGTAGCCGTCCACGAGAAGTCCCGAACTCTCGTTGCCTGACGTGTCGCGTGCTGCAATGCGAAGACTGTTCTTTGTCCCCGGTGGAAGGCTGTTTGCGGAGTACATCGCGGTCACTGTTGCTTCACCAGTCGCGCTTCCATTCACATACACGCGGTAGCCGCTGAGATCATCGGTGTCGGCCGGAGCAGACCAACCCACCGTGAGTTTGTCGGCGAAGGACGCAACGACCGGTGCCGTCG
The DNA here is from genome assembly GCA_964503335.1 of uncultured Verrucomicrobiota bacterium. Classification (GTDB taxonomy): domain Bacteria; phylum Verrucomicrobiota; class Kiritimatiellia; order CAIVKH01; family CAIVKH01; genus CAZCZZ01. The sequence goes on from CAZCZZ010000074.1 coordinate 1,943, forward strand.
GATTCTGCGGCGGCTGAATATCCGAGGTGGTCACCGCGATCGACGATGCGATGGCACTTTCGAGTCCGTCCTCATCCACGGCCACCACGGCGAAATAGTAGGTCGCGCCCCGCGTGAGACTGGTGGGGGGGAGGGATTTCTCGCCCGCGGGACGCGACCCGATCTTTACAGCATTGTCTTTTGAGGTGAACGGGTTTTGAGCCTGATACACGTCGTAGTGATCCACATCGCCCTGCGCCGCTTCGTCGTACGCCGACCAGTCCAACGAGGCCTGCACGCCGGAGCCCACGCCGCTGCCCGTCACCGTGACCGGCGCGGGTGGGACATTCTGGTAAACGATCGAGACAATCGTCGTGGAGCTGGAGAGTCCTGTCGGAATCGTGGAGTGCAGCAGGATTTCATTGTTACCCTCCGCGAGCGCGACTTCAGCAGACCATGTCGTCGACTCGGACCACGGCACGAGTTGCAGTCCGCCCCGGCGCACATCGGTCTTTGCCGCCTTCGTGCCTGTCAGCGTCTGCCTGTTGAGAACCGTCGGCGTTGTCACGGGGCTCACTGCCGGCGCTGCGGGCGGCGGTTCAAACTGCGCCGTGACGGAGCGTTTCCGGTTCATCGTCAACGTGAGGGGATTCTGCTTCGTCTGGCTTGCCGGCACATCCCCGGTCCACGAAACGAAGGCGCTGCCCTGGTCCGGCGTGGCCTGGAGGGTGACGGAGCTTCCTTCCTGGAACCAGCCGTCCGCGGCGCCGCTCACCGTGCCGCCGGGCGATGCAGTCCGGGCGAAGGCAAAGGCGCGTGTCCAATTCCAGGTGAGCGTTGCGTCATTCGTGTGCTCCATCGTGAAAGATGATTCTGAGCCGGTGAGAGGAAGGTTCCCCGTCATCGTCCAGCCGGTACAGGTGTACTGGGTTCCGGCGTTCTCGATGAAGGGAGTCGCCATGGACGGCGAAAGACCGTCGCCCGACTCGTTCAGCAGGCTGCCGACAGGCGGCTGCGGCGAACCGTAGGGGGAGACCACGGTGAGCCGGAACGGATCGCGCTCGAAGTGCGGCGTGAGCGTCACGGCAGACGACATGCGCACGGTGATGGACAACGAAGCGCCGCCTCCTTCAATGATTGCGCCAAGGTCGCCGCTCCAGTGCGTGAAGTGGTAGCCGTTCGGCACGGACGGGGTCACAGCGACATCCGAGCCAAGAGCGCGCCAGCTTTCCGCGTTCCCGACCTTGAGCGTGACGTTGGTCGTCCAAAGCCAGGCCAGCGAGGAGTCATTGGAAATCGTCACGGAGACAGAATTCGCATTTCCACTCGCCGGTACGTCGCCGGTTCCCTGCCAACCCACACAGACCCGTTGCGTGGAACCGGCCGTGATGGGTGACTGCACGGAACAGGCGACGATTGTCCCCTCGCCCACGGGATTCGCGCCGATGGGAGGCTGGGGCGCACCGTGGGCGGAAACGATCGTCAGCACCTTCTGGCCGGGAATCTGCAGGGCGAATGGATTGCTCTCGCCGACGACTGCACCCCACGCGGTGGCGTAAACAATCACGCTCTCGTCTTGCGCGTTGAGTGAGATCGACACATTGCGAATGCCCTGCTGGAAGATGCCAGTCGATGACGGAGAGACATCAATAGAATCCTCCACGCCATAGGCCCCCAGCGTGGCAGCGCCGGCGAAGTTCGGGATGGTCTCGCCATCGATGTTCTTTGCCGTGAGCTGTAGCGCGAAGGGAACAGCTTTGTATTGCGGGGTGGCGATCGTACCCATGTCGATATGATCGAGCGTTGCGTCTTTCACGACGAACGTCTTCGTCGCATTCGCTGAACCAGGGTACGACGCAGAAAGTGTGACGACCTGGGCGCCATCGGTATCACCGTCCTGAATCGTCGCGAACGTAGCGTCGGCCGATGTGATGCCCTTGGGAATGAAGAAGGAACCGGACGTTGTGATCTCGCCGTTGTCCGACGATGTGATGGGAATCGAGATATCCATCGCTGCGGCAGGACTTATGACGAGGCTGGCCGTGAGTCCGCTGATGCCCTCGAATGCGGACTCGGCGGATGTCGTCAGCGTCATCGCCAGAACCTCGTCGTCGGTAATGACGAGATTGGAGGAGTCCGGCAAATAGCCGGAAGCCGCTGCCGTGATCGAGACGGCTTGAGGCCCATCGACTACCGCATCGTCGAGGGCAGTGACTGCGAAAAACGCCTCGGATGCACCTGCGGGTATCACAATCGAGGATGGCACCTGCAGCTTCGTCGTGTCGCTCGCAACGAGCGAGACGGACACGGCGCTTGAAGCCGGTTGTGCCAGTACGACGCGGGCCACATTATCGAGGGAGCCGACCCCTTCAGAGATTGTCGCCGGCAGTTCGATGTTGAGGGCCGAAAGGTCACTCACTTCAAACGGATCGCTGTAGCCATCCATGCCGCTTGTCGATGCAGCACGCAGCACAACGTCGGGACCGTATCCCTGCACGGCAAGGTCTCCGGACCAGACGCCGGAAACGAAGGAGCCCGACTGACCCGGTGTGACCACCACGGAGGAGCCACCGCTCAGGCGCATATGCGGTAGGAGAGAGTAAGCTCCGCCATATGGAAATGAGCCTGCCCACGTCAGGGGATCGGTTGTCCCCGACGCGACGAACATGCGCGACCCGTCTGCGCTACCGGCATAGCAGGAGAGCGATGGGTAAAACGTCGTGTTGTTGAAGCTCAGGTCAATCATCAGATTGCCCTGACCGTTATAGGGATACGCCGTGGTGAACGGAAACTCGACCCAGCCCGGACCTGAAACCGTAACGTTCCCCTGGAATACCGTGGTCCAGCCACCGGTTTCCCAGGGCGAATCGTAGTCGAATTCCGCCTTGGTGGTCGGCTTGATGCGTATCGTCCACTTCGTGAGGGGCGCGCTTCCCGCCGTCTCTACGTGAAGGGCGAGCTTGTTGAAGGTGCCGGCCGGACCCAGCTCGTTCTGGTGGAGGATGATCTCGGTTCGTGCCTTCTTCGGCGACGTGTAGAAGGGATAGTAGAACGTGTATTTGGTGTCGCCGACCTCTGTGGGTCTTCCACCGGTCCGGCCGGAGAGCGATACGACACCGTTGAAGTCAGGTATCGTAAGGCCGCTTTTGTCCTGTGCCGTAATTGTGACGTTGAACGGAGAGCTCGATCCTTTGGGCGATGCAATAGGCGAGAAGCCGAATTTCGCGAGCGGCCCGACGTCGACTCGGAACGGGTTGCTGGTGCCCGAGAGACCCGATGCGTTCCGGACGATGAGGCGAAGGGGATTGCCAGCGCCAAGGATGGCCACGTCGCCGGACCAGTCATACTCGTCGTAGTGGTACTGGCTCTTCTTCACTGTCACAGGATACTCTGTCGTCCCCTCGCCCCGCGCCACGGCCGTCAGGGTGCCGATCACGCCTTCCTGCAGGGCGTAGTCATCGATCGTGGCCATGCTCACTTCGACGAAGAACTCCTCGCCGGAAATCTTTGGAGAATCGATTGCGTCGACCAGCAGATGGTGGGGTTCGTTGTCGCGGATGATGAAGCCAATGCTTGCCTGTTCCGCGCCGATCGTGACCTTCACGCGGGGACGCTGGGCTCCGTCCGTCAACGCATCGTCCACAACGGTCACGGGGATATAGAGGTAGTTCTGTCCCGCAGGAATGGTCATTTGCGCCGGGACGGTGAGTTCGGATGGGTCGTCCGACTCCAGTAGAACATCCACGGATTCCGCAGGTGCGACGGGAAGCGTGATCAAACCGCCGTAGGACTTGAGACCCGCCGACTCATCGATTCCTCCCGTCAGTTGGTAAAAGACGTCGGCGGAAAACGCAGAGGCGTCGTCGTCCTTGATCTCGATGATCGTCGTTGCCGGGCCCAAGCCGGGGATCGATGCAGATATGGTCACCAGACGAACTGCGGGATTATCAACTGCTGAGTTGTCTAGCATGCGGACATCGAAGTAGGCCCGCGTCGAGCCCTGCGGAATAACAATCGTCTGTGCTGTGTCGTAGCTGTCGTCCGTGTCATACAACTCAACCAGGTCAGGCCTGTCGCAGGTTACCGCTACCGTCACGTCGACTTCCGCGGGCTGACCAAGGTCAATTATCCCGGCCCTTTTCCACCACCCAGAGTCCTCGTAAGCGGATGACATTCCGCTCAGGGTGAGGGTGAGCGCCTCGCACTCGGCGAAGGCCGTCGTCAGCGAAATCGCGGCGAGAACTGCATATTGTTTCCAGAACTTCATATTCAAACTCCGTGGCTCGATGCACGAGCGCTTGTCACTAAGAGGCAAACCATACCGGGATGGTTGAACCGGTTTAATGTTGGGGTTATTAAACCGTTAACGATTCGGGTTTTCGCGGGTGACTCAGGCATGGTCTTGGTCCTCGGAGCGGTTTCAGAAGACTCGACAGGTCAAGGGAGATGGCAAAACGCGGCAGCGATAGAAGACGGTTTCAGGGTCTTCCGCCTCGCCCGTGAACGTCCGGAGGGTCACCAATTCGCCCTGCGGCGGGGCGAGCAAACGACGCTGCGGATCCACGGAAATCCACCTGGTGCCATCGTGGTACTCGGCCCATTCGTGGAATTGCGCGGGCTTCACCACGCAACTGCCGGGAACGATCAAGCCGCTCCGCACGCGGGCCGCAAAGCCGCAGGAACGCATCAACGTTGCGAAAAGAAGGGCCATGTCGGTGCAGTCCCCTTTCGCCGCCTCAAGGGTCGCGCGTGCGCCGACAACGTGTTCGAGATAGGCATCGTCCCGAATCTGGTCCACGACGTACGCGAAAAGCGAAGCCGCAGTATCGACCGCCTTGGTTCCACACAGCGGGTGCGCCACGGCGACGATGGCGGGATCGTCGGCCTCAATCCATTGCCCCGCCGCGAAGGTCGACGCAGGGGCCGATCCAGCGCTTTCGGAGCATGGCGTGAGTTCCACCGATGCGGTAACGATGGCCACGCCGCGGGGAGCTATTGTGCCAAGGTGGAAATCGAGAAGCGTCCGACCGCTTGCGTCGATACGTTGCTGCGGATGGTCTTCCGACGTGATCGAGACCACGCGGTAACTGCAACCGGTCGCCTCGGGCATGGTCGCCGTAAACACCGCACCTGTGACAGGTTCCTGGCCTGGATTCGTAATCTCGTACCTGAAGCGGAGCGTGACCTCGTCGGCCTGCGCGATCGCGCCGGCCAGCAGGGCGATAGCGCACACCGACAAACCTCGTGTCCTCATCGACATCATCAATTGCTTTGCGGTGTCGGGCCTGGCTGACGGACGCTTGGACCCGGCACCCAGCGGCTGGCAATCAGCGTGGATGCGGGCGTCTCGGGCGGGCCCTTCTGGTCGAAGTAGATCTGGCTGACGAGCAGGTCCACGGCGGCGCTGCCGACGAGTTTGTTGTTCTGCTCCATGCCCGCCCAGTCCGGAAGGTTCACATGGTGGTCGAGATGGATAAGCCCGACGTCGCCGGGGATCCGAAACCCCGCAGCGCGGATCCACGGTTCAATCTGGTGGTCGATGCAGATCACGACATCCGGCTTGTGCTTCTTCAACCAGGCCTGCGTCATGGCACGGCCGACGTCGTGGTCCGGATACAGGAGCACGGGCACATCGTTATAAACACCGGCCACGCGGCAGCCCATTTCGAATCCGCCCTGGAACCGCTGGTCCACGATGTCGTTCACTTTCTTGTAAAGAGCGAGGCCCGGACGCCGATAGCCGTGAGCGACAGCCTGCTTCACACCCTCCAGCGCGGTCGCGTACTGGTCGTTGCACGCGAAGTTCATTGGCGGCTCGGTATGGCGAATACCCATGACCACGCACGCGAAGTTTTCCCAAATCTCGCGGAATGCGGGTGGCAGGCTGTTGTAGCCGCACGTCGCGGGGACAAGGACACCTTCGATGCTGCGCGACCGGAGGATGCCGGCGAGCCTCGCCGTGTTCATGCCCTTCTCGTGCAGCCAGAACGTGTCGATGGTGTAGCCACGCTTTGTCGCCCGCTCGCGAACGCCCTCCACCCACTCGCGGTAGGTCGTGACAAAGTCAAAGATCTTCTCGTTCGGGTCCGGGTTGAGCAACGCGATGGTCCCTCGGAAGGTTTCCTGCTTCGACGCCTTGACCTTGGCCATCAGCTTCGCCATGTCGGCATCGACGCGATAGCCCAATGCGCGGGCGGCGTCCTCGACCCGCTTGCGCGTCTCAGGGGCGATGCGGCTGTCGCCCCGCAATGCCATCGAGACAGTGGCCTTTGACAGACCGATATGGTCGGCAACATGACGGAGCGTGACGGCGGGCTTCATGGCGTGACCTCGCTCGCGATGCGGATATGAAACACTTCGCCGGGCTTCGTGGCGTAGCCGGCGCCCGCATCGTTTTCGGCGACCAGGTAGAAGTACACGTCATCGGCGAAGACGACGTCGCGTGGCAACTGATACACGACGTACTCAAAAAGCGGCTCGTTGTTGTAGCCGCCCGGATAGAAGACGCCTTGGACCGTTTTCGCCGACGACCAGTCGTTCGCCTTCGTGGTGTAGCGTAGGTGTGTCGTAAAGGCCACGGGACCTGTATCGGGTTTCGAACCGTCGCCCCGCTCCACCGGCCGCGCCAGGATGCAGGGTCCCGTTCCTTCCGTGGTGTCGAAGGTTCCGAGTTCAAAAGGACCGGACCGGTTCGCGGCGCCGGGTCGGAGCACGACGCGATCCGTTACGCCGACTGCAGGATCGACAGCGCAGAACACCGGGGCGTGTCGCCTTTCGTTCACAGACACGAAGTACGGCTCTCCCTTGTTCTCCATCGTGATGATCTTCCCGGTGCCGTCGGTCATGCGGACGCGGAAGCGGATCTCTTTGCCTTCCGCAAACCGTCCGAGCGGGAAATGCCACCACGCGTTGTTTCCCTTGCGCCCCGCATAATCCAGCGGCGCCGTTTCCCAGCGAAGGCCGTCGCACGTGTACTCGACGAGTCCGCTGTCCGCGGCGGTTGCAGGCCACGTCTCGAGGTCGACCCAGAGTCGCTCGCCGGCGTCGATTTGTCCCTGCGGCGGCCACGTCGTAACGTTGCCCGCCCACTTCACGGCTTCCCCGCTGGGCATCGACAAGACACCGTAATTGTAGCCGTTGTTGTTCCGCCAGAGTTCGTGGCCCCTTCCATCCACGACTTTGACGACATACTGCACATGAGTGCCCGCGGGGACTTTCCCGATGTTCAGCTTCCACAGGTCGTTGTTGGCGCCGGCCGACCCGCGCGTGGCTTCGACCGATATCCAGTCCACATCGTTCGTGGTGTACACGAAGCGGGCGTATGCCGCCGCGCCGCGCGGCGCCGATTCGGCGGAAAGCCACACGTCATCAATCGGGTTGAGCGTGCCGTCGTCGCTGCCGCCGAGAATGTTGCCGACCCATTCGACGGTGCGGCCGGCATTCACGGTGGCCGAGTAAAGCGCCGCGTTATTGACCATCCGGATGACGCCCGCGCGGTCAACCAGGGCGATGGAATAGTTGATCACGGCGCCGCCCGGGTGCTTGCCGAGGTTCGCGCGCCAGCGGTCGTTGTTTCCCGTGCGACCCGCCGGGGACATCGGCACAACGCGCCAGTTCGCGCCGTTCACCGAGGTGAAGACCTCGGCGCGCGCGATGGTTCCGGTGGGGTAGGATTCGACCGATATCCAAAGGTCGTTTGTCGGCGTGATCTGTCCCGCCGCCGGCGCATGCGACACATTGCCCGACCACTTGAGGCCGGGCACTTTGTCCACGGCGTAGGCCCATGTATCCGGATTGAGCCGAATCCGGTAAAGCCCGCCAGCCACTTCGTTCAGCGCGATCTCATGGACGGGGTCTTCGACAAATCCGGATTCGGCACGACCGGTCATCGGCGCGCTGAAATCCGACTGATCGCGCTCGCCGTACGTGATGAAGGCGTTGTCGTTGGCGGTGAAGAAGAATCCCGCCTTCGCCGCGGACTTCAACTCCGTGGTAAGCTCCCATTCCGTTTTCGTGGTCATGGACATGGCATTCGTGAACCCGTCGTGGTGGATGGCGATGCGGTCATACCCGGAAGGCGGCGTGTCCCACGCGCGGGGATTCAGGTAGCGCGCGAATTCCTCTCGGTTGTCGTAGGCGTCGGAATCCTCGTTGCCGTCCGCATCGCCCGGGTCGGCGGGATCGAGTCCATGCCTCCGCTCCCACTCGTCCCCCATCCCGTCGCCGTCGCGGTCCGATGTCCGGTAGTCGGCCACGACGCCCGCCATGAGATCGATCGCCCGGGCACAGTCCGCCGCCCCGCGTCGGCCCACCGGAACGCCGGTCGGTACGCCATCGTAGAGTACGTCCGGGTTGGTGAAATGCGGAACCCGGACGCCGGGTCCATACGACATGAGGTCGCGCCAGGTCGTGCCGCTGAATCCCTTCCAGCGATGGCCGAAGGCATAGACCGTCACGCCGTCCACATCGGAGTTGTCACGGTCGTGCATGCAGCCGAAGTTGTGGCCGATCTCGTGCGCGAATGCGTAGTCAGCCCAGTACGCGTCGACGACACTGAAGCCCGCCGAGAACCGCGAGTTGTACGGAAACATCGCCGTCGAAAGCGAGGCGATGCCCGCGGCTCCGTCGCTGAAGACGTCTTCATTGCCGGCAATCATCGCCACCAGGTCGGCCTGATACCGCGTGCGCAGTCCCTGGATATCGTCAAGGTATCCGTCTGCCGGATCGGTCAGGCGCGACAAGGTCTCGGCCACTGTCGAATCCGCTGGGTAAGACACCTCTTCTGTATGCACCAGTCGCACGCGGTGCCTGATGCCGCTGTTCGCAAAGGCCGTGTTCAGACCGAACACCAGCGACTCCGCTTTCGCTTCCACGCCGGAGGTTCCGCCAAAGTGGTCCCGCGCGTACGGCGAATACACGAGCATCAGGTCGATGACCTCGACCACCGAAGTGGCGGACGATATCGCCGGCTGCAGCTCTGCCGCCGCCATCGCCGGAGATCCATCCGGCAATTCGTCCGCCACGCTGCACGCCGGCGCAAGCTGGGGGTCCATTTCGAGGACGCGCGTTTCACCGTTCGCCGCCGGATTGATGACAAAGGATCCTTCGCCTGGAATCATCACAGATCCCGCAAACGCGTCGCCTACCTGCACAACCGTCACGGCGCTGTGCTCGAATCCGTCCACCCTTCCGCTCCACGCCGTTCCACCGGCGATCGCGGTCTTCTTGACCGATGCGGTGTGCCGCACGCCGGGAAAAAGATCGAGGACCAGGCTCTCCGCGGGCACAGACGCCGCAACCGTGGCGCGGGCAGCTTTCGCCGCACCCAGCGTCACCACGCCGCGGCCCGATCTCTCGCGCTTGATGCCCTTCGGTTTCTCCGCGGCTTCAACCCACACCACCGACGTGATCGCCGCGGCTATCGCGGCCCACATGATTCTATAGCGTTGTGCGTGCATGGTCGGATTCCCTTTACGGCGACATGTTCGGCGTGCCGCGGACACGAATGCGGTAGAAGCCCTGCTCGTTCGTCATCGCCATCGGAACGGGCAGCCAACTTCCAATCCCTGGAAGATTCGCCTCGACGGTCTTCCAATCATTGGAAGTTCCGAAGGCGTCGCAGCGTTCGATGTCATAGAGGCGCCCGGGCGCGGTGGAAATGCCGACACCGTCCACGCCCGCTTCAAGTCGCGGATACGAGTCAATGTCTTGCGGGTTCGTCAGGGCGATGTATTCGTCGATGTTGCTGTACCCGTCGCCGTCGATGTCGTCCTCCGGCCGTGTGAAATCCGAAGCCCGTCCATCGGCGTGGTTGAAATGCCAGAGCATCCACCAATCCGGTGCCCCGTCTTCATCCGAGTCCGCCTCGCCGATCTTCCGCACGCGTACGCCGGTCAGGCGCGGACTGTCCTTTTGCGGGAGCAGCGACACATCAAGCTGTGCATCCGCGACGACGGTCGTGAAGACCATCGTGACCGGGATGTTCTTGCCGCCGGCCCGCGCGTAGATGTCGAGATCCTCGACGACGCGGCTCGACTCGATGTCCACGTCAAACACGCGCGCGTTGGTGTTGTTGAAGTAGGTCTCGGCGTCGAGCAGCGTGACCTCGTACAGGCCCGGCGGACAATCGAACACATAACGCAGCGTGCTGGCATTCTGCCCGTAGCGCTCGTGTCGGAACAGCGACTGTCCCTGGGCGCAGACGCCGGTGATGGTGTTTGTGGTCGCCGTGCCGGTGCCTCCGATGTGTCCGAACGACTGGTGCTGGTAGGCACGATCGCTGAGCCACGTTGACCCGTCGCAGTGCAGGACGTTCGAAGCATTGCCCGAGCTGACAGCCGTGTCGTAGGCCCCGGGGAAGTTGCGCGAGAAGCAGACGATGCCGTAGTCGAACTCGTTGCCTGCGGCATCAAGCGCGCGCGCCATGAATTCGTGCGAGCCGTTCAGCATGCTTTCGCTCTCAAACGTGTACGACCAGTTCGTCGTGCCCTGGGCCGTGTGCCAGCCTTGCTGGTCCATGCGGACCTGGACAGACACCACGCCGACGTTGTCCGTCGCGATGCCCGAGAACAGGATATCGCCCGTCATCGTCGAGCCGGCGTACGGCGTCGATACCTCCAGCCACGGCGCCACGGCATCGACGACCGCGCCCGTCGCCGTCTTCACGAACGTCTCGAATGGCGCGTAGAACGACCGCACGTTTTCGACATCCTTCGCGCCCGTGCCGACCCTGAACGTGACCGTGGTGGTTCCGGGCAGGCCCGGGTAGACCGGCGTGAACGTCACCTGGTCCCCCGCCCCGTTCCACGCGAACGTGCCGGACACCGCGGGCTGCGTCGTGAAGGCGCCTTCCACCGAAGCCTTGTTCATGGGCTTGCTGAACTTCAGCGTCACGTTGGTCGTCGTGGGAACATTCACCGCGGCGTGCGGGAGGTTCTGTGAAACGACCACGGGGTCGAGCGACTTCCACATCGACTGCGCGATGAAGAGCTTTGCGGAGAGGCCGCCGACGGTGATGGAGGGAAGCCCTGTCGCTCCGGATCCGACGGTGATCGTCTCATTCGTGTTGAGCAGGTTCACGAGCTTGGTGCCCGCGGCGTAGATCGTGGAGCGGGCGGGCAGGGTCTGGCTTGATTCCGATGTATTGAGGACGACGATGACCTCCTCGTCGCCGAGCACGCGCGAGTACGCAAAGAGCCCGGGGCTGTCGGCGTCGTACCATTTGTTCTTGTGCTCGCCGCGCATCAGCGAGGGATACAGGCGGCGGAAGTTGTTCAGCTTCGCGACGTGCCGGAACGAGGGCTTGGTCATGTTGAAATTGTCGCCCGCGGCGTTGCCCGGTTCGAACTCGCCGTCGAACATGTCCTCGCGGTTGTAGGGATCGCCGCCGCCGTTGAAGTCCTGTTCCGTGCCGTAGTAGAGGCAGGGAATGCCGCGCGACGTGTAGAGGAACGTCATCGCGAGGTGCAGGCGGTTCGTATTGTTGTTGGACGTCTTCATAAACCGCGTCTGGTCGTGGTTGTCGAGGAAAGTGACGAGCCGGTAATGCGCCGCCGCGTCGTAGTTTGCATCGATCGCGTTGAAGTGGTCTTCGAGCTGCTTCGTGTTGCCCGAGCCTTCGTTGAACACGCTCTTCACCTTGAACCACAGCGGGTAGTCGAGCACGGAGTCGCCGGTGAAGGCGCCGCCTGCCTTGGTTCCGGTGTAACGGCCGCAGAGCGATTCACTACCCGTAAGCGCTTCGCCGAACTGGAAGAAGTTGCTCTTCCCCCGCGCGGCGGTGTGGGCGCGGATCGCGGGATTGAAGTACTGCCAGAAGCCCATGTCCACGTGCTTCACGGTGTCGATGCGGAATCCGTCGAAGTCCGCCTGGTCGATCCAGAACTTGTAGATATCCACCATGTTGGTGCGCACATGCGCGGTGTCGGTCCGCAGGTCGTCGAGCGAGCTCACGTCGCCGAGCTCGCAGTGGGACTGGTTGTTGTAGTCGTCGATCTTGCCGCGGTTGTTGAACCACGTGAGCGAATTGAAGGGCGC
>CAZCZZ010000074.1:14057-16689 GCA_964503335.1 uncultured Verrucomicrobiota bacterium
TAGATGTTCTGGTCGCGCCACGCCGACGGCGAAGGATGTCCGGCACGCAGGCCTGTCGCTGCAATGCACAGGAGACCGAGGCAAAGGACGCGCGACACGACATGGCTGGGGGTGGTGTTCATGGGCACCTCAGACTGCGACGAGGGTTGGGTATTCGGCCTCGATGACAGCCTCAACCGGGAGCAGGATGTCCATGTGCAGGGAGTTCGCGCTGGTGAGAGTCAGGGATTCACGCACGCGGCCGGCGTTCGGTGACTCCAGCCACACATGCACCTCAGCGCTCTGTCCGGGCCGAATCGTGTCGGGGTAGTCCACCGCCCCCAGACGCTCGCTCGACCTGAAGATGCCGCAGGTCTGCCACAGGTATCGCGTTGCATTCGTGATCGCGAAGACCACGAGGTACCTGCGGTCCCCGTTAAGGGTACCTAGGTGATACGGACGGTCACGGCCGCCCGCGTTTTCCGTCTCGACTGTCGCCTCCGGCTCGCGGTGCGGAACGCCCACGAAAACCAGATCCACCAGCATTTCTTCTTTTGTCCTCATGATTCACCTCATTTGATGAGGACAAGGTACAGGCGCGCATTGGACCGGTTTAACAAACCTCCATTAAACCGTTAAAATGGGCTGTTTTTGCCCTATTTTCGGCGGGAGGAGACGGAAGGACCGGGGACCCAGGTGCTCGAAACGAGCGTGCAGGTGGGCACGGAAGGCGGGCCCGGCTGGCCGAAACTGATCTGGTTGATCAGGAGGTCCACGGCTGCGGAGCCGACGAGTTTATTGTGCTGCTCCATGCCGGCCCAACCGACCATGTCAGCATGGTGATCGAGATGCGCCAAGGCGATGTCGCCCGGCACATCGTAGCCGAAATCGCGGACCCATCGGATCATGTCGCGGTCGATGCCGAGAATGGCCTGAGGTTTGTGCTTCTTGATCCAGCGATGCAGAAGTTCCACACCTCTCTTGCGGTCGGGGAAGAGCAGCGGCGGGATATCCTCGTCGCATCCGCAGAGGCGACGACCCGTCTCGTATCCCGCCACGAAACGCCCGTCGACGATCTGATGCACGATCTCGAGCATGGCCAGCCCGACCCGGTTGTAGCCGAGCTCATGCAGGGCCGTGACCGCATCGAGCCCCGTGGCATATTGGTCGTTCGAGGCGAAGTTCAGGATCGGCGTCGTGTGGCGGATGCCCATCACGACACAACAGAAGAGCTCCCATATCCTGCCGAATTGACCGGGCAAGCTGTTGTAGTGATTCGTGGCCGGTACCAGTACCCCCTCGATATTGCGCGACCGCAGGATTTCGATGAGCCGGTCTTCCGTCATGCCTGGCTCGTGCAGCCAGAACGAATCGAGCTTGTAGCCGCGCATGTCGGCGCGCTCTTTCACGCCGTCGAGCCATTCCTTGTACGACGTGACAAAATCAAAGACGACGCGGTTCGGGTCCGTATTAATCACGGCCAACGTGGCCTGGTACGGCTGCGGCGTGGTCGAGCGAACGCGCTCCATCAACTGCGTCATCGTCGCATCGGGCCGGTACCCCAACTCCTCCGCCGTCCTCTTCACCAGCTCCCGCGTCTCCGCCCCCACCCTCTTGTCACCCCGCAACGCCAAGGACACGGTCGCCTTGGACACCGAAAGCTTATGCGCAATATCCTGAAGCGTAACCGCTCGTTTCATACACTCAGCCTACGACGAAACAATCTGCCCACGGAAAGCACGAAATCAGATTCGAAATTCGAATCAGATTCAGACATCCGTGCTATCCGTGACCTCCGTGGGCAAACCTCTTCGCATGTTCTTCGCTACCTTCTGTGAAAACTCCGTGTCTGTTCCCGGGTGTTGCGCATTTGAAAATCGCCGGATGCGCATTACGTTGGGCGCGTGATTCACGCGTTGATCCTACTCTTCCTGCTGGCCGCATCAAGCGCCGCGCAGCCCGGTCCCGCCAAGGGACTCGGCGCGTCGCTCCGGTTCGGAGCGATGGACTCGTCCGAAAGCGACCTTGATCGCGGCGGCTCGGTCGCGGTGTCGCGTTGGGATGTCGAGGCGGGCTATCGCCTTGTTTCGACTTCTTCGCAGACGGCGCGACTATCCGTCGGCCTGGAATCACGCGACTACGACTTCTCCGCATCGAGCGGTCTCTTCGCCGCGCTGCCCGAAGACGCGCGGCAATATCGCGCCGGCCTGAATCTTACCGGCCCGATCAACGACGACTGGACCTGGATGCTGGGCCCGGGGTTGCGTTGGTCCACGCTCGGTGACGCGGATGAAGGCGACGGCCTGGCCTTCCGCGGCATGGGCCTTGCGATCCGACGGATCAGCGACCGCCTGTCGCTATCCTTCGGCGCCCTCGCCCGCACCCGCCTCGAAGATCCCGACCGCTACCTCCCGATCATCGGCATCGACTGGAAAATCACCGACCGCCTGTCGCTCCGCACCGCCGACGAAATCGGACTATCGTACGTCATCGACGACGCGAGGAAATGGACCCTCGATCTGTCGCTCGTCCCCCGCGAATGGGAATATCGAATCGAGAAAAGCGACGAGACATTCAGCCACGGCGTCTTCACCGACGACCGCCTGATGGCCTGGCTCATCGCCTCCTACCGCCCCAACCCCGGCATCACGCT
>CAZCZZ010000075.1:0-16430 GCA_964503335.1 uncultured Verrucomicrobiota bacterium
CAGGTTATTATTCTGACTCCGAACGTTTAATCTGCCAACCTTGGCTTTTCCTGGCGCGCGAGCGGGTTTCTCAAGACTGATGGCATTTTGGTGCTCGTGTCCACGGGGGAAGTGTATCCAACAGGATTTCCGCGTAAAGACTTTACGGACTGCTGGATGCGCACAACTTGTGCTTCATCTATGCTGAACGCAAGTACATGCGGCACTCCGTCTAGGTTGGCTTTTGCCGGGTTTTACCGTGGATATACGGCGCGAGGTATATCATGGGAGTCTCATTGATGAGAGTGGCCGTTTTAGGATTATTTGGCGTGGCTTTTACCCCCCTGTTGTCGTGATCTACGGCGCGCCGTAGATCATGGAAGAGGTTCTCATGGGCTTGGAGAGCGGTTGTCGTCGTTTCACCCAGGCTGACGGCGGGCGCGGGCTTCTTTTGGCCAGAGTCGATCCGGGGTCGGCGACCCCGGCTACAGATGAGGCACAAGAGTTTCCAATCCTTGGACGTGTACGCGATGAAGGCTTCCAAGGATTGGAAAGGATGGTCAGATGATCCGTTGCGGAAGGTTTCCTCGTCGCTGTTTCGTGTCATCGCAAGGCTGTTCCGACCGGGGAGTCTGCTGTTCTGCGCGGGAGCAGCGTGCTCCGGGCAAGAACAGCGCTGTTCCGGGACAGATCAACGCTGTCCTGCGACGAAACAACGTTGTTTCGTGTCAGGACACGCTGCTTTTCGACAAAACAGCGTTGTTCCGGGTCGGAACAGCGTTGTTCCTGCTCATCGCAGCGTGTACTTCGGCGAAAACAGCGAGCTCCCGACTCATCGCAGCGCGTTTCCAGGTCACCTCAGTGGGAATGATTCAAATAGACTGCGAATGGTCACATCAATCGAAGGGCCAACCTTCCGGATGAGCCAAGTGCCGAGGGCCCGCAGCGACGACCAGCCCTACCACGTGACGACGTTCTAATCTGTGAAGTGGTCACTCGCGCTCACCAAGTATCGAGCGTGTCGTGAATTCAGAAACCATGGGTTCATTCCCCGAAGTCGCGCCAATTCGCGATCTTTCCAGAGTTGTTTCGGCACATAAGAAAATTTTTGGGAAATCTTTTGAACCGGTTGAACGTTTTCAGGGACGACGTGTCTAAACCGGCACATTGGCACCGCGTGTGCGGGTCCATTGGAGATAAAACAAACAGTAAAGGTAAATGAATGAGTCGAAAAATAGTCCGTGTGAACGTACCGCGCAGCCAGCCTGATCGTTTGATCGAGCTGGCCGGAAAGATACTTGCCCAGCATGAGGCGGACGGCGCGAAAAGCCCCCTTGCCGCCGAACGCATGAGCACGTTGCAGGAGTTGGTCAAAGAAGCGCGCTCACTGAACAGCAAGGCTGCCGATCTGGCGGCCCAAGCCAGTGGAACGCGCCATCGCCGTGATCAGGTACTCGGCATTGCCGACGGTCAGACATCGGGCAACGTCAATACCCTGCTCAACCTGGTCAAGTATGCCCGCGTTCAGCTCGGCATCCACTTCGAGGGCCATGAACAGTCCATGGAGACGTACGGTTTCAACGTCGTGGTCGGTTCCGCCAAGTCTCCCCGGCGTGGCGCCGGTCAGCAAGGCGGTGTGGCCGCGTAGCGCGGCAGTTGAGCCGGGAGGCTTCATGGAATGCCTCCCGGCTCATCTCCTTGTCTTCATCCAAACATGTTACCGCTGCCTGATGCGCTGAACCGGTGCGAGAGCCACTCCGCCTTGTAAGGGTTCATTCTCACGAGGGTGTACGCCGGACGACAGCCCGGATGACACATACGGCGAGTCAAAGACCCTGGATTTCTGGCCGCCAACGCGCTGGCCTAACGGGAGGGCGAGATCATTCATGCGCCTGCAAGTGGACGTTCGATCTACCATCCATGCGCCGACCTGAGCCGATCTTGCTTATGGGTATTCTGCCGCGAGCACCGACGCGGCGTAGAACAGCATGGAGAGAACGATCAGGAAGAACAACCAGAGCGTCCCCCACGCGACCTTTTGCAGGAACGGCACCACCAGCCTTCGCAGCCTGCTATTCATAGTCCCTGCTTGATTCATCAAAGTCTCAGCTCCAATCCGAGAGGACATCGGATAAGAGACATGAAACTTACAGGCGGGAACCGAATGGATTGTGCCCTCGGCAATGAGGCGAGGATACAGCGTTGCCCCTACACCAGCGACGGAGAACATCCGCAGTTTTCCCGTATTCCCAGAAGTGGCTACGATCCGGGACCGCTCAAAGGCTTCTTCTGCCGGTTGATCATCGGAAGGTTCTTTGCCCTCTCGGCGTTAAGGTTGATGTAGGACTTCCACTTGGGCGGGACTTTGATGGCCGGGAAGATGGCCTTCGTGGGACATTCGGGGACGCACGCGCCGCAATCGATACATTCCACGGGATCGATCACCAGCATCTTCTCGTCCTCATGGAAACAGTTCACCGGACACACGGTGACGCACACTGTGTTTTTGCAGTTTATGCAGGGCTCTGTGACGACATGGGGCATGGTTAGAACTTCAATCCTGCAACCGTGGTGACGATTCGATCCGCGTCAAAGAGCTTGTCGCGTCCGTGGCTGTTCGTGACCGCTACGACTTTCAAGCCTGCGCCCTTTGCCGCCTTGATACCGGCGGGCGTGTCCTCGATCGCCCAGCAATGCCGGGCTTCGATCTTCAGGCTGGGAAACTTCTCCTGAAGCTTCTTTACGGTCAGCTTGTAGCACAAGGCGTCGGGCTTGCTGACGTGAACATCCTCGGCCGTCACCATGACATCGAATTTCGAAGCGAACCCGTAGTGTTCAAAGAACGGCGCGATATCCGAGCGAAGCGCACCGCTGCAAAGGGCGAGCGGAAGTCGTCCAGCGATGGAATCGATCAGTTCGACAATACCCGGGTAGGTCTTTGCCCCGGCCATCGTGGCGAGATTGTGAAACGCCTTCGCCTTGCGCTCCACGAGGCCCGGCAAGAGCGCCTCATCGAGCTTCTTTCCCGCGTTCTTGTAACGCGTGCGAAATGCGTCGCGGTCGTCGAAGCCAATATACGTCGAAACGTAGTCCTTCCACGTGAACCCAAGCCTCTCCGGCTCCAGCACCTCTTGAAAGGCGCGGAAGTGCAAAGGCTCCGTATCCACGATCACACCGTCGAAATCAAAAATGACTGCTGATGTCATAAGCGGCACAGCATAGCCGATCGCAGGCTCCCGCTGCAATGCACGCTTCGTGTGGTCGCATTGGCGCCGCGTGGGGTCACGCGGCCGACACCAACCACCGCGTTGTAGGCCGGGTCACCTGACCCGGCGCTCACCCGCGCGACTTCTTCAGCAGGGATCGCAGCTGCGCCAGCGACCGCGTATTGAGCACATCACCCTTCTCCAGCCAACCCCGCCGCGCCTGGACGATGCCGTGGATTTGGTTCTCGAAGTCCTTCGTGCTGTGCGCGTCGCAGTCGATGCTGATGAGCACGCCAGCCTCCCTGGCCATCTTGCAGTGCACATCGTGCAGGTCGAGACGGTGCGGATTCGCGTTCAACTCAAGGAAACAGCCGCGCTTGGACGCGTGCGCGATGATTTTCGGGACATCGACTTCGAAGGCAGGACGTTCAAGAAGAAGGCGGCCCGTGGGATGACCGAGGATCGTGAAGTACGGGTTGTCCATCGCGCGAAGCACGCGTTCGGTCTGCTTCTCGTGCGACAGGTTAAAGCGGCTGTGCACCGAGCCTACGACGACATCAAGTCGCTTGAGCACGTCGTCCGACAGATCCAAGGCCCCGTCGTCGAGGATGTCGACCTCGATGCCTTTCAGGAGCGCGATGCCCTTGAGCTCCGCAGATAGCTCGTCGATCTCATCGATCTGCTTCAGCAGCCGCTTCTCATCGAGTCCATTAGCCACCGTCAGTCGCTTCGAATGGTCGGTGATGGCGAGATACTCAAATCCGCGCGCTTTCGCCGCGGCGGCCATTTCCTCGATCGTGTTCGCGCCGTCCGACCACGTCGAGTGGTTGTGCAGGTCACCTTTGAGATCGCCCAACTCGATCAGCTTCGGAATCTTCCCCGCCGTGGCTGCTTCAATCTCTCCCCTGCCCTCGCGAAGCTCCGGCGGGATGAGGTCGAGACCAAGCGCCTTGTAGATATCTTTCTCGGTCTTTCCCGCCACAACCTCGTCGCCTTTGGTCAGGCCGTACTCGTTGAGCTTGAGACCGAGCTTCTGCGCGATCGCGCGCGTGGCGACGTTGTGTCCCTGGCTTCCGGTGAAATATTGAAGCGCAGCGCCGAAGCTCTCCGCCGGAACTACGCGAAGATCCGCCTGGATGCCCGAGCGCAGGATCACGCTGGATTTCGTGTCGCCTTTGGCGAGCACCTTTGTGACCTCGTCGTACTTCACAAAGCGATCCATGATACCCGTCGCGTCATTCGCCACGGCGAGAATGTCCAGATCGCCGACCGTTTCACGGCCCCGTCGGTAGCTTCCACACAGCGTGACCTGCTTCGCGCCGGGCATGGCCTCAACGAAGGAACGGAGCGCCTCCGCGGAGGGAGCGATCGCGGCTCTCAGGAATCGTTTGCCTTCGACTTGCTTGGCCTGGATGGAGTGCAGGATGTTCTGTTCGATTTTCTCGCCGAACCCCGCGATCCCGCGGATCTTCCCGTTCTTGGCCGCCTGCTCCAGCTTCGCCATGGACTCGATGCCGAGGTCCTTCCAGAGGACTTTAACACGTTTGGGACCGAGGCCCGGAATACGCAGCAGTTCGGTGATGCCGTCGGGGAATTCCTTGCGCAGTGTGTCGAGGGCTTCGCTCTTCCCCGTGTTCACGATCTCGATGATCTTCTTCGACAGGTCAGCGCCGATCCCCGCGATGGCCGTCAGGTCCTCGTTCGCAGCGACAAGGTCGCGGAGTTCCCGTCCGGAATCGCCGATGATGCGCGACGCATTTCTGTAGGCACGAATCCGGAACGGATTGTCGCCACGGATTTCGAGCAGATCCGCCATCTCATCAAACACCGCGGCAATGTCGCTATTGTGAACGGGCATGCCGCAGAGGGTAGCAATCAGACTGTGGGTCGTGGAAGCTGGAATGTCTTTGGCTGGCTAGGAGGGACGCTTGGAGCGAAGATCATGCAGGCACTCAGTCTAGCGGTCTGATGCGAATCGTCCTCTCCGTCACGACGGTAAATCGGCCGGGTAGCCGATCCCCATAGCCCTCTACGGCTATTCTCGTCATTCGAATGCGATTGGTCTCGCTTTCATCGCTTAGTCGAAAGAGTACAACCCCGGCATGACGCCTGTGACTGCGAAATACAAGCTCGCCGAAATCCTTATCGTTGGTCACGACGATTCGCTCTTCGGAAACAGCGAGGGCGAGGATGTCCTCATCCACAGCTTGAGGCATCCGGGCAGCAACCTCGACAACATCGCAACCGATTGAACGGAGATAGTCTGCCACGGATCGGCCGGTTGATTCATCCACGATGAAACGCAACATGTCGGAGCTCAGGCAGTCGCAGGAATCGGAAACACATCCTCATGCGCAATCACATCTGCTGCATATTCCAATGCAGCCCTCACATCGTCATGCTTCAGTCGCGGATATTGTTTGAGGATCTCCGACTCAGTTACGCCTTGAGCAACCATGCGCACGACAAGTTCGACCGGTATGCGAGTACCCCGGATTACGGGTTTCCCGGCCATCACGTGCGGGTCCATCGAGATGTGATCAAGTAGTTTGTCGGTCATGTGCAAAACTCTCTTCGCAAGCGATACCATACGACAGGCACAACTCGGTTTCAATCGTCGATTCCCACAGGCGTTATGGGTCGCTGCCAGCGCGGCGTTGCGTTGCCGGCATGATCACGCTATAGCGGGGTCATGGCAGACGAACTGTGGTCCGATCATGAATTCCGGATGCGCACGGCGATCCGGCAGGCAAAGATGGCGGCGGAGGCGGAGGAAGTACCGATCGGTGCGGCGATATACCACCAGGGACACCTGATCGCGCAGGCGCACAACCAGGTGGAGACGTTGAAGGATCCGACTGCCCATGCCGAGATTCTGGCGATCACGCAGGCGGCGACGGCGCTCGGCGACTGGCGACTTACCGACACGGTTCTTTATGTGACGAAGGAGCCCTGCCCCATGTGTGCCGGAGCCATCGTGCTGGCGCGCATCCCGCTGGTGGTCTGGGGCATGACGGATCCCAAGCGCGGCGGTGCGATATCCGAGTTCAAGATCCTTCAATCCACGGCGTTGAATCATCGGCCCGATGTCGTCACGGGCATCCTCGAAGGGGAATGTTCCGAGATCGTAAAGACGTTCTTCAAGAACCGTCGCGAGGAACCAACCTGAAGAGACGCGGACGACCCGCGCCAGATCCCAGAGCCTGTCCGCCGATCTGTTCCGCCAGTACATCGTGCCGTTCGTCCCATATCGCCAACGCATTCACGCCACGGCGATGAAGTGAAGTCGCCAGTTGCGTCGGCTTCCATACTCCATACACATCGAGCGAAGCGAGGACTTCGGGCGTCGTCTCGCCGCGCAAGTCCACGGCGACGACGCCAGCCTGCAGCAGCCAGCCGGCACGGTCCGATGCGACGACCTGAGCACCGGATTCCTCAAGAGTGCCGAGCGCCGCTGCCCGTGATGCCCCCAAGTCCATCATCGCGGCAACGCCCCTCGTCTGTCCAATCAAGGCGCTGCTGAGAAGAAGCAAGGACACGACGCCAACGAGCCCTGCCCTAAGGACCCGCTTCTCCGGGAGTTTCGTCGACAACCACTCGAGAGCCGTTCCAACCGCACCTGCTGCGAGCGGGACGAGGGCAGAAAACACGAATGCCGTTGAGGACCAACCCACAAAAGGGATGATCGCGCCATACAGCGCCAGGGCCACAACGCACACGACGAGGCATGGCCGCACAGCGCGACTTCCGTCGTCGCGGCGCAGCGCAAGACCGATGACGAGCAGCAGGCCGGGCAAGACAACGACCGAGCCGGGTCCCGAGAGCAGAACATCGGCGAACTTCACATAGGCGGACGGAATCGAAATCTTCATCGCTTGGAAGAGCGACGACGAGGCATATGCGGCCGATGTGACTGCCCACACATCCAGGCTCAACGGAGCATCGGGGCATCGCGGCCACGGGATACCAATCGCCTTTGCATTCATCGCCAGGAGAGGCGCCATGAACAACGCGATGAGCAGTAGACCGCTCAGGCCCTGGGAGATCGCCCATGCGACGCTCCGTCGCTGCGCGATGCACGACACGATGGCGTGAAGCCACATGGCCAACCACACCACGAGGAACTCAATACGAGTCCACATCGCGAGGCCGATCCAGACCGCGGACGCAAGGGAGAGCGGCACGCCGCCGGCGCAGGAGCGAACATGGCGGAGGAGCGCGAAGGCGGCGCAGAGCGAACCCAGCGCGACCGGGAGTGCTGTGACCGTATGAAGCGACAGTCCCGCCGAAGTGGCTGCCAGGAGCGAGGCGATACCCGCGCCCGATTTTCCAGCACCGCACACCGTCGCCACCGACGCAGCAAGCAGAACCAGCATGGCGCCACAGGCGAAAAGGATCGCGAGGGCCGGGACTGCGGGGACATCGCCGGCACCCGTGAAGGCAAGGACGATACGCCAGAGCGCGTCGCGCGTGACCGGCAGAGGCTCCGCGGCATGGATGGCGTGCACATGATCGGTCCGGATCGTCTTCGCGATCGCGCAGTCCACCAGCGTTTCATCCACCACTGGACGAGCCGCGTCGGGGCCGTTCAAAGCCAGAGCTGCAATCAGAACGAGGATGGTGTAGGCAAGCAAGCCGGGCGACGCGGTAATCCACACTGACCCCTGTTTGGCCATGTACGCGTCACTCCGACGGCAGACGCTGGATGGATTCGATCACGAGAATCGGATCGCGAATTCCCTGCGCCCAGTATTCCCGCCCGTTCATCTTGAGGTTCACATCCTCAAAACTCCGCAATTGTGCCGAATTGCCGCGGAGGTAGCAGATCGTGATCAAGCGCACGCCGTCCTTGCGAACGAGCCGGAAATGCCCGGCCTTCCGCGAGAGATACGGCACGGGACGGACGATACCTGTATAGGAGGTGGACTTGCCCTGTCCTTCAAGTGGAACGAGGGCGATATCCGATGGGAACGAGGTGCCCGGAGGCGGCGCGGTTTCCTCTTCCACTTCAGGAGACAACGTCTGCGAGACATGATCGAGCGGCGCGGTGGTGGTCACGGTCGTCGAAGCCGTTTGAACAAAGACTGTCGGTACCGACATTTCAACCTTGGGCTTGGGCGGGTACTTCAGTTCCACGAGATCCTTGCTCACCCAGAGGGACGCCTCGGGAAAGGGCGCAACGCGGATCCATTCGCCGAAGGAGCCCTTCGAGCTGATGCCCGTATCACGCTCGAGCGTGCCCACGACGGTGTAGTTGATGCCGGGACCGGCGCGCACGTTGACCTTGTTGCCAACGATCCTGCCTTCGTTCACGAAATCGCGGTGAACCCAAAACTCTACAAACTCGGGCGGCACGACCTCGACCCACTGTTCGCCAACGGATTTGACTTGAAGCACTTCGCCGTCCGACATCTGGCCGACAACCTCCGACGTCGTCGCCGCGCTGGCGCGCAGGTTGACCCGCTGTCCGAGCACCTTGGCGGTGATGTTGTCCGCATCGGCGGCGCTGACGACTACGGCAAGCAGCAGACTGGCCGCGAAAAGTTGTTTCTGTGCACGCATGACTTTCATACTCTCCATCCCTTCGCGAACGCGGAACCCGGCAAGGGTCGGGACGAGGTGTTCCGCGGGTGGGAGCATAGGTGATGCTTTCACGCCCCCGCTAGAAAAAAGAGGATGAGGGACTGGTGACAGAGAAGATGCAGGACATTGTGCAGACGCTGCCGTGGATGAAGGGCTGGCGCTTGCAGGCGTCTCCCCTCACGGCGCGCGCCTGGGAAGGGTCTCGCTGCGGCTTCCGCACCCTCGAGAGAGCGGGCGAACTCTCGTCCTGCAACGCTGCAGCGTCGTGGCGATTTGTGCCCGGACTCCTAGCGAGCAGCGGCGCGGTCGAGTGCGACCTGCTGGCGTCGGGCTTTAGACTTGCCCTTCCCCGCATCGGAAACAGCGCATCGCTTTTCGCGGTTGTCGTCGCGGCGGATGTGCTCATCGGCGAGGCCCGGTGCGCCGTGGATCCTGTCCTGGTGTCCGATACACTGGACGTGCAGGAGGCGGATGGCCGCTACTGGGTGGATGATCCCGAATCCCCAGCGCTCCTCGTCGTTGAACGCTCGGCCACCAGCACCCGCTTCTGCCTTGTGATGAATGAGCAGGATGAGCGCGATGCGCTGATCGTCGCGCGCCGGCATCTTGACAGCGAAGTCGACGTCCTCTGGCCGCAGTTGCTCGAAACGCGTCGCGAGTTCTGGTCCAGGCAGGATCCCCTGTCGGGTGGACGACGGATGCTTGCCTACGCGTACGAATCCCTGTCCGCCTATCTCATGCCCGGCCAAGGCATCATGAACGACAAATGGCCGGCCGCAAGGTTGCCGAGTGAGCCGTTCATGGACCTGAACCAGCTCTTCCCCATGGTCGCCGCCTGGCGGGAGATGGACCTGTCCGTGGCACGGAGCTTCATCGAAAGCGCAATCGGGCTCATCGGCGACGACGGCTCCCTGCCTGCATCGATTCACCCCGACGGCCTTCTCGAATTGCAGGAGGCGCCGCTTCCCTTGCTGGCCCAAAGCCTGCACCTCGTATGGCAGGTGGATCCGCGAAGGGATACCCTCTATCGATATCTTCCAAAGGTGGCGCAACACCTGCGTTGGTATCTCAAGAGGGTTGATCCGGAGCGTAAGGGGCGTCCGAAGTGGGGACCTTCCACGCAGGCGTTGATTCCCGACACGCTGGACAAGGACCTCTACTCCGCGGACCTCCCCACGATGCTGCTGGGCGAGATGGATGCGATTTCGGAGATGACGGCCCGGTTGCCCGCGGGCGTCCTCGAACTTGAATCCTTCTCGGAGGACTACAGCCGCATCGCCGACCATCTGCGCACCTTTCTCTGGGACGCCGGGTCCCTGAACTTCAGGGATCGCTACGAGGACGGAAGGCATATCGAGCGCGTGACCCTGTCAGCCATCCTGCCCCTTCGCTGGTCCCGGCTGAGCCGCTCGGTGAAGGAGAATCTCCTCAGCCAGGTCCGGAACAGCCACTACTTCATGACCGAGCGCGGCGTGGCCTTATGGGTGAAATGGGCGGCGGACAACGAGTCCCCCCCGACTCCGGCGCTGCACCAGATTCTCATGCTCGACACCCTGCAGCGCTGCGACGCGCAGGACGATCTCTCGAAGCTGAGGAGCGTCGTCGCAGAAAGGCTCACGGCCGACTATCGTCAGAAACAGAACCTGCTCGACGATCCCGGTGCCGGTGAAAGACTTACTGCCGCCGCGCTGGTCTCCGTCCCGGATCCACTTTGCGCAGCGCTTGCGCTGCTGGTTTGGACCACGCCCAGGCCTCCGGCCTTCGATCCAACGACGCTTTCGAGATCCACGGCGTGGCTTGAGCGGAATCGCTCCATGATTGGCGCCCTCGTCACGATGATCATCCTTGCTACGGTAACCGGTGTCGTCGTGTACACCTGGTTCAAGAAGTCGATGACCATTCAGGTTGCCGAAACCACCGTGGGCCTGGCCAAGCGCCACTACGAGGAAGGCTCGTACGACGATGCGCTGCGACTCTACCTGCAGGTCGAAAAGACCAGCGGACACCTCTATCCCATCGAACTCCTGATCGGGAACACGCTGTTTCGCAAGGGGCAGTTTGACCAGGCTGAGGAGTATTATCGCAAGTCCCTGCAGCGCAATCGGGATAACGTCACGGCGTCGATGAATCTGGCCTTGTCCATCTTCCGCCAGCAACGACTATCCGATGCCGCAGCCGCTTATGAATTTGTCATCGATGAGTTTGGAACGGCGTACCCGGATCTCGCCGCTCGCGCTCAAACAGCGATTCGCGTGATCTCCGAGGACTTGAATCGGGGACCAGCCGCAGCTTCGGCCGCTCCAGTCGACAAGACGCAGACCTCGGAAGAAACGCTTGAAGGGGAAAAATGAAGGGCGCTGTGCGCCAAGGAGGTCGGGGTGAGGAACCCCATAGGGATATAACGCATCAGCGCCCTTCGAAAGCTATACTACTTCGACCCGCCACTTTTACAACTGTTCAAATTATTTTGTTCAAACGTAAATCATAGGCCAATTGACGCCTTTGGCCGACTCCGGTACCCTTTTGCTATCCACAGTGGAAAAACATTCATAATCCCTTGAGCACAATGAAATTACGCTTCACCCTGCTTCTAGTTTCCCTCGCCACACTCGTCTCAACGGGCTGCTTCCGGAAGGATGTCAGGACGATCGAAGTGAGCGTGCCGCAAATGAAGTCCGTGGACTGCAGCAAGCTCATCCAAGAGGCGCTGGCGAAGACGGACGGGATCAAGTCCGCCGTCCCCGACCTGGACAAGAAGATCATTTCCATCGAATACGAGGCGCTGAAGCTGGGCATCAAGAACATCGAGTTCGTCATCGCCGGCGCCGGATTCGACGCGAACGACATCGAAGCCCCCGCCGACGTTCGAACGAACCTCCCTCCTGATTGCCGCTAAAACGCGATGAAATTCTCGATCAGCACGCGACCGGTTGAATCCGCTGGCACGTCGGGAATCGTCCTCCTCCGTTGGCAGGACACGAACGGGGATACGAGCCGTCCTCACCCCCCGAAATCCCTGCAAGCCTGCGCGGATGCCTGGGCGCGCGCTTCCGACTTCGGAGCGCAAGCCGGACAAATCGCCGTCTTTCCATCGTGGGATGGACCGAAGTCGAAAACGATCCTTCTCCTTGGACTCGGGCGCCACACCGATTCCCCTGCGCAACGATTCCGCGCACTATCGACGCTGGGCCGCAAGCTGCACAACCTCGGATGGTCCTCCGTCGCGATCGATCTCTCGAATGTCCGCCACGACGAAAGCATGCACCGGCTGCTGGCCACCGCGATCCATGTCGGCGCCTACGAGTTCAGGGTATTCAAACCTGCACGCCGGGTGCGCAAAGACATAGTGACCGTAACGCTTCACGGTCTTGGGACGGGCGCTGAAGCGAAACGGTTCGAGGCGGCGATCACCGAAGGCGCAACGCTCGGGACGACGCTGACTGACATCCGCAGCATCGCAAACCTTCCGGGCAATTGCGCCACGCCCGCTGCGATCGCCGCGAGCTGCAAACACATCGCCATGCGCGCAGGCCTGCGATACAAGGCGCTCGGACAAGCCGCCCTCGCCCGCGAGAACTGCAATGCGCTGCTCGCCGTGGGACAGGGAAGTTTCAACGAGCCGCAGCTCGTCATGCTTGAACATCCCGGCAGGAACCCGAAAGCCGCGCCCATCGTCCTCATCGGGAAGACGATCACCTTCGACAGCGGCGGCATTTCGATCAAGCCCGCCAAGAGCATGGAGTGGATGAAGTACGACAAAAGCGGCGGCATGGCCGTGCTCGCCGCGATGGCGGCGATCGCGCGGCTGAAGCTGCCACACCGCGTCATTGGAATCCTCGTCGCCGCGGAAAATATGCCCGGCGGACGCGCGACGCGGCCCGGCGACATCGTCAGGGCACGCAGCGGCACTTCGATTGAGATTATCAACACCGATGCCGAAGGCCGACTCGTCCTCGCCGATGCCATTTCACTGGCTCAGGATCTCAAGCCGAAGTTCATGATCGACCTTGCGACGCTGACCGGCGCAGCAGTCACAGCGCTGGGTTCCGTCATGTCCGCCGTCATGGGCAACTCACAGTCACTCGTGGACGGACTCATGGCCGCCGGCACCCGCTGCGGGGAACTGCTCTGGCCCCTTCCCCTGCATCCCGCGTACCGCGATATGCTGAACTCACCCTTCGCGGATATCCGCAACACGGGTGATGGGACGGCCGGCGCCATCGCCGGAGGCATGTTCCTCAAGGAATTCGTCAACCCCGCTCTTCCCTGGGCTCACATCGATCTCACCCATGCTTGGGAAGAGCGCGATCAATCCCACAGCGCTGCGGGCGCTAATCTCTTTGGCGCACGCCTGCTTGTCGAATGGCTGAAGAACCTGAAATGACAGCGCCCCTTACGACGATTCAACTTCCAGGCATCTCTCACTTCCGGCGCGGAAAGGTCCGCGAGGTGTTCGATCTGGGAGACCGGCTCCTCTTCGTCGCGACAGACCGTATCTCCGCTTTTGACTGCATCCTGCCGACCGGGATCCCCCACAAAGGCCGCGTCCTGAATCAGCTTTCCACCTGGTGGTTCAATCGCCTGTCACACGTCGTGCCGAATCACGTCATCGAAACCGACGTGCGGAAATTTCCCGACGCCCTCAAGGCACACGCCGAAGTCCTGCGCGGCCGTTCGATGATCGTGAAGAAGACATCGGTCATACCCGTTGAATGCGTGGCGCGCGGCTATCTGATCGGCTCCGGTTGGAAGGAGTACAAGGCATCCGGTTCGGTCTGCGGCATTCCACTCCGCCCGGGCTACCGGCTC
This sequence comes from uncultured Verrucomicrobiota bacterium, assembly GCA_964503335.1. Taxonomy (GTDB): domain Bacteria; phylum Verrucomicrobiota; class Kiritimatiellia; order CAIVKH01; family CAIVKH01; genus CAZCZZ01. The sequence continues at coordinate 13,578 of CAZCZZ010000075.1, forward strand.
GCAGACAAACTGGACACCCCCATCTTCACCCCGGCGAGCAAGGCGGAAACAGGACACGACGAGAACGTGTCGTTCGAGCACGTCGCAGGCATCATCGGCCCATCGCAAGCCGCACAGCTTCGGGACCTCACCCTCGCCCTCTATAGGGAAGCGTCAGCGTTCGCCCTCACGCGCGGCATCATCATCGCCGATACGAAGTTCGAGTTCGGCCTGCTGGACGGACGGATCATCCTGATCGACGAAGTGCTGACGCCGGACAGCTCGCGGTTCTGGCCCGCCGCCTCGTACGCCCCGGACCAGTCGCCGCCTTCCTTCGACAAACAGTACGTGCGCGACTATCTTGAAAGCCTAAAATGGAACAAGCGGCCGCCTGCACCGCCCCTCCCCGATGACGTGGCCGTGCGGACGAGCGAGAAATACCTGGAGGCCTTCCGCCTCCTGACAGGTCGGGATATCGAACGTTGATCCGGTCGGATACCGGTACGGATGCAAGCACTGGTCGATCAGTTTCTGGACTACCTCACGCTTGAGCGTGCGCTGAGCCCGAACACACGGGAGGCCTACGCGCAGGACCTCAGCGCGTTCACGACGTTTCTCGCCGCGCGGAAGATCGCCACGTTGAATGGGGTCACACGCAAAATCATCATGGACTTCCTGATGCACGAGAAGGACCGCGGGCTTGCCTCCACGTCCCTGTCCCGCCGACTCGTCGCGCTCCGCGTCTTCTTTCGCTACCTGCAGCAGGAGGGACTTCTCGCGGCGAACGTGACGGAGACGATGGATTCCCCGAAGCTCTGGCGGAACCTGCCGGTGACCCTGACCATCAAGGACGTGGAGCGCATGATCCAGGCGCCGGATACGGAGAAGAAACGCGGACTTCGGGACCGTGCGATTCTGGAGACCCTCTACGGAGCGGGCCTGCGCGCTTCGGAACTCACAGGCCTGACGCTGGATGACCTGCACTTCGACGCGGGCTACATCCGCTGCCTCGGTAAAGGAAGCAAGGAGCGCCTCGTGCCGCTCGGCAAGTCGGCCGCCGAGGCCGTGAAGAACTACATCAGCATCGAACGGGTGAACACGAAGGGCGCGCAGGAAACCCGCTGCGTCTTTCTTTCGCAGCGCGGGAAGCCTCTAACGCGGTTCGGCCTGTTTCAGCTCATCAAGCGCTACGCGCAGGCGGCCGGCCTCGATCACAGCGTTCACCCGCACACCCTTCGTCATTCTTTCGCCACGCACCTCCTGTCGAATCAGGCACCGCTTCGCGTGATCCAGGAGATGCTCGGCCATGCCGACATCGGGACGACGCAGATCTATACGCATGTGGACGCAACGAGGCTGAAGTCCGTCCACGCCAAATTCCATCCGCGCGCATGATCCTACGCAATCCATACAGGGACTTCGAAAAAGCCATCGGCTACCGTTTCAAGAAGAAGAAGCGGCTTGAAGATGCCTTCACGCATCCGTCGTTCCGTCACGAAACGGACTCCAGCATGGCCGACAACCAGCGACTTGAGTTCCTGGGCGATGCCGCGCTGGGGCTCGTGGCTGCATCTCGCCTTTTCGCTCAACATAAGGACTGCCAGGAAGGCGAGCTCACGCGGATGCGCAGCAGCCTCACATCGACCAAGGCACTGGCTCGCGCTGCGGCGTCCGTGGACCTGGGCCGGTTCCTGCGACTCGGCAAAGGTGAAAAGCAGAGCGGCGGTCACAGCCGCGAGTCCACGCTTTCCGACGCCTTCGAAGCCGTGGTCGGCGCCGCCTATCTCGACGGCGGCATAAAAGCCGTGGAGCGAATCTTTGACAAGATCTTCAAAGATGACGCCCTGTCGGCAGGAAGCCACTCACTATCAACGAACCCCAAAGGGACGCTGCAGGAGCTTGTTCAACAGGAGTATAGAACCAGCCCAACTTATGAAGTGCTTCGCGAGTCCGGCCCCGCCCACGCGCGACATTATACGGTGCAGGTAAGGATAAATGGCACACCTTGCAGCACCGGTGAAGGCAGGAACAAGCGGGACGCCGAGGTCGATGCAGCCCAAAACGCCTTGAAGCAATGGCCTTTCCCGCAACTCACGCACGACACGGCTGCGCACTGACGTTCGATCCCCCTTCGCAGCGACTGACATTCACGAGTCACAGACTGTAGTTCATCGGTGGCAAGCTCAACGTCGACTTAACGTCACTCTACAGGAAGGGCTGTAATCGCAGCTACGCGGAATTTATCATCGCGAATAATGATTATCCCATTGAATCTGCCTGATGCTACAGATATACATTGATCAACGTAATCAATGAAGGAGTCCTTCGTATATGGCTAAAGGTTCGCTTAGTGGTCTCACGATTTCCCAAATGCTCGCAGAGATCAAACGTCGTCAACGCGCGGTCAAGAAACTGACCCAGAAGCGCGATCGCCTGCTTGCTGCTGCCCGCGCCCTCGACGCTGAAATCCAGCGTTACGGCGGTGAAATCTCCGGTGCATCCCTCGCTGCCGGTGGACAGCGCGCCCGCAACAAACTTACGCTCCCGGAAGCGATGCTGAAGGCCATGGCCACGGACCGTCCGATGTCCGTCGCCGAGATTGCCGCAGCCGTCGAAAAGGTCGGCTACGTCTCCGTCTCCAAGACCTTCCGCACGATCATCTATCAGACCCTCGGCAAAGATAAGCGCTTCAAGAAAGTCGCGCGCGGCCGCTACGTCATCAAGAGCTAACAGCTCCTGAAGCAGATCCGATCAATCAAAGCCCTCCCCCGCGAAAGCGGCGGAGGGTTTTTGATTGTACGAACTCGGATCAAGTTGATGCGATTCGGAAACAGAAGTTCGTGGAGAATCTGAAGTACCGACAGCCGCGCCAGG
>CAZCZZ010000076.1:0-15813 GCA_964503335.1 uncultured Verrucomicrobiota bacterium
CGTGTTGTTGTTGATCAGGATCGGCCCTTGCCCCCGTCTTTGGTGGAGAGCCTCCGGCTTGGCCGTGCCATGAGCGAATCGGCAGGTCGAATGGCGGAGAGGGAGGGATTCGAACCCTCGATCCACGTTTCCGCGGATACACGCTTTCCAGGCGAGCCCGATCGACCACTCCGGCACCTCTCCCGCTCAAGAGCCTTTAATCAGTAAACAGTGATCCGTGATCCGTAAAGAGAATACGCCGACTAAGCCTTGCCTGCAGGGATCAGTCGAATCCGACGGACCTTCGATTGGCCTTCTTCTGACCATGCTGGCGCTTATCGTCCATCATGCGGGCCTTCTGACGGCGTGATTTCTTGCGCTTTTGGCGCCGGATACGTTCAAATTCTTGCTGTTTTGCGCTGGCCGCGCCCTTGATTCTCGCCTCTATCCGGTCGCAAAGCTCCCGACGGGCAAAGAATCGGTTCATGGCCTGGGAACGCTCCCGTTGGCACTTCACCTCGATACCCGTCGGCTTGTGCATGAGGTAGACGCAGGACGAGGTCTTGTTGACCTTCTGCCCACCCGCGCCCGATCCTTTCACAAACCGTTCATCCAGATCATGTTCCGCGATTCCAAGGCTCGACATCCGGAGTTGGAGGTGTTCCTTGCTTGAGTTTGAGACCGGACCGTTCATGGAAATGGGTTTATGCCCTGTATTTGGGCTGGAGAAAAGGGTGAATCGCTCTTGAACAGTCAGCGCCTCATCGTGTATCTCTTGTGGCTAGAGATTTAGGGAGATGAATATGAAACAATTTCTCGGGGCCGCCTTGATTGCATTTACCACCTTCGCAGGTGTCAGTAGAGCCGACCTCGTCATCTCTGCCTTCAACACTCCCGTTACGATCAATTTTGACGGATTTACGGCCGGTGGGTTTAATCCGACGCCCGGGGCCACGCAGCTGGATTCCGACGACATTTACGCTCGCGGCTTCAGCGACCTTTGGGTCGGCAGCGTCCAGCCCGCCTTTGGTGGATCGAGTTCGAATGCAGGCGACTATGCACGTGGTAACGGTACCGACGCAGCAAGCACGGCGGGTATCTACAATTTCACAAACACAGGCAGTGCGGCGCTGGGCATTCAGCCGACAGCTGCAGAATTCGGTTCGTTTGGTCTCGTCCGCTTGCGCTTGCTCAACCAGACAGGTTCTTCAATCACCGACTGGACTATTTCGTATGACCTGTATAGTCGCAGCACGAGCGGCGGCACCCGGACACAGGTTGTTTCGTTCGCCCTGTCTTCGGATGATTTCGTATCCAGTTCCAACAGCGTTGCTGGCCTGTCCGGTCTCGCGCTGTCGACCGCGACCTGGTCAACCAACAGCTTCAGCTCGAGCGGTCTCTCCTTGAGTGTTGCCGACAACAATTACGTCTATCTGCAGTTCTCCTCGGCTGACGCAGGTGGAACGGGAGGCCGACCGAAGTTCGCGTTCGACAACATCACGATTACCGCTGTTCCCGAGCCTACAACCGTGATCATGTTCGCCATGGGATTCGGTACGCTGGCCGCTGCGCATCGACGCCGGTTCCACACGTAAGACCAAGACGGCTGAACTTCACAAGCCCCGGAGTTCACTCCGGGGCTTGTTTTTTTTGAGTCCTTCGCTTAAACAACCACCCTGATTTTCTGACGGTGGCCGTAGCTCAGTTGGTAGAGCGGCAGATTGTGGTTCTGCATGTCGCGGGTTCAAATCCCGTCGGTCACCCCACCTCTCCCCACCCCTTCGCCCGAGATTTGAAATTTGAGATCTGAGACTTGAAATCGGACTCGCATCTCGAATCTCGCATTTCGAATCTCCGCCTTAAAGCCACCCCGTTTGCCTTGCCGCATAGAGCAGTCCTTGGATCGTGGCCAGGGCGTAGAAGCTGGCGAAAAGGTCGTCGATGACGATTCCCATGCCGCCTTTGACCGATTGAAGTCCGCGCGCGGGTGGTGGCTTAAGGATGTCGAAGAACCGCGCTACGCCGAACACGACAGCCCAAACGAGGAGCTGCTTCGGCAGGTCGAGCTGCATCGGCACGCCCAGGGTGCAAATTGGAAGGAGCATGTACTCGTCGGCTACGATCCGTCCATCGTCCTTCTTCCCGTACTCCTTCTCGGCCACGTCGCAGACGTAGACCGCTACGAGAACAAGCAGCGCGCAGAAGAGAATCTGGCCCGGCAGGCTCGGGCACATGTGGACGAGGTACGCCAGAGGGATTCCCGGAAGGGAGCCGACCGTTCCGGAGGCGAAGGGACTGAATCCAAGCCCGAAACCGCTCGCGAGGAAGATGCTGATTCTCTTCATGGCCCATCGCTCCTATTGACTGCGCCCGCATCAAGGTGAACAGCAATCCGATCGGTCTTCACCCGCACCGTGGCCCGCAACGACTTCATGGGCGCAATGGCATCGATCCATGCCTTGGCCTCGTTTAACCGCTGTCTCATGGGTTGCGACTTCTCGGCATCTTCCGCAGCGAGCTTCAATGCATATGCCGTGATGGCGACGCGGAAAGCCTTCGCCCCGTCGTCCAGATCCAGCCAGAGGCTCGCGTCGTCCCCGCCGTTCTGCACATTCCACTCCCTTGCTCCAGCCGGAGCCGGGCGTGCAAGCAGATTGGTCAACCCTTCCACGTTGCTCGCAAAGACAAGCCATGAGCCCGACACCGTGTAGGCAAGGAGTTCATCTTTCGGGGATCGAGCGTACGGTGTATCGGCCGTGCTCTCCACGGCGTAGACGCGCTGGGAACCAACGACCAATTCCTGCGGAACCAAACCCCAGCGATTCATCGCATTCAAGGCATCCATACGCGCCACGACATTCGTTTCAGGCGCTGCATCTCCTTCCACCGGAACCGCGGCAAGAATCGTCGGCATCTTGATCCCCTTGAAGCGTCCGCTGAGATCACCGGCCATCGCCGCCAGCGCAATCTCCCCGGCTCCGACGTCCGTTGCGAGTCCGAGTGTCTCCCGCGGCAACGTCATGCGACTGTCACCCGCGAGGCGCTGCAAAAGGCCCGACCTCAAGAACGCCACGGCCACGGGACCATCCTTCCAGCACGCTTCCAAATCGTCGTGTGCCACCGCAGGTTCTGCGTCCTTGGCGAGTTCGCCCTTCGTCCAGGGCAGCTCCACATCGGCGTTGATGCTGTTCGGGCCTAGATGGTGAATGTCGAAGAAGCCGCGCGGGGCGGAGTAGATGCCCGACTTCTCGCGCCACGTGAACCAGCCTCGGTCCGGTGTGTTCGTATCAGGGAGCGGCATCAGGTCCGGGTTCCTCGTACGGAAGAAGGAGGGATACGTGCCGTCAAAACAGTCAAGGACCGAAGCCGTCGTGGCAGCGCGCTTGGAGATTGTGCCGATCACCATGCCTTCGACGAAGGCGAACGATATGACGTCGGCGCTTTTCGAGACGCGCGGATCAACCATCCAGATGTGATGTCCCGCGCGATCAAAGGCATGCTTGATCCCCTTTCCTTTCGACCAGTACAGCATCCAGCGCAGGCGCTGGCTGCCCGACCCCAGCCAGCTCGCAAAGACCCATGCTGTTTCGCCGGCTGGTCCCAAACGGGGAACGTAGGCAAAGAGTGTTTCCTGCCCCGCAAGCCGCTTGAGCCAGGGCCCTGCATCGGCACCGTCCGCCGCAGAGTCGAGATCGTCCTCGTCGAAGCCGAGTGACAGTAGAAGCGACCGGGTTACCGGGTTCGTGGCCAGATCGCCCCAGCGTCCGGCAAGATTGTGATGCGCGCTGACGAACGTCGCCTGCGCGGGAATCGCGCGGTAGAGATCAAGCGGCCGATGCGGAATATAGAGGGACCAGAATATGGTCCCTGCCGCAAAGAGCAGCGCGAGCGCCCAGAAACTGATGCGTCGAAGCATCCTCATGCCAGCACGGTTCCGACCAGGTCCTGGACGCGGGCGATCCCGTGATCCGCCAGATACTTCTCGATGCCGGCCACCACATTGATCGCCGTATCGGGATTGGTGAAATTGGCCGTGCCCACGGCCACTGCGCTGGCGCCGACAATCAAGAATTCTAGTGCGTCATCGGCGCTGTAGATTCCACCGATGCCGATCACTGGTATCTTCACGGCTTTGGCCGCCTGCCAGACAAGGCGAATAGCGATCGGTTTGATCGCGGGCCCCGTGAGGCCACCCGTCTTGTTCGAGAGCTTCGGAAGCTTCGTCTCGATATCCACCGCCATGGCCGGGAAGGAATTGATGAGCGAAATCGCGTCGGCACCGCATTCCTCCGACGCCTTCGCGTAGGCCGCGATATCGGACACATTCGGGGCGAGCTTGGGAATCATCGGCAGCTTCGTCGCCTTGCGAATAGCCGCGATGACCCGCTTGAACATGTCGAGGTCCGTGCCGAACATTGCGCTGCCCTCTTTGACATTCGGACAGGACACATTGACCTCAAGGCCTGCAATGCCAGGGACCTCGCTGAAAAGCCGCGCCACTTCCGCATACTCCTCAATCGTCTTGCCCCAGATGTTCACGATCACCGGGACGTCGTACTTGCGCAGGAACGGCATGTACTCGGCCACGAAGCCTTCCACGCCGGGACCGGGCAAACCGATCGCATTGATCAGTCCGCTGGACACCTCAACCGTGCGCGGCGTGGCATTGCCCTTCGTCGGCTTGAGGCAAATGCCCTTCACGACAATGGCGCCCAGCTTGTTGAGGTCGATCAGTTCGGCGTATTCAGGCCCGTAGCCAAACGTGCCCGACGCGACCATGACCGGATTCTTCATCCGGATGCCGCCGATGTTGGTGGAGAGGGAGGGCATGAGATACGAGATGTGAGATACGAGATGCGAGAACGAGATTCAGATTTCAAATCTCGAATTTCAAATTTCGTATTTCTCTTCTATCCCTCCTTCCACGCAATTTCCCGTGCATCGAACACCGGGCCTTCTCGGCAAGACCGTGCCCACGCCCAGCCGTTCTCTTCGTCTTTGACCTTGATCACGCACGTCAGGCAGGCGCCGACGCCGCAGCCCATGTTGTTATCGACTGAAACCCACGCCGTCCATTCCTCATTCAGCGCGCGCTCGGCGACCGCGCGAAGCATTCCGCCTGGTCCACAGCAAAACAGCTCGGGGTCGCGCCCGCCGGATTCGGACGTCCACCACAGATCGAGGGCCTGCGTCACAAGACCCTTGTGGCCGAGCGAGCCGTCCTCGGTCGTGACGCGCACATCCCAGCCAAGGGCCTGGAATTCGGAAACGCACAGGATGTCCTTCGCCTTGCGCCCGCCGAAAAAGGCCACGCCTTTGACGGGTGAAGAACGCGCGAGAAGATAGAGCGCCGCCATGCCGTAACCGCCAGCGACGATGATCGGATACTTGCCCGCTTGGGGGATCGGGTAGCCGCGACCGAGCGGACCAATCAAGCTGACGGACTCACCGGGCTTGAGGTGCCGGAGCGTCCGCGTGCCCTTGCCCACGTCTTTATAGAGAATCGCAAGCTGATCTCCGTCCGCTTTGAACACGCTGAACGGCCGACGCAACAGGCACTCGCCCAGATGCGGAATCTGGACATGCACGAACTGACCCGGCTTCACCGATGGCGCAATACCGGGCGCACGCATCACAAGGAGGCTGTAGCCCCCTTGAATGGCCTCATGCTTCAACACTTCTGCGTTTTCGAGTTTCACAAGCTAGCCGATCACCTCGAAACCGAGACTGGCTGCTGCACGGGCCATCTGCAAGTCATGTGTTGCGACGGTGCTCAGTTTGGGGTTACCCCCCCGGGTAGCCAGAGCGCTCGCCACATGCAAGGCATCGAGTGTCGCGACAACGGTTGGGAATGATCCCCCGGCGCGCGTCATGATCTCCTTCGTGACAGGTATGAGGTCGAGGCGGTCCGTCACCTCACCGAGCCTAGTCTCGAGCTCTGCCCGCTCCTTGTCGCCAATCTGCTGAAGCAGGCGGGATCGGTCGATCGCTCGATGGCATTCCAGCAGCAGGAGCTCGCTCGAGTACACGTGCGTCCACATATGCCAGGATGTGAGGGCGTCGGGTTGTTGGAAAAGTCGTCGAAGGACGACCGATGTATCAACGTATACGGTCACCTTCGCGCCCTGTCTGCCAGCAAGTCTGCAACGGGATCAAAGGGACGCAGCGGCTTCACTCCGCGAAAGTCCTTGAGATCGGACCACTTCTTCGTGGCGCGACGTATCGCGAGTCCTTCCCTGGGTGCCATGGGAACAATCCGCGCCAAAGGCTGACTGTGTGAAGTGATAACCACCTCTTCACCCTTTCGCACATCGCGGAGATACTGGCTTAGTCGGGTCTTTAGCCGTGCTACTGCAACCGTTTTCATGGTCACAATGTAGTCACACGGTGACCATAATGTCAACGGAAGTGCTCGAAGCCCTGCTGCTGGAGCAGCGGCCGGAGGCCGTGGTCTCGTAGGATGTGGCCGATGCGGGTGGCGGGGAGGCGGAAGGCTTTCTTCCAGGCGCGTTCGAATGCCTGCGCTTTGCGCGCCGGCACGGTAAAGAGGAGTTCGAAATCCTCGCCGTCGGTTAGTGCTTCATGAAGCGTGGAACCGCGCGACCGCGGGATCGCGGCCTCGATGAGTTCGGCACCGACACCGCTCGCGTTGAGGACGTGTTGCAGATCCGTGGCCAAGCCGTCGCTGAGATCGATCATCGCATTGGCCCAGCGACCTTCCCGCAACCACGTGCCTTCTTTCAGACGAGGGACAAAGGACAAATGACGTCCGGACAAACTCCCCCCGAGCTTGCCCGTGACAAAGATCGCGTCGCCCGGTTTCGCCCCTGAGCGAAGCAGCGCGCGTCCGCGCGGGACGCTTCCGACGCCAAATACGTGGAGTTCAAGCGTCCGGCCCTTGGCGGTGTCGCCGCCCACGATGGCGGAGCCGAACCGTCGGGCCAACCGCGCGGCACCGCGATAGATCCGCTCGATGCGCTGCACGGGACAGGAGGCGGGCGCCACGAGATTGATGAGCACATGAAGCGGCGAAGCGCCCATCGCCGCAATGTCACTGAGGACGCGGCCGACGGCTTTGTGTCCCACCTGTTCCGCGTCCGTGTCGGGCAGAAAATGGACGCCTTCAATCACGGCATCGGTGGTGTAGACGAGGTCATCCTTGGATCCGTGGATCCGGACCACGGCGCAGTCGTCGCCGGTCCCGACCACCACGTCGCGACGCGTCGGCAGCTGGCGCGTGATGCGCCGGATCAAGTCCAGTTCGCCGATGTCGCCGGTCGTTTTCATGACGCGAGAAGGATCATCGCCATCGTGAGCCCGTTGAAGAGTCCGTGCATGACCATGGGAACCAACAGGCTTCCCGTAAACATATAGGCCAGGCTGAAGGAAACGGAGAGCAGGAAAAGCGGGACGAGTGACGGGACGTGCCCGTGAATCAAGGCGAAGGCGGCTGAAATGAGCGCGATCGACGTGGCAACGCCAAACCGCTTGGCCAGTACAGTGAGCCCGATGCCGCGGAAGAGGATCTCCTCAAATACGGGGGCCACAACGACGGCAAAGACTACGAAATAGGCCTTCATCCAGAGGCTCTGTTCATCAGAAATTGCGTAGGCCACATCCTGCATATCCGTGTTGTAGCCCGTGAGCTGCAGGCCGATGTGGTAGATCAACGTGTAGAAGAGAAGGATGGGCATGGTGGCCACGAGGAAGACTACGCCTTGCGCAAAGCGCAGGAACAGCCCACCGCTCCGGATCCCGAATGCGCTGCTCCACCGGATGCGCCGGTACGCGAGCCAGGCCGCCACGAAGATGAAGCCCGCCCAATGAAGGACGATGCTCTGGATCAACATCAGCCAGGAATCAGGCTGGATGATGGGCGACTCCATCAAGCGATCGATCCACGGCTTGAGCGGGACGAGCAGGAGTTGAAGCGCGGCGAGCACGATGAGGAGTCCCGCCATCTCCATGCCAAACCACGGGCGCCACTGGAGCCACGCCTTCCGCTCCGCCCAATGCAGGCCATGCGTGCGTGCGCGAACGAGCAGGACGAAGTCCGCGATCAGGCCGAGGGAAACGATGACAGCGTAGACCAGTCCGATGACGCCCGCATGAGCCAACAGCTTGTCTTCAAGGCTGGTCATGGGCGCCGGGTCAGGACGCCCGTGGCGACTCGACGACCTCGCGAACCTTGTAGATGGGCTTGTTCTGCGACTCGTGCCAGGTGCGGATCTGCATCTCAGCCAGAAGACCCATGCTGATGAACTGGATGCAGAAGGCATACAGCATGAGCGGGGTGATCACCCAGAAGGGACGTTTGACAAGGAACGCGTTCTCGATGGTGTGCGGGATGAAGAGCCAGTCGAACAGCACATACGCCAGCATCAGGGTGGCGATTCCTCCGAACATGAGGCCGATCTTCCCGAAGATCTGGATGGGGCGCGTGCTGTACTGCAGGAGGAACTTCACCGTCATCAGGTCGAGGATGACCTTGAACGTGCGCGAAATGCCATACTTCGACTTGCCGAACTGGCGGGCGTGGTGCGAGACAACGACTTCATCGACCTTGCCGCCGACCCAGTTCGCCAGCGCGGGGATAAAGCGGTGCATTTCGCCGTAGAGGTGGACGTCCTTGATGATCTCCTTGCGGTAGGCCTTCAGCGTGCAGCCGTAGTCGTGCAGGGCCACGCCGGTCATCTTGCTGATCAGCCCGTTGGCCAGCATCGAGGGGAGCTTGCGGTTGATGAAGGTGTCCTGGCGGTTCTTCCGCCAGCCGCTGACCACGTCGTAGCCCTGGTCCATGCGCTCAAGCAGCTTGGGAATATCGACCGGGTCGTTCTGAAGGTCGGCATCCATCGTGACCACGATTTCGCCCTCGGCCGCGTGGAAACCCGCGCTCATCGCCGCGGTCTGGCCGAAGTTGCGGCGGAAGCGGATCAGCTTGAAGCAGGGCAGCTTCCGGCTGTTCGCCACGAGTTTGTCCCACGTTCCGTCGGAGCTCCCGTCATCGACGAGCACCAGCTCGTAGCGAAGCTTCAGCACCGACACAGCGTCGTGCAGCTTCTGGCAGAGGAGGTCGACGCTCTCCTCTTCGTTATAGACGGGTACGACGACCGACAATTGAAGTGAATCGCTCATGCGTGCGGCATCATGCGAAGGGATGGCCCTTGAAGGCAATACCATATCTCGCCATCGCCGCGCCCCTTTCGTTATGCTTTGCAGGCAGTTATGACACAGGAAGCTGAGATTCTGCCCTCCGATACACCGGAACGATACCGCGCGGCCGTGGGCAGGGCCTGTTCCTTGCTGAAGGCCGGCGAACTCGTCGCCTTGCCCACGGAAACCGTATACGGGCTGGCGGCCAACGCCTTCAATCCTGATGCGGTCGCCAGAATCTTCGCGGCCAAAATGCGGCCTGAGAGCAATCCCATCATTGTACACGTGGCCAGCCTCGCGATGGCGCGTCGCTGTGCGTCCACGTGGCCAGCCGTCGCCGACAAACTCGCCGAAGCCTTCTGGCCGGGTCCCCTTACGATGATCCTTCCCCGGGCTAATGACCTGCCGGTGATCGTCACGGCGGGCGGGCCCACCGTTGGCATCCGCTGGCCCAGCCATCCGTTGATGCAGGACGTCATCCTTGCCTGTGGCTTTCCCCTCGCCGCGCCGAGCGCCAATGCGTCGAACGAGCTATCTCCTACGAACGCCGCCCACGTAAAGAAGTCGCTCGGCTCGCGCATCGGGTGGATCGTGGACGGCGGCGAATGCAGCGTCGGCATCGAATCCACCGTGGTCGATCTTTATGCTTCCCCTCCCCGCGTCCTGCGTCCGGGCATGATCCACATCGAATCATTGCGTGCTGTAATCGGTGAAGTCGCGGAAGGCCCCGGCGAATCGGCACCCGTCCTTCGCAGCCCCGGGCAACTGCGAAAGCACTACTCCCCCAAGGCACGGCTTCACGTCTTGAACTGGGACAACGAATTCGAGTTCCGGAAGATCGCTGCGCTTACAGGAGTTGACCCGGCCACGTGCCACGTTCTCGCCCACACGATCGTGCCGGGTTCGGCAGGTTTCGCCGGCGTCAGCGTCCTCCCCCACGAGCCCCACGCTTTCGCGCGGGCCCTTTACGCCGAACTGCACCGGATCGATGACCTGAAGGCGGAAACCATCATCGTCGAAGCCGCGCCCAATCAACCGGCGTGGCGAGGCATTGCCGACCGTTTGACACGGGCGGCTGCGGAGTAGTCGTAGGTAGGGACGGCACTCCGTGCCGTCCGCGGCGGGCAGCGGAGTGCCCGCCCTACCTCGTGAAGTTCAGGGATTGAGAAGCGTCACGCGAATCATCGCGTGAGAAAGCGCGGGCAAGGGTATGCTTCGCGCAACCTCTGGGAAATTCGTCACGGCGCTGTTTGTGACGAATCCAGACCATGACACGCCGTCGAAAGAGTTCGCCGTGACGTAGCGTTTCCCGTGGACGGCGGTCCACGTGATGCCAGCTGAAACAATCTCGGAAACCTCAAACACGGAAGCTGGATTCGTGGGATTCGTGCACGTCACGAATTCCAGCGCGCTGGGGACCCCATCGCCGTCGTGATCGGTCGCGCCGCTTCCTGCCGCAAGGCCGTGTGCGGCGGTCCACGCGTCGGACAGTCCGTCACCATCGCGATCCGGATCGGCAATGTCGCTGATGCCATCAAGGTCCACATCGCCGGGATTGATCTTCACAAATTCATTCGTCCCGACAAGGTTCGCGTCGCCGTTTCCATCCGGCGCCTGCGCCGAAGTGATGAGTCCCCCTCCGTCCGCGTTTCCATAAGGCGCCGCAGCGAGATAGAACGTGCTGGTGAAGCCGGCGCCGAGCAACTGGGCGATGTCGAGGACCCCTTCCAAGCGCCCGCCGTTTTCGAAGTACGTGGCACTGCGCGCAAGGAAGATGTTGGTGATCAGGGAACCGGACGCGTCAAACCAGCCGGAGAAGCCGGAATCGTTTTCGTCGGCGAGAAATGCGAGCCGCGGCGAAACCTGGCCGGACTTCGCCCACGGGGCGGCGACAGACGCAGCGGGGTTCGTCGTGACAAAGATGAAGTGGTCGTTGCCTTCCCCGGCGTCCTGTGTCGCGACATAGAGATAGCGGCCGTCAAAGCGATAGAAGAGATCGAGCCCGTGCTGCGCGATGGTTCCCGCGGCATAGTCGCGCACGCCGTTCATCGTGTGGTTCCGGATATCCGTCGGAAGCTGCGTATGACCGCCCGCCGTCGCATCGGTCTCACCGCCGTCGCTGCCACCGTTGCCATTGAGATCCTCCTGCCCGTCGAGCAGTCCGTCGTCGTCCGTGTCGGGGTCTGCCGGCAGCGACCCGGGACGCGACAGCTCCTTCGCGTCCGACAACCCGTCGCGATCGATATCGGCGGCGACCGGCGGAAGGCGCAGGAGCGCGAGCACGGGGTAGTGGTCGGACGGATACTGCGTGCGAGTCGCAGACGTCGTCAGATTCGTTGCCAGGACGGCGTCGGATACAACCACGGCCTGCGTGGCCGTGAAGCCTCCACGATGGAGCACCCAATCAATCCGCTTGCTCCCGTCGAGCACGCCGCCCGCGAAGTCGTGCATGGTCCCCGAGTTGTTCCATGTGTTGTGGACTTGGTACCAGCTATCGGTGAAGTCGCCTGTCAGCCCGTTGGTCGTGAACTGCCCCGTGAAAAGCTTCCAGGCTCGATCATTTTGGGACCCGTTGAAATCACCGACGACAATCGCGAGCGGCGAAGACGGCATGCGATCGCAGCGCGCGAGGGCATCATCCACGATCAGATGCGCGCTCCGCACCTGCACATCGCCCTGGTTGGCGCCGTTGTAGACATCGAAATGCGTCGTATAGAATAGAAACTCCTGCCCCGTCGCCTTCCAGCGCATGTGACCCCGCATGGCCAGTCGCGGGAAATTAAAGTTCATCCCGGGAAACAGGTCCCACGGATCGAACGGTGTCGACGGCGTGTTGTTCCAATACCCGCCCCCGGGGCTGGGTCCGAGCGAAAATACATCGCGGTCGAGCAGCTCGATGCGGTTCGTCTTGTAGGCAATGCATGCATTCTCGTTACCGCCCCCGCCGCTGGGTCCTCGCCGGTCGAAGGTGTATTCGGGGAGCTGCGAGGCGAGGTAGTCGAGTTGCGCCGCCTCTCCTTCTTGGAATCCGATCACATCCGGATTGCGATTCGTGATGACGCGCACCGCCACATCGCGCCGCTGCGGCGCCTGGTTCGCATTGTTCCACGCATTGTCGCCATCCGGCGCCGACGCATAGCGAAGGTTAAAGGACATCACCCGGATCGTCTCATCCGCCATGACCATTGACCCTCCCAAGGCAAGAACACACATAATAACAGCTGGACAACGCATCTCGGCATCATGCCACCGCGTCGTCGCCCGTCAACGCCCACGCTGTGCGCTTGGATCGCGTCGCTGGATTCGGTATGCATCCCGCGTGTCGGCGACGAGTCATATTACGAATAGTCCACAGGAAACCCGCGCGCTGGCGGCGCGGCTTGCTTCGCGGTGGCCGGCGGGAACGGTCGTGGCGCTTCATGGGGAGCTCGGGGCGGGGAAGACGTGTTTTGCGCAGGGACTTGCCGAAGGGCTCGGCGTCGATCGCGCAGTAAACAGCCCTACGTACACGCTCGTCAGCGAGTACAAGGGTTCGCTCCCCCTCTACCACCTTGATCTGTATCGCATCAGCGGCCCCGAGGCCGCGTACGGGATGGGGATTGAAGATTATCTCGCGAGCGACGGCATCACGGTGATCGAATGGGCGGAGCGCATCGCCGCGCTGCTTCCACCGCATACGATCCACGTGCGCATCGAACCGGGCGCTGATCCCACGTCGCGGGTTATCCAAGTGTTGGAAGTCTCCTCATCATGAATGTCCTATCCTTGGAACTTTCCACGGCGAGGCCGAGCGTGGCCTTCTTTGCAGGCGGCAAACTCATCACCGAAGCGGTGTGGGAGGAAGGCAAGGAACGCAAGCAGCAGGTGTTTGACGTGCTTCGTGATCTGTTTGCCAAGCAGGGCGTTTCGCCGCGTGAGATCGATCTTTTCGCGGTCGGCCGCGGCCCTGGAAACTTCTCGGGTCTTCGCACGGCGATTACGGCGGCGCACGGCTTGGCGATCCCGCACGGAAAATCTGTCGTCGCGGTCAGCAGCGGCGAGGCCATGTCGCGCGCGATCCGCGCGGACCATGCAGACCCCGTTATCGTACTCGGTGACGCTCGGCGCGACACGGTCTGGTATTCCATTTTCGACCGCGAAACCGATGCACCGGCGGTATGGCATCTCACCGCGCCGCAGGATTCTCCGAAGCGCTGGCCCGAGAAGGCGGTGCTGGTCAGCTCGGACTGGGGTCGCCTGGAAAAGATACTGCCCGCTGGTCCGTCCTGGCAGCGTGTGACCGGACACCCCCTCGCCAGCCAGGTGGGCGCACTCGCCCAGCACCGGAAAACGCATGGCGTCCTTCTCGATCCCGTCGAGCCGATCTACATGCATCCGCCTGTCTGACAGGGTCTTGCGCCATCGCGAAATGGCGTCCGGTCTCACTTCCCTCTTTTGCAGTCGCCTGCTATACATGGGAGGATTATCGGATAGTGTATAGGGACGTTGATCAGGCCTCATATGTCGCAAGCTATTCTCCCATCGCCTTTCTACATCGGTAACTCTGAGTTCATCGAGGACCTCTACCAGCGCTACCTCGCGAACCCGCAATCCGTGGAGCCGCTCTGGCGCGAGCAGTTTGACCAGTTGCAGGAACGCCAGGGTCTTTCCCGCGACGCGATCGAGCAGCAGGTGCGGCGGATGTACAAGGAGCGCTCGAGGAGCAAGGCCTCATCCGCCCCGCGCGTCGCCGAGTTCGACCTCGCTCGCAAGCAGGCCGCCGTCCTTCGCCTCATCCAGGCCTACCGCCTCCTTGGCCACCACCGCTCCGACGTCGACCCGATCTACCTGCGCGGCAAGCCGACGATTCCCGATCTCGACTACACGTTCCACGGCCTCACCGAAGCGGACCTCGACCTGACGTTCAACGCGGGCAGCATCACCGATGCGCGCCCCGAGATGACGCTCCGCGAAATCCTCGAGATGCTGCAGGAGACGTACACGGAATCCATCGGCGCCGAGTACATGCACATCTCCGACATCGAGGAAAAGCGCTGGCTTCAGCAGCGGCTCGAATCGACGCGGACGAATCCCGACTACCCGAACGACTTCAAGCTCCACCTCCTTGAACGGCTCACCGCCGCGGAAGGCCTTGAGCAATACCTTCACAGCCGCTACTCGGGACAGAAGCGCTTCTCGCTCGAAGGCGGCGAAACGCTGATGACCACGCTGGACGAAATCATCCTGCGCTCCGGCACACAGGGCGTGCAGGAAATCGTCATCGGCATGGCCCATCGCGGACGCCTGAACGTGCTCGTAAACATCATGGGCAAGCTGCCGAAGGAACTGTTCGAGGAGTTCGAAGGCAAACACGAGTGGCATGTCGACCAGACGGGCGACGTCAAATACCACCAGGGCTATTCCTCCGACGTGGAAACGCCGGGCGGCGTGGTCCACCTCGCGCTTGGGTTCAATCCGTCGCATCTCGAAATCATCAACCCCGTCATCGAAGGCTCCGTCCGCTCCCGCCAGGACCGGCGCGGCGACGCGGAGCGCAACAAGGTCATGGCCGTGCTCGTCCATGGCGACGCGGCGTTCGCAGGCCAGGGCGTCGTGTATGAGACGCTGAACCTCTCGCAAACCCGCGGCTACACGACCGGCGGCACAATCCACATCGTCGTCAACAACCGCATCGGCTTCACGACAAGCCATCCGCTGGACGCACGCTCCGCGCTGTATTGCACCGATGTCGGCAAGGTCATCCAGGCGCCGATTTTCCACGTCAACGGCGACGACCCGGAAGCCGTGGCGTTTATCACGCAGCTTGCGTTGAATTTCCGCATGACATTCAAGCGCGACGTGATCATCGACATCGTCTGCTACCGCCGACACGGACACAACGAAGCGGACGAACCCGCGGCGACGCAGCCGATGATGTACAAGAAGATCCGCAACCATAAGACGGTGCGACAGGTTTACGCTGACCGCCTCGTGGCGGAAGGCGTCATCACGGCGGATGATGCCGCAAACATGGTGAAGACGTACCGCACTGCGCTGGAAGCGGGCGAGCAGGTCGTCCCGAACATCGTCGAGGACGTCAAGAATCCGCACCGCATCAACTACGGCGTGTTCCGCAACAAGAAGTGGACCGAGCCCGCTGAGACGGCGATCACGACCGCGCGCATCAAGCAGCTCGGCGCCCGTATGAACGAGCTGCCCGAGGATTTCGAGCTGCACCCGCGCGTGGCGAAGATCGTCGACGACCGCATCAAGATGGCGGCCGGCGCGCTGCCCATCGACTGGGGCTTTGCAGAAACGATGGCGTACGCCGCGTTGCTTGAGGATGGCTACAACATCCGCATCTCCGGCCAGGACAGCGGACGCGGCACGTTCTTCCATCGTCACTCCGTGCTCCACAACCAGCGCACGGGTGACGAGTACATCCCTCTGCAGCATATCGCGGAGAAGCAGGGCCGGTTCACGATCATCGATTCCATTCTCTCCGAAGAGGCCGTACTCGGTTTCGAATACGGTTTCAGCGCGGCGGATCCCCACACGCTGGTGATCTGGGAAGCGCAGTTCGGCGACTTCGTGAACGGCGCGCAGGTGGTAATCGACCAGTTCATCGTCGCCGCGGAACAGAAGTGGGGCCTGCTCACCGGCCTCGTCCTCATGCTCCCGCACGGATGGGAAGGCCAGGGA
>CAZCZZ010000077.1:0-15488 GCA_964503335.1 uncultured Verrucomicrobiota bacterium
TTGACGACGATGCTGCCTTTCAGCAGCAGGCGTTCGAGCACCTTGCGGATATCAAAACGATCATAGCGGGCATCGAGTACGCCGAGGGCGATGTTCTCGAAGTCGCAGAAAACGGCGAGATTGGCGGTTTCGGGTGATTTGCTCATGGTGCTTGGTCCTGTCCTAAAACGAACATCATACTCCCCCTGGATGGGGGGACACAACGCCGACGTTATTCGTTCATGCTGTAATGTTTGCCATGAAGATCCGATGATACCGGTGTGCAGCCCACGTCACCCAGCCCCCTGATCCTTGTGACCGGCGCCACCGGCTACATCGGTGGTCGCCTTGTACCTCGCCTGATTCACGATGGCTATCGCGTCCGGTGCTTGGTGCGCGACGCGAGACGTCTTGAAGGGCGGCCATGGCGGGAGCAGGTGGACGTGGTTGAAGGCGACCCGTTGCGCCCGGAGTCACTGCCTGCAGCGATGAAGGATGTCGAAGCCGCCTACTACCTGATTCACAGCATGGCGGGCGGAAGCGGGTTTCATGACAGGGACATCGAAGCGGCGCGCCAGTTCGGATCGGCCGCGCGCGCGGCGGGGGTCGGACGACTCATCTATGTGGGCGGGTTGGGCGATCCGCAAAGCGAGCTTTCAGAGCATCTACGCTCACGACATGCGACCGGCGATGCGCTGCGCGAAAGCGGCGTGCCTGTGACAGAGTTCCGCGCCGGCGTGATCGTGGGCTCGGGGAGCCTGTCGTTTGAGATGATCCGTTACCTGACCGAGCGCGTGCCGGTCATGATCTGCCCGAAATGGGTGTTTACGCGCACGCAGCCGATCGCGATCCGCAATGTGCTGGAGTATCTCGCCGCGGCGCTGAAGACGCCCGCCAGCGCGGGGCGCGTGGTGGAAATCGGCGGCTCGGATGTCATTGCTTATGGCGACATGATGAAGACCTACGCGGAGGTGCGTGGCTTGAAGCGGCGCCTTGTTCCCGTTCCCGTCCTGACCCCGCGTCTTTCCTCCTATTGGGTTCATCTCGTGACCCCGATCCCCGCGGTCATTGCCCAGCCGCTGGTCGAAGGTTTGCGGAATGAGATCGTGGTTCGCGATGACGCGGCGAAGTCGCTGTTCCCGGAAATTCATCCGATGTCCTACCGGGAGGCTGTGAAACTGGCGTTGGCGAAGCTTGATGCGGGCGACGTGGAGACGGTGTGGAGCGATGCGCAGGCGAGCAGTCTCGGTGACAGGCGTCCGGTTGTCCTGGCGTCATCGGAAGGCATGATCGTCGAGCGGCGCATGATGGAAGTCGCCGCATCCCCGGCGGCTGTATTCAAGGTGTTCAGTCGTCTGGGCGGCAAGAACGGCTGGCTGGCGTGGGATTGGGCGTGGCGATTGCGCGGCGGGCTGGACCGGCTCCTTGGCGGTGTCGGCATGCGCCGCGGTCGCCGCGATCCGGACGAGCTTCGCGCCGGGGACGCGGTGGACTTCTGGCGGGTCGAGGTGGTGGAGCCGGACCGCATGATCCGGCTGCGCGCGGAGATGAAAGTGCCGGGCCTGGCCTGGCTGCAATTCCAGGTGGTTCCAGCGGGTGACGGTCGCTCGCTGCTGACCCAGACGGCCTACTTCGCTCCGAAGGGCCTGTCCGGTCATTTGTATTGGTATGCCTTGTATCCGCTGCACGGCTTCATCTTCGGCGGCATGATCCGGAAGCTGGCCGAGGCGAGCGAATCGCGATAAGCTCTGCTCCACAACAGCCGGAGATTTCCATGCGTTCCAGTGTGTTTTGCGCGTTTATGCTTTCAACCCTTCACGTAGCAGCTTCTTATGCACTCGATATGTCCAAGCCGGTTCGCGATATCGTAGCGGGGAATAATGAGTTTGCCTGTGCGCTCTACGCGGAACTGGCGAAGGAGCCGGGCAACCTGTTCTTCTCGCCATACAGCATCTCGACGGCGCTGGCGATGACCTACGCGGGCGCGCGCGAAGAGACGGAAAGGCAGATGGCGAGAGCGCTCCGTTTCGATGTCGATCAGGCACGCCTGCATGCTGCGTTGGGAACGATCACGGACGAGTTGAACCAGTCGGTCGCCAATCGAATCCTCATCGCGAACTCCCTCTGGCCGCAGGCGGATCATCCATTCCTCGAAAGCTACGTATCGCTGGTCAGGGAACACTATGGCGTCGACGTCACACCCGTGGACTACAAGAGGGAGACCGAGGCGGCGCGGCTGAAAATCAACGACTGGGTCTCGAAACGCACGGAGGAGTTGATCCGTGACCTCATCGCGCCCGGAATCCTGGATCCGATGACGCGCCTGGTGATCGTCAACGCGATCTACTTCAAAGGTCTGTGGGAGATTCCTTTCGAAACGAATGCCACGCGCGAGGCGGATTTCCATGTGACGCCGGAGAAGGCTGTGAAGGCTCAGCTCATGTCCCGGGTCGGGGAATTTGACTATGCCGAGTTTCCCGGCGTTCAACTGGTCGAGCTGCCGTACAAGGACGAGCGACTCTCCATGCTGGTGATCCTGCCGGAGTCTGCCAAGGCGATGGAGGGAGTGGAGCATATGCTGTCGCGAAAGCAGCTCGATCTCTGGATCGACATGCTAAGTCGCGAGAGAGTCCGGGTCTCGCTTCCCCGCTTCAAGCTGGAGTGGGGCGCCCGGTCCTTGAACAAGGCGCTGGCCGGGCTCGGCATGACCGATGCGTTCGACGAGGCGAAGGCCCGGTTCACGGGGATCGATGGCGATGCAAGCGAACTCTACATCAGCGCGGTCCTGCACAAGGCCTTTGTGGAAGTGAACGAGGAAGGCACGGAAGCGGCCGCCGCGACAGCGGTCGTGATGGCGGCCAGGGGGCTGGCGCCGAAGGAGAGACATATTCTGGTGGATCGTCCCTTCCTGATCCTCATCAGGGATCGCGCAACGGGCTCGCTATTGTTCATGGGCAGGGTCGAAGATCCCTCCTGAAATCAGGATAAGGTAGCCACATGCGCCGCAAGGCTTGACCCGCTCGCGCGATACGGGTAAACGTCCACAAGTGATTGACTGAACAGGGGCTCCACATGAAAAAGCTTTTTCTTTCCTTGCTGCTTGTGTGCGCGGGTATGGCGTTCAGCGGGTGCGAGTTGTTCGACACCGATGTCGACGAGGATGACGACTATGTTTTCCTCAATAAGTCCACCTACAACATCACGGTAATCCCCACCGCACAGTCTGGTTGGAGCACGTTCTCTTTCGGGCCCGGCGAAACCTACAGGCTCGATAATGTGGACGATCTGTATTACGTGTTTGAACCCCGTTTCCGTGTTGAAGTAGCCGATAGCGACGATGGTCGCATCGTCTTCATCAACTACAGCGATAGAACCGAGTCCGGGTCCACCCAATAGTCGCCATTTATTGGTTGTTGCATTTTTTTCTCATCCAGAGGACCCTCCAGCCTGCTCGTAGAGAGAGTCGTAAGTGAAATGGCAGGTTGTGCATCTCCCGCATCGGCGGGTTGGTGACGATCATAAGCCCGAACGAGTCGGGAACAGTCACCAAAACCTCCCCCGCAGCAGAAAGAAAAAGTAAATACTATGGCTACAAAGCTATATGTCGGAAACCTGTCGTTCAGCACGACGGAAGGCGATCTTCGTCGCCTGTTTGAGCAGTGTGGTGCAGTCAGCAGCTGCAACCTCATCATGGACAAGATGACGGGCCGTTCCCGTGGATTCGCGTTCGTGGAAATGGCCTCGGCGGAAGACGCTTCCAAGGCTATCGCAGAACTCGGCGGCAAGGATTGCGACGGACGTCCCCTTACCGTGAACGAAGCACGCCCCCGTGAAGATCGCCCCCGTGGTGGTGGCGGCGGCGGATACGGCGGCGGCAGCGGTGGTGGCGGATTCGGTGGCGGCGGACGCCGCGACCGTTATTAAGCCTATCGCTTGATATCTTGATAAACGCCCCGGGTGCGAAAGCATCCGGGGCGTTTTCTTTTGCGTGAATCGGGAACGGCGTGGGGTCACGCCGTCTCCAGTCCCGATTGGGACTACGGCTTCAGACCGAATGAGTAAGCTCCCGTCCGTTCGTCGAACGTCAGGACGTAGTAGCCGCTGAAGGGACCGTCGAAGCGGATGTTCGCGAAGTTGCCCTTTTCGGCATACTGGCTCAGCGGGGCGGTGAAGTCGGACTGGTTCTGTTCGCCCCAGTTGACGGACCAGCTCTCGTTGGCCACGAACTTGACCTCGATGGTGCCCGACGAGAAGAAGTTCAGGTCGAGGCTCCAGATGTAGTTATCCACGAGGCGCATCTTGTAGGCGCTCAGGCTCCAGTTGTTGTAGGTCCCGGGCACGCTGATGGAGCTGTAGTCGCTCTTCATGCGATCCCAGGCGATTGGACTGGTCCCGTTGCGGTACTCCTGCAGGTTGGTAAACCCGTCGATGTCGGGATCCTGTGCGGCATCCATGGCATCGTTCGGATTCAATCCGTATTGGTTCTCCCAGTAGTCCGGCATTCCGTCGCTGTCCGTGTCCGCGGGCGGCACGAACTCAACCTTGTATGCGCCGGTGCGCTCGTTGAAGGTGAATCGGAACGTCCCGTTGAGCGTGCCGTTCATCGTGATGTCGCCGAAATTGCCCCGCTCAGCGTTGCCTTCAATCGGTGCGTCGAAATCACCCTGGTTCTGCTCACCCCAGTTGATGCCCCACGACTCGTTGGCCACGAACTTGAAGCGGAAGCCGGTCGCGTTGTTCAGGACGGTTTCAAACTGCCACGTGTAGTCGGCAATGAGCCTCATGTTCTTTGCGGACTGGTTCCAGCCGTTGAACGTGCCGGCTGCAGTCATGGACTGGAAGTCGCTCTTCGGCGCTGTGTAGCTGACCACCAGCTTGAGGTTCGTCAGGTTGGCCCAGATCGCGTTGTACGAGTTCAGGTCGTTGTAGATCCCGGCACTCCAATACGAGCTGGCGGGGCGCGACTGGATATCCGCCTGCATCACCGGTGAAAGCGCGAGCGCTTCCTGGATGCCCGAGTTGCGCGCATAAGCGCTGATGACGCCCTGATAGGACGCGGCGCTCTCCGCCGCGAAGAAGGCATTGCTTGCTCCAGCTGCCGTGCGGGGATCCTGCGTACCCATCGCCGCGAGGCGGTAATCGAAGGCTTCGGACGGACTGCCCGTCAGGTCATAGAGCATGACGGCATGCTTCACGATTGCGCCGGCCGGAAGGCCCGACAGATCGAAGCGGATAAAGCTGCGTTCCTTTTCGTAGTCGCGGTAGTGAGCCGAGTAGTACACCGAACCCGTGGAGAACGAGTAGGTGTAGGTCGGGACATCGAATCCGCCGTAGCGAATGATCGTGCCGATAATCGCCGGGTTGGCCTGGATCTGCTGGAAAGCGGCGATGGTCGGCTGGGAATCCGACGCGTCGGAGATCCCATCCAAATCGGTGTCGCTGCGCCACGGATTCGTGCCGCGCTGGTATTCCTGCAGGTTCGTCAGCGTGTCCGCGTCGCCATCAAGCGCGGCATCGGCATTGCTGGACGGGTTGAGCTTGTTGGCGGTTTCCCAATCGTCGGGCATGCCGTCGTGATCCGTGTCGACGACGAGCTTCTCGACCTTGTAAGCGCCTGTGCGCTCGTTGAAGGTGAACCGGTACGAACCGGTGAGCGTGTCGTTCAGTTTGATGTCGCCAAAGTTGCCGCGCTCCGCAAGGGCATCGACGGGAAGGTCCAGATCGGTCTGGTTGCTCTCGCCCCAGTTGACCGTCCAGGAGCCGTTAGCCACGAACTTGAAGCGGACGGCGCTCTGGGCGGCCATCGTCGCGTCCCACTGCCAGACGTAGTTATCGACGAGCACAAGATTCGTCGCGGCGATGTTCCAGCCGTTGAAGGTGCCGGAGACCGTGATGTTTGCGAAATCCGATGCGGGGCGATTCCAGACGCGCGGATTCGTGCCGTTCTGGTATTCCTGCAGGTTCGTGAAGATGTCGCCGTCGGGGTTGCCCGATGCGTCGGACGCATCGTTCGGATTCAAACCGTTCTGCGTTTCCCAATCGTCGGGCATACCGTCGTGATCTGTGTCCGGAGGCGGCAGATAGGCGACGGTGTAGGCGCCGGTCCGTTCATCGAACGTGAACTTGTAGGTACCGTTCAGCGTGCCGTTGACCACGACGTCCGCGAAGTTGCCGCGTTCGGCGATGCCGTTGAGGGGCAGTGCGAAGCCGGACTGGTTGCTCTCGCCCCAGTTGATGGTCCACGACTTGTTGCCGACGAACTTGAAGCGGTTGCCGGTGGCGTTCGTGAGCTTCACGGACATTTCCCACGTGTAGTCGGCGACCAGCTTCATGTTCGCCAGATTCTGGTTCCAGCCGTTGAAGGTGCCGGCGACCGTGATGGAGTCGTACGAGGAGCGATAGACTTCGTAGCTCACCATCAGGCTGGCATTGGTGATGATGATTGCCGTCGTGTTGCCCTGGTGCGTGAAGCCGATGCCCATGGTCCAGCGGTCGGCGGCGAGACGGCTGTTCACGTCCGACGCCGCGGAGGCGCCGAGGTTCAAAGCTCCGGTGTTGTTGTACACGCGCGGGAACTGCGCCGCCGTCGCGGTGACGAGCGGGGTGTTCGTCGTGATCGACATGAAAGCCGGGAGAGGCTGCGTCTGCGGATTGATGTCGCCGAGTCCGATGATGCGCGAGGCATAGCCCCAACCGGGCCCGTTGTTCTGGTATCGGAGCGTTACGCCACGAATGACGGCCTTGTCGCTGATGGTGGACAAGTTGAAGCCGAGAATGCCGGAGTACTGGTTGTAGCGATCCGCGCCCCATTGGCAGTAGCCGGGGATCCATGATGCGGCAGAACCGCCGACGTTGGCGGAGAGGCCACCGACGAGGTCCGCGGGGAGTGAGATCAGGATGTAGGCGGGTGTCAGCGGATCGGAATCCTGTGCGTCGTTGATGCCGTCATAGTCCGTGTCGGAAAGGCGGGGATTCGTGTTCTTCGTGGACTCCTGAAGATTGCTCAGTCCGTCGCCGTCGGAATCCAGCGCTGCGTCCGAGGAATCGTTGGGATTGAGGCCGTACATCGTTTCCCACGAATCCGACATGCCGTCGCCATCCGTGTCCGGCGCGCTCGCCGTGATCTTCATGCTGGGGTCGCCATAAAGGCCGAAGTCCATGCGGTTCATCCACCAGCCGTTTGCAGCGCCGCCACCCAGCGTGCCCATGACTTGATAGACGGCTTCGCCGAAGGGCAGGTCGTTGCTGACGATGTTGCGGAAGATGTGGTAGCCGATGCCCGCGATGTCGGGGTGGCTCATGTGCGGGAGCCAGACGCCTGCGTACCAGGAGACGCGGGTGGCGCCGAGCGATGCAATCGCGCCGTTCTTGAGCGTCATGTAGGCGACATTGTTCGGCGACTCGGGATAACCGCAGGTGCAGGAGCCCATGTAGACGATCGAAGGATTCGCGTTACCCATTTCCGTGGCGTGGGCGCTTGTGAAGATGCTGCCGTTGCAGCACGCGGCGCCTTCGGACCATCCGTGGCCCATCCACATGAGCAGCCCGTAGGCATTGCTCTTCCAGTGGTTCACGACGGAGCGATCCATCAGCTCGGCGTTCGAGGTGAACTTCGAGTTCAAGCTCGTGCTGCAGGTGCCCTGCTCGTACATCGTGTAGGCGCCGTAGCCTGCGGTCGCGAGATAGTTGGTGCGCATCGCTTCGCCGACGTTGGCCTCGTCCGTGTTCACGTCGAGGAAGCTCTCGGGGAGAAGCGCCTTCTTGCGCCAGGCGATGGAGGTTTCGTTCTCGTAGCGAATGAACTTCTGGACGATGCCGTTCAGCGCGGATTGCCAGCCGGTGCCGGGATAGACGGGGATGCGGCCGACGTAGAGTTCGGCGATCATATCGACGCCGCCGGTGCCTTCATCGCCGCGCTCTTCGCCGTAGATGCCGTCACCGTCCTTGTCCCAGTTGCCGGTCATGTCGGCGAAGTAATAGTCCGTCGGTGTCTCGCGGTAGTCCGTCACATCATAACGTGGCCAGCACATCTTCATCGGCACATCACCCGTGTCCGGCGTGGGATTGCCGACGAGCAGCACGTAGCGGATGCCCCTGGCGACGTAGTTGTTCTTCAGCCACTGGCGGATGCGGTCGGCGCGGTCATTGGGGCTCTGCCCGGTGACTTCATTCCATCCGGTCAGCGCCGCATTGCCGTCGATTCCCGTCTCCGTCACGACGTGCACATCGAAGCCGCGGTTCTGCTTGTGGGGGATGAAACCGTAGAGCGACGGGGCCTCGGCGAAAATCGCATCCGTCGTGATGATGTAATAGCCGGGGCTGGCGGCGACGGTTGCGGGGGCGGGGGCGCCGTACCACGCGGAGGCCTGCGTGTCGTTTTCGATCAGCGACATCAACTCGGAGCGCATGCCTGCGTCGATCGTAGAGCCTGACGCAGGCGCTACCGGCAGCGCCGCGTACTCAAGATGGAAGGAAAGCGAACTGTAAACCTTCAGCGTTGATGTTCCGGGCACGTACTGGACGGGGTTGACGGCCACTTGTGCGAGCTTGTATCCGCGAAGGCCCGGGAAGCCCAGGATCTGCACGGGGCTTTCAGGGTAGGCGACGGACTGTCCGTAGATCGACGTATCGAAGCCGTTGGCGACGGAAGTCGCATCGCCGAAATCAACCACGTCCCCGCCATTCGAAGGACGCATGGGAGATCCGGGGCGGATGGCTGCCGGAACGGCAACGGTCTTTGCATCGGCCTGATCCAAGACAACCTTCACGGTAGAGGCATCGACACCTGCCGGAAGCGCGAAGTACATGACCTTGCGGGGAAGGGTCGGCCGCGCCGGCTCAGCATGGACATCGTATCCCGTCATCCGGACATCGACCAAACCATCTGCCGCAACCGTGATTTCGGCCGGTGATAGAGTCAGGGCGGACGAAATGACTTCTGCGGCTTGTGCGCAGCGCGGCGCATAAGCAGACGCAAGCATAAGGGCTGCAACGAGTTGAGATACAAATACACTTTTCTTCATCGACTTCTCCTGGGGGACACCAACAAAACTGGTAAAACGTTCTAGCAGATACGTGAAATGTGTGGGTGGCGTAAAGGGTAATGATGGGGACATACCCCTATTTCGGGGAATCCCCGATAATCTTGAGCCAGCCCTGAGCCGGAAAGATTCAGCAAGAAACCGCGAATTACGCGAATTGACGCGAATTTAGGGCTGCCCCCAAGAGTTCTGCTTCTACAGAATGCTCACCATTCGGTTAGGCAAAAAAGCAGCCGTTCCTATGCTTCATGTTCTTATCGGAATTGGCGAAAATTCGCGTACATTCGCGGTTCAACTGCATTGTTCCGGCTGAGGAGCTACGGATTACCCAGAATGCGGATGAATGCGCGATCCGCCGTCGTGGTTACGACGCTGGAAACGGTTGCAGCCGTCGCTGTTACCACTCCGCTGACATCTGACCAGGTGCCGGACACGAGGTCGTCCGTGGTTTGCACGACGTAGGGGCGTCCGTACTCGGCCAGCCAGCGGTTGCTGACCGAACCATCGGATTGGAGTGCATGGTCGAGGATCGAGCGCGTGTTGGGAAACGCGTTGCCCAGCGCGAAGAACTGGTCGCCCGGGGAATAGGCTGCACCGAAGTCGAACAGGCGCGGATCGCCGAGATTGCCGTATGCATTGGTCGGTTGGTTCATCGGGCCGAGGACCTGGTTGGACAGGAAGCCGTGATCGGCGTTGCTGATGAAAGCGACGATACGGATCTCGCTTTGCACATTCCCGTTGTCGTCATCAAGCAGTGCGAGCGGAATGGCCAGCTCGAGGCCGTTTGTCACCGACGCCGCGCCTGCGGCGCTGGGTGACGGATCCCCGGTGCCGGTGACGCCGAGTTTGTTGTCGTTGCGGAAGCCGAGGATGATTCCGTTGGTGAAGGTGAAGGAGGCGGGATAGGAACCGGGGAATGAATCCGCGGCGGTGCCGATATTGCCACCCGTTCCGTTTCCGCCGGTCGGCAGCGTGGCGTAGTGCAACTGGCCGCGCCAAAGTTCACGGTTCCCGATCACGGGAAAATTCTGAACGACGGTGAATCCGTTGAACGTGAAATAGAAATCTGCGGTAACGTTCGTGTCGAACTTCAACCCGTCGTTCTCCGGATTCAGGTGGCCCATGCGGTTCAGCCCGCCACCGTCCACATCGGCATTGTCGCCGCGCAGGCTGTTCTGGCCGCCGGGGATACTATCGATGAAGAAGTTCAGCCGGTTCGGGTTGCCGGGCGCAAAGTCCACGCCCTGGCCTGCCATTTCGACGTTGCCGGCGATGAAGAGGTACAGCACGCCGTCTTCGACCTTCGCGTAGGCCGCGTCGACTTCGGACCCGCCGAGCGCCATGCGGGGGTGACCATTCGTCGCGTCACCGAAGCCCGTCGGCGTGTCCTGCACGGAAAGCGCGGCGCCGTAGTAGGAACCGTCAAGGAATCCATCGATAACCGGAGCGGCTGTGGCGGCGATGGCGGAAAGCGAAAGAAGGAAAGCAGGCAAGAATTTCATAGTGGCACCTGGTTCGCAGGGAACATCCGGCGCTGGGGATGCGTCAAGGACCTATTTGAGGCGCACGCGGTAGAAGCGCTGCGTGACGGTCTGATTCGTGTCGATGACGGAGAGGCTGGCGCTTTGCGCTGTAACGGGTTCTGTTACGCCGAGCCACGCGCCGTGGATGTCGTGCGTGGCCTCAACCTGGTACACCGAGCCGCTGGATGTGCTCCAAACGATCTCCGCGGTTCCGGTTCCGGTGGGTATGACCGAAGTGACGGGGACCACGGGCGCGAAGGAGGGCGCGAGGACGGCGTCGACGATGCCCGTTTCGGCAATGCCGAGCGATGCATCGATGCCTGCGGGCGGCGCGGACGCATCGACGCGGAACGAATACAGCGTGCCCCAGTCGAGCGCGTTGTTCGTCGGCGCAGTCCACGTCGCCGATCCGTTGGTCACGGCGAAGGACCAGTCATTCAGCGCGTTCGTGTCGCCGTCCAGGCACGCCGCGTTGGTAAAGATGACGCCGGGCGATACCGGCAGCGATATCGAGTCGAGCTGCCGCTCGAAGTCGTGATTCGCGAGGGCGAAGACATAGCGGAACCAGCCGCTGCCGAGATTCGTCGTTGCCGTGGCGAGCTGCACGCGGCCCTCGCCCGTGTCGATCGCGACGTTGGTGCGCGAGGGCCATGCGTTCATCGCCGGGCCATTCACCAGCGACGTGTTGGTTGTGAACTGCCAGACGCTGTTCGTCAGCAGCGGCGTGACGCGGCGATAGCCCATGGTGTTGTAGATGTTCGTGTCGTTCTGCACGAGGTACCAGGCCTCGATGAAGTACTGTGCGACGGTGTTCGTCAGGTCGGCCTCGCGTACGACGAGGCGGTGTGTAAACAGATCGACTTCGTTCGTGTGGTTCCGGAAATCGTCCACGGGAACCGCGTCGAAATGCGATCCGAGGGATGTCCACGTGCCGGCGTGGGCGTTGATTTCATTGCGCGGCGCGAAGTAGTAGGGATCGCTGTTGTTGGCGACACCATACGTGTCGGAACAGCCGGTGAAGATCGTCTGCGCGCCCGCGCAATCGCAGTCCTCGTTGGTCGAATAGAACGCATGCTTCGCGTCGGAACGGCCGATCTGGACGAACACGCCGTCAAGCAGCCGGTAGAAGTTGAAGATCACATAGGGGTGCTGCCCGAGCTGTGGAGCAAAGGCGAAGCGTGGCGGATTGATGGACCACAGCCACGGCACATCGTGCGTCCCGACGTTGAAGAGTTTGGTCGAGGGTGCGATCGAGACCCGCACGCCGGCCTCGCGCGCGCGCTGCTGAAGGTTGTCGATGGCGGTCAGCGCCACATCATACGTCGCGCCGTTGTTGGTCGTGCACGGTGTGATCCCGGGCGGAGGAGGCAGCGTCGCGTGGTCCGCGACGATGTCGACCATGGCGACGGAGTGTCGCCCGTACATCAGGTCGGCGTTGACGATATAGACCTTGCCCGCGTGATACCCGATATGCGGATTCTCGACGGTGAAGCCACCGCTCATTTGAAGCCTGCGCGTCCCCGGAATGGCATCGAGCTGCAGGCCACCCGCCGATATCGCCCCGTCGCGAAACGACTCCAGATCCGCGCCGTTGAACGTCAGCGTATTGGTAGTGATGACGTGTGTGCCGTCCGGAACCATGACCCCCAACGCCGCCGCCAGTTGATGATTCACGGAGAATGTGACGGTGCCGACGGGCCCGCCCCAGGCCACCACCGGAACCAACATGAGCACCCAAACGCGCATGCCCTGAACATACCGCAAAGACTTCCAATCGTTGGAACATATTTCCCGCCCGACTTCCAATCCTTGGAAGTTTTGGGCTGCGCTATGCGTCGGTCGGGTCTAGCGTTTGTTCCTATGCACCAAGCTGCGCCATACAAGATCTGGGGCACAGACCACGACGCGGGCGCCCTGCAGCAGATGGGGAATGCTTCGGCGCTGCCCGTGTCGGTGGTCGGGCGCGCTCATGCCGGATGCGCACATTGGCTATGGGTTGCCGATCGGGGGTGTGCTGGCGACGCGCGATGCGGTGATTCCGTATGCGGTGGGGGTCGATATTGCGTGCCGCATGAAGCTCACGGTTCTCGATATTCCGGTCAGCGCGATCACGACGCAGGAGGAGCGACTGATCAAGGCGATCGAGAAGGAGACGCGGTTCGGCGTGGGGGCGACCTTTCGTGAGCGGCGACAGCACGACGTGCTGGATGCGGATTGGAGTGTCAGCCCGGTGACGCGCGACCACCGCGACAAGGCGTGGAGCCAGCTCGGCACGAGCGGGAGCGGAAATCACTTCGTCGAGTTCGGATCGTTGACGTTGGAGAAGGCGGAGCTTGGCCTTGAGGCGGGAACGTATCTCGCGCTCTTGAGCCACAGCGGAAGTCGCGGAACCGGCGCGGCCGTCGCTGCACACTACAGCAAGCTGGCGAAGAGTCTGCATCCGGAGCTGCCGCACGAATTGATCCAGCTCGCGTGGCTCGATCTGGATTCCGCCGAAGGCCAGGAGTATTGGGCTGCCATGGAGTTGATGGGGCAGTACGCCGCAGCGAATCACGCGATGATCCATCAACACATCGCCACGCATCTCGGCGCGCAGGTCCTGCTCGACGTGGAGAATCATCACAACTTCGCGTGGAAGGAACGCCATGGCGGCGAGGACGTGATTGTGCATCGCAAAGGCGCAACACCCGCGGGCTCGGGCGTGCTGGGTGTCATTCCGGGTTCGATGGGCGATCCCGGGTTCATCGTGCGCGGAAAAGGAGTGGCCGCCTCGCTCAACAGCGCATCGCATGGCGCAGGGCGACGGATGAGCCGGACCGCGGCCTTTAAGCAATTCACGTGGGACGACGCGATGAAGTACCTGCGCGAGCGGGATGTGAAGCTCATCTCCGCGGGGCTCGATGAGGTTCCGATGGCGTACAAGGACATCCGGACTGTCATGGCTGCACAGCAGGATCTGGTGGAAGTCGTCGCCCGTTTCGACCCGCGTCTTGTCAAAATGGCTCCCAGCGGGGAGAGACCGGAAGACTGATCGAGTCTTCTGTAGCCGGCCTCACCGAGGCCGGCTGCAGGGGATCAGGATTTGCATCTGTGGCGAAGGCGCAGGCCGACCCGCGTCGAATGACGTCGAACGTGCCGCTCGCGGAGCGGCTACTACACCCTCGACAAGCGCTGTAGTAGCGCCTCCGCGAGGCGCGGGCCGTGCCGTATGGGGGTGCGTGACGGCCCTTATGGCATGCCCTCTGCTTTAGTAAGCCCGGAGCCAAAGGGTTCCAGGGGCTATTCTTATGGATTGGGTGCAAACAGGCCTGCTGGTGGCGGGTCTACTTCTTGCGGCGCGCGTTCTGCCGGTCATTGTGACATGGCGGAAGCTGTGTGCTTTGCCCTTCCTGAGGGACCGGTCGAGGCTTCTGCCGCAGGGCGAGGCCCCGCGTGAGTTTGTCAGCATCGTAAACCACGCCACCGGAGCCCTCCGGTCGGTCGGTTTCGAATTCTCACATTTGGAGACGGTGGAGGCTGAAGCGCAGCCTGCCGCAACCCGCGAGTATCACGCCTATTTCGCGAATCCGTCCCGCCGCGCGGTGGCGCTGGTGAAGCGCACGGAGATGCCGGGCCTATCCGCGGGTTATGACGTGGCATTCGCGACGTTCTTTGAAGACGGGGGCGCGGCGGTGACGACATGCAACTCCACCGAGGCCTTCTTCCCGTCGCAACCCAACCGTTCCTGCCGGGACGCCGGGCCCTGCCATCTCGACATGCATTGGGCGAGTCATCTTCGACACGTCGGCGACGTCATGAAGGGCCGGCAAGCGATTCAGCTTTCGCCTGACGAGATGCTTGTTGCATCGCAAACCCTGCGGGACGAGCTTTTCCGTTTCTGGGTCACATCCGGATTTCTCGTGCCTGCTGGAGTGTCGGGGCATTTCCGCGTGAATGCGCGTGCGGCGTATGCGCTGGCGCGCCGGCTGCGGAGCATGACCGGCAGCCTGCCCGCGACGCAGCGTCCCCCGATCCTCGCGCCTGCGGCGCGCGACGCGGACGTCGGGGCACACGTCCTGTTCTATGAACGCGTCCGGGAGCAGGAGCGCATGATGGCGGAGCGGAGAGGCGCACCGTGGCTCGTCTTCGCCGTGAGCATCGTGCTCTTCGCCGCGGCGTTCGGACTTCGCCTCGACCTGCGCCAGGTCCTCATTCTCACCGGCGTGGTTCTCTTCCACGAGCTGGGCCATCTGGTTGCGATGCGGGCCTTCGGATACAGGAACACGCGCATCCTCTTCCTCCCGTTCCTTGGCGCGGTGGCGACGGGACGCAAGGATGTTGTGAAGCCATGGCAGGAATTTATCGTCTACCTCGCGGGCCCGCTTCCCGGCATCGTCGCGGGCGCGGCCTGCGCCATTGCGGCCCTGCTCTTCCCGGTGCCGCCGCTCGTGGGCGAAATCGCGCTCTGGGCGCTGATCATCAATTACCTGAACATGCTGCCTTTCCTGCCATTCGACGGGGGACGCATGATCGACAGTGCCTTGCTCGTCCGCTATCCGCGGGCCCGCTTCCTGTTCACGGTCATCAGCGTCGCCTTCCTCGGGTTTGCTTATGCAGGAACCGGTGACGTGATCTTCCTGATTCTTGCCATCATCTTTGCGATGTCGCTGCCCTCCGAATGGCGATTCGCGAAGGCCGCGCGTGCGCTTGAGGGTATGCGGGATCGGCTGGTGGACGCGCGCGAACGCCTGCACGCCATCTTCTGCATCATCGCCTCGGGATCGTTCGCCAACATCGCGCTGCCCGCCCGTATGATGATCGCAAAGCGGCTGGACCACCAATTCGCGGCGGCCACGCCCACGACGACGCTCAGCGTGGTTGGCGTGCTCACGTATGTCGGCGTGTGGATTGCACCCGTCATTGGTGTGGTCGGCGCAGGCTTCGGAGCCGGCCTTGTCTGGGCCTT
>CAZCZZ010000078.1:0-14851 GCA_964503335.1 uncultured Verrucomicrobiota bacterium
CCCCATGTAGGCCAAATCCTACAGGTAAACCGCTTCACAAATACAAAAAAGACCCTATTGTACCGGTTCAACAACCAGTTTTGGAGTCCTTTCCGTGTTTCGTTCATCCTCGGTCTTATACGTCCTATCGGTCCTATTCCTCTCCCTCTCTTCTTTCGCCCAAGCCTTCCCCACCTGGATCGGCGTCTACGGCACCACCCAACGCCACAACACTCAGAACCCGGGAACCTTCACCGTCCTTATAAATGAGGACAGCCCAACACTCCGCGCCGAAGTCGGAATCCGCGTAAACAATGGGTCCTATCAGACCTATCCAATGTCCTATTCCGGCAAAGCAGACATCAACTCCAGATGGACCTACACGCCGCCAGCCGCCTACACCAGCGGCACGGTCGTCACGTACTACTTCCACGGCTTCGATGGAGCCGGCGCACACATCTATGACAATGCGGGTGGCGCCAACTTCAGCTTCACTGTGGCACCCGCGCCTGCGCTGCAATGGATCGGCAACGTGTCGCACTGGCCGCCGAGCGGGCAGATTGACCCACCGGACGACTTCTGGGTGAACATTGAGAGCTGGCCCGCCGGGTCAGCGTCCGGCGGCATCGTGCTCTTCACCACGAACAATTGGGCCAGCGCGTCCGAGGCCCAACTCACGCCGGATGGAACGCAGGGCAATAACGACAAGTGGCACGCCCTCCTTGGTCGCTTTGTCGGCAACACCCGCATGCAGTATGCGGTTCGGGTTCAAGGAAAGAACGGCAGCAGCATCTGGAACAGCGCCGGTGGAACAAACTACCCGGCGACATGGAATGCAGGGCGGGCCGTGCAGTGGGTGGGGAACACACGCAGTTGGCCGACGCCGGCGAACCTGACGTCGTCCAATTCGGTCTGGATCGACACCGAAAGCTGGCCGGTAGGTGCCGCGATGAAAGCGCAGCTCGAGTACTCGGTGGGCGGCGGCCTCTGGTACGCGGACAATCTCGAGTGGAGCGGAATTATTGGGAACAACGACGCATGGCATCTGAATATAGGAGCCTTGCCACCCGGCAAGACGTTGACCTATCGCGTAAAGGTGACAGACGGACTCGGTGCAACGCGCCTTGATCCCGTCACCAACTGGATCGCCGCCGCGGTGCCCGGCAGCGCGAGCGACGCGGACAGTGACCTGCTGCCCGACGCATGGGAGCTCTTCTGGAATGGCAACCTGCAGCAACACCATCGCACGAACACCGAGCAGGATGGGCCGCAAGGGCTGCCCTTCGACAACGCGCTGGAGTGGCATATCGGGCTGGAACCCACCCACTCGAACTCAGCGACCGATGTCGCCCTGGCGTGGCAGCCCGGTCTGCCCGTGCAGGGTGGCGTGATCCGCTTTAGTTACGCAACCAACGCGAGCACCGCGATCCAGAATCCGATTCGGCTGGAGGGAACGTTCAGCGGAGGATCCGGGGGAATCCTTGCGACGAACCTGGTGTTCAACCCCCAGCGCGGGCGCTACGAAGTCACGCTCTCGCTTCCCGCATCCACCCAACTTCTCGCGACCGTATCGGGCGTGGGCACCAACCGGGACAATAACAGGGGACTGAATTGGCCCGTGCGCATCCGGCTCCCGCAGGCGGGCGAGGTCCCGGACACCGACACGGACGGACTTCCCGACGCCTGGGAATACACCTACGCCCTCGACCCTTTCGACAGCACCGGAGCGAACGGTGCGAATGGGGATCCGGATGGTGATGGCGTCAGCAATCTGGACGAACTCCGGAATGGAACCGATCCGAGATCCGCTGTGCGCACCGTACGAATCAAGGCAACCACCACGACACCCGCGCAAGGCTCTCTCCGCGCCGAGGCTTACGCATCCATGGACATGAACGACGAGCCAATCTGCCGCCTGTCCTTCGCCATCGGCAATCCGGGCTGGCCCCTCGATGTCACGTCGCCGCTTCCCGGCCTGACCCATTGGACCAATCGGTCCTATTGGATCGTCTACCACGACGCAAACAACAACAACCGGCGTGAAATGTCAGAGGCCGGAGCCCATCACGAGGCGGCCATGATTCCGGCAGGCGGTCTTGCTTTCATGGACGTGGGCTTGACGACTTCGTTTCCGCTCTACGACGACGCCACGAAGGACCAGAACAAGGCGACGCGATGGAACATCAGCGTCGTCGGAGCGGCCATGATCGAAGCCCGCGCGAATGAACCGACGGCCTCCGATGGATTTATCCCTGTGCCCGGAGATTACAATGGCGACCGGCTGTCTGACTTCGCGGAGATGAATCCTTCCACCTTCGTGTGGAACATCCGGTTGAACGGAAGCGTCATCACGAACACATTCACCTATGGCTATCCGGGCTGCGTCCCTGTGCCGGCCGACTATGACGGCGATGGAAGGACAGACATCGCGGTGGTCCACACCAACTCCTTGTTGTGGTTCATCCAGCAGAGCACAGCCGGTTATCGCACGTTCAATTTCGGGTTTCCGGGGTGTCAGTCTGTTCCGGCCGACTACGATGGCGACGCGAAGGCGGACCCGGCGGTCTATCACACGGCCAGCAACCGTTTCTACATCGCACGGACGACCGCTGGATTCACAAACTTCGTGTACGGCTTCCCGACGGTCCGCCCGATCGTGCGCGACTACGACGGCGACGGCCGCGCGGACGTAGCGGTTTTCCATCCCGCCACAGCGACTTGGTACATCTCGCGATCCCGCGACGGTGCTCTCCAGCGCGTGTACGGATGGAACGGGCCGAAGCTGGCGCCTGCGGATTTCGACGGTGATCTCAAGGCAGACCTGACGGTGTATGACCAGCCGCAAGGGGCGTG
Source organism: uncultured Verrucomicrobiota bacterium (assembly GCA_964503335.1). Classification (GTDB taxonomy): domain Bacteria; phylum Verrucomicrobiota; class Kiritimatiellia; order CAIVKH01; family CAIVKH01; genus CAZCZZ01. The sequence continues at coordinate 2,833 of CAZCZZ010000078.1, forward strand.
GTATATCAACCGGAGCAGGTTGACGGATGCCAATCCCCTCAAGCAGTGGAACACGACCTACGGCTTCTACGATGCCGACCCCGTGCCGGCTGACTACGACGGCGATGGGATCGCGGATATTGCAGTCAGACTGGCGGGCAGCGCATGGAGCTTCTTCCCATCGGCCAGCGCCGACTACGACAGCGACGGACTTCCGAATGAATATGAACGCGGCACCTACCTTACGGACTCCTTGGATGCGGACACGGATGACGACGCGCTGACCGACGGCGAGGAAGTCCGGTTCGGCACAGATCCACGGAAGGCGAGCCCCGACACGGATGGAGATGGACTTCTGGACGACATCGAAACCTATCTCCTTGGATCAAATCCGGACTCCGTCGACACCGACGGCGACAGCATCGCGGATGGTTCCATGGACCCCGACGGTCTAGGTATGTTGCGCGCCGGGCCCGACACGGCAATCCGCGATTTGGCCCCCGAGAGCCTTCCGTCCATGATCGCTGACAAGCAGTACAACACCATCATCATGGTAGAAGACGCAAAGGGACGACCGACACTGGCCTGCCTCGCAAAGAACGCAGCTGGCAGTAATCACGTCTATGTCGCTCGCTGCTTCGAAGATCGTCCCGCCGGCACGAATCTCTGGCGCGAGTCATACTACGGCTGGGAAGCCTTCGGATCATCCCTTCGGGACTCCGGCGTTTCGACAAACGTGACGGGAGCCAAAGATCTGGGCATGGATCTTCTGTCGGATGGATCGCCTGTTGTCGCCTGGATAGTTCACGGAAACGCATTGACCAATCCGGCCACGGTCGCGCTCTGGAATCCGAGAGACCAAGCGTGGCGCCACATTGCCGGCCCCGGGCAAGGGAACGCGCTTCCATCGATTGATAAGATTGCAGTGGCTACGGACAAAGCGAGGGCGCTTGTCTACGTTGCCTACGACTCCATGGTCGGGTCGGCGCGAGACGTTGTGGTCCGGAAGTGGGACGGGAAGACATGGCAGGCCGTCGGCGCGGGGATCTTTAATCGAGGACTCGATACAGTCAGGCAGCTTCGCGTCGCGGTGGATCCATCCGGCGCTGTCTTCGTCGGCGCCCATTATTCATCGGGAGCATTCACTGTGCGGAAGTGGAACGGGTCATCCTGGATTCCAGTCGATAACATAAGTGACGTCGTCAAGTCCGGCACCGGGACGGGATACGACACGGACATGAAGCTGTCGCCCGATGGAATCCCGTACGCGACCTGGTCACCACCGGGAGTTCACGGGCGCTACCTGCGACGGTTCATCGGCGGCGCATGGTCCGGCCTCGGCGGCTCAGACTTGGGATGGGGGCTTGCACTGACCAATGTGACGCCAACTGAACAAGGCAGCATCGCTTTCGATCAGTATGCATCGCCCCGGGTTGCGTGGACCGAGTATGCGCCCGCCCAAGCCTCCCAAAGGCGCCTCTTCATCAAGAGATGGATTGGAACGGGATGGGCGCCCGCCGGCTCGTCCATGAACAAGCTCGGCGTCAACACCAGCGGCAGACTTATCGATGAACTGGCTTTCACATGGGGAGCCCGTGCACCGACGATCGCATATGCCGCGATGCGTGGAACCACGACGACGGTGGCGCGTGTGTCCAACTACCTCCAGGACAGCGACGGTGACGGACACAGCGACGCCTTCGAGCAGTCTCACAAGAATTTGATCAACAACGTGGACACCGACGGCGACGGCTTCCAGGACTGGTGGGAAGACTTCTACGGCTTCAACAAGAGTGTCCCCGATTCCAAGACCGCGAACGCTGACGGCGACGAACTCACCGATTGGGAAGAGTATCTCGCCCACACCAATCCAAAGGACGAACGACCCGACACCGACGGCGACGGACTCAGCGATGACGCCGAAAGAAGAAACGGCACAAGTCCGACACGCACCGACACCGACGCCGACCACGTTCCCGACAACGAGGAACTAACCATCGGCACCTCCGCCACCGGAGAAGACTCAGACCAGGACGGCCTGATCGACGGATGGGAAACCTTGAACGGAACCGACCCGCTCGACGACGGCAGCATCAATGCGTACAACGGACCACAAGGCGACGCCGACGGCGACGGGGTTAGGAACATCGCGCAACATGATCGAGAAGACGAACCCGATAGACTGGACCGCTACGTGCGCTTTGTCCCTACGCAATCCAAGGCCATAAGGGTGAGGATGACCATCGGTGACCCGAGTCCCAGCCACTCGGAGAGTTACAGAATGACTCTTGGATTCTGGTCCGTTGTGAGCCCAATAGGCTCTGTAATTTCCGAGGTGAATACGTATGACCCCATCTACACTGGGAAGAAGTATTCCGCTTCAATCCAGCATGTGAGGTCCAGTCAATCACCACCTGACTTGGACTATCAGGCAGAGTTGGCTCCTCAGGACGCAGACCCGACAGTCGGATTCATTGCGACACCCGGAACCCTCCTTGGGGTTCACAACGACGTATCCAAGACGTGGTTCTCCCAAGAGGAAACGATCTACCCGGTACGAATCGACCTCCTGATGGATGTCAATCGGGACGGGTTTGCAGTGTCGACAGACGACGCCATTGAAGAAACCCGGGGTGCAATTCTGATAGCTGGCGATCCCTCGCTCGAGCCACTCATGGTTCACCTCGTAGCTCACGGAACATTGACAGATGGAACAGTCACATTGGAACAAACATCAGGGCCTGCACTGGCCATATATTCTGATCCCCGAGCGATTTCCCCGATTTCCTTGCCCAAGACGTGGCCCATCACCGAATTCCTAACCAAAAGCAAAACGCTGTACACCCGTGCCAGCAATGCGGGCACCGCGCTCTTGCATGTGCGCCTAACGCACCACTCGGCAAGTTGCGCCGATTCGGTCGTCATGAACGTCATAGGGCTCGACATAACGGAAGTTGCATCAGGTCAGCTTCCGGGGCGAGAGTGCCAAAGACTTCCCACAGCGTTCTACAAAGACGAAGCGGATAACCCGATGCTCATTGCCACCCGACAAGGGCGAAATGCACATCTCACAGTTCACGCTTCTGTCTTGCCATCCGACGCGACCGCAGCGTACGTCGGGATTCGTAGAGTTGGCGAATCGACCATTCTCGCCTCCTCCAACATCATTCCCGGAGTAACCCCAACCCGTCTGCAATATGACGCGTATGAGGGGCGCGAGATCTACGAAATCGTAGGCGGGGTTGATCTCGATGGCGATAGACAGCTCGACAACTCGGAGGCAACCATGGTCTTTGAGAAGACGCCCAGGACTGATGCCCATGGCAACCCGGCCACAGCGGGATTGGAGTATTTGGACAAAATCATCGTTGTTACGGAAAGCCAGTTCCAAAATTCGAAAGACTACATTATAGGGCTGAACCAGCTCGGCACGGACTACGCCGGAGATCTGATCGAGACTTTCGGCAGGGGATCAACCGTTGTCCATGAGGCCGGTCTGGTCCCCAACCAAGTCATTTCGACGGCGACACCAGGATTGTCTCATCATATCGGGGCGAAGTGGGATTCAAATTGCGCGGACACAACCTACAGGTTCCGGTTCGGAGATGGGACGGAGGCCTCGGACGATGTGGAGGACTCCACCGCCCTTTCTCAAGTAGTCGATTCCGTCATACATGCGAACTTAGAAGCTCTGCTTGTGGCCGGATCTGCGGATTGGCACGAGAGCTCGGCCATCACATTTTCCGAGTCGAAAGACTTCTTCGTAACGGAAAAGCCGCTTATCGGAATAAATGAACTCGGTAACGCTTTTGGAAAGGTGAACATCACCGGAGAACTCCGAATCAAGTGTCGAACAACAAGTGCCAGCACGCTCGAAGTCAGCCAGGTGAACATCATTGGGTCATTCGATGATCTCTATGACTTCGCCTACGGGGGCGGCGATAGAGCGAGACAGGCGTCCTTGGTACAAGCTGGACATGCAACACTGTCGACGTCCACAGAACCATCCGGAAAGCTGTTCTTTACTCGAGTTGAATTTGCCACGGGTTGGAGAACAAGAATTGGAACGTACACAAGACCATGAAACTGTCCGCACCAATCTGCGTAGCGCTACTTGGCTATTTCGGGAGCTCCTCATTTCCCACTAGTCTTGCTGCTGGTGACGAACCGCTTATCCCGTGCTCTGAGCTTGCACAGGAACTAAACTTCCCGTCAGGGATGCTAATCGCAAGCAATTTGACGGGGAATGCGCACGCGATGCATGGGACAGGAGTAATAGAAGCGTGGGAATATTCATCGGCAACTGGGCACATCTTTGCCCCCATATCTTTACTGGTCACGCGCGATGGGCTTATTGTAACCGAGAAGTTGACCCGCGACGCCGAGGAACTCTTGGCGCGGACACCCGAATCGTCTGCGGTTAGGCGCATCTCGGTCGGACTCGACGCAAAGGGCTATATATACGGGGCTGCGGGACCCGGAGGCTCCGAAACCATCCTGGCGGTCAATCTTCCTGGCGCGAATCTTGATCTGCAAATCAAGTTGAGCGTTCCTGCCGAAACCCCGCTAGATCGCATCGAGCAATCGAGTTCCTACTATCGATTGGTCACTGATGGTGGATCGCTGCTCGAAGACGCGCTGCTATCGACCGCAAGTCAAGCAGTGGATCGAATTCTCAGCACGGACAGAACGAAAAACTATACAGGCGCATCAATATCGCATGAGGACGTGATCGTACCGTCAACGCCCCCCCGAGCCAATTCATGGTCGGGAGACCTCGCGCCACCCGCATCTTCGCCCCCGTTAGTGTCGAAGCAGTCGAGCCATGCCAATGACACCGCACCGACAAAAGGCGGACAGAGGCTCGTGGTCGCCCTCATTCTTGTCGCGATTGCCCTGGCCGTTCTGTTTTACAGGCTACGAAAGCGAAGAAGAGCCACGAACGCCACTCAACAATAGTGCGCACAGAGTCAAATTCGACCCCGTGGGCAAGAATTCGCCAGAAGACTCCAGGCACGTGCTTATGCCTCGCGGCACAGAGGGAGCATAAGCCTCATTCCTTCAGGGTCTCATTGGTGGACATGTTTAATAAAGGTAAGGACGCCCAGCATGAATAGGAGCACGAGACCGATAAGCACATTGAGTCCGCAAAGGGTGAGCCGTGGTAGACTGAGGGTCGCGGGATTCATCGCACTGCTGAGTCTGCTCCCCGGAAGAGCTGTGCCGAACACCATTGACCAATCACAAGGTCTCGTCGACAGCTGCATGGACAACGCTGCTTGTGACTGCTCAGGGCAGACGTTCGTCGCAGGTGTTGATGGGTATCTGACAACGATTAGGGTTGCAGTCTCGGGTGACAAATGGCCCGGCAGCTTTCCGTATGGCAGCGACCAGAGGATCCGACTGCGGCGCGTCACGCCGTCCGGAATACCCGCGGCGGACGCTGTCGCCACAGGCGAGTTTTCACGCGCGGTTGTAAGCCTGAACGCAACCAATTGGATCAGTGTTGAGCTTAAGCCGCCATACAGGCAAACGCGTGGCGAGAGTCTCTGCTTCATGCTCGAGGGCCTGAGCGGTGGCGGGTCGAACGGCTGGAACAACTTTGGTGTGTCCATGTCCAACGCCTATACGAATGGTCACCGCTTCACATATATGCAGATCGGGAATAGCACCAACTACTTCCCCGCGTCAAACGACATGGCATTCCAAACAGTGGTCACTACAGGGCCGGAGATTGCCGTTGTGTCTGTGGAGGGCGGAGTCCTCTCGATGGGGGTCTTTTCGGTTTCGACAGGCAATGTCTACAGCCTTGAAGCAGCTAGCAACATAACCGATGAGGCTTGGGTGACATTAGGCAGCTCAAACGCCTGGAACATAATCATGGGCGAGTCCGAGAGTCACTTCTTTAGGTTGAGAATCTCTGGGCCGATCCCGATTGAGGCACCCCGCTAACGGTCATGCAAGATGTCGTGCAAAACCGAATGAGTTGGCGATCCGTGATGCGCCGGATTGTTGTCTTTATGTCACTTTTCGTAGCGCTGAACTCCTCGGCGTCACACGCTTCAGAGGATCCCTGCGCAACGGTGTTTTGGGGTGATTATGAGGTGTTGGGGTCGCAGTTTCGAATGCTGGCGAATAGTGCATATGAGAAGAAGGGTGTCCGGTTTGCCCTCGATGATGCTCATATTGCTGATGGGCTTACCTTCTCCCTGAATCTCGACGGACAGGTCTCCGACGGACGCATCGTCGCTTCATGGAACTATTGGTGCGCCAATCCCGAGAGGCTGCGAGATGTCCAAGGAATTTTCTCCTACAGCTTTTCGGATAGGATCACGATCTTTACTGAAGATCCTGCGTCGTTCGCGGAGTTTGTATTCATGCATGTGGTCATCGATGACTCCTCGATACCTTCGCTTCGGGCAGCGAGCGAGATCGTGGTCGATAGACAGTACCCGGCGGACTCTTCAAACCTGTATTGTGAACCGACCTGCATAGTGAGTACGGGGCTTGTCCCGCTGTCGCCCGGGAATCCAATTCCGGTCTCGATGGAATTCATGTTCAGTTTCGATGGCAGTCGAACGGAAGCGTCGGGAGTCGGCTTTCGACAAGATCAGCTAGCCGCGCTTTACATCAACCTGTATGACGCATCACGACGGCCCTGTACCGGGACTTTCTCGGTGGCATCATGTTCCGGTATGTTCTCGCGACCCTTCGACCGCCCCGCCGTTCAGGATTACGATGGAGATCGACGTCGCGATCTCGCGACCTATTCAAGCGCGCGGGGAACGTGGTTGACTCGATACAACACGGGTGCATCGCCGATGCCGGAGACTAAAACATCATTCGGTCGGCAGCGAATGGTGCCGGTCTGCGGGGACTTCGACGGCGATCACAAATCGGACGTCGCGGCGTTCGAACCGGCCAGCGGGTCCTGGTACATCCAATCCAGCGCAACGATGACCCTGATGACTGGTCGTCCGATACAGTGGGGCTGGAAGAAGAGCCTTCCAGTTCCGGCAGACTATGACGGGGATGGTCGAACCGATCTGGCCGTCTTCGATCCCGAAACCGGGACGTGGTTCGTTCTTCAGAGCTCCACCGGAAATCCAGCATTCCATCAATGGGGATTCCCCGGTGTTGAGTCGACTCCGTTTGATCACGACGGTGACGGTAGAGACGACCTGTGCGTCTACGACGAAGCAACAGGCAACTGGTTCATCTGGGACTCAGGCCTGAAATCCGGACTCGTGCGACAATGGGGCGGACCCGGGGCGATCCCCGTCCCCGCGCACTACGAGGGTGGCGACTACGGAAACATCGGGGTCTTCTGGCCGCGCACGAAGACGTGGAATGTTTTGTCGCGGTGGAGGCCGGGCGGGGCGCTTGCGTACACGATGACCAATCTTCCGCGGCGGGTGATGCTGCCGGTAGTGGGCGACTACGATGGCGATGGGCGGGATGATCCGGCGGTGGTTGATGGCCTGACCGGGCGATGGCGTGCGGACAGGCTCGGGGATGGGGCGACGGTTCTGGATGTTTCAGGGTGGGGCAGCGCCAGGCAGATGCCGATCGGTCCGTAGCGTGTAGAGCCGGTACGGCAATGAATTGAGATCACCGAAAGCTGAGTGTTTTGTGGATTCAGAAATCATGGACGTATCCGCCAACTTCGCGCCAATTCGCGCTAATTAGCGGTTACCTCCATCCTTCCCCCTCCGCGCTTTCCTATCAGACACGGGTCTCAAGTTTCAGGTCTCTCATTCCCCAGCCCGCCCACCCGGCCCTCACTCAAGTTTCAAGTCTCAGGTCTCAAGTTTCCCCATGCCGCCCCCCTCGCTCTACTCTTCCTCCCCGCCACCCTCGTCCCCACCGCCGTCATCTTCGTACGCTTCTTCTTCCTCGCCAGCGTCCTCTTCTTCGCCGCCTTCTTCCTCGTATTCTTCCTCTTCCATCTCTTCTTCACCGGAGTCGTCGGCGTACTCCTCGTCGTCTTCGGCGGCCTCTTCTTCCATCTCCTCTTCGGCGTCTTCTTCCGAATAGTCGCCTTCGTCCTCAGCGACCTCTTCCTCTTCCACGTCCTCTTCGCCTGACTCGTCGGCGCCTTCGGAATCTTCCTCGTATTCTTCCTCGTCCGCTTCTTCCTCGCCGGATTCTTCTTCCGCGTCTTCGTCGGTGACTTCTTCTTCCATGTCTTCGTCGGAGTACTCTTCCTCGTCTTCTTCAACCTCTTCGGCGTCGTCGTCGCCGGCTTCCTCGTCCATCACCTCTTCTTCGGCGTCCGCGTCGGACTCATCCACCTCGTCTTCCACGCCGTCGTAGACGTACAGGTCGGGGTTGTCGTCCGGGTTCTCTTCCTGCCATTCCTCGACGACTTCCTCGATTTCGAATGATTCCATCTCGTCGTATTGGTCCGCTTCCGCGTACTCGACGTACTGGACATATTCCTCGGGGGCCGTCTCTTCGTACTCGACGTACACGTCCTCCCACCACGTGATCTTTACCTTCTTGTAGTCGTCGATCGTGTAGGGGTTGATGACGAACGTGACGCCGCGGCCGTCGTCGGTCACGGGCTTGTCGTCGTCGATCCACGTGTCCTCCGGATTCTCGATCGGCGTCTCGGGCACAAACACCCACGAGTCGCCGCCGTTGAACTGCGGGTTCATCAGGTAGTCGTAGGGCATGTAGCAGTAGCCCTTGTCGCCCCACTTATCGCCCCACGAATTGCGGACGATAAACACCTGTTCCTTGTCGGAGTAGCCGACGACGCACATCGAGTGGCCGCCGTGGGATTCGCGACTCAGGTCGTTCGGGTTCGGCATCGGCACGACGCCGCCACGCTTGTTGCATTCGTCGAAGGATTCGAAGAGCAGGCAGCCGAAGACGATGGGATACCCCGACGCGAGCGCCTGCTTCCACGCCGTGAGTTCGAGCGGGACCTGCGCCATCTCCTTGATCTTCGCCTGGTCGGCTTCCTTGTAGGCCTCGCCGTTCGGCTTCTTCAGGAGGAGCGGCTTCTTGAACGGCCACTTTTCCTCGGAGCAGGCGCCGAATTCCTTCAGCCCTTCCATCGCGAGCTGGATGACGCTTCCTTCGTCCTTGTCCTGATCCCCGTTCCGCCAGCGCGCGTTGAAATAGACGAACAGACGGCTGACGTCGTAATCCTTCTTCGTCGCTTCCTTGACCCAGTATTCGAACGAGCCGGCGACAGCGTTCGCCACGCACGAGCTGGTCTCGCCCTGGTCCTCGATCTTCGTCATCTTGGGCCGCAGGTCCACCTTGCGCGGGAGCTTCGCGCTCGCGATCTTGGGGGACGCCGCAAACGTCTTCGACCCCGGCGCCGCCTTCATCGCGACGTAGCCCTTGGTGGAATGCTTCTTGCCGTCCTTGTCCACCGAAGTGATCGCCGCCAATTCTTTCGTCTTCTGAGTCGGGGCCGCCCCGATCGACGAACCATGCAGCATGAGCGCAAGCGCAGTGAGCGAAACGAGCAGCAACCTCTTCATGTTCACGAGCTCCTTGTGTGGCGGGTTGTGACCCCTCCCCAGGGTCGACACGAACCTCCATAACCCATTTTCACGCCGCAGAACAGAGCGAACCCGCCCTCAATTCTCAGCCCGCATTCATGAACCATATACCCTTGCCCGATTCACCCACGCGGCAATGATTTTCTATCGTTCGACCGTCTCTCTTCGCGTAGAATGACGACCCTGCACGAACGGCGGACTACGCCTGGCGGGTTGTGAGAACGAAACGCGAGGAGGCGGGTGGATGAGAAGCGTGAAGGCGATCCTTATATCGACGGCCATCGTGGTGGGTCTCGCGGGTGCGCCGCAGAGGGCAGGGGCACAGATTATCGTCATACCGGATCCACTGCTTGCCCGGTCCAATGTCACGCCACTTGCGACGATCACGGGTGTCGTCCACGCCGCCTCTACGAGTGGATCGTTTGTGTTCCAGACGGTGCGAAACTTTATAGATACAGAGTTGTCCTACAGCTTCCCCAACACGTCAGACACCAACTTCGTCTTTATCGAGTACAAGTTCCAGAGCCCCGTATCGAATCGGGCCAGTTTTGTGATGGGGGTCCAGGCCACGGCCATTTTCGCAGCGCTGTTCCTCGAGGACGTGGCAAGCAACCTGTATTACTTTGCACTCGGGTTGCCCGACGCTTCGACCCATTACTTCACTGTGCCGATGGACACCTCGAAGTCCTACAGGGCACTCCTCGCTGGCTTCCTGGGCGATGCGGTGGTCACCAATCTGAATCGGACGGCACACCTCTATGTGCGCGATATCGCCTACGTGCAGGACCTCGTGTTCGGGACGACAAATACGACGCCGGCGCGGACTGTTCTTACGGGCTACCCCCACGTGCGCTATCGCGGACCGGTCCTGGGGATTACAGCCACCGTCAACACAATCGCCTTCAACTATTTGAGCAGTACCGGCGTCATCCAGGTCGATGTGGACAATACGTATCTCGAACCGGCAAGGATCAGCGACCACTCAAGCGGCGCGCTCACCTACACGGGCGAAGCGGCCAATACCTACGTGGCTGAGTTCGCCATGAACTTGACGGGAGGCTTCTGGACCGCCTTTGCAACGAACACGGTGCCTGCCGCTACGCAGTTCTCAACGATTTCGGCAACCAATGACGCCCTGCCCGAGGAGGCGCGCTTTTCGCGCGTGCGAACCGACTCTCGCGAAGCATGGGATCCGGCGGATACGAATTTCGTCTTTATTGCGCGAACAACCTCGGCGAACAGCATGGTGGTTACGGGACTATTCTTCAACGCACAGGGACAAAGCTATCCGGTGCGGTTCACCGCGGTGGCGAGTGATCGCCACCTTGCCTTCAACGTGAGTGACGATTTTAAGCCATATGCCTTCGGCTCATTCCAGATGTTCCGCTTCATACCGCGAAGGTCGACGGTCAACGGTCTATCCATTCAAATCGGCCCGCTTAACGATGATGGGGCAATCCCCTGAGGCGATTTCTGCGGATCGTGGACGACGAAAGCCGGACGCGGTGATTGTCTAATTGGCTGGCCGGGGTGCATCTCGCCGTTCTTATCGCTTCGGAGCTCTTCCACACCTGGGGTCCGGGGAATAGGGTTATGGCTTTGTCACACGCAAGCGCAGGAACCGGTTTGTGGCGGATTCCGTCGTGTCCTGAATCGTTACGATGACGGGCGTGCCCGGTCCGGACTCGGCGACGTTTGCAGCTCCCCCCCACGTGCCAAGGAGATTTGTCGCAATGCCTTCCCAGACGGCATCGTTCGTGAGGCTATAGGCTCCCTCTGCGATCAGCGTAATGTCATTCGCGTTCGTGTTGCGATTGAAGCGAAGGGCAAAGACGTTGTTGGTGGAGAGATGGCCTTCTATGCCGGCCAAGACGTCAGCATTTGTGGGATTGCCGCCGGTTACATACTCGAGAAGGTTGATATAGCCGTCCACATCCGGATCGTTTGTCTCACTGTTCGAGCCAAGATTCCACTGGGTGGCCCAGAGCTCATAGGGAGTCGGAGGCGCTTCATAGGCCGTGACCATCACGTCGTCAATCGCAAGCCCGGCAAGGTTAATGGTTGAATCCGCTCGGAGGTGAAACCTCAACTGAATCGTCTTTCCAGCGAAATCCGAGATGCGCGCCTGATGACGACCCCAACCCGCGGCCTCCTGTTCAAAGGTCGGCGGGTCGCCAGCCGAATTGGTCATTGTGGGGCCCGTCCATTCCCAGACCTGGCGGGAGGTGCCACTGCCACCTACTTCTCTAACCTCTACGAATGCTCCATCATACGTAGCGCTTTCCAGCTGATATTTCATAGACCACTGGAACAGGATCTCCGAAGCTGGGGGGAGGACAGTCAGGTCGATGATGGGGGAATACAGGTCCTGTCCCGGCGAGAAGTCATAGCTGTTGTCCAAGTCTGTCTTCCAGCACTTGACGCCGCTGCTCGCTGTCGTAATCGGACCATAGGAAGGCGTGCCCCACTCCCATTCATCACCGGTTCCACTGTGCGTAAAGCCACCGTCGCTTGCTTCG
>CAZCZZ010000079.1:0-13928 GCA_964503335.1 uncultured Verrucomicrobiota bacterium
CAAGCAGGGCCTTCTCCAGAACCATCGCGAGGTGGAGATCGAGAGCCGGACCGATTTGTTCGACCACATCGATTTGCATCTGAGAAGCAAACAATCTGGATGGTTGCGAAGACGGCATGGTATGATGTGACAATTCGATCAAGTCGCACAACTTTGAGTACTGGAGATGTTATAGATGACGCTTCTTGAGGAACGACTTGTGGCGAAACCCGCAAAAGAACAGGAAAACGACAATACTCTGCAAATTGCGGATGTCGCGTTCCATGGTTGGTACAGGTTTGTGCTTTCTTTCCCTCCGCATCTCGTGAGGAGGTATCTGGATACGTTCGATCTTGGGCCAGACGATGTGGTTCTAGATCCCTTTTGCGGTACAGGCACTACACTGGTTGAGTGCAAGAAGCGCGGTGTTCCGAGCATCGGCGTTGAGCCTCATCCACTGGCATGTCTTGCATCAAGCGTTAAGACAAACTGGATTCTGGATGCATCTATCCTGAAATCAGCATTGGATAAGATTCTACGGCGAGCAAAGAGAGCGACCGCTGCCGCAGGCCTGGATGCTGAGAGTTTTATTGCTGATATGGTGCGGGATCAGCATCAACTGCCTTGGGGAATCAGCGAAGACCAGGTCAAGCTCTTGCCTGAGGGATTCGTAAGTCCGAAGCCCTTGGCGCGACTACTCATCTTGCGAGATGCGATCTGTGGATGTCTGGATGCCCAATCTCCTGATGTCCGCGACTTCTTCCTGCTTGCGTTTTGTCATGCAGTCGCGAACGGAGCTGGGAACTTTGCGTTCGGACCGGAGATCTACAGGACAAAAGCCAAGGATGATTACGATGTGCTTGGGCATTTCGCGCTGCAGGCTCGGAGCATGATGGACGATTTGGGTTCTTCACTTGCAATACGGCGATCATCAACTTTGAGCAGGCTGGTTGTCGGCGATGCTAGGATACTCGACGGAGTGTCTGATGGGAGTTGCAGAGCCGTCATCACTTCGCCGCCCTATCCAAATGAGAAGGACTATACACGGATTACCCGTGTCGAAACTGTATTGTTGGGCTTAATCACAAACCGAAAAGAGCTGCGCAACTTAAAGCAATCCCTGCTTCGAAGTAACACGAGGAATGTTTTTGTCAATGATGACGACGGCTCGTTGATCAAGGGTAACGCCAACATCAATCGCATTTGTGAGCAGATTGAGGCGCGACGCAAAGAACTCGGGAAGACTTCCGGTTTCGAGAAGCTATATCACAAGGTTGTTGCACACTACTTTGGCGGTATGGCCCGTCACTTTGACGCGCTCCGTCGAAAGCTTGTGCCGGGTTCCAAATGCGCATACGTGGTGGGTGACCAGCTTTCATTTCTTCGAGTACCCATTCCGACGGCCGTGCTTCTTGGCGAGGTGGCCGAGGAATATGGCTTTCGAGTCGTGGGCTGCGACCTTTGGCGAACGCGTCTCGGCACAAAGAGTGGAACTCGTGTTCGCGAAGAGGTCTTGATACTGGAGCGGATATGAAGTCGGAGTCCCAGCCTGCGAATGCCTATGACAAAGTGATTCTTTCCGTTTTCCGCAAGTACTGGCGAAAGGGCGCCGATGAGGCGTGCTTTACCAAGGATGACCTGATTGATGCGGCGACGGAGCACAAGCTCCGCGTGAAGAACGTTGCGGACATTCTCTATACATATCGCTCCCGTCGCAAGTTGCCAGCGGAGATGCGAGCCAGGGGACATTGGCTCATAGAGGCTCGCGGTTCTGGGATGTATGCGTTCGTCTTGATGCCTCATTCGCCAATTGTCTCGATACCGCACCATATCAAGGCGTACCCGATTCCTTATGCAGTGCCGGATATCGTCGCGAGCAATATCGCAACAGACGAGCAGGGACTTCTGACAATTGTCAGATACAACCGACTTCTCGACGTATTCACAGGGCTGGCTTGCTTCCATCTGCAATCTCATATTCGTACCCAAATCGCCGGACATGGGCAGGTGGAGATCGACGATCTCTACGTTGGTGTAGATAAGGATGGCCGCGGATACGTGCTTCCTATCGAAGCGAAGGACAAGGGCGAGTATTTAGGTATCGACAAAGCCGTTGCGCTAACTCTTTTCGCCAAGTGCCGATATCCGAAACTGATTTGCAGGCCCCTTGCGGTCGTGCGCGAGCAGGTAGATCAGTTTGTCTTCGTCGAGTTTGATCCCTCACAAGTGCTGCGAAAAGTTGAAGTTCGGGACATGCGAAGGTACCTCCTTGTTCGCGACAAGTCGCGTGCGGGTGGGTCAAGAAGTCCTGAGAAGTAGTGATCAACTTATTTCTTGCGTTAGGCGTTCACGTCGCGATCGAGCGCGCTGATGAATTCATGAAAACGTCATGTCGAGGTTGGCCCTCCACTTTGTTGCCTTGGGTGGTGGCGGAGAGTGTTTGCCAGGAGGTGATGGCGTTTCTGGATGTTACGTTGCCGAAGCGGTATGCGCGTTGGTTGACGGCGAAGGCGGAGATCTGTTTCCAGCGGAATGTGCGGTTCCGGAAGAAGATGATGGGGACGGGGAATGCTGGCCGGGACGATTTGCGGATGTATATGCGTCACTGGTTGTCATCCCTGTTGCACGAAGAGCGCCCGGACCTGTGGTACGCGCTGCCCGGGTCCTTCGACTTGGGACACCGTCTGCCTGAGGGCCAGCACCCGCGCCAGAACCGTCGCCAGCATGGTGCCCTTCCGAAGTCACGCCGCTGGAACCCGTCGCGCGCTCTTTCGAATACGCGCTGGCAGTTTCTGGAGAAGCGACCCGCCGTCCCGCGCAAGGCGTCCGCTCGGTCCGACACCCCCTTGCCCTACGAAGCCGTTCACGAGTATCCGATTTGCTGACCCGACACGTCGCGGCGCTCCGTGCTCCATTTCACGCCTGACCCCGGCTGTGGAGCACCGAGCTCCCGCGAGGTGGATCACGAACAGAGCGGAGTCGGAGTGTTTAACCACGAATGGACACGAATAGACACCAATGGGGCGGAAGCCGCGTGGGGTCACGCGGCCTACAAACTCCTGATTCGTGTGAATTCGTGTTTATTCGTGGTTAAAGATCCGAATCGTTATATCCGGCGGAAGGAGCAGCGGCCGATGGGGCCTTTGTCGAGGTACCAGAGTTCGAAGTCGGTTTGTTCTTCGGGGGAGGCGATGAAGGGGGGGATTTCTTCGAAGCGGGGGTCTTTTCGCATGATGTCGGCGATGGCGTCGAAGTAGGCGATGTGGTCGGTCTGGATGTGGGTCACGCCGCCCGGTTGGAGCGTGCGGTGCAGGGCGTCGACGAAGCGCGGGTTGAAGAGGCGGTGGGCGGCGTGTTTGTTTTTCGGCCAGGGGTCCGGATGGAAGATGTAGTAGGTCCGGATGCTCTCCGGCGGCATGAGATACGCCACGGCGTAGTAGGCTTCGACGCGCAGCAGCCGGATGTTTGAGAGGCCCTGGCGGCGCGCTTTATTGTCCACCTTGCGGATGCGCCGGAGCATCCGGTCGATCCCGAGAAACTCCACGTCCGGATGTGCCTTCGCCCGCGCGAGCAGGAAGCGGCCCTTGCCACTGCCGAGATCCACTTCGATGGGGAGTCCCGGACGAAAATGTTCCGCCAGGGACATCGGCCCAAGCCAATCCTCTGGCCAGATGCGGAGGGAAGAGGGGAGGGAAGAATGGTTCATGGTTGATGGTTGGATGGTTGGGGTTTGCGATCCTTCAACCTTCAACCATCAACCCTCAACCCTCAACCATTTCTTAGTAGTACAGTCCCGCCATGGTCCCCGCTTCGAGGCCCTGCAGCCATGTATCGCGGACGATGCGGTAGCCGGCGTCGTTCGGGTGGTTGGCGGTTTCCTGGTCCATCAAGGCGCTCTGCCAGTTGGGCTGGGACGTGATGGCGCGCCAGTTGTCGACGTAGAGGATGCCGTAGGCTGCGGCGATGCCGGGGATGCGGGGGTTGAACTGCTCGATCAGGCGTTCCTGTGCGGTGCGATCGCGGTACGCACTTTTGATGACAGGCGGGATTGTCGAAATGATGCAGCTCGAACCGGCTTGAAGCGCCGAGGCGACCATCGCGCGAAGGTTCTGCTCGATCGTGCTGAAGGGCACGTTGAAGAACGTGTCATTGGTGCCTTCCATAAGAAGGGTCATGTCCGGCTTGTAGCTGTTCAGCAGGGACAGTAGGCGGTTGCGGCCGTCCTTCGTCTGCTCGCCCGGGTTGCCGCCGTTGATCGTGACGCAGTGGCCTCCGAAGAGGGGTTCGAAGCGTCGCTCCAGCAGCATGGGGTATCCAGTCTCGGGGCCGTCGCTGCTGCTGTCCGAGCCGTAGGTGATGCTGTCGCCCATCGCGAGGATGATGAGGTTCTGGATGCCGCCGTCGCGGAAGGCCGGAAGATGCGCCGCCTTGTTCCAGCCCCAGTTTTGCTTGCGGAAGGTTTGGCTCTGGCTGTTGAAGATATACCAGTCGCCCAACTGGCGGTGATACACGGAGAGATCAGCGGTTCCGTCGCCATCAAAGTCGCCCACGGCGGGACGCGCCGCAAGCCAGCCCCAGTTCACGATCTTCTGGCCGAGTCCGCCGCTATAGAGGATGTACCAGTTGCCACTGGCGGGATGATAGACGGCGATATCCGTCTTGCCGTCGCCGTTGTAGTCCGCCGGCACGGGACGCGCCTGCGACCAGCCCCACTGGATCGTCTGCACCTGCGCGTCGGAGCTGCGGGTGATGAACCAATTGCCGGAGCGGCGGTGGTAGACGCACAGATCCGTGCGACCGTCGCCGTCATAGTCACCCGGGCAGGCGCGGGTTTCGGTCCAGCCCCAGCTCAGCGTGCCGACGGAGTTGTTCGAGCTGTAGCGGATCTGCCAGACGCCGGGGCGGCTGTAGAGCGCGAGATCGTCCCTGCCGTCCCCGTCGTAATCGCCGACGACCGGCCGCGCCTCGGCGCGGTTGAAGTTGACGTTCACGGTGCTGTTGTTGCTGGAGAAGCGGATCGTCCAATTGCCGGTCTGGCGCTGGAAGACGGCGAAATCGTTCTTGCCGTCCCCGTCGAAATCACCCAGCACGGGCCGCTGCTCGCTGCTGCCGAAGTTGAGCTGCGTCAGGCCGCCGTCGGTGCTGCGCGCGATGTACCATGTGCCGCCGTCGGCATAGTACACGGCGATGTCCGTTTTCCCGTCGCCGTCATAATCCCCCTCAGCCGCCAGGGCCGTTGTTGCGCCGAAGGATGCGACAGCCAGACTGAGACAGACGCCGAGAAACCAAGCGTTCGAATACCGCGTAATCATGTGTGATCCTGTTCCTTGATAAACCAAAGGGGACAGTATCACAAATCACGGCATTTATCTCAAGCATGCTCTCCGGCAGGCCCGCGCCGGGTCAGGTGACCCGGCCCACAATACCCGGGTTGTGTAGGCCGCGTGACCCCACGCGGCGTTTGGGTCGGTCTATCCTCCTCTTGCCAAGTCTATTGTGCAGGTGGAGTATTTGCGTATGAACGAGGAGGATGCAGCCACACCGGAAGCCTCTCCTGCGCCGGCCCCGGCGCAGGCGCGCGCCACGCGCTGGGAGCGCCGGTCGCGCGCAGCGGCCGATGCCTTGCGCACGCTGATTCGCGACCTGTATATCGACCGCTTCGGCGAAGCGCCGTCCACCTTGAAGGAGTTGCCGCTCACGCTGAAGCTACGGGCGAATCCCGCGGAGGGCTGGCAGCTTTCGTTCGATCCCTCGCTGGCCGACCAGCTCGTCCCCCAGGTTGAAGACGCCCAGGCCGGCGTCGATGTATTCCGGAAGGGCCACGTCCACTGCTTCCGCTGCATGTCGTCGGCCTGCGAGCACAGCGTGCCTGGGACGCCCTTGTGGGTGTTCGCGGGCTACGATTCAACAGGGCGACCCGTCTGGCATGAGTTCGCCCAGACGTTGATTGCCTTGAAGGATGACCGGATCGACCAGCTCTATTCGCGATCGCCCCGCGTTCTCACCGTCCTCCAGCCCGGACGCGAACTTCGCGGCGACCAGCTCTCCAGCTTCGGGCGGGCGTCGAAGAGCTATTCCATACTCGGACAAGTCATCGCCGGGTATTTTCCGTGGAAGAACGGGAGTGAAGGCGCCGGGCGGCTGGCGGTGACCATGCAGATTGTGGAAGGTCGGGCAAAGGACGGCAGCTTCTCCCTGAACCTGAACGTGATCGCGCGCACGGGGGAGGGGCAGGATCTCGATGAAGCGCTCGCTTCGGGTTGGGAACCGAAGCTCTATCGCGCCAAGGCGCTGGCGCTGCGCGAAGTGGAATCGCTCGAAGACCGCGTTCGCTCAGCGCGCGCAGCCGGGAACGCGGAGAGGGCGCGCGATGAGCTTCGGCGTGTCCCCTCCATCCTTCGCCGTCTTTCGGATGGCCTCGAGCGCGGCGAGCGGCAGGCGCAGCGTCGCACGCGGCACGCGGAGGTGCGACGTGACCTGCAGCGACCGGTGAACAAGGCGTTCGAGGAAGCGACCGCGGCGAAGGACGAGCAGATCTTCTATGACGAGAAGACGAACACCGTCGTGGTGTGCGGCGAGAAGGGACGAGCGCATGTATTCAATCCCGAGGGGAAACACGTGACCAGTTTTGTGCTGAAGCCGGATGGCGCCGCGTTTCGCCTGCGAACGAACCGGTGGCGTAACGCGGCCGACGAGGAGCGCACGGCGTTGCGCGCGGCGTTGGCAGCCACGGCCGGTGCGAGGGGCAGTGATCCGGTATGAAGCAGCGCCTGAGTCGTCGTGATTTCCTGCAGGCTGTTGGCGTGGCCGCGTTGGCATCCGGCTGCGCCACACCCGCTGCAGCGGTGCTGGGCGAGCCGGTCAACGATGTGCATTCGCGCCTGAACCGGACGCGGGTTCGTCGCATCGTGACGCCGTCGACATCGGATGACCTCATCGGCCTCGTTCGAAGCGCAGCGCGAGACGGTGAGGCGCTGGCCATCGCGGGTGGACGGCATGCGATGGGCGGGCAGCAATTTCTTTCGGGCGGGACGCTGGTCGATACGCGTGGCCTCCATCGCATCCTGGATCTCGACACAAGAACCGGAGTGGTGGAGGTCGAAGCGGGCATCCAGTGGCCGGAGCTTGTCGCGGGGCTTCTTGAGCGGCAGCAGGGACAAGCGAAGGTGTGGACGATTGCGCAGAAGCAGACCGGCGCGGACCGGCTGTGCATCGGTGGCGCGCTGGCGGCAAATATCCACGGCCGCGGTTTGCGTATGCGCCCGATCATCGATGACGTCGTAAGCTTCACGCTGGTGAACGGCCGCGGGGAGTTGGTGGAGTGCAGCAGGAAGGACAATGCTGATTTGTTCCGGCTCGCGATCGGCGGGTACGGCCTCTTCGGCGTGATCTATTCGGTCCGGTTGAAGCTTCGCCCGCGTCACAAGGTGTTGCGGAATGTGACCACGTTGAATGCCGAGGAGGTCATCGCGGCCTTTGATGACCGGATCGGTGACGGACACGAGTACGGAGATTTCCAGTTCGCCATCGACCCCGCATCCGAGGACTTCGTGCGTCACGGCATCATGTCCTGCTACAAACCGGTGCCGGACGATCGGGCGATCACGGATCAGGCGCGCGAACTCAGCGAAAGGGACTGGGGCGAGCTCCTCTACCTGGCCCATGCCGACAAGGCGAAGGCCTTCACCACGTACAAGAGGCACTACGTGGCGACGGATGGACAGGTGTACTGGTCCGACCTGCAGCAGTTCTCCGCCTATCCCGAAGGCTATCATGCCGGGGTGGAGCGAAGAATGCGTGCGAGCGCGGAAGGATCCGAGATGATCACGGAGATCTACGTGCCGCGCGAGGAGCTGTCGGATTTCCTGCACGAGGCGCGGCTCGATTTCCGCAACAACGAGACGAACCTGATCTATGGCACGGTGCGCCTCATCGAAAAGGACGACGAAAGCGTTCTCGCATGGGCACGGGAATCCTTCGCCTGCGTCATCTTCAACCTGCACGTGGCCCACAGCGAGTTCGGTGTCGGGATCGCGGCCGAGGCGTTCCGTCGCCTCATCGCCCTCGCCATCAAGCGTAAAGGCAGCTTCTACCTCACGTATCATCGCTACGCGACCGCGGATCAATTGCTGGCCTGCCATCCCATGCTGCCGGAGTTCCTGCAGCTCAAGAAGAAGTTCGACCCGGCAGGCCGGTTCCAGAGCGACTGGTATCGCCACATCAGCGGTCTGCTTGCCTGAAGCCACGCATGACCAGCCGATTATGCTTGCCGCTGGGGGGTCTCTTCGGGGGTAATAACCCTATGTCGCACAAGGGCGTACGAGTACCGGCATTCCGGATGTGTCTCCGCGCGTTGCTCCTTTCCTCCTGCCTCATTTCTTCCGCGGTTCAAGTCGATGCCGCTCCCGTTCGGATCGTCAGTTGGAATGTGGAGTGGTTTCCCGGCCGGTATCCGGATGCGACGCCGAGGCAGAAGAGGCAGCATATTGAAGAAGTGAAGATGACTCTCCGGCGACTCAAGCCGGATGTCCTGATTCTCGTGGAAGTGCGCGATGCGGAGTCGGTCCGCAAAGCCATATCCGTCCTCCACGGTTTCCAACTCAATGTCATCAGCGACTTTGAAGGCCGGCCCCAGCAGATCGCGATCGCGAGCCGCTTTCCGTTGTCCCGCGGGGGCACCGCGCCATGGATCAAGGTCTTCACGGGACCACCGCGCGGGTTCGTCTTCGCCGAGCTACGCCTGCCCGACCAGAAATGCCTGCAGGTCGCGGGCGTGCACTGGAAGAGCAACCGGGGCCTTATGCCCCTCAACATGGCTTTCCGCGAGATCTCCGCCCTGCAGTTGCGCGGCTTTCTCGACATGCTCAACACCGATTCCCCGCACTGCACGCAGCACGGAACAATCATTGCGGGCGACATGAACACGAGCCTGGACGAGGTGCGATTCTCGACCGACGATTCGATGCGCTATCTGATCGGGTCCGGCATGTACTGGCCGTTCTCGCGTCTCACTTCGGCGGAGCGGATCACCTGGCACGGAGATTCGTACCACGAGGCCGTGCAGTTCGATCATTTCCTCACGGCGAACGTGGGGTCGCCCGTGGCGCGCGTGCTGAAGGCCGGCTTGATCAGCGATCATTCGCCGATTGAGCTCGTGATCGATACGGATGACATCCTCGAAGAGCCCGAACCTGCAGCCTCGCCATGATTCCGTCCTCCCCATGAGCTTGGCTGACCTTGGTTGGAACTCCGCGCTGGCCGATGCCCTCGCATCGCTGAATCTCCCCGATGTCGTGCCCGCGCGCGTCATGAAGGACGGCGGGGGACTGCTGCACGTAAACAGCGGCGAAGAAGAATGGATCGCCGATATCGCCGGGCGACTGCGGCACCGCGCGACGTCGAAGATCGATATTCCCACCGTCGGGGACTGGGTTGCGGTTGAGCCTCGGAGCGGCGAGGGCCGCGCGACGATCGTAGCCGTGCTTCCGCGCCGGACCTGCTTCCTACGCAAGAAGAAGGGTGAGGAAACCGACGCCCAGGTCGTGGCCGCCAACATCGACATGGTGTTCGTCGTTTGCGCGCTCGACGGCGGCCGGAGTTTCAACGTGCGGGGCATCCAGCGCTACCTGACGCTGGCCAAGGAAAGCGGCGCGGACATCGGACTCATCCTCAACAAGGTGGATTTGTGCGAAGACCTCCCGGCTGCGCTTCAGGTCGCCAACAGCATTTCGCACGGCCTGCCCATCTATGAAGTGAGCGCGCTGACTGGCGAGGCGATGGATGTCCTGCGCGCCGACCTTGAGCCGGGACGCACCTATGCCCTGATCGGCATGTCGGGCGTCGGAAAGTCGATGCTGATCAACCGTCTCGTCGGCAACGAAAACCTCGCCACCGGCGAGGTGCGCGAAAGCGACCGGCGCGGACGACACACGACGACGGCGCGCGAGATCGTGCGGTTGCCTTCGGGCGGATGGGTCGTCGATACGCCCGGCATGCGCGAACTCCAGTTGTGGGCCGACGCGGACAGCGTGGACGAGACGTTTGCCGACATCCTGGAGCTGGCGGAGAAGTGTCGCTTCCGCGACTGCCGCCACGAGGCGGAACCCGGCTGCGCCGTGCGCCTCGCGATTGAAGAATCGCGCCTCGAACCTGCACGCTACGAGCATTTCCTCAAGCTTCGCGGCGAAGTCGCCTACCTCCTCCGCCGCCAGAACCAGCGCCTCCTCAACGAGGAGAAACGCAGGGTAAAAGTCATGCACAACACCCTGAACGACCGGCTGAATGAGAAGCGCGGCGAAGGCTAGAGCCTCTCCGCATCTTAATCATAATCGTAATCTTAATCTTCGGCTCATCGGAAATCAGGATCCGCCTCGGATCTCCGGATGATCGGAAGATTAAGATTATGATTAAGATTAAGATTAATACTACGGCAGCCGGACCTTGATTCGATAGGCGCCGTGGTCGGTGGTGTTCGTGTCGGTCAGCCAGACGGATGAACCGGTTCCCGTGATGGCGGAGCTGACGGGGATCCAGGCGTTGGTGCTGTCGATCGAGTCGCGGGCTTCCACGTTGTAGATGCGGCCGGGGGATGCGCGCCAGAAGAACGATGGGCCGCTGATGTCCGCGACATCGTCGAAGGCCAGGTGTGAATCGGGATCCGTTGGATCCGTCAGCCCGATGAATTCCTCGAGGTTCGTGAAACCGTCGCCATCCGCGTCGTCATCGTCGCGAGAGAGGTCCGCTTCCTGACCCGTGGCATGGTCGAACCAGCCAAGCACCCACCAGTCCGGAATGCCGTCGCTATCCGAGTCCACCTCGCCGACGCGCTTCACCTGGATGCCGGAGACCCGCGCGTTCTCGACGAACGGGATGAAGTTCAGCTCGAGCTGGGAATCCGACACCGTGTTCGTGAAGGTCAGGATGATTGGATTGTTCATGCCGCCGGAGGCCGCGAAGATATCGAAGTTGGTGAGCATGCGCTGGCCCTGGATGTAGAGGTCGAACACGCGCTGGTTCGGGCCGGTCTGCCATGTCTCGGTTTCCAGGATCGTCGTCTCGTAGATGCCGGCCGGGCAGTCAAAGAAGTAGCGGAACGTGCCCGAGGGTGTGCTGTAGCGCTCGCGGTGATAGATGGGCTGGGCTACGGCGCAGATGCCCGTGATTGTGTTTGCGATGTAGCCGTTTGTGCCGCCGATGTACCCGAAGCTGGTGGGGCCGTAGGGCCGGTCGCTCAGCCAGACCGTGCTGTCGCAGTTCGTGGCGTTCGACGGATTGCCGCCGCTGATACGCTGCACATAGTCGCCGGGGATGTTGAAGACACGGACAACGACCGAGCTGACGGCGGAGAAGTTGCCTGCGGAGTCCTGGGCGCGGGCCGACAGCGTGTGCGAACCGTTGAGCAGGTTTTGCGACTGTAAGCCGTAGGCCCAGGATGTTGTTCCCGTCGCCGTAAACCAATCGCTTCCATCGATGCTGAACTCGACCCGCTGGACGCTCACGTTGTCCGCGGCCGTTCCAGAGAATACGAAACTGTTGGTGATGGTTGTACCGGGGGCGGGTGCCGACACTAGGAGGGTCGGGGACACGACATCGGACAGGCCCGAGGAGACGGAGTGGAAGTAACTCTCAAACGGCGCATGGAAGGCTTTGCCGTTTACCGAGTCGACCGCGCCGGTTCCGACGCGATAGACGACCTGGGTCCGGCTCGCGTAGCCGGGCACCGTTGGCGTGAAGGTCATCCACTCGAAGTTGTTGGACCATGTGAACGTTCCCCCGATCGGGGGTTGCACCGAGAACGCGGCTTGGACCGAGTTCGTGTTCATCGGCTTGCTGAAGCGAAGGGTGATCGTCGACAGCGTCGTGATGTTCGTGGAGGCATGCGTCGGGAATTGCTGGATCACGACGGGGTCGAGCGGCTGCACATAGGATTCCGCGATGAAGATTTTCGCCGATAGACCGGGAACGGAGACCGGCGGTAGACCGTCGGTCCCGATGACGGTCGTGATCGTCTCGTTCGTGTTCAGCAGGTTTACGAGTTTCACGCCCGGTGGATAACTTGTCGGCCGGTTTGTGATCGTCTGCGTGGAGCTGGCCGTGTTGAGGACGACGTAGGCTTCTTCGGCATCGAGGCGGCGCGCATAGGCCAGCAGGCCTGGACCGGAGGGATTGTTCCAAAGGTTCTCGTGGGTGCCGCGACGCAGGGATGTGTAGAGACGTCGCAGATTGTTGAGCTTGGCAACATGGAGGTAGCTTCCCTGCGTCATGCTGAAATTGTCGCCGAGCGAGGGGCCGGACTCGAACGCGCCATCGAACATGTCCTCGCGGTTGTTGGGGTCGCCGGAACCGCTGAAGTTCTGTTCCGTTCCATAGTAGAGGCACGGGACGCCGCGTGATGTGTACATGAACGTCAGCGCCGTCATCAGCTTGTTGGTGTTGCCGTTCGCCTTGCCGGTGTTCATGAACCGTATCTGGTCGTGGTTGTCGAGGAAGGTGACGAGGCGATCCCGGGCGGCGGGGTCATAGTTGCTGCCCATGTTGTTGTAGCGGCTCTCGATGTAGCTCGTCGGCGCCGTCGCATCCGCAAAGACGCCTTCGACCTGGAAGAAGAGCGGGTAATCGATCACGGAATCGTTCGCAAAAGCTCCTCCGGCCTTCGTGCCCGTGTAGTAGCCGCACTTGGCATCGCCTCCGTCAAACACCTCGCCGAACTGGAAGAAATTCGTCTTTCCCAGCGTCGCGGCGAACTGGCGGATCTCTTCGTTGAAGTATTGCCAGAAACCGATGTCGACATGCTTCACCGTATCGATCCGGAAGCCATCGAAATCCGCCACCTGGATCCAGTGCTTGTAAATTTTCGCCATGTTGGTGCGGACATGGGTCGTCTCTGTTCGCAGGTCGTCGAGACCGCTCAGCTCCCCGAGGACCTGCTCGGGGTCGCTGTAGTTGCCGATGTGGCCGTTGTTGTGGAAGTTCGTGAGCAGGTTGAAGGGGGCGGGATACTGCGTGGCCGTCCTCCAGGATAGCGCGTAGCCGGCCGAGTTGTAGGCCGACCAGCCCGACTGGGTGCTGTAGATCCGGTCGCCCGCGTGGTTCGCCACGACATCGAGGATGATCCGGATGCCCTTGCTGTGCGCGGTGCCCACGAGGTTCGTGAGCTCGTTGGTCGTGCCGAGCTGGAGGGCCAGCTGATAGAAGTCATCGGCCCCGTACCCGTGGTAGGCGGAATGGCCGACATTCTGGGGGACCGGCGTGATCCAGACCGCCGTGGCGCCGAGGGACTTGATGTAGTCGAGCTTCTTGCGGATGCCCTCGAAGTCGCCGCCATGGATCCGCCGGCTGTTGCCTGCGTTGTAGGGCGATTGCGGATTCGAATTGTTGTTGCCCGGATTGCCGTCGAAGAAGCGGTCGGTGAAAATGAAATAGATGTTTTCGTCCCGCCAGTCCGCGGGCGACGGGTAACCCTGTGCGTGCAGCAGCTCCATCGGCACCGCCAGCATCAAGCAGAAGAACAGGGTAAAGCGATTCAGCATCCGGGTAAGGCTACCCCCCGTCCGATGATGTGGATAGGTGAAACGATATCCGGAATCGGACATAAACGACTTCCAAGAATTGGAAGCGCGATGCCGGATGACTTCCAACCCTAGGAAAAGAAAAACGCCCCGGTTTCCCGGGGCGTTTTGCTGATTACGATGACGTGTGATTTACCCGCCGATGCCCTGGAAGAGCACGGTCGACAGGTAGCGCTCACCCGCGTCGGGCAGCACGACCACGATGGTCTTGCCGGCGAACTCGGGCAGGTTGGCGAGGCGGTTGGCCACGACGGTTGCGGCGCCGCACGAGATGCCGACGAGGATGCCTTCCTCGCTGGCGAGACGGCGGGCCATTTCAACGGCTTCTTCGCTTGAGACCTGTTCGACCCGGTCCACGACGCTGAGGTCGAGGGTGTCCGG
>CAZCZZ010000080.1:0-13612 GCA_964503335.1 uncultured Verrucomicrobiota bacterium
TCCTTGCGAATCACGACGAGCGTGACGCCGGCGGGTCCGATGTTCTTCTGCGCGCCTGCATAGATGAGGCCGAAATCGCTGAACTTCATCGGGCGGGACAAGATGTCCGAAGACATATCGGCCACCATCGGCGCCGCAGACTTCGGGAACACTTTGATCTGTGAGCCCTCAATGGTCTCGTTCGACGTGAGATGCAGGTAAGCAGCGCCGGGCGTGAGCTTCAACTCGCTGTCGGTCGGCATGCGGGAAGGCTTCTCTTTGCTCGTGTCGGCAGCGACATTGACGTTGCCGATGAGCTTCGCTTCCTTGACCGCCTTCGCGCCCCAGGAACCGGCGTTGATATAGTCCGCCGTCTCGCCGGGGTGCAGAAGATTCAGCGGGATGTAGGCGAACTGGCCACTCGCGCCGCCCGTCATAAAGAGCACGGAGTGATCATCGCCAAGGCCCATCAGGCGCTTGAGGTTGGCCACAGCCTCGTTGTGGACCGCTTCGTATTCCTTGCCGCGGTGGCTGGCTTCCATGATCGACATGCCGGCGCCCTTGTAATCGACCAGTTCCGCCTGGGCTTCCTTGAGGACTTCTTCCGGCAGAACCGCCGGACCTGCGCTGAAATTGAAAACACGACTCATGTGGAATATCTCCTGTCTAAAGTGAGCCGACGGTTCTATCACCCCCGCCCTGCTGCATCAACGGCGGATTTGCCGGGTCCTTCTGTGTAGTAGCGCCACCGCGAGGCGCAGGGCGGCGAAGATCCCGCTCACGGAGCGGGTACTACAGCCTGTCGCCATGGCCCTGCAAAAGCTCGGGAAATGCACAGGAAGCGCAGCGGGAGCGGTCATTCAGGCAGTAGTCGTGGAAGATCTGGATCAGGCCTTGCCGCCTCAGTCCGGTCTTGTAGAGCGCGGGCGCATGGTGCGGTCCGAACAGGTTGAAGGCGGCCTGCCGGATCACGGAATTATCCTGTTCTGCGGGCAGTTGGTCGAGGAGCCCGGCATCAAAGGGCTCCTGCTGTCCCATGGCTGCGAGGAACGGAATGCCGACGTTGAGCAGGAGTGCCTCGGCCCTGTCCTTGCCGAGCAACGCTTGCTTGCCCGACGACTTCTCGCCGCCGAGCGATGACCGGTGACTCCAGTAGGAGTCTTCGACGGCGGCCAGAGCGGACGCCAGAGACCCCTTCTTCCGCGCACACTTCAGCCAGACGTCGGACAGCTTCTTCGGTCCCGCCAGCAACTGCGCCGCAGCCATCAGGCGACGGACCGGATGATTCAACGGCCGCATCGCACCTAGCTGCCAAGCAGACAAGGGCATGACACGCGATGCGTATTCCTCTTTCCTCTTCCACCAGGCGTCCCACAGCGACCGGACGAAGCGCCGCGTCTCGTCATCCCACGTGGACTTCAAATCTGCAGGCAGCAGACCCGAGACGCCGAGCAGGATCGCGTAGGCCACCACGGGATCGCCGCCAGCTTCCTCCCGCAGTGCATCGTGCGGCAGGGCTTCGGCCAGACGGCGAAAAGGCGTCTTGTTGTTCCGGTATCCCAGCGCGGCCATGAGTTCTTCCCACAGCGCCTGGTCCACGCCGCGCACTTCCATCAATCGCGCAAAGCGATCCGTCTTGCGTCGCAACCGCTCCTGCCCCGCCGCATCGAGCACGCTCTCTTTCGCGTCCCGACTCCACGACTTCCACACCGCGAGGCAGGGCGGCAGCGTGGCGCGGGCAGCGAATGGATAGGCCGTGATGTCCACGCCGTCGAACGAGAAGTCAGGTCGTGCGACCAGCGCGTCCTTCATCGCGATCTGCACGGCGCCGACAGGCAATTCACCCGACGGCAATACGCCGGGGAAATAGGTCACATGGAAGCGGACCCGCGCATACTTCGGATCGTCCTTGTGGGCGTGCGCGCGCCAATCACCCGGATGGATATGAATCTCCACGTCGCCCGTCACCCGGCGCTGTTCGGTACCGATGCGCACCGCCGCGCCGATAAAGTCGGGACCCGCCTCCAGATTCCACGTCCCGGCATCCTCGACGAATACCGCTTCGCCCGAGGTCGTCCGCAGCACGGCGGGGCGCAGCGTTGGGTCGAACCAGACCGCTTGAAGGTGTCGCTCGGAGTATCCGAACGCGCGCGCCCTTGGCCCCATCTCGCGCAGCATGACGCCGCGCGTCGGCGCGCCGTAATCGATGGATTTCGGAAAGAAGGAGAGCCACTGGAGATCGGATTTCATGTGCATAAAAAAGGGTTACATGAAAAACGTCGCGCGCGGACAAGGCAATCGAAAACGAGGTCTATTGCGCGATGAATCGCTTTTTTCTAGAGTCGAGCCATGAACGAGCCGCGTCCCATTGAGATCACGTGTCCGGCCTGTGGGCAGGACTCTCTTCTCCTGCGCAAGCCGCGCTATGAAGGGTTCACGAAGGCCGGCGAGGATCTGTCGTGCGCTTCCTGCGGTCACCCGTTCGCCAGCGAGGAGGAGGTTCCGTTCCGGGGCAAAGCGGTGCCGCGTGTGTTTACCGATGCCGACAAGTCGCGGAAGATCGAGGTCTTCACCGAAGACGACAAGGGGCGGATGTGCCTTTATTGTGCGAGTTATATCGTGAACCCGTTCACGCAATGGTGCTCGCGGCACAAGAAGGAAGTCCAGGCCACGGATACGTGTGAACACTTTGCTGTCAAACCTCCTCCGAAGAAGATCCTCTAGTCCTACGACCTACCGCGTCGCTGCCGACCTGTTTCTTCGCGCGCTCGGGTTTGTCTATCTCATCGCGATCGTTTCGCTTTGGGTGCAGATCGACGGATTGATTGGTCAGAACGGCGTCCTGCCCGCCGCCAACTTCCTCGACTTTGTCCGGTCCCGCGTCGGCGATAACGCGGTTCGAGTCATGCCCACGCTCTGCTGGCTGTCGTCGAGTGACGCGTTTCTCCACTCCCTTTGTGGAGTCGGCACGCTGTTGTCCGTGCTGCTTATTGCCGGACTTGTGCCCCTGTTCGCAACCGTCGGCCTCTGGGTTGTGTATCTCTCGCTCACGCTTGTGGGACAGCTCTTCCTTGGTTTTCAATGGGACAATCTTCTGCTCGAAGCGGGCTTCCTCGCGATCTGGCTGGCGCCTTGGGTCCTGTGTTCGCGTCCTTCCACCAATCCCGAGCCTCCGCGCCTCGTGGTCTTCCTGTTCCATCTGCTCCTGTTCAAGCTGATGTTTCTTTCCGGCTTCGTGAAACTCGCCAGCAAGGACGAGGCGTGGTGGTCCCTTTCCGCGCTCACCTATCACTACTGGTCACAACCGCTGCCGCCGTGGACCGCGTGGTACATCGACAAGCTTCCATCCGGATTCCACAGCCTGTGCACAGGCGTCATGTTCTTCATCGAGCTGGTGATTCCATTCCTGATCTTCGGACCGCGCGTGGCACGCCAGATTGCTTTCGTCGCCTTGGTGTTTCTCCAGATCGTGATCGCGGTGACCGGCAACTACTGCTTCTTCAACCTGCTCACGATGGCCTTGTGCATCCCGCTACTCGACGACAGGACGTTCCCTCACGCGTCCCGGGCTGCGATGCCGAAAAGCAACCGGTGGCACCGATGGGCCACGTATCCCGTCACCGCGGTCTTGCTTCTGCTGAATGCGATGGTGCTCGGCGGCTCACTGCGTTTCCCCATCGCATGGCCGGGTCCCGTGGAGCGAATCTATCGGTGGGTCGCGCCTTTCCGGTCGGTCAACAGCTACGGGTTGTTCGCGGTGATGACGAAGAATCGTCCGGAGATCGTCCTCGAAGGGAGCAACGACGGCGTGACGTGGCAGGCTTACGAGTTCCGGTGGAAGCCCGGCGACGTGCAGCGTCGCCCCCGCTTCGTCGCCCCGCACCAGCCGCGACTGGACTGGCAGTTCTGGTTCGCCGCGCTGGGAAACATCGAAGGCAATCGCTGGGTGTTGAATGTCATCGTGCGACTCCTTGAAGGGAAACCCGAAGTGCTCGAGGAACTGGGATACAACCCCTTCCCCGCTTCTCCCCCCCTGTACATCAGGGCCAGCCTTTACGAGTATCGCTTCTCACGTTCCGCGGACCGGAGGGAAACCGGCGCGTGGTGGACGAGGGAGCCCAAAGGTTTGTATTGTCAGCCCGTGTCGTTGAAACGGTGAGGATGCATGAAAATTCTGAATTATCTCTTGCTGGTCGTCGCTGTCGGTGTCCTTGTCTCCTGCAAGAAGAAGGAAGTCGCTCCGCCGGAGCCGCGTGACACCATCGTGCAGGTCGGATCCCTTGAAGCCCTCAAGCAGGGCTCGTGCGAGTCCCGTACGACGGTCGGCGCGACGCGTGCGCATGGCGATCTGGCGCTCGGGTACAGCAAGGGACTCGGCAGCGAGTTCATCATGCTGAGCAACAAGGCCTACCGCACGGCAGCGCAGGGAGCGCTGATCCCTTCCGGCGAAACGGACGAGCTGGCCTTCGCCACGGCGGCATTCTTCGAACCGGACCTCATGTTCGATATCGGTCCGACGCCGCGAAAGATCTACGAGAATGCGATGGATATGAAGCGTCCGTCCCCGGGTCGCATCTACGCGTACCGCATCCACGGCGCCTTCTCCCGCATGACGGTGCGGCAGCTTCCGCCAGCACTCGATCCTTGCGAGAAACTCACCCGTGCGCTCAATCATGTGGAAACGACAGAGCACACGAATGTCACGGGAACGCTCTTCGGGTTCTGGTCCCCGCGTTCGCTTCGGGTCATCGCGGGCGAGGGATACGAGTACGGGTTCGTGAGCGCTGCGGGCGACTTCGGCGGACGCGTCACGGACTTCGAGATCACGCAGGCCCGCATTGAGATCGACGACTCGGATGAAGTCCTGATCAAGCTGGAATAATTCCGGCGGATAGCCTACCGGGCCAGAAGGCCGGGCAGCAGCGTGGTCAGGGCGGGGATATAGGTGATCAGCAGGACGCCGGCCAGCAGGGCGCATTGCATCGGGATCACCGCGCGCGAGATCTCCAGAACGGGTTTGCCGAAGCGGTAGGACGACAGGAAGATGTTGATACCGGCCGTAGGCATGAGCAGTCCCAACTCCATATTGGCGAGGAAGATGATGCCGAGATGCACAGGATCGATTCCATAGGCCTGTCCCAGCGGGACGATCAGCGGGACCACGACGACGATCGCGGAGTACATGTCCATGATGCAGCCCACGCCGAGAAGGCAGACATTCAGCGCCAGCAGGAATACGTATTTTGATTCAACTGAACCGGTCACCCACTCCACTGCGCGGGCCGGCACCTGGGCTTCAACCAGGTAATTCGTAAAGCCGAGGGCGACACCGAGGATCAGCAGGACGCCGCCGACAAGGAGTCCGCACTCTGCCATGACACGTGAAATATCCCGGGCGTTCCTGAAGTCACGATAGACAAACGTCTCGATGAAGAAGGCGTAGAACGCCGTTACAGCGGCCGCTTCAACCGGCGTGGCAAACCCGCCGAAAAGCGCCGTCAGGGCGATCACGGGGAGCAGGAGTTCCCACTTCGCATCCAGCGCCGCCCGCAGCGCGGACGCGCGATCAAAGGTGGGACGGACGATCTGTGTTCGTGCGCCCATGCGTATCCCGAGCCAGGCCATCATCGCCATGAGCAGCAGCGCCGGCCCGAGGCCGCCGAGAAACATCATCTCGATCGAAACACCGCCCGCCGACGCGTTCGTGCTCGCGACGATAGCGTAGAGGATGAGCGGAAGCGAAGGTGGCACGAGCAAGCCGAGGCCGCCGGACCCGGTGAGCAATCCCAGCGTGTTGCGCTCGGAATAGCCCGCGCCCATCAACACGGGCATGAGCAGTCCACCGAGCGCGAGAATCGTCACGCCGGACGCGCCGGTGAAGGAGGTAAAGAACGCGCACAACACTACCGTGACGATCGCCGGGCCACCGTGGAACTGTCCGAGAAAGGCGTTGAAGACGCGTACAAGCCGCTTGGATGCCCCACCCTCGGCGAGAAAGTAGCCGGCCATTGTAAACAAGGGAATGGTCGGAAGCGTCGGATTGGTCACCATCGAATAGTGCGTGAGGGAGATCGAAGCGATCGGAATCTCTTCGCCCCAGAACAGGATCAGGGCCGCGCCGCCGAGCATGACGAAGATCGGCGCCCCCAGGAGAACAGCGAGCGCGAGCGTGACGAGTGCAGGAACAACGAGGCTCTCCGGCGCAACAGGTGGATAGATGCCGAGTCCGGCGACGACTCCGCACAAGACCATGGCCATCGCGCGCCCTTGTACGTGATCTGCGGCATGCCAGAGCAGGCGAAGCGCAATCAGCGCAAAGCCAAGGGGCATGACCGACTGGATGGTCCAGACCGGAATGCCATAGGCGAGGATCTTCCCGCCGTCCCGCTCGCTCAGGACGAGCTGCAATGCGGCAATGCACAGAAACACTGCGATGGCCGCAGCGATCGAACTGCTGAAGATGCGCGAGAAGGCCAGCCAGCGACCCTTGAGCAGATTCGGCAGCGTCGAAAGCGAAAGCAGCCTGCGGTCACGCGCCGCGAGTGCGCCGCCCAGCAAGCCGATCATGAGCGTCAGGTGCTGCTGGATGGCAGTTGCACCGCTGAAACTGAAAGAGGGAAACTGGCGCAGGATGATCCCGGCCAGCGGCAGCAATACGAGCGACGCGAGGGTCAGGGAGAGGGCCGTGTTCTCGATGTTCCGAAGCCGCGTGCCGTCACTCATGTGTCGCCTGGTCCCGCGCGGTGCGATACGCCTTCAGCTGCTCCTGGACTTCGTCAAAGATGTCGGCGGGCACAACGGTGCCGCGAATCGCCGTGTACGTGGGTTCCGTCTCGCGCAGCCACTCGGCCTCCAGGTCGGGACCAACCGCGTGGACTTGCAGCCCGCGCTTGCGCATCGCTTCCACGGCTTCGTCGCTTTCGCGCCGGCCGTCGATCTTCATAAGCCGTCCGGCCTCGCGCGCTGCGTCCCGCAGTCTGGCCTGTGTGGCGGGGGGAATGGAATCCCATGATTTCTTCGTCACCACGACCGCGCCGACGAGCGGACCCCAATTCAGCTCGATCATGTGGGGCGCCACGGAGTCGACCTGACCGGCCAATGCGATCGTCGGCGGCATCGGCACGGCATTGATCAGCCCTGTCCGCAACCCGGGCAGAATATCCGCCGTCTCCAGCGGCACGGGGGCCATGCCGACAGAGCGATAGATGTCCGCTTCCTTCCCGCTTCCTGCCCATACAAAGAGCTTCGTCCTTCTCAGGTCATCGGGCCGGATGACGGGCTTCTCCGAGAAGAAGCGGACCCAGCCTGTATCGGACCAGCAGAGCACGACAAAGCCCTTCTCTTCCATGCGCTTCTCGAGCATCGGATAGAGCTTCTCCCCGATGTAGTCCACCTCATCCAGCGTGCGAAAAAGCATGGGCACGTTCTGCAATCCGGCAACGGCCGGCTCAATATCCTGAAGCCCGACCACCGTAAGCATGCCCGCCTGAAGCTGGCCGAGACGCATGCGCCGCACCATGTCGGCTTCCGATCCCATCGTGCCGTCCGGATAGATTGTCAGGGAGACTCCTTCCGTCTTCCATTTCTCGCCCATGGCCTGGAGATGCTTGAAGAACGACGAGCCGCGTGGAACCAGCGTGCCGACGCGAACCTTTGTCACTCCGCTCGCAGCCGTGACATCCACCACGAGCACAAGCATTACCAACACGACGAGCCGGGCGCATATCTGGTGTGCTTTCATGAAGGTCCTCACTCATTCGCCGGAAGAAAGAGGTCCGCCTTGCGCGAAAGAAGCCAGCGCGCGCGCCGCTGCATGATCAGGTTGACGAGCTGCGTGTCGGGATAAGCCGCGGCATCAATGGTGAGCGCGAGCCCCAGGAGCTCCTCGAATTCCTGCGCATTCTGGTTCTGGACGGACACCGCTTCTGCAAGGGCAACGAAGGGCGAGGCCTCCCGTCCATGCGAAAGTTCCACCGCCCGCTCGAAGAACTTCCGCGCCAGCGCTTCCCGCTCCACCTGCGGGCCGGGACGACTCATGGCGTAGGTGATGAAGAACGCGGGGATGGCGCCGCGGTCGAAGGCTTCATCCAGTTCCAGCGCGCGTGTCATCATGGCTTCCATGCGAGGAATCTGTCCCACCATCTCCGGTTGGTCCTTCGAAAGCGCAATGGCCCCTGCCCATGCTGCAGCGGTCCAATAGAGTGCCGGCACATCCTTCTTCCGGGCAGCGCCCAAGGCCGTCGCGGGGTCCTCTTCGAACTGTCTGCTAAACCCCCGATGTTCCTCATCCAGCGCCCGCAGACCGTAGCGTTTCGCACGAAGGTAAAGCCGTGCAGCCCGATCCCGCATCGCCTCGGCTCCGGCGAGATCGTCGGACTCGATCTCGTCTGCTTCAAGCTGGACGAAGCCATACGCATAACGGGTGAAACTCATCGCCGCCGTGGTAAGCAAACCGGCGTGGCGCGGATTCTCCTCCAGCAGGCTCTCCATGAGCTTGAGACTGAAAGGCGTCGCCGCCTTCACCAACTCAGGATCATCGTCCCGGGCGTACGTCCCCCCTCCCTGGGCGAGCGCGTCGGAGAATGCGTCGACAGCAAGACGCCGAGTCGAGCACCCCGAACAGGCCAGTGACGAAATCAGCAAGAGAGCGAGCCACTTCACCACATGCATGCCGTGAGCTTACCTGCTACCCCGCTCGATGGCGAGTGAGGAACCGATCAGGGACCTTCCACGATTCGACGCACACGATAGATGGCATTCGATGCTGGTGCGGGCATGACGAGCGTGCGAACGGATGGTTGGTCGAATGCCACGCCTTGCTCTGTCTCATTGGACCATGCTGCAACAACTTCATTCCAAGTGCCTACTGGTGACGTCGAAACGTCGAGACGGTACCGGCGACCTCCAATCGTTGGAAATCTCAGCGGGGAAACTTCCAACCATTGGAAAACGCTGGCGGCGTTCGTCGGGTCGGTGCCGGCTTCGTATTCGCCAAGGTGGCCCATGCCGTCGCCATCGCTGTCAACCTGCGGCGCAGCGCTTGTGGTCGAACCGAAATGGACCAGTTCCCACCAGTCCGCCAAAGCATCCGCGTCCTCATCCAACGGCGCGTTCTGCCGCGACCACGCGTTACTTGTCACGTTGGAGAAGACGATGGTGCGCGCGGGGTCGAGCGCATCACGCGCAACCCCTGACTGGCCTTCGCGGAACGAGAACCAGCCGACGAGTCCGGATTCCGCGCCGGTCACGGGCGACAGCACGTCGGCCAGCTCTGCGGTACTGAGTGCGCGGTTCCAAAAGAGGAGTTCATCCACCAGCCCCTTGTAGTCCTCGTACTGGTTGATGCCCGCACCAATGGCGGCCTGCTTCTCGGCACCCCAGAACCAACCAGCCTGTCCCGCCGGATAACCGGACCAGTTCGTCCAATATGTTGTCATGTCGGTGCGCACGTTGCTGGTCTGCGACGCGACAAACTGGCCGTCGACCCACAACTCCAGCAGCGCGTCATTCGTATTCACCCAGCGGCGCACACACGACACGCGATGCCATGCGCTATCGAGCAGCGAGAACGTGTTCGTCGCGGGCCAGGCCTGAACGGCCCAATGACTTCCCGGCCCCGCATTCACGCCGTCGCCGAAATCCCAACGCACCCGCCCTGCCCCGTAGAGCTGCAGGCTGAACGTGCCGTCCTGGAAGCTGCTGTTGTTGTGACCATCGAGCAGGAAGTTGCCGGAGAACCACCAGTCACCGCTGGAGTACGGTTGCGGGTCGCCGTCGAACCAGTTGGTGAGCTGGCTGCCATCGGGATACGGAACGGGACCGATCGGATACGTCGTGTCGGGTCGCAGCCATAGCTGCAAGGTGAACTCACCGCTGCCGAATCCGGGCGGCAGCCTCATTTGGCGTCCGTAATCGTGCGCGCCCGGCGCGTTCGCGCGAAAGATGACCGCGCCCGGGGATGGCGCAACGGAGGGCGGACGGAACGTCATGAAATTCGGACCGGCGATTCCGCCTGATCCGACGGCGACGAAGTTCGTGATCAAGGCGCCCGTGATGCCGTTGAATTTCGCTACGCGGTTTCCGCCGAAGTCGGCGACATAGAGGTGCCCATCCGGCCCGAACAGGATATCGACGGGAAACCCGAGACCGGTGGCGAACGTACCGAGGAATGTTGCGTTCGTCGGATCAAAGCGCTGGATCTGTCCGGTGTTTCCGCTGGAGACGAACAGGCTGCCGTCGGGACCGAATGCGAGGCCGAACGGCTGTGAGAGGTTGTTTGTCGCAGCGAAGCGGAGGAAGGCACCGTTCGTGCCGCTGTAAACATATACGCGGTCGGAGTAGCGGCCCGTGATGTAGATGTCGCCGTCGGGACCGAAGACAAAATCGGACGGACCATCGAGTCCGCCGCTGGCATTCGTGACGAACGTATCGATAAACGCCCCTGTGATCCCGTTGAAGCGAAGGACGCGGTCATTGACCTGGCTGTTGACGTAGAGATTTCCGTCGCGCCCGAACGCCATGCCGACGGGATAGTCCAGTCCGCCACTTCCCGCGACCACAAATTCATCCACGAATTCCCCGGTGTAGCCGTTGAAGCGCACGATGCGGTCGTTGTCGGAACTGGTGACGTACAGGTGATTGTCCGGCCCGAAGAGCACGCCGTGCGGCACGCTGAGCGATCCTTCCCCGTTGGTTACAACGAGGTCGATGAATGAGCCATTCGTCGCGTCGTAGCGGTAGACGAGGCTCTGTGAGAAACTGCAGACCAGCAGCTCGCCCCGCGCCGGGGCGGCAAGCAGGAACGAACACAGCATGAGTTTGCGCAGCCCGGGCATGGCGTGAGCATACCCGTCAGCGATGGATCACGTAAGGTCCATATGCGGGTTCCATGCGACCTCCCAAAGGTGTCCGTCGAAATCGGCAAAGTACCCTGAGTATCCGCCCCACTCTGCTTCCTTCGCGGGCTTCACGATGCGCGCGCCGGCTAGCGCGGCCTGCGTCAACAAGGCATCGACTTCGGCACGCGAGGCGACGTTGTGCGCAAGTGTGATTCCGCGAAAGCCGCTCCCCTCAGAAGGCACCGTGGCGTCTTTGGCCAGGTCCGCCCGCGGATAGAGCGACAGCCACGCGCCATCGAGCTGGAAGAACGTCACGCCCGGGAAGTCGCCATGAACCGGCAGGCCGAGACCATCACGGTAGAACTGCGTTGAGCGAACAAGGTCCGATACGCCCAGCGTGACGAGGCTGATTTTTGGTTTCATGATGCGTGTTCTCCAAGCTTCAACTCCATGTAGATCACACCGGGCAGGGGATTCGGATAGTACGGATCTGTTTCCCGGAAGCCCATGGACCTGTAGAGACCGATCGCGGTGTCCATGGACGGAAGTGTGTCGAGGACGATGCGTCGATAGCCCAGCGTCTCGGCCATCCTGATCGCGCTCTCCGCGAGGAGGCGTCCGATTCCGGCGCCGCGATGGGCTGGCCGGATGTATAGACGCTTCATTTCGCAGGTGGAATCCGACACGCGTCGAATTCCGATACAGCCGATGTCGTGCGAATCAAGCGAGGCGAGGAACAGCGACCCGCCGGGCGGGCCGTACATCGTGGAAAGGTTCGCCAGTTCCACCGCAACGTCCTGGAAACAGAGATCGACGCCAAGTTCCCTGGAGTATTCAGCAATCAGCGCGCGCGCTTTCACGAAGTCGTCAGCCGTCAATGCGGCCTGTATCCGGGGAGTCGGCATGGAGATCCAGAAACCGGATCGTACAGCACGATGTTCCGGTGTGACAACAGGCAGGACGTGGTCAGCGCACGGGGCCGGAGACCGAATGATTCATCGCTTTGTTGATGCGACGCATGCGCGCAAGAAAGACACCGCAAATTGAAACGAGGACGAGTGATGACGGTTCCGGGACTGAACCGCCTGACTCCGGGGGCGGACCGGAGCCCGAGTAGTCATACGTGACGCGGACCATGCCGGTGACACTCAGTGGATCGATCTGCTGCTGCGCCCCACCCAGTGAACCGAGGCTGACATACTGATCGGCCGTGACGGTGATGTCATAGGTGGATGATCCGATGAAGCCCATGTTACCCGCGCCCCAGAAGAAGCTGCCGACCATGCCGAATCCGGAATTGTTCACCGTCCCGCCGGTGACCTGCCCGAAGTCTGCACCCTGTGAGCTGAAACTGGATGTGCCGCCCACCTCACCATCACCATCGTTGGCGGCCAGGGACAGGGAAGCGGATGTCGCGGCGATTACGGCGCTGCCGCCACTCAGGATGGGCTGAAATGTACTGGTGAACAACACGACATCGGACGAGCCCAGCGAACCTCGCGAACCGAATGAAACTGAACTGGAGGCTGGCGATGCACTGTCGTTGTCCACCCGCAGTTCGCCGCCAATCGAGGTCATAAAGAGGTCGACGCGGATTGAATTGAGCGTACCCCACGAGTTGTCCCATTGGATGAAGGTCAAATCAGTCGAGTAGTTCGGAATCCCGTTGAATGTTTCGTCTAGAATCAGAACCGCAGCCATGGAACTCGTTACCGCACAAATTGTTGCAGCGATGATGGCAGGAAGCCGGAGAGAGCGCTTAAGCCCCCAAGCGCTCTTACTTTCTAGAATACTGTTTGAATTCGCACCCATAACCGAAATCCACTGAGCCCTTTTTGGTTACAAGAACCGCAAATAGCAGTCAATCAAAAGAGAGAATAATCTACTGCAACCCAATGCAAACAAGAATCATACGCTACTCTAACGTAATGGATTCCCCTAGCGGACGTTTCTCATCCTCTCGAATGCGACGACTGTTCAAACTTGTCACCACATCGAGTAGAAGCGATGGACGACGGCGGATGAGCAGGGCGCAGGCCAATTCGATGGACGATCGCTAAATGGGCTTGAGATTCAAGACGCTCACTTCAGGACGGCAGTTGAATCGGATGAAGCGGACGATTCCGACGCCGCGTGTGATGAGCAATTGACATGCCCGACCGAGCACTGACTCAGCCGGGCTCTTGCGACTCCGAGACTCGATACAACCATACCGACAGCCCCGGTCATGAGGAATAGACCGAACGAAAGTCGCCAGTCCGAAAACATTTGCACAATGTCAGATCGAAATACAGTCGTCACCAAGCTGCTAAGCACAGTCACCACCAATGCGCACACGCCCAGAATCGCGCTATGGTGCTTGAATATAATAATGGTCAAGCCTAATCCACCCACCATAAACATCAACATCGTAATCATATCAGGCACAGAGGAGACATGAAGGTACAGGGATTCTCGCCACGAGAAGAATGAGAGACGCATCGGAATCCATGGCAAGAACGCGACATATGCCGTACACAGCCCCCACTCAGCATTGTTCAAACCAGATTCGACAGGTTCCCTGATACGCAACACGGCAAAGAATGCAATAAGTATGTAGAGCATAGCCGCAGCGGCCATAGTGACGCTGAAGCCGGCCAAATAGAAACCATAACCGGGCCTATAGATCGATGCGCCTGAACTCGCGCTTGTTTTCTGAGCCGTAATTGAATCCTTCACGTAGTTTGCTCGAAGCGAAGACTGTGTAAGCTCCCCCGTCAAGGGGACAGGTTATTCGTAGAGGATTCTGCCGTTAC
>CAZCZZ010000081.1:0-13094 GCA_964503335.1 uncultured Verrucomicrobiota bacterium
AGGATGGTGATCAGGATGCAGGCGGTTAGGGCGATGCGGAGTGTGAGGCCTACGGCGATTGGGGTGGGGTCGGTGGGTTCTTCCACGTAGACGGTTTGAACGACGCGGAAGTAGTAGAACATTGATATGACGACTCCGAGGGCGGCGAGGATGGCGAGGACTACGAGTTCCGGGCTGATGAGGGCGTTCTTCAAGACCGCCGTGAAGAGCATGAACTTTCCGAAGAAGCCGCTCAGCGGCGGAACGCCGGCGAGCGAGAGCATAGAAACGGCGATGCCGGCGGCGAGCAGCGGGGAGCGACGATGCAGTCCGGCGAAGGCCGACAGGTTGGCGCCCCCACCCTTCCGGATCACCGCGGCCATCGCGAGAAAACCCGCCATGCTAGAGACCGAGTACTGCGCGATGTAGAAGAGGATGGCGGCCAGGCCCTCGCGATTCATCGCCACGATGCCCATGAGCAGGTAACCGGCGTGGGCGATCGATGAGTAGCCGAGCAAACGCTTCAGGTCCGTCTGCATCAACGCGCCGAGATTGCCGTAAAGAAGCGTCACGCCGGCGACGTAGATCGTCATCGGATCCCAGATGCCGCGCGCGGGAAGCAATCCCTCGAAGAGAAGCGTCAGCATCAGCGCGATGCCCGCGGTCTTACTCCCAGTCGCGAGGAACGACGTCGCGCTCAGCGGGGCGCCTTGATAGACGTCGGGCGTCCACATGTGGCCCGGCACGGCGGATATCTTGAAGCTGAGTCCCAGCAGGACGAGCAGGATGCCGATGGACAGCGCCGTGTCCCCGCCCGCGCGCGTCTCAAGCGCCGCGGCGACGGCGTGGAAGCTCGTCTGGCCCGTCGTGCCGAAGATGTAGCTGATGCCGTACACCACGAGCCCGCTGGAAAGCGCACCCATGATCAGGTACTTCGTGCCGGCTTCGAGCGACGCGATGTCGCGTCGATGATGGCTGTTCATCACGAAGAAGCTGATCGTGATCAACTCCAGCGCCACGAAGAGCAGGATGAAATCCACCGCCGAGCAGAGGACGAGCATGCCGACCGACGCGAGCAGGATGAGGACATAGTGCTCCGTGACGCCGTGCTCGAGTTCCTTCGAGAACACGGCCGCCGTGACCAGCACGAGCGACGTGGTAAACAACAGCAGGCGTTTGAAGAAGAGCGCGAACGCGTCGAGTTTGTACGTGTTGTTGAGGAAGAGCGACGTCGCGGGCTCAATGACCATGCTGAACGCCAGCAGTCCCAGGACCGCCGCCGCAAGCACGTAGCCCAGTCGCTTCACATTCCGGAACGGCCGCACCGCTTCTGCGACAAGCGTGCCCAGCGCGAGAATCGCCAGCATCGCCTCCAATTGGACGGGATACAGCAGGTTCATGGCCCCACCGCCTTCTGCTGCGCGGCCACGGGTTCGCTGTAGTTCAGATCCGTCAACAACCGCGGCCAGAGGCCCGCCGCGACGGAACTGAGGACCAGCACCAGGATAGCGAGTCGAACGGACAGACCGGGCGGCGGCGACGGAGCACGCTCACCGCGCGCCTCGCCGTGAAAGGTCGAACGCAGCGCGCGAAACAGATACGTGGCCGTCATCACGACACCCCAGACGGCTGCGATAGCGCCCACGCGGAATGCCACGCTGCCCTCGGACCAGGACACGATGAATACCATGACCTCCGCCACGAAGTTGGCGAAGCCCGGAAGTCCGCTTCCCGCGATCACGGCCACCGCGAACGCAACGCCGAGGAAGGGCATCGTGCGCGCCAGCCCGCCAAGGTCGCCGACAAAGCGGCTGCCGGCGGTTTTCTGCAGGCAATCGGACAGGAGGAAGAACAGCGCGACGATGAGTCCATGCGCCACCATGAAGAACACGACGGCGCTCGCGGCCCCCGCCCCGCCCGGCGACATCGCCGCGGCGAGAGCGAGCAACAGGTAGCCCATGTGGCTGATCGAACTGTACGCGATGATGTAGTTCCAGTCCGCCTGGCGCATGGCGACGAATCCGCCGTAAATGATGTTGATCGTCGCGATGACCGCGAGCGGCTGCGCGAACGATTGAGCGCCTTGCGGCAGCACATCCAAGCCGATGCGCAGGAGCGCGTAGACACCGAAGTTCTTCGCCACGCCCGCGAAGAGCATCGCTGCGGGAGCCGGCATGGTCGCGTACGTCAGCGGTGACCAGGTGTGGAACGGCCACATCGAGGACCAGATGCCAAAGCCGACCAGCAGCGCACCGAAGATCCATTGCTGGACGCCCAGCGACAACGGGGTCACCGCGACCTGGTCGCGCAGCGTGTCGAGGTCCATGGTCTGTCCGCCCACGTAATACAGCAGCGACATGGCAAGAAGCACGGTCATCGCACCGAACGCGATAAACAGCGTCACCTGCATCGCCGCGAATTTCGGCGTGGTGCGGTATTTGCCTTCGGGCAGATGCCCCCAGATGCTCGTCAGCAGGAATTTGGGAATCGTTGTCACTTCGCAGAAGAAATAGAAGAAGAACAGGTTCCTGGACACGAAGGCCGCCAGCGACGTTCCGAGCACCACGGTGAGCAGGAGATAGTAGGCCTTCGGCCGGTCCGGTTGTGCGGATGCCAACATCGCCGCCAAGCCCACCACGGAGGTCAGCAGCAGCATCGGGAGCGAAAAGGCGTCGACGCAGAGATGCAAGCTCAAGCCCCAGGCCGGCACCCACGGGATATCCATCGCGAAGCGGAATCCGTCGCCCGCCGCAAGGGCCACGCCATAGAGGAGCAGCGAACAGAAGGCCGGAACCAGCGCCGACGCGATGGCGGCCGCGCGGATCTCGCGAACCCTTGTCTCGGGAAGAAGGATGATGAGACCGCAAGCCGCCAACGGCGCCAGCAACAAGATGGAGAGGATATCGTTCATCAGCGGATCAACACCACATAGAGAATGACGGCGGCGCCGAGGCCGAACAGAAAGGCGTACAGGTTGACCCAGCCGTTCTGCAGCATCCGGACCACACGGTTTCCGAATGCCATACCCGCGACCAAGCCACCGAGACCGAACCGCTGGATGGCGTAGCGGTCAAACAGATCACAGAACGCTGCCAGCCCGCCCTGGAGCACGTTGATAAG
The DNA here is from genome assembly GCA_964503335.1 of uncultured Verrucomicrobiota bacterium. Lineage (GTDB taxonomy): Bacteria > Verrucomicrobiota > Kiritimatiellia > CAIVKH01 > CAIVKH01 > CAZCZZ01. Next base: position 3,100 of record CAZCZZ010000081.1, read on the forward strand.
CAGCGTGTACACCTCGTCGATGTAGAACTTGTGCTGCAGCACCCGGTAAACGGGACCAAGCAGTCGCTGCAACATGGCGTCGTCCGGCTTCGCGCGGAGATAGAGCAGCGCCGCGGCAGCAAATCCGGCCGCCGGAAGCGCGAGCAACCCGAGCGTCAGCGCAAGGGAGTGCTCCACGTGTTCGGCATGGGAATCGATGAAGGACGGCACGTAGTTGCCCCAGCCCCCGATGATCGAGAGAAGCGCCAGGAAGCCGAGCGGCAAGGTCATCACCCAGGGCGATTCGTGCGCGTGTCCGTGGATATGCTCGTCGCGCGGACGACCAAGGAACGCGACGCAAAACGCGCGGCACATATAGAAGGCGGTCAGGAACGCCGTGAACGCGCCGATGGCGAAAAGCGCACGGTTGCGATCCATCGCCAGCAGGAGGATCTCATCCTTACTGTAGAATCCGCTGAGCGGCCAGACGCCTGCAAGGGCCAGCGTTCCGACCAGGAAGGCTGCAAACGTCAGGGGGAGCTTCTTCGAGAGGCCGCCCATCTTCCAGATGTCCTGCTCATGATGCAGCGCATGGATCACGCTGCCCGCAGACAGGAAGAGCAGCGCCTTGAAGAAGGCGTGTGTGGTGAGATGGAACATCGCCTGCGTGGAGCCGTCCAAGCCGACGGCCATCATCATGTAGCCGAGCTGCGACAGCGTCGAATACGCCAGGATGCGTTTGATGTCGTTCTGCGTGACCGCAATCAGGGCGGCGAAGATCGCCGTGACGCCGCCGGTCCACGCCACGAAATCCATGGCAAACGCGCTGGGCGCGATGAGCCAGACGAGGCGGCACATCATATACACACCGGCCGCGACCATCGTTGCGGCGTGGATCAGCGCGCTCACGGGCGTCGGACCTTCCATCGCATCCGGCAACCACACATGCAGTGGAAGCTGCGCGCTCTTTCCCACGGCGCCGCAGAAGATGAGCAGTCCGGCCACCGCGGTCACTCCCGCCGACAACCCCGCCACGGGCCACGTCTTCTCCAGCGTGGCGAAGTCGAGCGTCCCCGCAAGCGACCATAGAAGCAGGATGCCGAGCATGAACCCGAAGTCGCCGACACGGTTCGTCAGCAACGCCTTCTTCGCCGCATCGGCGGCGCTTGGCCGCTGATACCAGAAGCCGATGAGGAGATAGGATGAAAGTCCGACCAGTTCCCAGAAGAGGAAGATCTGGATGAAGTTCGTCGACAGCACGATGCCGAGCATCGAGAACATAAAGAGCGAGAGGCAGGCGAAATAGCGCGAGAAACCCGTGTCGCCTTTCATGTATCCGAGCGAGAACACATGGATCGCCGCGCCCACACCCGTCACCACGAGCAACATCAGCACGCTCAGGTGATCCACGACGGCGCCGAATTCAATCTGCAGCGTGCCGATGTCGAGCCAGTGGATGGGCGCCGGCGTGACGTCCACACCATTGCCGAACTGGAGGTAGACGCGGATCGACGCGATAAAGGCGGCGACAACGGCACCGATCGAAAGCGCCGCGCTCAGGCGCGGAGAACTCCGCGTCACGCAGGCGATCAGCGCAGCCGCGACGAGTGGCGAAAAGAGGATGAACCAGACCGTGCTCATGCTTTCAGGTTGGTTACCTCTTCGACACCCACATTGCCGCGCACGCGGTACAGCGCGACGACAATCGCCAGGCCGATGGCAACTTCCGCAGCCGCGATGGCGATGATGAAAAACACAAGGATCTGTCCTTCAATCCGGTGGCTGTAGCTGGAGAACGCCACGACCGCGAGATTCGCCGCGTTGAGCATCATTTCCAGCGACATCAGGATGACAAGCGTGTTGCGACGCAGCACGACGCCCGCCATGCCCAGCGAGAAGAGCAGTCCGCTCACAAGCAGATATTGGTTAAGCGTCACCATGGCTCAGGTGAAATCCTTCTTCGAAAGCAACACCACGCCGATCATCGCCACGATCACAATCAACGCCGTCAATTCGAACGGCAGGAGATAGTGCGTGAACAAGGGCTTCAAGACGTCGCGCAAACCGCCCTGCAGGAGCGCCCCGGACTCTTCCGGAATCGGGATCGGCTTGCGCAGCAGGATGTAGAACTCCAGGCCGAGGACCGTCGCAAGCGCCGTCGAACCGACCATGGCGAGGCGCGGGAAGGTCCTCTCTTCACTCGGGTCCGTATCAAGAAGCATGATGACGAACAGGAACAGCACGACCACGGCGCCGGCGTAAACCAGCACCTGCACGAGCGCGAGGAAGAACGCTTCGAGCAGCAGGAACAGCCCCGCCATGCAAAGGAAGAGCTGGATCAGGAACATCGCGCTGTTGATCGCGTTGTGCCGCGTGATCACGAGCAGGCCGCTCGCCAGCATGGCGATACTGAAGATCCAAAAGAGTATGGTTTGCAGCGTCATGCTACTTGTTCTTCCACTTCCAGATCACGTCGTTGTGCGTTCCGCCCAACTCGAGCAGCTTTTCCTTCTTCAGCACGAACTCCTCGCGCGTGTATCCGGTGACCGCAAAATCACGCTTCAGGAAGATGGCCTCCTCGGGGCACGCCTCCTGGCAGAGCCCGCAGAAGATGCAGCGGAGCATGTCGATCTCGAATTCCTTCGGCTCCTTCTCGACGTTTGCATCGGCGCGATCCTCGGGGCGGGCGGCAGGGACGATCCGGATCGCCTTGGGCGGACACACAAACTCGCAAAGCTGGCAGGCGACGCATTTGGTGCGTCCGTCCGGATCCTTTACCAGCACGGGCACGCCGCGATACTGGCCGTGAAGCGTTGGACGCTGCTCCGGGTATTGCAGCGTATTCTTCTTCCGCGGCAGATGCTTGAGCGTGATCCACAGGCCTCGAAGGATCTGCGGCAGATACAGGTGCTCGGCCCAACTGAGTTTTGCCCGCGCCACCTTCATCGCGTGGCCCCCCACGTGATGATGGCAGCGGTGACGAGCAGGTTGACCAGCGCGAGCGGAACCATGAAGTTCCAGCCGATGCGCATGAGCTGGTCGTACCGGAAGCGCGGAAGCGTCCAGCGCACCCAGATGAACAGGAAGATGAAGGCGAACAGCTTCAGCATGAAGATGCCGATGTGCGCGAGGCCCACGCCGACAGACTCCGCCGGCGCGTTGAACGGGGCGAAGGGCAGCGACCAGCCGCCGAAGAAGAGCGTCGCCATGAGGGCCGAGGAAATCGCCATGTTCGCGTACTCGCCCAGGAAGAAGAGCGCGAACTTCATGGAGCTGTATTCCGTGTGGTAGCCGCCCACGAGTTCCTGCTCCGCTTCGGGGAAATCGAACGGCAGCCGGTTCGTTTCCGCAAACGCGCTCACCATGAAGACAAAGAAGCCGATGGGCTGGGTCAGGATCAGCCAGCCGTTCGCGCCCTGGTACTCCACGATCTCACCGAGGTTCATCGTGCCGGTCTGGAGCAGCAGTCCCACGACGCTGAGCCCGAGGCACACTTCGTAGGAAATCATCTGGGCGCTCGACCGGATACCGCCGAGGAACGAGTACTTGGAGTTGCTGGACCAGCCCGCGAGAACGATGCCGTACACGGTCAGTGACGTGACGGCGAAAATGAACAGCAGGCCGACGTCCATGTCCGCGAGGACGCACTTCATGTCGCCGACATAGCTGCCCCACGGGATGACGGATATCGTGAGGAGCGACGGGACAATGACCAGTGCCGGAGCGAGAATGTAATACGGCTTGTTGACGTAGCCGGGGAGGATGTCTTCCTTCAGGAGGAGCTTCATGAAGTCGGCGATCGGCTGCAGCAGGCCCTGGAACCCGACGCGGTTTGGGCCGATGCGATCCTGCATCCACGCCGCCACGCGCCGCTCGGCCAGCACCGTGTAGGCCACGATGCCGAGCAGCGTGAGCACCACGCAGGAGATCTTGAAGACCTCTATGGCGATTTCCTGAAACATCTTACGTTGGTTGTTCCTGCGATTCTTCGCCCGGGTACGAGGGCCCGAGGATGTAACGCTCCAATTGCTGGATCGTGAATTCCTTCTCGCTGATGATGTTCTTCACCACGTCGCCGATGCTGATCATCCCCACGAGCTTGTCGTTCTCCAGCACGGGCAGGTGTCCGATCTTCTTCGCCGAGAGAATCTTCATGCACTCCTCTAGCGTCACTTCGGGCTGCACGACAAAAAGCTTCTTCGTCATGAGTTCGCCAACCGTGACGGCCTTCGAATTGCGTCCCTTCAGAATGACCTTTCGCGCGTAGTCGCGCTCCGAGAAGATTCCGACGAGGTTGCACTCGGCATCCACAATCAGGATGGCGCCGATATCCTTCTCCGCCATCAGCTCCAGGGCTTGGAACACCGTCGCATCGGGCGACAGCGCCCAAAGCTGCGGACTCTTGCTCTGCAACACCTGTCGTACCGTTGTCATGAGCGGACCTCCTCTACGCGCCCGGCCGGGGATGTCACATCGAGCTGAATGCCCAGATCCCCGATGCCGGAAAAGGTTAACCCTGCGAAGGACGGAATGGTTTCAGCCATGGCCGCAAAGACCGCGTCGAAGCTGTCGGGCGCGGTTCCCGGCTTCATGGCGTTGATCAGCGACGAGAGGATGGACCAGTCGGCATACGCCCGCATCTTCGGCTGGACAGCCACGTTGATTCGCTGCAGGCGTCCCTTGCCGTTGATGAACGTTCCGCGCTTCTCCGCAAACGTCGTGCCCGGAAGCACCACATGGGCCGCGCGCGTCGTGTCGCTTGGAAGGACATCGATAGCCACCAGCAGGTCCAGCTGCTGCAACAAGTCCGCACCAATGCCGTGCCTCGTCACATCCTCACCGTGCACAACCAATGCGCGGATGGAACCTGCCCGTATTCCCGCTGCGATGGAAGCGATCAGCCCGCCCGGCGGCGTGGCGGCGACACCCACAAGCTGCGCGCCCTTCATATTCGGATTGCGATCCGCTACGAGGAGTTTTCCGTCGGCTTCTCCGGATCGCGGAATGCAATCACATGCCGTGGCCGACAGAACATCGGACGCCAGTTTCGACAGCAGGAAAAGCTCCTCGGTCGTGCCGCGGGCAGAACCCACCACGGCCACGGCGCCGGTATGTGCAGCAAGCCCGATGGCGGCATAACCCAGCGCATCGTTCCACGAAACCGCCTCGCCCTTCACCACCGGAGACTGCAGCCGTGCCGCGTCCTGGATGAACTTGTACTTGAGACGTCCATAATCGCACATCCAACTGCCGTTGACCGCGTCGTTGTCGCGTGGCGTCTGCCGGTAAATCACGTCGTTGCGGGCGCCGATGACCATGTTGCAGCCGGTGGCGCAGTGAGGACAAATGCTCCGCGTTTCCTTCAGGAACCACGGCCGCATGCGGAAGCGAAAGTCGTTGGAGGTCAGTGCGCCGACGGGACAAATGTCGACGATGTTCAGGTCGTAGTTCGTGTTCGGCCACTCATCCGTGTAGCACGTCAGCTCAACGCGGCTTCCGCGTTTCGTGAAGCCGAGGCAATCCTGCCCCGCCACCTCGCGCATGAAGCGCTCGCAGCGCGAACACATGATGCACCGCTCCGTATCGAGCGTGATCTTCGGGCCGAGGCTGACCTTCTTCGGCTTGTGAACCTTCTCGTCCACGAACCGGCTCTCGCCCTTCCCGAAGTCCACCGCAAATTCCTGCAACCGGCACTCGCCCGCCTGGTCACAGATCGGACAATCGAGCGGATGGTTGATGAGAAGGAATTCCATCACGCCCTGGCGCGCCTTCTCCACCTTGGCCGAACGTGTCAGGCACACCATGCCCTCTGTCACGGGCGTATTGCAGGCAATCTGCAACTTCGGAATGAACGAAATCACCGGCTTGCCTTCGGCATCCAACTCCGGCTTCTTTTCCGCCGTCATCTTCGGCGTGCCGACTTCGACGAGGCACATGCGACAGTTTCCAGCCACGCTCAGCTTCTGGTGATAGCAGTAGTGAGGAACTTCGACGCTGGCGGCCTTTGCGGCCTCGATCAGGTTGGTTCCCCGGGGCACGGAGACTTCGCGTCCGTCGATGGTGACTTTGACGAGGCTATCCATGACCGCCCCCGCCGCACGCCTTGTCGAAATCGGCGCGATACTTCGAAACGAAGGCCTTCACCGGCCACGCCGCCGCTTCGCCAAGCGGACAGATCGTCTTGCCGTCAATCTGGTCTGCCACATCGGCCAACAGCGAGACGTCACCTTTGCGTCCGTGCCCATGCTTCATGCGATGCAAAATCTTTTCCATCCACAGCGTGCCCTCGCGGCACGGCGTGCATTGTCCGCACGATTCGTGCGCGTAGAACTGCGCAAGGTTGAGGGTCACGCCGACGGTGTCGGTTGTGTCATCGAGGACCATGATGCCGCCGGACCCCGCCATGGAACCCGCTTTCACGATGGAATCGAAGTCGAGCGGCACGTCGATCTTGTCTTGTGTCAGGACGGGCATGGAGCTGCCGCCGGGAATGACGCCTTTCAGCGTCCGGCCTTCGGGAAGTCCGCCGCACACATCATAGATAAGCTGCTTCAACGTCAGTTTGCCCATTTCGATTTCGTAATAGCCCGGGTTCTTCACGCTGCCGCTGACGCACACCATGCGGGTACCGCTGGACCCCGCGACGCCGAGCGCCGAGAACCACGCCGAACCGCCGTTGAGGATGATCGGAATGTTGCAGAGCGTTTCCACGTTGTTGACGACGGTGGGACAACCGAAAAGACCCTGGACCGCGGGAAACGGCGGCTTGATACGGGGATAGGCACGCTTGCCTTCAAGCGACTCGATCAAGCCCGTTTCCTCACCACAGATGTACGCGCCGGCGCCGCGGTGCAGGTGCACTTCGAGATCGAATCCGCTGCCGAGGATATTCTTCCCGAGGAGGTTCTTCGCCTTCGCTTCGGCAATCGCCTTCTCCAGGATGCCCACGGCTTTCGGAAACTCGCCGCGCATATAGATGTAGGCCGTGTGGGCGCCGACCGCGAACGCGGCAATCGCGACACCTTCGAGAAGAAGATGCGGTTCGTGATGCAGGAGGACGCGATCCTTAAAAGTGCCCGGCTCGCTTTCGTCGCCATTGCAGATGAGGTAGACGGGCTTGCCCGACTTGCGGTCGACAAACTTCCACTTCATGCCGGTCGGGAATCCTGCGCCACCACGTCCGCGCAGTTTGCTATTCAGCACTTCCGCCACGATATCCTCAGGCTTCATCGCGAGCGCCTTGGGTAACGCGGTGTAACCGCCGGACGCCTGGTACTCCTCGATCGAACCGCGATAGCCGGGCTTGTCGAGGTTTGCGAGCAGAAGCCGTTTCTCGGAGGGATGCGCAGGACGGGGTGTCGGGAGGGGTTGTTCGGCAAGACGATCCGACGCTTCGATGCCGTCGATCAGCGCGTTGAGTCGCTCGGGCGTGACCTTCCCGAAGTGCTCATCGTTGATCATCACCGCCGGTCCGTTGCCGCAATCGGCGAGGCACTCGAAGGTCGATAGCGTAAAGCGTCCGTCCGCCGTAGTCTCATCGACATCAATGCCCAGCCGTTCCTTGACCGCGTTCACGAGTCCGCCGCAGCCCGCCATCTCGCAGGCGAGTGTGCGACAGACCTTCACCTGGAATCGCCCGCGCGGCTTGTCGGTCAGCATCGGATAGAACGTCACGACTTCGTACACATCGATCGGCGCCACGCGCAGCTTCGCGGCGATCCACTCGATCTGCGGCTTGCCGAGGTGGCCGAAGTGTTCCTGCAGGAGATGGCAGAGCCACAGCATCGCCGCGCGGCGATGCGCCTCGGGATAGTGCGTGATCAACTCGTCGATCTTCGCTTCAAGTGCGGCTGGAATCTGAAGTGCCATATCAGCGATCGCACTCCCCCATGACAAAATCGATGCTGGCCAGGATCGCGACGAGGTCGCTGACCATGTGGCCGATGGACATCTTCTGCAACGCCTGCAGGTTCACAAACGACGGGGCGCGGATCTTCAGGCGGTGCGGCGTGCCGCCGCCCTTGCTGATGATGAGGAAGCCGAGCTCGCCCTTCGGGTTCTCCGCGGAGAAATAGACTTCGCCGGGCGGCGCGTTGATGCCTGTGGTGACGTGGATGAACTGGTGGATCAGCTCCTCCATCTTCGTCAGGACCTTTTCCTTCTTCGGCAGCACGATCTTCGGATCGTCGATGTTGACGGGGCCATCCGGAAGCTTCGCGATCACCTGCTCGAGGATGCGAATGCTCTGGCGCATTTCCTCCATCCGGACCAGGTACCGGTCGTAGCAGTCGCCCACGGTGCCCACCGGCACATCGAACGCGTAGTTCTCGTAGCCGCTGTAAGGATGCGCCTTGCGGATATCCCACTCCACGCCGGATGCGCGGAGGATCGGGCCGGTCGTGCCGAGATCGATCGCATCCGCGCGCGAGAGGATGCCGACGTCCTTCGTGCGGTTCAGGAAGATCTTGTTGCGGGTGAGCAACGCGTCGGCCTCCGCGAGCGCCGCGGGGAACTCCTTGATGAAGGTCCGGAGCATCGGAAGGAAGGCCTCGGGCAGGTCGTTCATCAGTCCGCCGATGCGCGTGTAGCTCGTCGTGAAGCGCGCGCCGCTGAGGCATTCGCACATGTCGTAGATCTTCTCGCGCTGCGTGAAGGTGTAGAGGAATACGGTGAAGGCGCCGAGGTCGATGCCGAAGGCGCCGATGCCGAGCAGGTGTGAGCTGATGCGCGCGAGCTCGCTGCAGATGACGCGGATCGCCTGGCAGCGCGGCGGGACCGTCACGCCCAGCAGTTTCTCCACGGCATAGGCGTAGGCCACGTTGTTCGCGAGCGGCGAAAGGTAGTCGAGCCGGTCCGTGTAGGGAATGAACTGCGCATAGGTCATGTTCTCGGCGATCTTCTCGTCGCCGCGATGCAGGTAGCCGATGTCCTGCTCGATGCCCGTCACCACTTCGCCGTCGAGTTCGAGGATGAGACGGAGCACGCCGTGGGTCGACGGATGCGACGGTCCCATGTTCACGACCATCCGTTCGCTGTGCGTCTCGCTTTCGAGGGCGAGCTGCGCGCGATACGCGGAGTCAATCAACTCAAGTTCCTGTCGTGTGGCGCTCATGGTCCGGTCACACCGACTCCTTCTTGAAAGGATTCGAAATCTTCACGATCTGTTCCATGCCGGTATCGAACTGGCGCGGCTCGCGCGACACCGTGCTGCGCGTCCCGGTGCCGGGAATAAAGGGTCCGCCCGCCATGGGCGCCGTTTCCACGCTGCCCGCGTTGTCCGCCGTGGCAGGGAGTTCGGACGGCAGGCCCGCGAGGGGGAAATCCTTGCGCAGCGGGTGATGCGGATAGCCTTCCCACATCAGGATGCGCTTCAAGTTGGGATGCCCGGTGAACTTCAATCCGTACATGTCGAACGCCTCGCGCTCGTGCCAGTTTGCGGTCTGCCAGACGCTGGTGACGGAGTCGACTTCCATCGATGACTCAGGGATTCGAACTTTCAACCGCAGATGCATCCGGTCGGTCATGGAGTAGAGCAGGTACTCCACTTCGTACCGCGGCTCTTCGCCGTAGTGATCCACGCCGGAGAGATCGGTGAGCATGTCAAAGCCGCACTCGGACTTCAGGAAACGGCATACCGCGAGAATCCTGTCCGCGGGAACGCCGATGGATGTCTCGCCGCGAAATTCCGTAACGGTTCCCACGGCATCGGGAAATAAATCACGCAGGCGCTGGATGGAATCTTGAAGCGTCATGGAACCCTGACTCAGCCCCGCACAATGATCGGACCGCGCAGCCGCTGTCGCACGCCGGCGTGGTCATTGTCCTCGCCCAAATCCTCGGTCGCCCGCTCCTCCGATATCTGACGCTGAAGCGCCATGATACCCTCCAGCAGCGCCTCCGGGCGCGGCGGGCAACCGGAGACGTAAACATCCACGGGGAGAAATCGATCCACGCCCTGCACCACGGCATAGCTGCGATACATGCCGCCGCTGCTCGCGCAGGCGCCCATCGCGATG
>CAZCZZ010000082.1:0-12381 GCA_964503335.1 uncultured Verrucomicrobiota bacterium
CCACATCCTGCACACTCAAGTGCAGGTAGTCCGCGACCTCCTGAAGACTCATCTGACGATGTGGCATGTCTTTGGTGGAGAGCCAAGAAAGCCAACGATCGGATTCGAACCGATGACCTGCTCATTACGAATGAGCTGCTCTACCAGCTGAGCTACGTTGGCGTCGGAAAGTGCGGGGAAATCTAGAGAATCAGGCCTTAAAGTCAAGCAGGCTGCTAGCACGAATACGATTTAACCGCGGAGGTCGCGGAGGACGCAAAGACGAGCAGTTCGGCCAATAGAAGCAGCATCTTTTCGATATTGCCCATATGACTCTGCGAACTCCGCGACCTCTGCGGTTAAGCTCTAGTTCTTTACACGGGCGCCGTCGAACTGGAGGACGACCTGTTTGTCGCCGGTGTCGATCATCTCCATAGTAATGCCGCGCATCAGGAACCCGCTCGACGCTGAGGCCTCGCGAACGCCCAGCAGGTAGTGCGTCAGGCGACGATTCGGCACCTCGTTCGGCGTGACGCTCAGATTCACACCCGAAACGCGGGCGAGCTCCTGCGAGGTCGAGCCCCACCAGACCAACTCGCTGTCCTGCAACTCGATACGGAGCGTCCCAAGTCGGAAGGCTTTCAGGTCGGCGGCATCGACGGCTTCGGTCGCGTTCGTTGCGACAGCATTGGTCGATGCAGGCGGCGACTTGCGGGGCACATCCATGTTCAGCCACTCGGCGACGTCGGCTCCGATGGATGAAAGTACCGATGGTTCCCACGCACCCGAGACCGTCGCGGCGAAGGCTAGCGATCCCGTTTGGAGCGTTAGCGACACCGGCACGAATGACCCCCTGCGAAGGCTCTCCCAAGGCGCCCACTGGATGGCGACGCTCTCCGCCTGAAGGGATACCTTGGCATGCGCGGCACTCTCCCTTGCGTCGAGTCCTCGAAGATGGAGGTCTAGCGACGGATCAAGCCACGCCTTCTGAAGTTTCATAGGAAGGCCAAGCCTGGTCTCAAGTTCATCACGGATCAGCCCGCGAAACCCATCCGTGCGCGACGCGGCAAGCAGAGCACCGTAGACGATGATGATCAGGACGATGAGCGTCATCACGAGACGGTTCAGCTTAACGAGCAGCCCGGGCCGGGGAACATGTTCCTCCGGCGACGACTGCTCGAACTTCTTCTTGCGTGCCATGGTCAGGAACCGGACGACAATTCACGGCCACGTCGCTGCGCGGCAAGGATCGCTTCAACCCATTTATCGCCAACGCCAGCCTGTGTGAGCACATCCAGCGCCGCCGCCGTGGTGCCGCCCTTTGACGTAACCCGTGCGCGCAATTCCGCAGGCCCGACATCGGAGCTCATCGCCAACTTCGCCGCGCCTTCAATCGTCTTGAACGCCAGCGCCTTCGCGACGCCGGGGGCTAAGCCCATTTTTGAACCCGCCTCCAGCATCGATTCCATCAGGTAGAACACATAGGCCGGACCGCTGCCGCTGAGCGCTGTCACGGCGTCCATCTGGTCCTCCGTCACTCTGACTACAAGCCCAACGGCACCGAAGAGTCGCTCGACGAGATCCAAGTCTGCCTCCGTAGCCATTGCGCCTTTGGACAGCGCCGACGCCCCCTCGCCCACGAGCGCCGGGGTATTCGGCATGACCCGGACCACGCGCGTCGCACCACCGAGTCCCTCTTCTATCTTCGCGGCCTTTGTGCCCGCCGCGATGCTCACGACAAGAGCAGAAGCAGGCACAGACCCACGGAGATCTTTCAAAACATCCGTCATCATCTGCGGTTTTACAGCGAGGACGACCACGGAAGCATGTGCAGCCGCGTCACGGTTGGACGTCGATCCTTTCACGCCGAACGTGTCGCGGAAGAATTGCAGCCGCTCTTCGCGCACGTCGGTGACGACGATGTTGGACGCCGCCCAAACGCGACGCTCAACGATGCCCTTCACGAGTGCTTCGGCCATGTTTCCCGCACCGATGAATGCCAATGTGTTGCTCATTCTTCCTCCGGCTCGCGCTTGGGCTTTTCGCGGGCACCGAAAATGGCGGTTCCCACGCGAATCCAGTGCGCACCTTCCTCAATCGCGACTTCAAAGTCATGCGACATGCCCATGGAAAGCTCGGGCAAAGCGATGCCGGTTTCCTTCTGCGCAGCATCGCGCAATTCACGCAGCCTGACGAAATGCGGCCTCGTCTTCTCCGGGTCTTCGAAGAACGGCGGCATCGTCATGAGTCCGCGCACTTCAATCCGGTTCATGCGGGATGCAGCCTCCAGCACCGTTGACAGTTCTTCCGGCTTCACGCCGAACTTGCTGGCCTCGCCCGAGACATTGGTCTCGATCAAGACCTTCATCGTCTTGCCGACTTCATCGCATGCACGATCCAACGCTTCGAGGATGCGGACTGAATCCATCGAGTGAATCATGTCGAAGAGTTCCGCGGCCTTCGCAGCCTTGTTGCGCTGAAGATGACCCACGAGATGCCAGCTGACGTGACCGGGCGACAAGGGGATCTTCGCTGCAGCCTCCTGCACCTTGTTCTCACCGAAGATCATCAGGCCCGCACCCGCCGCCGCCTTGACGGCTTCAGGCCCATGCGTCTTCGACACTGCAATGAGCGAAACCTCGTCGACAGAACGACGCGAACGCGCGCACGCGGCTTGGATGCGTGATTGGACGGCAGCAATGCGTTCTTCCATCGTGGACATGCGCGCCGTGTATAGCTCGATTTTCCAATGTTTGGAACCGGTTTTTGAGCCTTTCCCAAGGGTTGGAAGAAATGAGACACTGCCTCACGCATGAAGTCTGTCTTCTCCATAAAGCGACCCGTCATCGGCATGATCCATGTCGGTGCCCTGCCCGGCACGCCTTCCAGCCGCACCGATGTGGCCACACTCGCCATGCAGGCGGCAGCGGAAGCCGTCGTGTACAAGAAGAGCGGCGTCGACGCCGTCATGCTAGAGAATATGCACGATGTGCCCTACCTGCGTGGCACCGTCGGACCCGAGATCGTCGCTGCCATGACGCGTGTAGCGGACGCCGTAAAGACCGTCTTCGTGGGACCGGTTGGAATCCAGGTACTCGCCGCCGCAAACCGGGAAGCGCTTGCCATTGCCCTGGCTGCCGAGCTGTCATTCATTCGTGCAGAAGGCTTTGTATTCGCACACGTTGCCGACGAGGGCTTCATTCAATCCTGCGCGGCCGACCTATTGCGCTATCGCCGACAGATTGGCGCGGATCACGTCCAGGTCTGGGCCGACATCAAGAAGAAGCATTCGTCCCACGCCATCACCGCAGACATTAGTCTCGCGGCCACGGCCGAGGCGGCAGAATTCATGCAGGCGGACGCGGTCATTGTCACCGGCGGCGTGACGGGTGAACCACCGACCGAGGACGACGTGAAGGCCGCGAAGGACGGGGCGTCGCTCCCTGTTGTACTCGGATCGGGAATCGGTGCCGACAACATCACGGACTTCTGGCCTTACGCCGACGCGTTCATTATCGGCACCGCATTCAAGAAGTCGGGTGACTGGCGAAATCCGCCGGACCCGCGCCGTATCGTTCAGTTCATGAAAATCGTCAAACGCTTGAGGAAGGAATCACCATGATCATGGAAATCTCGAAGAACCCGGACGACTCGCTCGAAAAAGCCATGTCGAAAAAGCGTCCCGAAATCGGCGCCGAACTCGAACGACTCCTGATCCAGTGGCTTTCCATCACATCCCTGTATCAACCCGAACAGGCCAACGCGCTGCGCTTCCCCTTCCTCAAGTGGGCGCTTGAAGGACGCGCGAAAGATGTCGTGGCCTACTTGAAGAAGAGCAAGACTCCCGAAGCGCGCACAGTCATCAGCGAAATCGAACGCATCGGCTCCCTCCCCTTTCCGCCAAAAAACGAAAAAGCGCGCACCCAGGCCTTGGAGATATGGGCGTGGCTCAAACAGGAACTCCACGGACGGGTCGAGTAGTGCAAACACCATCATTCAACGATTTCGAACTTACGCCTGCGATTCTCAAGGGCATCAGTGAACTAGGCTTCAAGGAACCCACGCCGGTCCAGGCGAAGGTCATTCCCATGCTGCTCAAAGGTGAGCGCGACCTTGTCGCCCTCGCCCAGACCGGCACCGGCAAGACCGCGGCATTCGGCCTGCCGATGCTGCAGATGACCGACGCAAACAACCGCGCGACCCAGGGACTCATCCTGTGTCCGACCCGCGAACTCTGCATGCAGATTTCCAAGGATCTCGAATCCTTCAGCCGCTTCGCGCCTCACCTCCGGATTCTTGCCGTCTATGGCGGCTCATCCATCCAGACCCAGATGCGCGCACTCCATCGGGGCATTCACATCCTCGTCGCGACGCCCGGGCGCATGAACGATCTGCTCCGGCGTGGTGCGGCGAAACTCGACGGCATTAAGCGCGTGGTCCTCGATGAAGCGGACGAAATGCTCAACATGGGCTTCCAGGAAGAGCTGGAATCCATCCTCAAGGAAGTGCCGAAGACGGCGCGCACGCTCCTCTTCTCGGCCACGATGCCGAAGCAGGTCGCCGCCATGGCTGGCAAGTACATGAAGGACCCCGAGGAAGTCATTGTCGGCCAGCGCAACTCCGGCGCCGAACGCGTCACGCACGAATGCTTCATGGTCCATGCGCGTGATCGCTATCCCGCATTGAAGCGCATCATCGACGCGCGCCCCGGCTTTTACGGCATCGTCTTCTGTCGCACCCGTGTCGAGACGCAGGACATCGCGTCGCGCCTGACCGCCGACGGTTACAACGCCGACGCCCTGCATGGCGATCTCTCGCAGGATCAGCGCGACCGCACGATGAACAATTTCCGTGTTCGCAATCTCCAGATCCTCGTCGCCACCGACGTGGCATCGCGCGGCTTGGACGTAAACGACCTGACGCACATCATCAACTACGACCTTCCCAGCGATCCGGATGTGTACACCCATCGCAGCGGCCGAACTGGCCGGGCCGGAAAGGCCGGCGTCTCCATCGTCCTCGTCCACATGCGCGAGAACTACAAGATCCGCGCCATCGAGCGGATCATGAACAAGCGCTTTGAGAACAAGCAGGTGCCATCCGGACGTGAAGTCTGCGAAGCGCAGCTTGTGGCCCTCCTGGAGAAGATCAAGAACGCCGAGGTGCCCGACGCGCAGTTGGACGCGTATTTGCCCAAGATCAACGAAGTCCTCGGCGACCTGACCCGCGAAGACCTGATCAAGCGCATGGTCGGCCGCGACTTCAGCCGCATCCTCTCGTACTACAAGGATGCCCACGAATTGAATGTGCCACCGCATAGCGCACCGCGTGAACGCGGTCCGCAACGGGAACATCGGGATCAACGCGATGAACCGCGCCGCGAGCGTTCCGCCCCGCCTCGCGGTGACGATTCGGGCGAGCTGGTGACCGTGCGCATCAACATTGGTCGCAGGAACGCGATCAACCCGCCCACCCTGATCTCCCTCATCAACCGGTCCACGCCGGGCCCGATGCTGAAACTTGGCCGGATCAGCATCACCGAGAACGATACGCTCTTTGAAGTCCAGGCAAGCGGTGTGGAGAAACTGCTCGCGAACCTGAACAAGGTGCAGCATGGCGAGCGGCAGGTGTCCGCGGTGATCGACAACCAGTCAGGCCATATCAACCCGGACCGCCGTCCGCGTCCTCAACACGGTGATCGGCCGCCCTATCGCGGTGGTCCGAAGTTCGGCAAACCGCCCCATCGCAGGCGCGACTGATCAAACCACGTTCTGAGGTTTCCCATCGAGGAAAGCCTTCACGTTCGCAACAGCAACGTCCATCAGTTGCTGTCGCGCACGCTGGGTGCCCCACGCCATGTGAGGCGTGATGATGCAGTTGCGAAGTTTCAGTAGAGGATTCTTGGCCGGAGGCGGCTCCTCGGACAGCACATCCAACCCGGCGCCGGATATCCGATTCTTCTTCAACGCTTCAGCGAGGACGTCTTCATCGACAAGCCCACCGCGGCTTGTGTTGATGAGGAAAGCGGTCCTTTTCATTAATTCGATTCGGTACGCATTGACCATCAGCTCCGTCTCGGGCCCGAGCGGACAATGGAGGCTGACGACATCGCTCTCGCGAAACACCGCATCCATGTCCGTGAAGGTCACCGGGAACGGCGTTGAGCTTGGTACTGTTCGCGTGTAAACGAGGATCTTCATCCCGAAGGCGTGCGCCCTTGCCGCGACGGCTTTGCCGATATTGCCAAAGCCCACGATGCCAAGCGTCAATCCATCCAAGCCCGTCAGCGGCCTGAGCCAGTAGCAGAAATCCGGATTGCGGGTCCAACGTCCCTGCGTGACGGAGAAGGCGTGCTGGTTCACATGGCGCGCCCACTCGAACATCAGCGCGAAGACCATCTCGGCGACCGCGCTCGTGGCATAACCTGGAACATTGGTGACGACCACGCTCCGCTTCTTCGCGGCATCGACATTCACGACATTGCAGCCGGTGGCAAGGACGCCGATGTACTTCAGTTTCGTCAGCTTCCGGATCTCCTCACGATGCAATGGAGTCTTGTTGGTCAGAACGATCTCGGCATTACCAGCGCGCTGGACAAGCTCTTCGGGTGTGGTCCGGTCGAAGACCTTCACGTCTCCCAACGCCTTCAAGGCATCCCACGAAAGGTCGCCGGGATTCAGCGTGTAGCCATCAAGGACGACAATTTTCATACATTCACACCGCTCTGCCGTGACATCCGGTTGAAAACGAGCTCCATCAAGGGCTTCAAGTTTCGCACATCCTCGGCATTGTATTCGAGCATCAGTTGCAGGGCTTCACGGCTTCCCCGCTGATACTCGCGCCAGAGTCGGACCGCGTCCCAACCGCTCAGGCCTGCCGTTTCGGCGCTTCGCTCGATGCCGACAAGCTGCTCCACCCGCTTCAAGCCGCCCTTCAGCCCGAGGCGGTGCAACGGGAAGCGCAGGTCGATATGGATGTGATTGAAGAGGTTGTAGGTGAAGCGTGAGCGGATGATCGGCATGTCAAAGAGTGATCCGTTGTAGGTCGCGATGACGGGGAACCCCTCGATGTATTCGCGCGCGTCGTCCAGGTTCTCCCCGGCTACGAACATGCGTGTTTCGCGACCGTCAAAGGCGCCGATAACCGTCATCGAATCCGGCCCCATGCCGCCATCGGTCTCGATGTCCACATAGAGCGTTGATTCAGGAAAGTCGCCGAACGCGCGCCAGCGGTGAGCCGATGGGATGGCCTGATCGAACCACTTCCAGTCCCCATGTTCGAAGCGATCGACCGAAAGCGCGACGTCCTGCCGGTAGTGGGATTCCGGATCGCGCTGTAAGAGGTCGCTCCATGTCCGGATTCCTGAGGACCAGAGCTTGCGCTCCGTGACTTCCCCGATGCCCTGGATGTGAAGGAATGTTTGTTTCAGCAAGACGTGGCCCGCCCGGTCATCACGGGACGGCGGAAATCTGAACATCGTGCTTCTTCTCGAAGCCATCGATGTCCGACGCATGCTCGAGCGTCAGCGCAATGTCATCCAAGCCGTGACGAAGGTGTTTCTTGACGACGGGATCGATCTGGAAATGAAACGCCATTTCTTCCGGCAGATGCAACACGACCCGCTGCTCGTCGAGATCGATCGTCGCCTCAAGCCCGTTGTAGCGAGCCACCATCTGGAAAATCTCTTCGACCTCGGCTTCAGACAGCTCAATGGTCAGCACGCCGTTCTTCACGCAGTTGTTGCGGAAGATGTCCGCGAAAGCCGGGATCACCTCTCCACCGATCGTCCTGCTTGGAGCAATGATGGCCTTGAATCCATACTGAGCGACCGCCCAGACCGCGTGCTCACGGCTGGATCCGCAACCGAAGTTATTGCGTGTGACAAGAACTGACGCACCTTTGAAGCGAGGCGCGTTCAACTCGAAATCGGGGTTGTCCTTGCCGTCCGACTGGTAACGCCAGTCGAAGAACAAGCTCACGCCGAAACCCGTCCGCTTGATCGACTTCAGAAACTGCTTCGGAATGATCGCGTCCGTATCGACGTTGGATCGATCCAGCGTTGCGACGATTCCCCGATGTGTTGAGAAAGCTTCCATGTTACTTCCACGTCCTTATATCGACAAAATGACCTTCGATAGCCGCCGCCGCTGCCATCTCGGGGCTGACCAGATGCGTTCGCCCGCCTTTACCCTGGCGACCTTCGAAGTTGCGGTTGGACGTTGATGCACTGCGTTCGCCGGGCTTGAGTTGATCCGGGTTCATCGCGAGGCACATACTGCAGCCGGCGTGTCTCCACTCGGCGCCGAAATCCATGAAGATCTTGTCCAGGCCTTCCGCCATCGCTTGTTTGCGAACCTGCATGGAGCCGGGGACGACCATCACGCGGAGCGATGAGGCCTTCTTGCGACCCTTCACTATCTTGGCAACCTTGCGCAGGTCTTCGATGCGGGCGTTCGTGCAGCTGCCGATGAATACGGTGTCGGGCCGGATGTCCGTCATTTTCATGCCGGGTTTCAAGCCCATGTACTCGAGCGCTTGCTCGACATCGCGACGGCTGTAACCCGGGACCTTGTCGTAGTCCGGAACGGTACCCGTGACGTCGGTCACCATGCCGGGGCTTGTGCCCCAGGTGACCTGTGGCGCGATGTCCGACGTATTGATGGAGATCGTGCGATCGAACGCCGCGCCCTCATCCGTGGGCAGCGTGCGCCAATAGGCAATGGCCCTCTCCAGTGCGGCGCCTTTGGGCGCATACGGACGGTTGCCAGCGGAGACGTATTGGATCGTGGTTTCGTCGGGCGCAATCAAGCCGGCGCGCGCGCCACCCTCGATTGACATATTGCAGATCGTCATACGCGCTTCCATGGAAAGCGCGCGGATCGCCTCACCGCAATACTCCATCACATAGCCTGTTCCGCCGGCGGTGCCGATGAGGCCGATCAGCTTGAGGACCATGTCCTTCGACGTACAGCCGGGCTGGAGCTTGCCGGTGAATTCGACTTTGAAAGTTTTCGGCAGGCTCTGACGAAGCGTCTGCGTCGCCATGACGTGTTCGACTTCGGATGTTCCGATGCCGAACGCCAGCGTTCCGAAGGCGCCGTGCGTCGAGGTGTGGGAGTCGCCGCAGACTATGGTCAAGCCCGGCACCGTGATGCCCATCTCCGGACCGATCGTGTGGACAATGCCCTGGTTGCCGCTGGCGTAGTCGAACAGCTTGACGCCGAAATCGGCGCAGTTCTTCGTCAGCGCCTGCACCTGGGCGAGCGAGATCGGATCCTTGATGTTGCCCGGATCGTCCGTGGGCACATTGTGGTCGAGCGTGGAGAAAGTCAGGTCGGGACGACGAACCGTCCGCTTGGAGAGGCGGAGTCCCTCGAAAGCTTGCGGACTCGTCACTTCGTGAACCAGATGACGGTCAATGTAGAGGAGGACGGTGCCGTCCGGCAGCGTCTTCACAACGTGCCGGTTCCAAATTTTCTCGAAAAGCGTTTTAGCCATAGCCGGTCGAATATACGGATGGAACCCCCGCATGGCAAGGGGGGCCGATACTCGCTAGCGTCGCCCGGGAAGTTCCGTCTCGAAAGGCACGGGCTTCTCGATCTCGGGTTCAACGGAGGACTCAGGCGCATCGACTCGAAGCTCACCTGACTCATCCTCCACGAGTCGAGGCTGGCCGTACGGCGACTCGTGCGACTCGTGGTCGGCTATAGTACCGTAGGCATCCACGATCCAATGGCGATACCGGGTCGGGCTGGCCTGCTGCAAGACGTGCACGCGCCCCTCCCCGTCCAGCTTAAGCGTCGGCGGTCCGGCGTTTACCGTGCGTCCCATGTCGATGACCGCATAGCAGATGTTACTTACGGGATCATCGATGCGCAGGAAGATGTGGCGGTGCCGCGCGCGGTCCAACATGCGTACGCTGAAGCTGCGGGAACCGAAGCGTGTGACGGCGTCCAGCTTCGTCAGCTCAGGTGCAGCGACGATGTCAACCCGCGACGGCTCGGAGATAAACGCCTTCCCGCCGAACTCCACGCGGGCCTCGACGATGTAGGCCCCGGGATCGATCGAGAAGCCGCCGCGAAGCACGCGGTTCGACACGGATTCGGTTTCGGTCGCTTCAACGGACAGTGGTTCGATGATGTCGCCGGGTATGCGACGGATCAAGTGACGCTCCGGTGAGCGAAGGTCGAAGTACAGGCGCGCATTCCCGTTGCTGCCCAGCGTGATGGTATCTGCTGTGTTGTTCTTGATCGCGAATTGCACGACAGCGGGCTCGTGCTGCAAGGCGGGAGTCGGGTAAACGCGGAAGCCCAGCTCGATCTGGGCATTCGCGGTGAGGGCAGACAGTAACGTGCAGGAGCAGACGAATCGACGGAGCATGCTTCTTCCTTCCAATCAGCGGCCTACGGCCAGTCGGGCCGCGATGCGGGGAGGCAGTCCGGCATCGAGGATTTTCTTCTGGGTGAGTTGAATATCGTAGGGCACACGCCGCAATTCGATGAGGTTGTTCACCATATCGAAGATGACATACGCCGCGCGGGGATCCCCATCGCGCGGCTGACCCACGCTGCCGACATTGATGAAATACTTCTTTCCGAGCGCGACCTTGATCTTCGAATACAAGCCGAAGCGGATCGTGTCGGATTTCTCAAACGCCAGCGGCACATGCGTGTGACCGTAGAAGCAGAGCGTTGTCGTCTGGTACGCGAAGTTCGCCTCTGCTTCGAGCTTGTCGAAGACGTAGCCCCAGGCCTCGGGCGTATCCAGCGTGCTGTGCACGATGGTAAACGTCTCGACCGGTGCGCTGTAACGAAGGGCGCGAAGGTAGTTCTTCTCGTCTTCAGAGAGATGCCGGCGCGTCCAGTCCACGACATCGGCCGCAAGCGGGTGGAAACCATCGAGGTTTGAATCAAGCGCGCAGTAGTGATCGTGGTTGCCGCGCACGCAGACCGCGTCCAGGTCGCGCACGATCTTAAGGCATTCCACCGGGTTGGCGTTGTAGCCCACAATGTCACCGACGCAGGCGTACTTGGTTACATTGTGCTGACGCGCATCTTCGAGGACCGCGTTTAAGGCCTCGAGGTTGCTATGGATATCACCGATCAGCGCGTACTTCATTTCTGATACTCGCGTAAAACGTTATCGGAATAGCCGATGCGAGGAAAGAGCCAAAACCGGACGATCAACGAAACACGCAGGCATTCGGCTGAAGGCTACATATACCGGACGTCGAATGTCTCCCAAGCCCCGCTCCCGATGGACCAGAACACCTTCTCGCTTGTGATGAAGCGGCCGACTTGTGACCCGTTAATGCGTCTAAGGAGTGTGTGAAGCGACGCTTCGTCGCCTTCTGCGACAAGCTCCACGGAGCCGTCCGGTTGATTCATCACGTAGCCCGTGATATCGAGTCCTTTTGCCAGCTCGAGTGTCGTGAAGCGAAAGCCGACGCCTTGGACATGGCCATCAAACCGCGCCGTCACCCTCTTGCGGGACGTGGGCATGGCTGGACAGCGCTAGGAGCGCAGGAGGAATTCGGCGAGTACCAGGTCGGACGGCCCCGAAATCCGCAGATCGGGGCGGTCGGTGGCCACGAGATAGACGTCCTGCTTGATCAGGGCGAGCGCGGCCGAATCCTCGGCGATATCGGCCTTCTTTTTCGTGGCCGTTTCCATGGCCTTGAGGATGACGGGATATTTGAATGCCTGGGGTGCGCGAACAGCCCAGAGTCCCTCGCTGTCGAGCGCTTCCGTAACCTTCGCACCCTTCTTCGCGAGCTTGACGTGATCCGTCACCGGCGACGCCAATACACCGCTGCCATTCTTCTTCGCCGACTTGATCACGTCCGATAACTGGTCCGCCTTGACGAGGGGACGCGATGCATCGTGAATCACAACGTTTCCGACATCCTTGTCGAGCGCCTTGAGTCCATGGAGCACGGAAGAGAGACGATGATTGGTGCCGGCGACGATCTTCTTCACTTTATAGCAGCCGAACATCTGCACCATTACGCGGATGTTCTCCAGTCGCTCTTTGGG
The DNA here is from genome assembly GCA_964503335.1 of uncultured Verrucomicrobiota bacterium. Classification (GTDB taxonomy): domain Bacteria; phylum Verrucomicrobiota; class Kiritimatiellia; order CAIVKH01; family CAIVKH01; genus CAZCZZ01. The sequence continues at coordinate 12,015 of CAZCZZ010000082.1, forward strand.
ACCGACAATGACCACACCTTCGATGTCACTGCAGTGCTCAAAGGCAGACAGCGTGTATGTGAGAACAGGGCGACTACCAATGTTCAGGAAGGCCGTGTCGATGTCCGGCCCAAACTTCTCGCCCTTGCCACTTGCGATGACCACACCCCACGTCGATGACGTCATTGTCGTGTATCACCCAATCCTTATGCACCCCGGTCGCCGACGGACTCTTAAGCGGAGTAAGTACCGATCCAGCAACTATTAAGATTCTATTAGCGCAGTGCACACGCGGTCAAGGCGTGATTCCTACAGAATTGGAGGAAATGGCCGTTTGTCTTGCGCATCATGTTGGAAAACAAGGGTTTGAGAATGTTGCGAGCGCATC
>CAZCZZ010000083.1:0-12299 GCA_964503335.1 uncultured Verrucomicrobiota bacterium
AGAACTGACCGACAATGTCCTGAAGCACAATACGCAGCTTCACTTCCTCGGCCTGCTCTCCGACGGCAATGTCCACAGCCATATCCGCCATCTGATCGCGATGCTGCGCGAGGCGCGGGCGATGAACATCAAGCGCGTTCGTGTCCATGCGCTGCTGGACGGACGCGATGTGCCGCCGCAGTCGGCGTTGGTCTATGTGGAACAGCTCGAAGCCGTACTCAAGGAGCTGAGCACCGACGGCTGCGATTACGCGATCGCGTCGGGCGGTGGCCGCCAGGTCATCACGATGGACCGCTACGAAGCCAACTGGGACCTGGTCCGCCACGGCTGGGAGATTCACTGGAAGGGGAAGGGTCCCCAATTTGAATCCGCCAAGGCCGCGATCGAAGCAGCCCGCGCGGTGAATCCCGGCGTGATCGATCAGGACCTGCCCCCGTTTGTTGTGGCCCGCAACGGCAAGCCGGTGGGCACGCTGCATGAGCACGACAGCGTCATCCTCTGCAACTTCCGCGGCGATCGCGCGCTTGAGACCTGTCGCGCCTTTGAAGAAGAAAACTTTACGAAGTTTGACCGCGGACCGAAGCCGCATGTGAAGTTTGCGGGCATGATGGAATACGACGGCGACACGCACACGCCGAAGAAGTTCCTCGTCAATCCGCCGGTGATCGACCGCACGATGGGCGAATACCTCGTGAAAGCAGGCGTGAACATCCTCGCCGTGAGCGAAACGCAGAAGTACGGGCATGTGACGTATTTCTTCAACGGCAACAAGTCGGGCAAGTTCAGCGACTCGTTGGAGGAATATGTCGAGATCAAGTCCGACCGTCTCCCGTTCGAGCAGCGGCCGTGGATGAAGGCCGCCGAGATTACGGACGTCGTGCTCGAATCGATTCGCGCCAACAAGCACAAATTCATTCGCATCAATTTCCCCAACGGCGACATGGTCGGCCACACCGGACATTTCCAGGCCGTGGAGATTTCGGTGGAGGCCACGGACCTCTGCGTGGGCCGTCTCATGGAAGCCATCAAGGAGGCCGGCGGTATCCTCGTGCTGACGGCTGACCATGGCAATGCCGACGAGATGTACCAGACCGACAAGAAAGGCAAGGTCATGATCGACGAGCGGACCGGTCAGCCCAAGGCCAAGACCAGTCATTCGCTGAACCCTGTTCCTTGCTTCATCTGGGATCCGTCGGGAACTGCCAAGGTACGACTGTCGGAGCACAAGAACCTGGGCATCACGAGCCTGACCGCGACCTGCATCAAGCTGCTCGGCTTCGAGCCGCCGGCGGATTACGACCCGAGCATCGTGGACGTCGGTTGAATGCTCGCGGCGAGATGCGAGATTTGAAATGTGAGACAGGAGTAAGAGGGATCCCGCGTGGCACTGGATCACCGAGCAACTGCGAGGTGAGCTTGATTAGGATTGATGCCAAGCGCGCGGCAACGTAGTACAGGGCGGGATATGCAGCAGCGTCTCTACACGCCTGAGCAGAGTTTGTCCTTCTTCGGCGCCGTGCGCGACACGGTTAGCTCGTGGTACGTCCACCGTGACCTCGCGTGGGCGATGGTGAAGCGCGATGTCATGCTGCGTTACCGCGGTTCGTTCCTTGGTTTGCTGTGGTCCTTCCTGAGTCCGCTGCTCCTGCTCGCCGTGTACTCCGTGGTCTTCGGTGTGTTCTTCCGTCAGGAGTGGCCGCTTCCCGAGGACAGGAAGGTGGCGTTCACGCTGATGCTGTTCTGCGGCATCGTTCCCTTCAATTTCTTCTCCGAAGTGATCAGCAAGTCGCCGCTGCTCATCGTGAATTCCCCCAACTACGTGAAGCGCATTGCCTTCCCCGTGCAGCTCCTGCCGATGGTGGCCGTGGGCAGCGCCTTGCTGCATACCGCGATCAGCAGCCTTCTCCTGTTGGCCGCCATCTCGATCTGGACCGGGGGACTGCCCCTGACCGCGTTGTGGTATCCTGTGGTTTGGATTCCCCTTGTCCTCGCGACGCTTGCCCTGTCGCTCCTGATCGCTGCCCTGGGAGTCTTCCTCCGCGACCTGGTTCACCTCGTGGGCTTCGGCCTGAGCGTGCTGTTCTTCATGACCCCGATCGTCTATCCCGAGACCTTTGTGACCAGCAGCTTTCGTTTCATCCTCTGGGTGAATCCGATCGCCTACGCCGTTTCGAACATCCGCAAAACCTGTATCCTCGGCCTGCCCATCAACCTCGACACCTGGTTGGCCTTCACGGCGTTGAGCATCATCGCGCTGTGCCTGATCGCCGGGTGGTTCCCGCGGCTGCGGAGGAGATTTGCCGATGTCCTCTGAGTCACCATCCGAAACCGCGCTGATCGTGGCGAAGGGACTTGGAAAGTTCTATCCCTCCAGTTCACGGCGCGCAATGGTCCGGTATCTCCTGCCGATGCCCTTGAAGCCGCGGCCCGACGATTTCTGGGCGCTGCAGGATGTTTCCTTCTCTGTTGAGCCGGGACGCGTCCTCGGCCTCATCGGCCAGAACGGATGCGGCAAGTCGACGCTCCTCAAAATGATCGCGGGCCTGCTGGAGCCCTCGCGCGGTTCGCTTGCCGTGAACGGGCAAGTCGCCGCGCTGCTCGAACTCGGGGCGGGGTTCGATCATGAGTTCAGCGGACGCGAGAACGTTCTCCTTTCGGGCGCGATCTACGGTTACTCGAAAGAGGACATGGCTCAGCGGTTCGACGACATTGTGGCTTTCGCCGACATCGGCATGCACCTGGAGCAGCCGGTCAAGACGTACTCGTCCGGCATGTTCGCACGCCTGGCCTTCTCCGTGGCGATACACGTCAATCCGCGCATCCTGCTGGTCGACGAAATCCTGTCCGTCGGCGACGTCGGGTTCCAGGCGAAGTGCTTCCAGCGCATTGAGCAACTGCGCGCGCAGGGCACGACCATCATTTTCGTTTCGCACGACCTCAGTGCCGTGCAGATGCTCTGCGATGAAGTGATCCTGCTCGACGCAGGTCGCATCGTGAAGCGGGGCGAACCCCACGAAGTGACGGAGCACTATTTCCAGCTCTTGACGAAGAGCAAGAAGACGCCTTCGCCCGTGACGAAGAAGTCAGGCGCGGACCGTGGCCGCGCCGAGGTCTTGAACGCCGCACTGCAGGATCTCGAAGGTCGTCCCGTGACGACGCCTCGCTCCGGCGAGCGCTACTGCGTGAAATGCAAGGTCGCGTTCCATGAAGACGTCCCGCGGCCCGTCATCAACATGGTGCTGAAGACGGTGATGGGCTTCGTGGTCTACGACCAGAATACGATCTTTGCCAACAAACCGGTCCGGCCGTGTCGCAAGGGCGATGTCCTCGACGTGACGTTCGCGTTTGACCTCCATGTTTGTCCCGGGCCATTCCGGCTTGGCATTGGCGTGGCCGCCATTGAGGACGATATTCCGCGTCCGATCACCGGTGGACAGACCCTCGCCTTCGAAGTCATTGCTGATCGACCCGCCTACGGTGTGGCGAATCTTGTATGCGATATCGATATCCGTGATGCGGACGGGAAGGCGGGCGCATGATATCGCAGCAGCCCGCATTCGACGTCTCGATCATCATCCCGTATCACAACTGCGCCGCGATGACGCGCGCGTGCCTTGAATCCATCGCGTGCCACACCCCGCGGGTGACCTTCGAGGTGATCCTGGTCGACGACGCCAGCACGGAGCAGCCGCAAGTCGCCGACCTGAAGTCCTCACTGAACCTGCGCGTCATCCGCAACGCATCCCGGCAGTCCTACAGCGCAAATAACAACCAGGCGGCGAAAGAGGCACGCGGCGAGCTTCTTTGCCTGCTCAACAACGACACGCTGGTCACGCCGAACTGGCTGAGTCCAATGGTCGACCTGATCCGGCGCGAACCTGCGATCGGCGTGCTCGGCAACAAGCATCTCTTTCCGAAGACCGAACTCCTGCATCACTGCGGCATGGCCTATGACCAGACGGGGTTCCCGCTGCACATGCATCCGCACACGAATCCGAAGGCACCCGCGGTCAACTACCAGCGAGACGTGCCCTGCGTTACGTTCGCCTGCGTCATGATCCCGTCGCGGATATACGCGGCATTGGGCGGACTCGATGAGGCTTACAAGAACGGGTTTGAAGACTGCGATTTCTGCGAAAGGGCCCGCCGCGCCGGGCATCGCATCACGTATACGCCCGCCAGCGTCATCTATCACTTCGGCCAGTCATCGACCGGTCGCACCGATCATGAGAACGCGAACGCGAAGCTCTTCAAGGAGCGATGGGGTGCTGTGGTGTCCCGCACGCTTGAGGAAACCCTTCGCGCGGACAACGCATACAACGAAGCGCTCGCGAAGAAGCCGCGTTTGCGCGCCGTGCCCGGTGACGGATTACACCTCATGCTCAACGTGAATGAACCGAGTGCCTTCACATGGGCCGGCGTGGACCTTGCGATCGCGCTGCAACGGGCAGGAATGCCGATCACGCTTCCCGTGTCGGCCTCCGTGCACAAGAGCATCCCGGCCGCGAAAGCACGGGTTCTCAAGGCCATGCGCTCCGCGAAGCCGCGCGGGACCTTCCACGTCAAATGGTCGCACTACTGGCCGCAGTACATGAGCCAGGTGCTGGCGGGCGAAGTGAATGCCGAGTTCTTCTGCACGAACTACCGCTATCGCGAAGAAGGTCGCCATCTGGACCTGTGGATGCGGCACGTGCAGGTGAATGAGTATCGCAAGCTCGCCATCACGCAGTTCAACCGCAGCGCGTTGCTGGAGATCGGCGTGCCCGATCGCGACTGCCGTGTGATGCAGCTCGGCTACTCGCCGGAGATCGACACGCTCTTTCCCTCCCGTGACCTGCCGTCGCGTTCAAAGGACGGTGACCTTCACATCCTGTTGGTGACGAACTCCGGCGACCTGTATCGCTACGGAACGGATCTTGCCGTCGAAGCCCTGTCGCAGGCCTTTTCGGAGTCGGACCCCGTCATCATCCACATCAAAGACTACGGACAAGCCACGGACAAGACGCTCGAGGGCTGGATCAAGGCAAAGCCCCGTTTCCCGAGGGTCCAATGGCACCGCGAGTTCCTCGAAAAGGAAGACCTCCTCAAGCTGTATGCCTCCATGGACCTGCAGCTCGCGCCATTCCGGGGCGAGGGCTTCTCGATGAAGCTGATCGACGGCATGGCGGTTGGGCTGCCCGCCTTGTTCCCCAAGTTCGGCGGGCCCGCTGATTTTGCGCTCGATGGATCGTTCATTCCGCTCGCATTCGACGAGGTGCCGGTCGGCGCGTGTTACGACCGCGACCATGCCTACATCGGCGAAGGCGCGTACTGGTGTCAGGTTCGCGTTGAGGACATGGTGGCGAAGCTGAATCAAGCCTTGAAGGATCGCGCGTCGCTTCCGGACATGGGACTCGCCGCCCTGAAGCATGTGCGCGCCGGCTTTTCCTGGGATCACGCGGCGGCGCAAATGATCGAGTCGCTGAAGAGCTGGTCGGCCGACCGGCTTGCCACCGTGGCGCCTCGCCGTCATCCGGACCAGCTCCCGATGACTGTCATCATTCCGACGAAGGACCGGAACGAGACGTTGGACATGACGCTGGCGGCGTATCAGAAACAGACGCTCCCGCGTTCCGACTTTGAGCTGCTGCTGGTGAACGATCACGGCGACCTGCCGTCGCTGGAGAAGGTGATCGAGAAGCACAGCGCCAGGTTGCCGATCCGCGTGCTCGACAATCATGGACCGGGTGGACCCGCTGCCGCGCGCAATCTTGCGATATGCCAGTCCAAGGGCGGGGTTGTGCTCATCACGGGTGACGACATCGTGCCGGGCGAGGGCTTCCTGAAGGAACACCTCGACGGACATCGACGCTATCCGCATCTCGAGTCGGCGCTGGTCGGCCTGACGTTGTGGCATCCGGATCTTCCCGCGTCTCCCTTCCAGGACTACATCACGGGCAAAGGTGGCATGCAGTTCGCCTACAACGACATGAAGGACAACCAGCCGGTGCCCTTCGACCGGCTCTACACTTCGAACTGTTCCCTCAAGCGCGCGTTCCTCGTCGAAGAGGAACACCTCTTCAGCACAAAATATCGCTACGCCGCGTACGAGGACGTGGAACTAGGCTACAGGCTGCACCTTGACGGCATGGTGTTGAGGTACATCGCAGACGCGAAGGGTTACCACTACCACGCGATGACGCCTTCATCCTTCGTCGAGCGGCAGCGCAAGGTCGGTCGCATGCTGACCTTGCTCGCCTTGCAGCGACCCACCTTCGTGGGCAACGAGCACAAGACGTTCCTACGTGCCCTCGAGTTCCTGCGCAGCTGGCCGGGCGCCGCGACGATGCTGTCATCGCTCCCGTTCCAGAGCGGGGATCTCAGCCGCGTCATGGCGGCATGCTACGAAAGCCTTCTGAATGCGGGCGGTTCTCTCGGCCAGCCGACCGGAAGGCCGATCATCGACCAGGATCGCCTGCAGTGGCAGAAGTGGATCGACGAGAGTGGACACCACGCATGGGAAGCCGTGAACGAACTGACGCTGCGGCTCGGCATGGCGGAGGAGTGGAGCCTGACTGAAGCCGACGCGGAGAAAGCGCGCGCCTGGCTGCTGCTGCTCACGCTGCCGCGTACCGTCGGCTTCAACGGCCAGTTCTGGAAAATGCCCTTTGCCGCGCCCGATTTCTCCGCGTTCCTCTTTCCGAACTCACAACTGGCCTACAAGGTCAGCAAATTCCTCCGCACGGCCCCGGTCGTGGGCAAAGCCGTCAGCGCGCTGGAACTTAGCACGGCCGGTCAATGGTTGCGCGCTTTGTTGACGCGGAAGACATAGGACGGATTGCACAGATCGGACGGATCAGTCCAGATCGCGATCCGCGAGGTCGTCTTCGTCGAGGCCGAGATAGTGGCCGAGTTCATGCAGGTAGGTCTTGCGCACTTCCTCACGAAAGATTGCGGCATCGCGTCCGGCGAATTCCCACAGGTTGTCGAGGAAGAGGATGATCTGGGCGGGAACGTCATTGCCGCTGGCGAGCTGGTCGGGAAACGGCGTGCCGACGAAGAGGCCGAGGATGTCCACTTCGAGACCGTCCTCGACCATTTCACGCGACGGGAAGTCTTCGTAGGTCACCGGAAGCGTCAGGGCCTTCGCGCGAACGGGTGCGGGAAGGGATCGGGACACCGTCAGGACTTCCTGTTCCGCGGCGCTGCGCAGCCTCGCGATCGTGCGTTCATGGGTGCGATCTCTCATGGTTGTTCCGGTGCGAATAACCGCGGTACTAGTCGTGGACGGCCTTCGGCGTTAGGGCTATACTCCGCGTTGATTCAAACCGGCGTCTGTCCCATATCGTAATCGGGGAGTCTCATACGTGGTAGAAAAGAATCCGATCGACATCTACGTCAGTCATGAAGATGGCATCGAAGTCGTGACCGTTGTGGGCCCTGTTGATTCGGCAACCCTTGAAGCCTTCCGTATCAAGGTGGAACCGGTTTGCAGCAAGCAGGGCGCGCGCGTTTTGCTGGACTGCAAGGACCTCACCTACGTGAACAGCCGGGCCATCGGGCTGCTGATGAAGTTTCATCGCAGTCTCATGCTGACCCGCGGACGTTTTGCCCTCAGTTCTTTGAGTCACAAACTGCTGAAGACACTGGACCTGCTCCAGATCGGAAAGACCCTGACTATCTTCCCGTCACGCGACGAAGCGCTTGCCGCCCTGCAGAAGACGACATAGCCCGGGGAGCATCCTCGTGCCTCGCAGGATGAACACACCGCACAAAGTGGGGAAAACGCGACGGTGAAGGTCAGCTTCGCCCAGAAGATCTCGCTGCACATGGTCCTGCTGATCCTGGTGACCGGGATCAGTGTCACGGCCGTGACGACGATCCAGTTCCGCCACAAGCTGTACGAGCAGGAATTCTCCCGCGCCTACACGACCTACATGGCGACCGTGAACTACCTGACGGGGCATTACCGGTCGCACCGCGACAACTTCAACCGCCGGATCCTGCGCTTCGTGCTGGATGAGAAGTTCATGCAGTTGCCCGGTGACGCGGAGGGTCTTGAGCAGCGTCTTACGCGTCTCGTGCTTTACGATGCCAACGCGCAGCTGCATTTTGAGTACGACCGGATGAATGTCAGCCTCGCGCCTCAGCAATTGCCGAAGGATCGAATCCCGACCGAGTACAAGCACTGGTACGACCGCGATGCGCAGCGCCTGCACGTGGCGGGTCCGATCGACCAGGAAGGGGCCGTCCCGGGCTATGTCGAGATCGAGATCCCGACGACAATCGACGCCGAGATTCTTCGCCTTTACAAGAACTCGCTGGCCATCATCGCCGTCATGCTCCTGCTCACGATCGTGGTGTCCATCTTCTTTGCCCGCAGGTCCCTGGCGCCCGTGGAGGAACTGACCCATACGGCGCGCAAGGTTCACGATGGTGACCTGACGCAGCGCGTGGCGGTCCACGGGTCGGACGAGATCAGCATGCTGTCCATGACCTTCAATGAGATGCTGGATTCCCTGCTGCGACGCATCGCGATGATGCGGCACCTTCAGGATTGGACGATGCGGATCGGTGGCCAGTTCGAGCTCGATCGCCTGTACGGGACCCTGGCTGACATGTTCCGAAGCCTCGCGGGCTCTGCGTCGTGCACGCTGTTCCTGCGGGGTGGCAAGACTGACCAGGTGCTCGCCTATGAGCCGCAAGGAGAGCCCTCCACGGTCGCGGGCAGTCTGGACGACGCCTGCCAGAACGCCCTCGACAACGGTGTGGCGAGCATTCCGTCGAATCCTGAGCAGAGCCTTGTTCTCCCGCTCGTCACCGGGGAGCGGAAGATCGGGGTTGTGCGTCTGGGTCCCCGCACGAACGGGCAGCCGTACGATGACGAAATCATGGCGCCCCTCATGACCATGGCGCAGCACGCGGCGGTGGCGGTTGAAAACGGACGGATGTACCGCGAACTGGCTGACCGTGAACGCTTTGAGCAGGAGATGAAGTGGGCGCGCGAGATCCAGCGCTCCATGCTGCCGCGCATCACGCCGGTACTGGAAGGATTCGAGGTTTTCGGCACGAGCCAGCCGGCGTTCGAGGTGGGGGGCGACTACTTTGACTATGTGCAGGTGGGCAGCCGGTGGCACTTCATCGTGGGTGATGTGTCCGGCAAGGGCGTGCCTGCGGCCCTGATCATGAGCATCCTGCGATCCCTGATTCACACCTACGTCGAGATGTCGTCCTCCCCGAAGGAAATCCTGCGACGCGTCAACCGCAACCTCTCGCCGGATCTCGAGCCGGGCATGTTCGTCACGGTGGCCTCGGTCACGCTGGAGTTGAAGACGGGTGATGTCGAACTCGTGCGCGCCGGCCACGAACCCGTGATGATCATACGGGCGGACGGGAGCGTGGAGCGATTCGAACCGGGCGGCACCGCGCTCGGATTGGTCGAGGTGGCCCGATTCGACGAAGCGCTCGAAGAGATGCGCGTGCACCTCTCGCCGGGCGATACCGTCCTCCTCTACACCGACGGAATCACCGAGGCGCGTGATTCGAACGGAGATGAACTGGGTTACCAGGGCGTCGAGGCCATGGCGTGCAGGCATCGCACGCGTCCTGCAAAGGAAATGATCAAGGCGATGATCGAGGATTTGAAGGCGTTCTCAGGGAGCGGTGATCAGTTGGACGACATCACGCTGGTGGCCTTGCGACGCTCCGCGAGCTGATGACGAGACGACGGAGGAATGATGATGAGGGCTCACATCCTGATTGTGTGTGTTGCACTGAACCTTGCCGTCACCGCGATGGCACAGACGGAAACGCAGGAAGTCGAGCGTGTGCAGGAGGCACTTAAGCTGACGATCGAGGTGGACGGTACGGACCTGGTATTCGTCCAAGGCACACAACTCTGGATCGTTCACCAGGCTGCCGCATTTCCAGAAGGTATCAAGGTCAACGGTAGGAAGTGGAAGTGCCGGTGGAACAACAATGTCTCGGAGCGTTTCACATCCCTTGACCCGGCCTTGTCGCCTGCGGAAGGCACGTCGATCGAACTGAAAAAGCGCGGGGGCCGCGGCGCCGCAAATCTCATCCAAAGACCCACGCCGGAGAACGGTCACACGGCCTGCATCCAGATTGCAGACCCGGAAAGCGGGTCGGACAAGTACGAGCTCGTGCTTACGTGGCTGAAGTAATGACGGGATCTCGGTGAACTAGAGGATTTCGACCTTGATATCGTCACCCGCGGTCGTCGGCTTCTCTACCTCCGGCGTCACCTCCGCATCGGTGGAAGCCATGATCGTCGGCAATTTCCCGTTCTTCGCGAGCCGCTGGTACTCCGGAATCAGGTCCGGCAACTGCAGGCGCTTCAATTCCTCTTCGTTGAGCTGGTTGTAGTTGACGAGCTGGGAGAGGGGATAGCCCCGGATCTCAGCCGGGTTCTTCATCCGACTGCGGTTGGCGTAGGAGGGCTTGCCGGATGTGTCGCGCGTCTCGTTCCATTTGATGACCTCTGCCGTGGATGCGCCGTCGGCCCACAGGCAATCCGTAGGAATCAGCTCGCGCGGTATGCCTGAGGCCTCCGCGCTCCATTCCAACTGGCTGATCGCGTGCTGGAACACATCGCAGAACGCGTATTTGATGTCGTAGGAAATGCCCGCGAGCATCTCGAGTTCAACCCGGTCCACGGCGCGCTCGCGCTCGACATACTGGTCAAGGACCAGCTTCCCGTTGATCCAGAGCCGCGCACCGTCGTCCGACTGCAGGTAAAGGGTATACTGCCCGCTCTTCTTCGGCACGATGCGTCCGGTCCAGAGCACCGAGAAGCATTCGGGTCGCACCTTGCCCGGCCACGGGCTGGCCAGCTCCCACTGCTTGTTCAGCGTGGCGTCGATGCGCGTGAAGGTCTCGCCCGTGAAGTCGATACGATTGAAGTATGAACCGTACAGACCGTTCTCGGCCGCGCGCTCACCGTAGTCCTTCTTGAGGGAGGAGAGCGTCTGCTGGTCACGCCCAAGCTCGATGGCCATGCCGATCGGGGCGAGGGGCGACAGGTCGACGGTTTCCACGCCTTCCGAAGCGGTCGGGGTCTCGACAGCAGGCGCTTCCACATCGAGGGACGGAGCGTCTGTGAGTTGCGTCACATCATCGTTCCTCGGGACGTCGTCCGGCGTCACGGGGGTGTTGTCCAACGTGAGCGTAACGTCCTCACCCACCATCGCCTCAATGTTCTGCTCCTCCACCTTGGGCTTGAAGGCCATGAACGTGATCAGCGCGAAGACGATGAGGACGTGGAAAGCGATGGATGCCATCGGGCCGGCGGATCTTTCGAGCATTCTGCGAAGGGTCATGGGCGTGTCTCCGATGACTAAGGATAACTCAAAACGACCGGCCAGTTAAGCGTTTCTTCAGGCGGGCTGGACGCTGACCCGCACCTTCACGGTGGTCGATACGTCCGAGCCCCAGAACGAGCCGCTCACGGGCGTGGCGCCGCTGGCAGTCAGGCTGGCCGCTACGGGTATGTGTCGGTCGGCGACCGCGAGGCCGGCAGATGGATCGAAGCCGCGCCAGCCCCCGCCGGGAAGGTACACCTCGGCCCACGCGCGGAGGCGATTCCGTCCGTCTGTTGAACCGTCATCGCAGTAGCCGCTGGTGAACCTCGCCGCCAAGCCCTGGATGCGGCACGCGTCGATAAAGAGAATGGCAAGGTCACGGCACGCGCCGATGCCTCGCTCAAGGGTTCTTTCGGAACTCTGGGGCGGACCGGATTCGCGCACCTCGGCGTCGATCGACTCGTGGATGGTTGCGCAGAGGCGGCGCAGGAAATCGAGAGTGCTGCCGTCGCTTTCCGAAGCGACGCGGCGCGAGAACTCCGCAATTTCCGGCGTGTAGGAGGCAGGCTGGCAGTAGGGGGCGAGGAACGTTTCACTGCCCTCCGCATAGCGCACCGGCATGGACATGACAGACGAGTCCGTGATCAGGAAATCAAACGGGTTGGCGCGCAGCGTCTCGATCTCGAATTCCGACGTGATGAGCAGCGAGGTGGTTGTGTTCTCGAACCAGGCCTGTGTCGCGGCATTGCCCTCGAGATCCGTATAATCGGCGCGACCGACAGGTTTTGGCGTGACCTGCTGCTGGAACCGGATCAAGCGCTGTGACCCGTCGCTCCGCGGCCGAAGGCGCAGGATATGCGGGTCGAGGTAGATCGGCCTGCTGTAGAGGTACTCGGAAACATGCTGAACCTTCAGGATCATCGCGGGCCCCTTTGTCTGCAGGTTGTAGATGAGATGAGAAGGCCGGCTCCCGAGTGGTAAAACCACTCTACGCACTCA
>CAZCZZ010000084.1:0-12150 GCA_964503335.1 uncultured Verrucomicrobiota bacterium
CAAGACCATCGTATGGTCTCAGGATCGGCCTTGCCCCCTCTTTTGATGGAGAGCCTGGAACTGCGAACTTCGTCCGGGCAAGCCATGAACAGCTACTCACTCGGAATAGACTTCGGCACCAACTCCGTTCGTGCGCTTCTTGTGGACACCTCGAGTGGCGAGGAGGTCAGCGTCGCGGTGCACGACTATGCGATGGGTGAAGCGGGCGTGATTGTCGGGCGCGATCCCAACCTGGCAAGGCAGCATCCAGCCGACTGCATAAAGGGCCTCGAACGCTCCGTGGTGAACGCGATCAGGCGCGCGAAAAAGGTCCGCGGGTTCTCGCCTGACAGGATTATCGGTATCGGCGTGGACACCACGGGCAGCACGCCGATCCCTGTCAACGCGGCGGGAACGCCCCTCGCGCTCACGCGTGAGTTTGCGAAGAACCCCGATGCCATGGCATGGCTTTGGAAGGACCACACCGCGTTTGCGGAGGCAGCCGAGATCACTGCCCTTGCGAAGAAGATACGCCCTCACTATCTCGCAAAGTGCGGCGGCACCTATTCATCGGAATGGTTCTGGTCCAAGATCCTCCACTGTAAGCGCGTGGCTCCGAAAGTCTTTCGGGCTGCGCACACATGGGTCGAGCACGCGGACTGGATCCCGGCCCTTCTCACCGGCACCGATCATCCGTCGAAACTGAAGCGCGGCATCTGCGCAGCCGGCCACAAGGGCATGTTCCATCCGGCCTGGGGTGGATATCCCGACGCAAGATTTCTTGCGGCACTCGACCCCGCCTTGGCAAAGCTTCGACTCACGCTTCCCAACGAAGCATTTAACATTTCGCAAACCGCCGGCCTGCTCACGCCGGAATGGGCAAGGCGCTTGGGCCTGAAACCCGGTATCCCGGTTGCCGCAGGCGCCCTCGATGCGCACCTTGGCGCGGTGGGTTCGGGAATCCAACCCGGGACGCTCGTCAAGATTATCGGCACATCCACGTGCGACATCGCCGTCAGCCCGCTTAACAGGAAACTTCCGGATATTCCCGGGCTCTGTGGCATCGTTCCTGAATCCGTGTTGCCCGGACAGTACGGCCTCGAAGCGGGCCAGTCCGCGGTCGGCGACATCTTCAACTGGTTTGTGAGCAAGGTTCGACCCGATGGGATGAGCCACGCCGAACTGCAGCGCGAGGCCGCGAAGCTCAGCCCCGGCGCGAGCGGCCTGCTGGCGCTCGACTGGAACAACGGCAATCGCACGGTACTCGTGGACCAGCGCCTAACGGGAGTGCTCGTCGGCACAACGCTGCGCACGACGCCCGCCGAAATCTATCGCGCCTTGATCGAGGCGACCGCGTTCGGCGCCCGAGCTATCGTGGAACGCTTCGAGGAGTACGGTGTCGGAATCAAGCGCGTCGTCAACTGCGGCGGCATTTCCGTCAAGAATCCGGTCGCGATGCAGATCTATGCCGATGTGTTGAACCGGCCGCTCGAGATTTCAGGAAGCGCACAAACGTGCGCCCTGGGAGCGGCGATGTGCGGAGCCGTGGTGGCCGGACGCAGGGCGGGCGGACACGACACGTTCACGCAGGCCGCCAAGGCGATGACTTCCATCCATGCGACGCGGTTCGTGCCGACCCGTGACAACGCGAAGATCTATGCCCGCCTCTACGTGATCTACAAACAACTGCACGACCTCTTCGGCACACGCGACTACGCGGCAAACCAGTTCGGCCTGATGAAGGAATTGCTCGAAATCCGTGATGCGGTGCGCCGCAGAGATTAACCCGCGCGAGGCTTCTTCAACCGATCAAGCATCTCGTTGAAGGCATCCTGAACATCATCCAGCCGGTCATCCTTCCGGAATTTCAGCCGCGGATCGTCGTCATGGCCCTGAATGCGGTCGCAGGTGTTCTTGATGTTGATGTACGGCCCGGTGAGCCGGTGCGTCGTCAGCAAGGCTAGCATCGTCACGCCGAAGATGATCATGCCTGCATTCACCAGGCAGAAGAGAAATGCGGCAGAGGTCATGGACGGGCCGTCGGGGAATGCCGTGTTCCACATCTCCGCGTATTCAGGCGCAAGGAGCTGGGCGAGGAGAAAGATAAGCCCATTGAAGAAAATGATCGGGAGTATGGCGCTGAAGGTCCAGAGGAGCAGGATCCGGTCATAGTACCGCCACGTGATCTTGATGCTCTTGATACTGCGACGCTGCGCACCTTGCTTCATACTCGACCTCCGCGTCACGTGGTACAGGTCTGCCACGTGACAGTCAATGGGTTTTGGGTTCGCGCTCCCAGAATAGCAGCTTATTGTGTAGGCTTTCCACGATGAACGTCATGTACATGCTGAGCTTGGCCGGAGTGGCCGTGTTTGCTATCAGTGGCGCCCTCGCTGCCGGGCGAAAGCAGTTTGACGTATTCGGGGTCCTGGTCATCGCCGTCGTGACTGCGATTGGTGGCGGAACCATTCGCGATCTGCTGCTCGACCGGAATCCCGTATTCTGGATTGAGGACACCAATTACCTGAGCGTCACGTCCATCGCGGCGGTGCTTACCATTCTCCTCGTCCGCTATGGCCATCCACCTGCCCGGCTCCTGTTGATCGCCGACGGACTGGGCCTCGCCCTGTTCACCATCAGCGGCACCCAGATTGCAGAGAGCACGGGGGCGTCGCATGGCGTGTCCATCCTCATGGGCTGCATTACCGGCGTCGCCGGTGGCGTGCTTCGCGACGTCCTCAGCAACGATGTGCCCCTGCTCCTGCGCGACCGGGAGATCTACGCGACGGCGGCCATCTCCGGCTCTATCGTGTATATCGTCCTGCTGAAGCAAACCGCCCTGACCAGCACCTGTGCGGCAGTCATCGGCATGGCCGTCATCGTGATCCTCCGGTTCCTCGCCATCTGGTGGCGGGTCCGCGTTCCGTTGTTCAAAGTCCCCGAGGAAACGGACCGCGCCTGATCATGTCGCCCCGATTCGATCACATCATCTGGGACTGGAACGGAACGCTGTTCGACGACGTGATGCTCGGCATCGACATCATGAACCGGATGCTGCAAGCGCGCGGGATGCGCACGATGACGCTCGAATCCTACCAGGAGATCTTTGACTTTCCCGTCCGCGACTATTACGTCCGCCTCGGCTTCGACTTCGAGAAGGAATCCTTCGAGAAGCTAGGGACAGAGTTCATCGATGGATACGAGTTGCGCCGGAACGAAGCCACGCTCCAGCCCGACGCCCTGGCCGTTCTCGAGTCGTTCAAGCAGGCCGGCATCCAGCAGTCGGTCCTCTCCGCCTACAAACACAACACCCTTGAACACCTGCTCGCGGCCAGCGGTGTGCGCCACTACTTCGACCACGTCATCGGCAGCGACGACCATTACGCCAGCGGCAAGATCGAACAGGGCCGCCGCTTCGTCGCCCAACTCCCGCAGAAACCCGACCGCATCGTACTCATCGGCGACACCGTCCACGACTTCGAAGTCTCACAAGCGATGGGCGTCCACTGCCTCCTCGTGACCAGCGGCTATCACGGCTGGAACAAGCTCACGCGCTGCGGCGTCCCGGTCCTGGAGAATCTTCGATCCGTCTCCGAACACATTCTCGGGCATTAGGACACTCCCACCCGAAAGATTCGGATGTTTCTAAACCACGAATGAACACGCATTCACACGAAGCAGGAGTTTGTAGGCCGCGTGACCCCACGCGGCGTCCTCCCCATTGGTGTCTATTCGTGTCCATTCGTGGTTAAAAGAAGCTCTCCGCCTCAGGAGCTCCTGCGACGCGTCGGCGATCACTGGATCGGCGAGAGCAGCCGGGCGACGCGGACCATGACGCGGAAGAAGATCGATCTCCGGTTGAGATCCTCAATGCCTGCTTCGCGGCAGTTGGCAAAATCGCGCGCGAGCATCGTATCCACTTCCCGCGTGAACTTCTCATCCGCCACGAGAACCGTGAGTTCGAAGTTGAGGCGGAACGACCGGTTGTCGAGATTCGCCGTGCCCACGGCCGCGACCCGGTCGTCCACGATGATCACCTTCTGGTGCATGAAGCCCGGCAGGTAACGCATCACCTTGACACCGGCCTTCGCCATCTCCTCAAGGTAGGAGAATGCTGATAGGTACACGAGAAGATGATCAGGCTTCTGCGGCAGCATGATCCGCACGTCGACACCGCGCAGCGCCGCCAGCTGCAGGGCGTCAACAATCGAATCATCGGGCACGAAATACGGACTCGTGATCCAGAGCCGCTTCTCCGCGGCATGAATCATGTAGGTGAAGAAGAGGTCACAGGTATCGAAGTCATCCGCCGGACCAGAGGCAAGGACCAGCACGCGCTGGTCGCTCCCTACCGCTTCCGTCGGCGTCCAATTCAGCTCCGGCACCTTGCCCGTGGCCCAGAACCAGTCTTCGAGGAATACGAGTTGCACGCACAGGACGGACGGTCCCTCCAGCGACAGATGCGTGTCCCGCCACGGACCGAATTTTCGGCTTAGTCCCATATATTCGTCACCGGCATTCAATCCGCCGCAGAGCGCGATCAGCCCATCGACGATGACAATCTTCCGGTGATTCCGGAAGTTGATCTGAAACCGGTTCCTGATCCCGCGCATGCTGTTGAAGGCGGACACCTCCACGCCGGCGGACCGCAGGTCGTCCAGGTACGATGACGGCAGGTACTTGCAGCCCACCTCGTCATAGAGGAGACAGACCGCCAACCCGTCGAGGGCCTTCCCGATCAGCCGCTTCTGGAGCTCCATGCCCAGGGTGTCGTCGTGGATGATGAAGAACTGGACGAGGACGTACTTCTTTGCCGACTCAATCGCGGCAAAGATCGCGTCGAACGTTTCCTTGCCATCGACGAGCACCGTAGCGCGGTTCGCCCCCGTCGAAGGCATGCGCGCCAGACTCTCCATGACGCGGCGATGCTGCGCCCCGTGTGGCGTCACCGTCGTGTGGTAGTCGGCGAGCTTGTGCCACAGGTCCTGCGCGACGTGATTGATCTTCAACGTCCCGGACCTGCGCGCCGCGACATACCCCTGGAATTTGCTGCGACCCAGAACAAGGTACGCGGGGATCGAGAGCCACGGGAAGGTGACAAGGCCGATGGCCCACGCGATCGCGCCCTGCGAAGTCCGCACCCGCATCACGGCGTGTGCTGCAAGCGCGAACCCGGAGACATGCACGATGAAGACCAGGGCTTCGATGGCATAGATCACATAGTCGGGCATGATCAGCCACCCCTCCGGATTGCGGACTCACCGAAGCGTTCCCTCAACGCGTCGACGGCGCGATCCACCTTGTCATCCCGCCGATCCTCACTGCCGATCATCTCCTGAAACAGGTAGAGCTGCTTCTCGCCGACTTCGTGATCACGAAAACAGCTCACGCCGAAGCCGAGCAATCTCACCGGCCTCATGCTGGTAGGGCGAACCGTCCCGGTGAGCCGCGCACTGCGTCCCAAAGACGGCTCAGCCGGAGGCTTCGCCCTACCTGTCGACATCGAGTGACCGAGTTCCCGCTCAAGAAGCTCTAAGGCCACCGCGATGAGTCGCCGGTCGGCATGGGTCGCGGGACGCAACGGCATCTGGCGCGTGATCGTGCTGAAGTCCTCGAAGCGCAGCTTGATGTGCGCCACGCGGGCCTTGGTCCCGTCGCGCCGGAGTCGCCTCCCCGCCTGCTCTGCCATTTCAATCATCGTCTGCCGTATGACACCCGGATCGGTGCAATCTTCGTCGAATGTGTGCTCCGAGGACAGGCTTTTTGCCTCGTATGACGTAACGACGGGCCGGTCGTCGATACCGAAGGCAAGGGCACGGATATGTTGCCGGAACGCAGTGCCAACGAGGTTGTCGAGAAAGGCGTCGCTCGCCTTCTGGATATCTTCCACCTTGTTGATGCCGAAGGAATGAAGCCGGTCTTCCGTCTTCTTGCCGATACCCCAGATCTTGCGGATCGGGAGCGGCGCGAGGAACCGCGCGATCTCATCGGGCGCTTCCGGCGTTACCGTAAGTCCGTCGGGCTTCTGAAGATCGCTAGCCAGTTTCGCAAGGAACTTGTTGGGCGCGACACCCACGGACGAGGAGAGCTTGAGCTTTTTGCGAATCGTCGACTTCATCGCCTCCGCGAGACGCACGGGATCCTTCCACTTCCGCATAGCCCCGCTGACATCGAGGAACGCCTCGTCCACCGACACCTGTTCAATCATCGGAGTGAAGCTCTCGAGGATGCGCATGATCTGCTCCGACACATCAAGGTAGCGCTCCATGCGCACCGGAAGGAATACGGCGTGCGGACAGAGCTTGCCCGCTGTCCGGGACGGCATCGCCGAATGGATTCCGTATTTGCGCGCTTCGTACGATGCCGTGGACACCACGCCGCGCTGGTTGGGCGGCGAGCCCACCACCACGGGCTTCCCGACAAGCTCGGGATGGTCCAGCAATTCGACCGCCGCATAGAAGGCATCCATGTCCAAATGAAGGATCGGTCGCATGCCGTAAGCCTGTGCTCCCTGTGCGGACTCGACAAGCCCTTACATTCGTCGTTTGATGGATGTCAGGATTCCGCGGAAGTCGCGACTGATTCAAGGAGGTCAGTACGGTGTCGATGGAAACGTTCGCATCCGGGCTCGTCGCAGCAGTCGGAATGTATCTGGCGTTGGGGTTCCTCTTCGCGCTGGTGTTTGTCACGCGCGGGGTCGGCGCGATCGACCCTGTCGCGCGCGAAGGCACGTGGGGATTCCGCGTGCTGATCATCCCCGGCGTCATGGCGCTCTGGCCTCTTCTCATCCGCCGCTGGCTAAGCGGGCGCAAGCAACCACCAACCGAATGCAATGCGCACCGGAGGGCGGCCCAATGATCCGATCCCTGCGCAAAGCTCACTTTTCCGCCTGGATCCTCCTCGCCGTCATCCTGTCCCTCGCCTTCGCCGCCAGCCTCGGACTGCGGAAAAAGGAGGCGGTGATGGAAACAATCCCGGGCCTCGCACCATGAGCCTCAAGTACAAGGCGGTCGGCTGGAACCGACAGAAGAAGCTCTACGACCGCACCCTGCTTGCCGGGGTCGGCATCTATCTCGCGGCGTTCATCGGCGTGAACCTCGTCGTGCACCCCGACGTCACGGCGGAAACCCTCCTCATCCGGGGGTTCGCCACGGCCGCGATTGTCCTGCTGCACGTCATCCTCTCGATCGGGCCGCTCTGCCGCATCGACCGCCGCTTCCTCCCGCTGCTCTACAACCGGCGCCACATGGGCGTGACGATGTTCCTCCTCGCGCTCTTCCACGCGGTCTTCGCGATCGTCCAGTTCCACGGCTTCGGCAATATGAATCCGCTCGTGAGCGTGCTCACGGCGAATCATCGCTTCGATAGCCTGACGGAGTATCCCTTCGAGCTATTCGGCGTGATCGCCCTCGTCATCCTCTTCCTGATGGCCGCCACGAGCCACGACTTCTGGCTCGCGAACCTGACGGCGCCCGTGTGGAAGACCCTCCACATGGGCGTCTACGTCGCCTACGGGTGCCTCGTCCTCCATGTGCTACTGGGTGTGTTGCAGGCCGAAACCAGCGTCGTTTGGTCCGGCCTTCTCGGACTCGGCTTCGCGTGGCTCGCCGCCATTCACATCCTTGCCGGCTTCAAGGAGCGTGCCACGGATGCACCGCTGTCACAGGGTGACGCTTACGTTGATGTG
The DNA here is from genome assembly GCA_964503335.1 of uncultured Verrucomicrobiota bacterium. Classification (GTDB taxonomy): domain Bacteria; phylum Verrucomicrobiota; class Kiritimatiellia; order CAIVKH01; family CAIVKH01; genus CAZCZZ01. The sequence continues at coordinate 7,667 of CAZCZZ010000084.1, forward strand.
TGCGGGGTCGATGAGATCGCGGAGAATCGCGCGAAGGTCTTTGTGCTCTCCGGCGAGCGCGTGGCGGTGTTCAAGTACGATGGGAAAGTGTCCGCGATCTCCGGCGTCTGCCAGCACCAGAACGGGCCGCTCGGCGAGGGATGCATCATCGGCGGCCTTGTGACCTGCCCGTGGCACGGCTACCAGTACCGGCCCGACGATGGCGCGTCGCCCGCGCCCTTCACGGAGAAGGTCCCGACATTCAACGTGCGCGTGGACGGAAACCGCGTGCTGGTCCAGCCGACCCCGAACAAGCCGGGCACACGCGTCGAACCTGCGAGGATCGGATCGTGAGCGCGGAATTCTATGTCGGATACCAGAAGGAGATGCCGGACGGTATCGCACGGTTCCTGCGCCTTCGCGTCGCGCTCGTGCTGGCCGGTGTGATCGTCATCGCGACCGGACTCGCCGCAAGCCAGCGCCCGTTCGGCAAGGGCCGATTCGAATTCGGCACCGTGCGAACCTTTGAAGGCCTCGTCAACGTTCACCCCTATCCGACGCTGCTGCTCGCCAAGCCGGACGGCGTCCTGTCGCGCTTTCTCCTCGTCGCTCCGGGGAAATTCGGCGCCACACAGCTTCTTGAAGCGTGGAACGGGCGACGCGTGAAGCTCGCGGGTACGCTGATCGAGCGCGACGGACGATCCATGCTCGAAGTGGTACCGGACTCCGTTTCGAGTTCCGATACCTCGACGGCTTCGGTCGACGAACGGCTTATCGGTCCCTTCACCCTGCGCGGCGAGATTGTGGACAGCAAGTGCTACCTCGGCGTGATGAAGCCGGGGAACCTCAAGCCCCACAAGTCCTGCGCCATCCGCTGCATCAGCGGCGGCATTCCACCCGTCCTGCTCGTCCGTGACGCCGAAGGAAATGCGCAGTACTTCGTGCTGACGGGAAGCAACGGCGAACCGGTGAACGATTTCGTCATCCCGTATGTGGCCGAACCCATCGAAGTCTCCGGCGATGTCATCCGGAGCGACGACCTGTATGTGTTGAAGATGAATCCAGCGACAGTGAAGCGACTTGAATAAGGAGAGACGCACATGGCGAAGTGGCATGACCTTGGACCCGCGGAAGCGTTCAGCAAACAGGCCGTGACCGAAGCGACGGTCAATACGCTCAAGTTTGCCATCACGTTCCAGAATGGCACCTTCGGGGCGATCTCAGGCGTCTGCAATCATGTGGGTGGCCCGCTCGGGCAGGGACGCTTGGACGGCGAATATGTGGTCTGTCCCTGGCACCAGTGGCGTTTCCATTGTCGCACGGGCAAAGGCGAGCCGGGTTACGAAGCGGACGCGGTCCCCAGCCATGACGTGAAGGTTGAAAACGGTCACCTCTGGATCAATCTCGAAGCCGCCACGAAACGCTCGCATCTTCCCCACCCCGCGCATCCGCTGACGCGGCCCGTCGTCCGCGAGGACGGTCCCACGCGCGTGGTCGGAATCTCGACCACCGTCATGGACCGCAAGAACCCGCGCTATTCAACATCCGAAGCGCTGCTCGACTCCGCGCTGGTCCACGCAAAGGAGCAGCTTGGCTGCGAGACGAAGCTCATCCGCCTCGACGACTTGAAGTTCGAGAACTGCCGCGGCTTCTACTCGAAATCAGCCCACGCCTGCACCTGGCCCTGTTCCATCACGCAGATGGACAAGACCGACCAGATGGACCAGGTCTATGACGCGCTGGTATTCTGGGCCGACGTCGTGATCCTTGCGACACCGATCCGCTGGGGCCAGGCGAGCTCGCTCTACTTCAAGATGGCCGAGCGCCTGAACTGCGTGCAGAACCAGGTTACCATCGCCGACAATGTGTTGATCCGGAACAAGGTCGCCTCGTTCATCATCACCGGCGGCCAGGACAACATCCAGGGCGTGGCGGGCGACGCGCTGTCCTTCTTCGCCGAACTCGGCTTCGCCTTCCCCCAGTTCCCCTTCATCGCCCACTCCCGCGGCTGGTCCGCCGAGGACATGGAAAACAACATGACCTACGTCAAGGAAAGCGAAGAACTCCACGAAGCCGCCCGCGAACTCGCAGCCCGCGCCGTCGACAAATCAAAACTCCTCCTCGGCCACGGCGCCACCTGCGACCGGGTCGCCCGGGGCGGGCGCAAGGCGCACAGGATGACAATCTAGGTAATGGTGTAGCCACGCCACTCTGCTGGCGTGCGATGTAGAAGACGCTGCAGCGGAGTGCCGCGGCTACAGTATTTCGCATTCGTCATTTGTCCGAATTCTGAATAGCTGGCCCGATTTCGTCGTCAATGTATAATCTCGAATAGCGGGATTTGGAGGAACGACCATGGACTCGGCGATTGGATTGTTGATCGGGATCGGGCTTAGTGCGGCGTGCGGGTTTCGGGTGTTTGTGCCGCTTTTGTGCACGGCGATTGCGGTGCGGAGCGGACACATGACGGTCTCGCAGGAATTTATGTGGATGGCGACCGATACCGCGTTGCTGGCTTTCAGCATCGCGACGTTTCTTGAAGTCGCCGCGTACTATGTCCCGTGGCTGGACAACGCGCTCGATTCAATTTCGGCACCCGCGGCGGTCATCGCCGGCACCATGGTTACGGCTGCGATGCTGGGCGACATGTCACCTCTCCTTAAGTGGTCGCTGGCGATCATTGCGGGCGGCGGAGTGGCCGGTGTCATCAAGGCGGGCACAGCGGCTCTCCGCGGCGTTTCCTCCGTGACCACGGCGGGGATTGCGAACCCGATTGTCTCAACCGGCGAACTGGCCGGGTCGCTGGCGACAACCGGCATGGCGATGACGCTCCCCGTCGTGACCTTGGCGCTCGTTGCGTTCCTGCTCGCCCTCTCGGCAAGGTTCATCTTGAGAGTTACGAGGGCCGCTTCCCGGAATCCCCCACCCTTGCCCACGGCAGCGGGGTCGTAGGAGCGAATGTTTCTCCGAACACCGACACGCCCCATCCGGACGCTTTTCGTCTCGCACCTTTCCGGTTGGGGCGGCGCCGAACATTTTCTCCTGCAACTTGTGACGCGGCTGGACCGAAAGCGCTTTGATCCCGTCGTCGCGCTCCCGTCGGATGGCCCCCTGAGAGCGAAACTCATCGAGGCCGGGATTCCGATCGTCAACTACACGACCTCGTGGTGGGTCGGCGGCGACCAGGCGGCGAGCCGCGCCCTCTATGAAGATGGACTCGACGGGCGGATCGCGTTCCTCGCGCGGACGATGACCGCGGAGCGCATCGAACTCGTCGTGACGAATACAACCGTGTCGAGCGAGGGCGCGTATGCGGCGGAGCGCCTTGGCCTTCCACACGTCTGGATCCTGCACGAACTGGCGACGCGAATCCCCGCCCTCACGCCACTCGTGCCCCCGGACGAGTTCTACCGCACCATCCACAAACTAAGCCGTCGCGTGTTCACGGTCTCCAACGCCATGAAGCGGGAGATCTTGCTTCATGACCCGGACATGAAGATCGACGTGATCCACAATGGCATCGCAGGCATCGCTGAGTGTCGTGACATGAAGCGGGATGAGCGTCCGACCGTGCTGTTTGTCGGTGCGCTGACAGAGCACAAGGGCATCGAAACGTTCGGCCACGCCATACCGCTTGTCCTCGCATCGCGTCCGGATACGCGCTTCGTCTTCGTAGGCGGAGCGAATCCAGACGGGATCGAATGGCAGAAGCGAATCCTAGCCTCGTGGCTTGCGCCTCATGTGGAATTCATCGGACCGCGTGCGACACTGGACGAGTTCTACGCGTGGGCGGACCTCTTCGCCTTCCCCTCCATGCACGACGCCTTCCCGCTTGTGGTCCTCGAAGCGATGTCGGCTGGCCTGCCGGTTGTCGCCGCCAACAACGGAGGAATCCCGGAGCAGGTCGTGCATGGGAAAACAGGCCTGCTTGTCGATCCGACGGACGCACAGGCCTTCGCCAGCGCCATCGTTTTCCTGCTGAACGACGACCATCACCGCAAACTCATGGGCGTGCGCGGGAAAGAGCGCTGGCAGAAATACTTCACCCTGGAGCGCTGGGCGCGGAATTGGAACAAGGCCCTGTCGCTATAGGATGATTTCCAACGACGCGATCTTGTCGCCTTCGAGTTCGAAAAAGTATCGCAGATCAACAGGGCTGCCGGGAAAATTGCCGACCAGATGGCTAGTGACGACCGTTTTTACGCCCTCTCGCTCACATGCAATTGGGGTGCTCGTGTATTCATACTTTGTCGAGGCAGCCGACTTCCATTTCTTAATCTCCTCACGGCCTTTGTAGGTGTGTCTCTCGTCCTTCACGATGGCGTTTTCAGTGAAACATTCAGAAACGGCTGCGGCATCACCTTTGTCCGCGGCAAAGTAGTCGGCAATGGGCTTCGGCAAATTGACGGCGTTCATGGATTGCTTCATTTCTGTCTCCTGTTTCGCGCCCAACGAAACGGCTAGGGGGCGGCGGGCTTCCCGACGTCCCCCTGAGCCGCTGGTTG
>CAZCZZ010000085.1:0-5719 GCA_964503335.1 uncultured Verrucomicrobiota bacterium
TACCTGACCGAACACGTCCGGCGGAAGCCCTATTCCGTGATTCTCTTTGACGAGATCGAGAAGGCGCATACGGATGTCTTCAACGTCCTGCTGCAGATCCTCGATGACGGTCGGTTGACGGACGGGCAGGGGCGCACGGTCGATTTCAAGAACGCGATGGTCATCATGACCTCGAACCTGGGCGGACCCATCATTCACGAGACGCTGGCGCGCTATCCTGACCTGAAGGCGAGCGATCCCGAGTACGAGCAGATGGAAGCGCAGGTGCAGGAGGTCTTGCGGAAGAGTTTTCGTCCCGAGTTCCTGAACCGCGTCGACGAGATCATCATCTTCCACAGCCTGAACCGCGAACAACTGCAGCAGATCGTCGATGTGCAGCTCAAGCGCGTTTCGAAGTTCCTCGAGGACAAGCGCATCACGCTGGAACTGGGCGAAAAGGCACGCGAGTACCTCGCGCGCGAAGGGTACGATCCCGCATTCGGGGCGCGTCCCCTGAAGCGGGCCATCCAGCGACAGGTGCTCGACTCCCTTGCAACGAGTCTGCTGGAAGGCGTGATCGCCGAGGGCGACCATGTCATCGGCGACCTGGACAAGAACGGCGATGGGCTTCGGTTTACAACGAAGCGGAAGAAAGGGTAGGCTCTCATCATAGAAAACGGAGCACCATGGATGCAGTTCTTTCAGGCGGTCTCTTGCTCTTCATCTTTTTCATGGTCTATTACGTGACAAAGGATGCGTAGCTCGCATGCAGGACCCCGATGAATAACGACATCCCAGTGCGGGTGAAAGGGCTTGTCCCGACGCCGACCGGATGCGGGGTGTTCCTCAGCAACGACGAGAAGGTTATCGCCATCTTTGTGGATCACAGCGTCGCCGCCGCGATCACGATGTCGATCCACAAGATCAAGAAGAACCGTCCCCTCACGCACGATCTGATCGGAAGCATCTTTGCCGGGCTTGGCGTTACCGTGCAGAAGATTGTAGTCAACGACTTGAAGGAGGACACCTTCTTCGCGCGGCTCTACCTCGTCCAGGAAACCGAACTCGGCAAGAACATGGTCGAGATCGATGCCAGGCCCAGCGACTCCATTGCCATCGCCCTGCAGCAGGGCTGCCCCATCTTCGTCCACCCCCGCGTCTGGGAACAGGCAGAGGACATGACCTGGGCCTTGGAGCAGGCGACGCAGAATGCGAAGGATGAAGAAAGCGCTGACGACGACGAGTCCGACGAAGCCGGCGACAAGTGACCTTTTTACTGGCCTGCACCCTCACGTCCCTCTAGCATCCCCAACGCATGAAAATCCTTGTCACGGGCGGGGCGGGCTACATCGGTAGCGTTACAACGGAACTTCTTCTGGACCGGGGCCATAAGGTTGTCGTATTCGACAACCTTGAACGGGGCCACAGGGCGGCCGTGGACGATAGGGCCAAGCTTTTACTTGGCGACTTGCGCACCCGTGAAGACATTGTGTCGGCGATAAAGGCCGAGAAGCCGGATGCGGTCATGCACTTCGCGGCCTATGCCCTCGTGGGCGAGTCCATGCAGGACCCCTCGATGTATTTCCGCAACAACGTAAAAGGCGGACTGCACCTCGTCGAGGCGATGCAGGAAGCCGGCGTTCCCAAGATCGTATTCTCTTCGACCTGCGCGACCTACGGCCAGCCTGACCGCATGCCGATGACCGAGGATGTGCCTCAGCGGCCGACAAATCCCTACGGCGAATCCAAGTTGATGTTTGAGAAGATGCTCAACTGGTATCGCGAATGCACGGGCCTGAAATCCGTCTTCCTGCGCTATTTCAACGCCGCTGGCGCGACCGGGAAATTCGGCGAAGACCATGACCCCGAGTCGCACCTCATCCCGAACGTCCTCTTTGTGGCCCTCGGCAAGAAAGACAAGGTGATGATGTTCGGCAACGATTACGAAACACCCGACGGCACCTGTGTCCGCGACTACATCCACATCGCCGACCTCGCCCAGGCCCACATCATCGCCTTGGAGAACGAAGTGCAGGGCGCGTTCAATCTCGGCAATGGCGATGGCTATTCGGTGAAGCAGGTCGTGGAAGTCTCGCAGGAAGTCACGGGCCGGCCGATCAAGGCCGATATCGCGCCACGCCGTCCCGGCGATCCCGCGCTGCTTATCGCCGGTGCCGCGAAAGCCAAGAGCGTTCTCGGGTGGAAGCCCAAATATCCGGATCTTCGCACCATCGTCCAGCACGCCTGGGACTGGCATGTGAAGCATCCGAACGGTTATCCGAAGTAAGCGGACGATGTCGTCCCACATCGAACTCGTCACGACCGGATCGGAACTCCTCAGCGGTCGCACCGCGAACACCCACGCCCGAACGCTCGGCGATGCCATCGCACCGCTTGGGATGGATCTCCTTCGCGATACCACCGTGCCCGACAGCCTGTCCGGGATCGAAGACGCGGTGCGGTCGGCGCTTTCCCGTGTCGATATCGTCCTCGTCAGCGGCGGCCTGGGTCCCACCAGCGATGACCTGACGCGTGAAGCCGTGGCGGGCATCGTGGGGAAGGGGTTGGTGATCGACGACGAAGCGCTCCGTCGCATTCGCGAACGCTACGAGCGCTCCAAGCGCGTCCTGACGGAATCCGTCCAGCGACACGCCCTCGTCGTGGAAGGGGCCGACGTCTTGCAGAACGCCGAGGGGCTTGCACCCGGCGAGCGAATCTCATGGAAGGGAAAGACGATCTTCCTCCTCCCCGGACCGCCGCGCGAATTTCAATCCGTACTCACGCAATCCGTTATCCCATGGCTTACTGCGAATGCCGCCGCAACGCCTCCTGTCACGACGATCTTCCAGGTAACGGGGATCGGCGAGTCCGACATCGTGACGCGCCTGGAGGGGTCCGGTTTCCCGCCCCCCGGTGTGGACGTCGCGTACTGTGCCAGGCCTGGACTTGTTGAGGTTCGCATCAGCGCGTCACGCGAGCACGCGTCCCAGGTGACCGGGTGCGCCGGACTTGTCCGGAACCGCTTGGGGCTGCACATCTTCGCGGAGAAGCGCGTTACGCTTGAGGAGGTCGTGGGTCAGTTGCTGCGCAAGCGAGGCGAGACCGTCGCCGTGGCCGAAAGCTGCACCGGTGGACTGGTCGGCCATCGCATCGCGACGATTCCAGGAAGCTCGGACTACTTTCTCGGCGGCGTGATTTCTTACGCTAACGCATCGAAAGAACGCGAACTTGGCGTAAAGCAGGACACGCTGGAAAGGCACGGAGCCGTGAGTGCGGAAACGGCCCGCGAGATGGCCGAAGGCGTTCGCAGCCGTTTTGGCAGCACCTACGGCATCTCCATCACCGGGATCGCCGGTCCATCGGGTGGCACCCCGGAGAAACCCGTCGGCCTGGTCTTCGTTGCGGTGGCCGACGCCGCAGGCTGTGAAGCGAACGAGCGACGCTTCGCAGGCACGCGTTCCGCCGTGCAGGAATGGAGCAGCCAGATTGCACTGGATTGGCTCCGGCTGCGGATCCTGAATCAGGGTTGATGAAGTACATCACCTGATCTACGATCACGCTTCATGAAGCGCATTGCTGCCGTGATTCTCCTCGCATCGCTTTCCGCCCTGTCGAATGTCCAGGGGCAGGTCACGCCGGCCAATTTGACTCTCACAAAGACGGATTCAGCGGATCCCGTCTCGGTGAACACCCCGCTTGTCTATACCGTGACCGTGGCCAACGCCGCCTCCGGATCGACCGCGGTTTCCAATGTCGTCGTGACGGACACGTTGCCGGCGGGCATGACGTTTGTTTCAGCGACCGCGACTTCGGGCACGGTCAGCAACAGCGGGCAGGTCGTCACCTTCCGCGTTGACCTGCTGAACACCGGAGCGTCGGCTTCGGTTGCGATCACCGTCACGCCCACGCAATCAGGGTACTTCACGAATTCCGTCACGCTCGCCGCGGAGCCGTCCGGATCTCTCGCCGATCCGATCACGGAGGTTACGCGGGTGCTTTCCGACCTGCGGCTCAGCAAGACGGACAGCGTCGATCCTGTCATGCCGGGGGAATCGCTCGTCTACACGATCGTTGCCAGCAACGCTGGTCCGTCCACTGTGACGAATGTCGTCGTGGCCGACACCGTGCCGTCCGTGTTCTCGATCCTCTCCGCGCTTTCGTCCGCAGGCACGGTCACGACGGTCAGCAACACGGTAACCGTAACCTCGTCGACCCTCGCCACGGCGCAGGTTATCCAGGTCGTCATCACGGTGAGGGCCGCCGGCGGTGTAGGCACGATCACGAACACGGCCACGGTGACAGGTATCGCGGATGGCTCGAACACCCTATCGGAGTCGGCCGTTCAAGCGACCACGATCGCCGGCAACATCCGCGGTGACATGGACGGGGATGGTTTCGGCGACATCGTATTGCAGGAGCGTGACACGGGTGCGCCGTTTATCAGCTTCATGACCGGGACGACGGAAGTCGCTTCATCCTATCTCTTCGGCGAGCCGATCGATGTTCGCCCGTGGCGCCTGGTCGCGGCGATCGATCTCGACGGGAACGGAGCCGACGACCTGGTTTTTCGCTATGCCAGCGAGCATCAATTTGCCGTGGGCTTCATGGAAGACGGCGAAGTGGTCGACATCAAGTACATCACACTCGACGGCGAAACAGATCTCGACCCGTGGCATATCGTCGCCGGCGGCGATTGCGACGGCGATGGCTTTGGCGAGCTGATTCTTCAGGACGGCGACTCGGGCGTTTACGCCGTGGCGTTCATGAACGGGGCGGAGATGCTCGGCAGCGAGTTTCTCTTCGGAGAAGAAACGGATGTCGCACCCTGGCAGATCGAAGGGGCGGGGGACCTTGACGGGGATGGCCGGGCCGAGATCGTGGCGCGGTACGGCGGCGATCATGTTTACGCCGTGGGTTTCCTCGCGGAAGATGGATTCACCGTCGAGACCAGCACCTATCTCCTTGGCGCGCAGACCGATATCGACCCGTGGCATCTTGTTGCCGTCAGCGATCTCTTCGGGGATGGGATTTGCGACCTGATCTTCCAGCAGGATGATGCCGAAATCTTCGCCGTGGCGACCATGAACGGTGTCTATGTAACCGGCGGTGACACGTTGGGAACAGACGCCGAAAGCGAGCCTTCGGTCGTCATCGGTCCGAAGTAAAAAGAATCACTCGATTCATTGACATCACCGGAGTCCTTCCGTACATAGATGGACGAACGTTCGGTTAAGGATAAGCCATCCCCGACCCGGTCGCTCGCGTGTTTCACCCTTTGAAAGGAACCTCATCACATGGCCGCCAAGTCCGCTCCGAAAGAAGAAGCCGGTAGAAAACTCCCCGCATCCCTCAGCGCAGTTCTCGCACAGATCCAGAAGGAGTTCGGCGATGGCGCCATCATGCGGCTTGGCGATGAAGACCGCACCAAGGACGTTCCCGCGATCCCGACGGGCGCCCTGACCCTTGACCTTGCCATCGGCGTGGGCGGTGTGCCGCGCGGTCGCGTGATTGAAGTCTTCGGCCCCGAGTCTTCGGGCAAGACCACGCTCGTTCTCCATATCATTGCCAATGCCCAGAAGATGGGTGGCCTCGCGGCGTTCATTGACGCCGAGCACGCGCTGGACCCGGGCTACGCGCGCAAGATCGGTGTGAATCTCGATGACCTTCTGGTATCGCAGCCTGACTCCGGCGAAGAAGCGCTTCAGATCTGCGAGACGCTCGTAAAGAGCAACTCGCTCGA
>CAZCZZ010000085.1:5819-12123 GCA_964503335.1 uncultured Verrucomicrobiota bacterium
GTGAAGAACAAGGTGGCTCCCCCGTTTGTCGAGGCCGAGTTCGATATCCTGTACGCCGAAGGCATTTCCTACACCGGCTCGATCGTCGATGCGGCAATCCTCTACGGCTTGTTCGAGAAGCGTGGCTCATGGCTATCCTTTGAAGGACAGCAGGTCGGTCAGGGACGCGATGCAGCCCGCGACCAGCTCAAGTCGGACCCCGAGCTCTGCAACCTCCTCGTGACCAAGATCAAGGAAAAGGCCAAGGAAGCCCACGGCATCGTAGCCGTGAAACCTGACGACGACGAATAGCGGATTAGCGACACATTCTAAAGCCTTGTTGCGAAGGCGGATGCAAGGTGAATAACCATGCATCCGCCTTCGTCTCATGTGCAGAACCAAAAAAGGAGTTCTGCAATGAAATCGATCTGGATGACTGGAGTATGTGCGGCGGCCCTTCTGGCCGGTGGTTGTGCGAGTCCCTCGTATCAGGCCCGACAATCGGAAGTGAACTCGGCAGTAATCGGGGCGCTTGCGGGCGGCACACTGGGCGGGGTGATCGGCAATAACACGGGCGACCGCGAGAATGACGTCCTCGGCGCTGCGATCGGCGCGGCGACGGGAGCCTGGATGGGACAACAGTACGGCCAGGGTCAGGACAACACGCGGCATCGGTTGACTGCGCTTGAGACGCAGAATCAGACCGAGACCATCATGGTCAACAACTCCAACGGCTCCTACACGCCGGTGATGTTGAACAAGGTGGGCTACGGACAGTACCGCGGTCCCCGCGGCGAGATCTACACGGCGCGTCCTACCGAGGACCAGTTGAAGACAGCCTACGGATTCTAGCCGCACAGGCCACACGCATGCCCCGTCGTTCCCCGTGAACGACGGGGTTAGTGTTGTGTTGCGCGCCGTGGAATCGTCACGCGCACGACGGTACCGCCACCAAGGTCCTGCGTTACCGCAAACGTGCCGTTCAAAAGCCTGGCCCTGTAGGCCATTGATCGCATGCCTATTCCATTGGTCCGCGCATCCGCTGGAATACCGCAACCGTTGTCGGCGATCGTCAGCGTAAGGTCGCCACCGTTTGCGAGCATGGCAATCCTTACACACGAAGCATGACCATGCCTCACCGCATTCGTGACCGCTTCCTGCGTGATTCTGTACAAATGCGTACCCGCTTCCTCGCCAGGCAGGACGACGGAGTGCGGGCCGTCGTAGCGGCAGTCGATTTCGCAGGAGTCCGTCACGGAATCCGCTAGCGTCATCAAAGCCTCCGGCAAGCCGGAATCGGACAGGTCGACCGGGTCGATGCCCCTGGCGATGGCCCGCGCCTGGGACATCGCTTCGTACAGCAGGGTGCTGAGTTGGGCCACATCTTCGCGCCCTTCGGCACCGCTCAATTCCAGCGACCGCTCGATGCTTTGAGCGCGGAAGGTCAGGGCGGTCAGCGTCTGACCGAGGCTGTCGTGAATATCCTGGGCGATGCGGCGCTGCTCGCGTGACGCTGCGTTAACAAGATCGTACTCAAGCTGACGCCGCTGCGTGATGTCGACGAGCATGCAGGCCACGGCGTCGCATTCACCATCAGGACCCGCGACGACACTCAGGGACAAATCCGCCCAGAACATGGAATGATCAGACCTGGACAGCTGCATTTCAAAGCGATCGCTCATGACACGGCCCGCGAAGAGTGCGGCAACCTTCCCGGCGAGGGCCGGATGCTGTGGCAGGAACGTCTCCTTCGCGGCCGCTTCCTCCTCGCTGGAAGAGGGCAGCATGAACATGGTTCTGGCAACGCGGTTGAACTCAACGCAGCGACCACCCTTGTCGAAGAGCATGATACCGGCGGCGGCGCTTCGGAACAGGGACCGGAAACGCGCTTCGCTGACGGCGAGGTCGCGCGTCGCGCGATTCCTTTCGGTCAGGTCCAGGAAGATGATGACCGTTCCAGCCTCCCTGCCTTCGGCGTCGCGATAGGCCGCCGAGCTGGCAAGGAACTCACGCCGTACACCGTCGGCGCAGGTCAGCGCGATGTCGTTCGTGAAGACGTTGCCTTGCCCGTTCCAGAGCATGATCATGCTGACCGGCCACGACATGGCAAGCTCCGCGGGCGTCTTTCCGATCACATCCTCTCGTTCCCTGCCCGCCAGCGTCATCGAGAAGCCGCGGTTGCAGGCGCGGAAGCGGCCATCCGGGCCAGTGACGCAGACCGGCATCGGAATGGTATCGAGCAGGGTTTCGAGAAAGCGCAGGTGTCCGCGAATCTCCAGGTTGCTTGTTTGGATGCGGTGAAGCATGTGGTTGAAATCTTCCACGAGCGTCCCGATCTCATCCTGCCCGTCGCGCTTCGCCCTGAGTGAATAGTCACTTGTCTCACCGACTTTCCGCGCCGTGTTGGCGAGATCGAGGATGGGCCGAGCGATGACGTCGCGAAGCCTCCGCGAGATCACAAAGGCCACCAGAATGGCGAAGGGCAGGATGGCTGTGGCCACAACCGTATCGCGAAGCATTCGAGCGTGATAGTCCTTAAGGCTGCAAAGAACCGCCACGGTGCCGAGACGCTTACCGTCCAGCATTACCGGGGCGCGCACACACAGTCCCTGGCTTTCGAAATGATGTCCGTCCGGCTCGATGTGTATCGCCCGGAAATGTGACGAATCCCCATATGTGCTCAGGACTCCGTTCGTGGCATCGAGCACCCCTGCAAAGATCACGCTCGTCTCCGCAGCGAGCGATCGCAGGATGTCATGTGCCGCGTCCTGGTCGCGGAAGGCGAGCGGCGCAGAGCTGTTGGCCGCGATGACATCGGTCAGGACTCTAGCCTGGCGTACGAAGACATTGCGCCGGGCGATGATGCCGTTGATCAGGAAGCCTGCGCAGCAGAACGCCACCACGAGCGCGCTGACGACAAGCATGGACATCTCCAGCTTGCGCTTGATGGACCAGTCCTTGAAGGTATGCGCCTGACGCCCGGTCATGGCTGCGCTCCTTCCTGCCGGACGATCCGCGCCATGCCGAGCAGATGGGCGCTCATCTTCAGGCCTGACGATTCGACGGACGCCATGTTGATCTCAAAGCGCAACTTTCCCTCGACGGTAAAGATGCCGATCATGGCGCCGAGATTCGCAGCACCCCGCGCATCCGAAATGACGAGGACGGGTTTTCCCCGGAGGTCTTCCACGAAATCACGGATAATGCCGTCATCCGCGGTGTTCACGTAGACGAGGTGACAGTTCAGAGCGTCGGATGGCGCCGTGCAGGTTCGGATCCGAATAGGACGCCCCCTCACGCTCTCCGACGTCAGTTGATCGAGATTCTGCGACAGCCTGTCTGGTCGATAGATGCCGACGAGGAAGTACCGCGTTGCTTCCCGCTCACCCGGCCACTCGGTGAACTTCGCGAAGTTGTAGAGGAACGCGGCCTTGAGGTCGGATTCCTTCGCTTCACCCGCGCGCGTTGCGGATATCCATGAGAGTACCGCGGCGATTGTCAGGATGCCGACCAGCAATCGCTTCGCCTTGGGCTGTCTATGCGATGTACTCCACATGACTCATCCCGCTATGTGACGGCTCCGACGACGTCAGAACCACCACGTGGCCTTCCCGTACACGCTGCGTTCGATCTCCGTCGACAGGACGTTGCGGAACTGGTTCCCGTACTCGAGATGCTGGCTGTCGAGCAGGTTCTGGCCCACGAGCGCGAGCTCGAGGTCGGGACGCGGCCGCCATGCGACCCGTGTGTCGAGCGTCGTGTAGTCCGGCGTGTGGCGGGTCGGCCGCTCATCGACGTAGCGAACCCAGACATCCCATTCCACGTTGCGGGCCAGGTCGAGCGAGGAGCGTACGCTGAACTGGTTCTGCGGCGTCTCGTCCTCGCGCCCGAGGAATATGGTGTCTTCCCCATTCTCCACGTTGCGCAGATCGATCTTGATGTAGCTGTATTCAGCCTGAAGACGCCACGTTTCCACGGCCTGCCACTGGGCGGAGAGCTCGCCTCCGTAGGATTCGCCTGCCAGCTTGTTATCGGCGTAGAAGGGGCGCGTCTGGGTGCGCGCGCCGCCAGCAGGTGGAATTGGCGCGCCGGGTTCGAGCGACACAAGGTCGTCGTAGTCATTGTAGAAGGCGGCGGCGTCGAAGATGACGGTGTTGAAGACCTCGGCACGATAACCGAGCTCATAGGCTGTCATGGTCTCGGACTCCACGTCCTCGCGACCGATAGCTCTCCACAAGGTGGTCGGCGATGTGGTTGTGTCAACGCTCAGTACGCTGTTGCCTTCGTGCTCGGATCGCGCGGGAGTTCGTACGGCACGGGAAACAGCAGCCCAGGCCGATTGCTTCTCCGTGGGCTTGATGAGCACGCGGGCTGAGGGGAGAAGCTCCCAATCGTCACTGTACTCGTACTTCTCCAGCTTGGTGCCGACGGCCGCGAACAGCCTCTCCGGGATCACCGTGACGTCATCCTGGATGAACGTGCTGTAGGTTTCGATATCGCGGTCTGCGGGGTTATAGGTGACAAAGGCGGAGGGCTCGGTCTGGTCCTCGGACAGGTTGGCCGCGAGGCCCCATGTGACCTGCTGTCTTGCGCCAAGCGCAAAGTCATGCTGGGCGTCGAAAGCGAACGCGTCCCGTTCTTCATTAAGGCCCTGTTCGACGGTGCGATCCGTGTGCTCAAACGAGGTCTGCACCTTCATCTTGGACTGGGAAGAAAAAGCTCGCGACCACGTGCCGAGTACATGCCCGCCGTCCGTGTCCACATCCGAGGATGTGATCTGGCCCGGGGGAACGGATTGTAGCGAGATGCCGCCAAGCTGCGACGCGCTTTCGAATACTTCGCCTGCCAGCGATAAGGAGTCCCACGCGCTCGGATCAGAATCAATCCGGAAGCCCGCACGCTGCTGCCGCCACATGTCGGGCAGGTCGTCACCATCCTCGTCCGCGAATCCCTCGTGCTCGAAGGCCTTCGCATACACACGGTAGTACGTGTTCTCGTTGATCCGTCCGCCGTGGCGGCCTTCGCCCATCCAGGTCTCCTCCGTGCCGGTGATGCCCGACACCATGCTGCCCGTCGTCTTGCTGGCCTTCTTGGTGACGATGTTGATGACGCCGTTGACAGCGTTAGCGCCCCAGGTGGAAGCACCGGGACCGCGGACGACTTCAATGCGATCGATATCGTCGAGCAGCATGTCCTGCAGCTCCCAGACTGTGCCCGCGAAGAGCGGTTTGTACACGCTGCGCCCGTCGATCATCACGAGTACTTTGTTCGCGTACTGCGAGGTGAACCCGCGCACGCTCACGGCGAAGCGCGAAGCATCGATGCGCGCCACGTCTATGCCCGGAGCCATGCGCAACGCATCGGGTATGGTGGTCACGCCGGATCGACGGATGTCCTCAGACGTGATGACGTAAACGGCCGCCGGAGTGTCCATCAAGGTGGATGAATTCCTGGACGCCGTCACGACTTCGACCTGCATCAGGTCCTCCAACGACAAAGCCGTCAGGACTTCCTGGTTGTCCTCGGCTCCATGGGCCGCAATGGATGAACAGCACGCCGCGACAAACACGACCCTCAGCATTCCCCTGTGCGTCCTCATATTAGCTGACCTCCAATGTATCGGTGATTCCCCGATAGGTTTTGTTCCGGCTCTATCCCTCTCGTGCTCCGCGCCGAGGATAGGATCGAAATCGCATCTTGTCTCTAACAAAACAAATTTGCGGTGGTCTTGATGGGGCCTTTTGCCTACAGTTCCGCCCCTGTTTTCCGGGAGATTCCCAATGATGACTTCAACGCAAATACGGCAGTCGTTTCTCGACTTCTTCACGTCGAAGAAGCACACGATCGTCCCGTCCTCCAGCCTCATGCCCGACTCGCCGAACCTGCTCTTCACGAACGCCGGTATGAACCAGTTTGTGCCGATCTTCCTCGGCCAGCAGCCGTGCCCCTACAAGCCGGGGCGGGCGGCGGACACGCAGAAGTGCATCCGCGCGGGCGGCAAGCACAACGACCTCGAAGACGTGGGCCTCGACACCTATCACCACACGTTCTTCGAGATGCTCGGCAACTGGAGCTTCGGCG
This sequence comes from uncultured Verrucomicrobiota bacterium, assembly GCA_964503335.1. GTDB lineage: Bacteria > Verrucomicrobiota > Kiritimatiellia > CAIVKH01 > CAIVKH01 > CAZCZZ01. The sequence continues at coordinate 11,880 of CAZCZZ010000085.1, forward strand.
ACTACTTCAAAAAGGACTCGATCGAGTGGGGCTGGGAACTTCTGACCAAAGTCTGGGGATTCCCTCCGGCGCGTCTCTTCGCGACGGTGTACAACCCGGACAAGTCCAAAGGCGATCCCTCGGAGTTCGACCAGGAGGCGTACGACATCTGGGCGGGCATCTTCGAAAAAGCCGGTCTCGACCCGAAGGTCCACATCGTCAACGGCAACAAGAAGGACAATTTCTGGATGATGGGCGACACGGG
>CAZCZZ010000086.1:0-8594 GCA_964503335.1 uncultured Verrucomicrobiota bacterium
TTTGTCTTGCGCATCATGTTGGAAAACAAGGGTTTGAGAATGTTGCGAGCGCATCACCCGGATCAGGTGCAAATCGCGGTCAAAATATGCGTAAGATGCTTATTGCGAAGCATTAGCGTCACGGATCGCGGCGATTCGGGCCATAACCAATTCGCCGATCTTATCGTAGGCATCCCGCTCTTTTCCGAACGCCTCCAGCTCCTCATGCGTAATGGGAGGGCCGAAGGTGATGCGAATCTTTGAAGGGCGAATCCATCGGGCTGATTTTGGATATGCCTTGAACGTTCCGTCGATATACGTTGGCACGACGGCCACGGAGGCTTTGGCGATCAGGAAGCCAATTCCGCCCTTCGCGGGTTGGAGCTTGCCGTCCAGCGAACGCGTTCCCTCCGGAAATAGAGCGACGCATTCACCGGCCTGGAGCAGTTGGATTCCCTTTCGCAGCGCGCCGACGTCGCCGCGGTCCCGCGATATCGGCACAACACCCAACCTGTAGAGCAAACGGCCGAACCAGTCGGGCCTGAAAAGTGTATCGCGGGCCATGAAGCGAACATCGCGGAACGGGATCGATGTCCCGATCGTTGGCGGATCCAGGAAGCTGACGTGATTCGCCGCCATGATGCAGCCGCCGGTTCTCGGAATGTTCTCAAGCCCGCGGACACTGAGGCGGTGGTAGACGAAGAAGAGGACGCGAAGGATGCGGCGAGCCAATCCGTAGAGGCCAGGACTGGGAGGAAGCTCTGTCATCAGGCCGACCGCACCCGGTTGACGATCATTTGCACCACATCGTCGATCTGCATTGTGGTCGAATCGATAACCTTCGCGCCGAGGGCGATCTGCAGCGGAGCTGTCTTCCGCATGGAATCCTTCTGGTCGCGACGCTGCAAAGAGGTCATCACTTTTGCCACGTCACTCTCCCCTTCCATGCGTTCCAACTCCTTCGAGCGGCGCCGGGCGCGCTCTTCCGGATGCGCATCAAGGTAGAATTTGAAGGGCGAGTCGGGGAAAACGACCGTGCCGATGTCGCGTCCCTCCATCACAACGGACCCGAATCGCGTGGTTTCACGAAGAAGTCTCACCAGATGGGCCCGTACTTCAGGAATGGCCGCCACGTCACTGACCCTTTCACGCACAGGCTCAGAACGGACCTGGGTCGAGGGATCCTCGCCATCGATCGTAAAATAGGCGCATTGGTCGCGCAGGAAGTACTCCACGGTGACCCGTTGAATCAGGTCGACCACCTGTTCGCTCTGCTGGACGTCCACGCCTTCTCGCAGCGCCTTCCACGTCACGCCGCGGTAAAGCGCACCGCTGTCGACGTAGACGAAATGCAGCTCCTCCGCAACGCGCCGGGCCACGGTGGATTTGCCGGAGGCGGATGGACCATCGATGGCTACTGTCGTCGTATGGGCCTTATTCGACATGACCCCCCAGCTTCCTCAGGTCGTCCCAGAAGCCCGGGTAGGATGTGTCGACGCATGCCACGTTGTTGATGACCGCCGATTCGGTCGCATAGGTGGCGAGGATCGACATCGACATCGCAATGCGGTGATCGCCAAAGCTTCTCACGGCACCCGTCGGCTTGATCTCACTTCCGCCCTCAATGATCATCCCGTCCTCGGTCTCTTCCACGTTCACACCGAAAAGCCGGAGGTTGAGCGCCATCGCGGCGATGCGGTCCGATTCCTTCACGCGGAGCTCGGCCGCGTTCTTGATGACGGTCTTGCCTTCCGCAAGGGCTGCTACAGCCGCCACGAGGGGCAATTCATCGATCAGGTTGGCAATGTCCGCGCCGCCGACTTCCACACCCTTGAGTTTGCTACCCGAAATCTTGACGTCGCCCATCGGCTCGGCATCACCCGTATCGCCGCTTTGCTTGACCTCAACGCTGGCGCCCATGCGCTTCAACACGTCAAGGAACGCGATGCGGCGAGGATTCAGCCCGACATTCTTGACCGTCACGGTGCCCTTCTTGCGCGCCGCGACAGCGACCATCCAGTAGGCCGCAGATGAGAAATCGCCGGGCACAAAGAAGCTGCGGGCCTTCAGCGTAGGCCCTTCGGAGCCGTATCCCTTGATCTTGATCTGGTTGCCTTCGACGATGACCGGCACACCCATGGCGCGGAGCAGCCGCTCCGTATGGTCGCGCGTCGGAACCGGCTCGGTGACCGACGTCGTGCCTTCCGCAAAGAGACCGGCGAGCAGGACGCAGGACTTCACCTGGGCGGATGCCACAGGAAGCATGTAGTCGATCGCCTTCAGCTTGCCGCCGTGGATCGTGATGGGAGCCGTGCCCCGCTCACCCGTCAGCTCGATCTTTGCCCCCATCCGCTCGAGGGGTTCCTTGATGCGCGACATCGGCCGCGTGCGCAGGGAATCGTCACCCGTCATCTCAATCTTCAGCGGATGACCGGCGATAATGCCTGCGAGCAACCGCATGCTGGTGCCGGAGTTGCCGACATTCAGCGCGCCCGCCGGCTCCAACAGGTTGCCACCCATGCCCTGGATGGTCAGTTCGCCTTCTTCGCTCACGGAGGAACGGGCGCCCAACGCTTCCATCGCATGCAGCGTGTTGATGCAGTCTTCGCTCTGCAGGAAGTTGTCGACCTTCGACGTGCCGGAGGCAAGGCCCGCAAGCATCGCGATGCGATGCGAGATGCTCTTGTCGCCGGGCACTTCAATCGTGCCGGAAAGGACAGCACTCGGATGAACAATAACAGACTGGGGTATTTGAGCCATGGTCAGCTCGCCTCCTCACAAGATGTTGTTTTTTTCTGCAGCAAGGTCCGTCTCACGGAACGACCTTTCTCCAAGAATCGCTGGACCTGAACAAACTGGCCCCTTGCCAGCTGGTCCACCAGATCATCGACTTGATCGCGATACGCTTTCAACTCATCGGCCACCGCAAGACTGTTCGTCTTGAGAATGTCGCCCCAGATATCAGGCCCGCCCTCCGCCACGCGCGACGTGTCACGGAAGCCGGCGCCACAGTACCTGGCGATCTTCTTCGTTTCGCGGCCACGGCCTACCGTGGTCGCAAGCAACGCGGCGACAAGATGCGGGAGATGGCTCGTTCTTGCAAGGATGTGATCATGATCGTCCGGATTCATCCGGCACACATCGGCCCCCATTCCCTTCCAGAACAGCTCGATCTGCTTCACGGCAGGCTTGGGCGTTTTCCTGTCCGGCGTAACCACCACGGTCGCACCCTTGTACAAATCCTCGCGTGCCGCCTCGATGCCCTGAAGCTCCGACCCGGCAATGGGATGGCTTCCCACGAAAGTTACAGACATGCCCCGCGCGATGCGACCGATCTCGCGAACCAGGAAACTCTTGGTGCTCCCAACGTCTGTCAGCAGCGCTCCGCGTTTGAGACTGGGCAACGTTTCACGCACCAGCCGCGGAATGGCAAGGATCGGGGCGCAATACACCACAATGTCGGCGCCTTCAACCGCCTCGCCCGGTGTGGCAAACACGGCGTCGACTGCCCCGCGCTGCAGCGCGATCGTGCGTCGCTCCGGGGACCTCGTGTAGCCGTGAACGGTGACCTTGCTCCCATGCGCCTTGAGCGCCAGGCCGAGTGAGCCCCCCATCAAGCCGAGACCGATGATGGAAACCCTCTTCATGGGAGTGGTCCTCAAACCGTGCGACCAACCACACGCGCGATCGCGCGGAGGTCTTTCATCATCGCGGCAAAGGCCTTGAGGTCCAGCGTCTGCGCACCGTCCGAGGTCGCTTCCTTCGGATTGGGATGCACTTCAACCATGATCGCGTCGCAGCCTGCGGCGACACCGGCCAGCGCCATCGGCGCCACGAGGTCGGCGTAGCCGGTTCCATGGCTTGGATCGACGGCGATCGGCAGGTGACTCCACTTCTTGATGACGGGGATCGCATTCAGGTCGAGCGTGTTACGCGTGGCCCGCTCAAAGGTGCGAATGCCGCGTTCGCAGAGGAATACATTCGGATTTCCCTGGCTAAGCACGTATTCGGCGCTCATGAGGAGTTCCTCGATCGTATTGGCCAGCCCGCGCTTGATCATGACGGGCGTCTGGAACTTTCCGACCGCCTTGAGCAGGTTGAAATTCTGCATGTTGCGGGCGCCAATCTGGATCACGTCGGCCGCCTCCGCCACCATCTCGACGTCGCGGGTATCCATGACTTCCGTGATGATCGGGAGACCCGTGGCTTTGCGTACTTCACCCAGGATGCGAAGTCCTTCGACGCCAAGGCCCTGGAACGAGTACGGCGACGTGCGGGGCTTGAATGCGCCGGCTCGAAGCATCTTCGCGCCGGCCTTCTTGATGCCCAATGCGGTGGCCATCATGACGTCCGGCGTTTCCACCGAACACGGCCCGGCGACGACCACGACATCCTTGCCGCCGATAATGACGGGCTTCGCGCCCTTCTTCGTCGGGATGATCTTGATCTTGGTCGGCTCCGGGTGGAACTCGCGACTGGCCATCTTGTATGGCTTTTGGACACGCATGACGGACTCCACGCCCTGGAAAAGATTCAGGGGCTTCGTCGAAATGTCCGACTCGTCACCGATCAGGCCGATCACCGTCCGCTCTGTCCCGCGACTGATGCTGGAACGAAGACCCCACTCTTTGATTTGCGCCACAATGACTTCGATCTGCTTGTCCGTGGCATCCTTCTTCAAAACAATAATCATCCTAAGACAACCTCTCTCTCAAAACTTCCTCGAGGGCCTTGATGACCCTCGCATTCTCTTCATGGGTACCGATCGTGATTCTGACATAGTCCGGAAGCCCGTACGCGTCCACGGGACGGATAATGACCAGCTTCCGCCGAAGAGCCTCGAATAATTCCCGGCCACGGCCCGTTTTCACAAGGACAAAATTGGCAACCGACGGCACATACTCCAGACCCAGCCTCTTAAAAGCCACTTCGAATTCCCGCAGGCCATCCGTCACAAGTTGCCTCGTGCGTTGGACATAGTCGTCGTCTTTGAGCGCCGCCATCGCCGCCGCCTGCGCCATCGCATTGACATTGAAGGGCTGTCGAACTCGGTGCAGCAGCTTGACCCCTCCTTCGGGCGCAATCCCATAGCCAATACGGAGGCCCGCCAGCCCATAGGTCTTCGAGAACGTCCGCAGGACATAAACGTTCCGGCCCTCGCGGACGTACTTAAGGGTGTCGGGCTGCTTCTCCGGCGGCAGCAGCTCGATATACGCTTCGTCAAAGACGATGACTACGTGATCCGGCACCCGCGCCATGAACCGATCGATCGCCGCTCCGTCCACCATCGTGCCCGTCGGGTTGTTCGGGTTGCTGATGAAGACGAGCCGCGTCTCCGGGGAGATCGCGGCCAGCATCGCATCGAGGTCGTGCGTGAAGTTCCGCATCGGCACCGTGATCGTGGCGGCCTCATAAAGCGCTGCGACGAGCTTGTAGACGACGAACGCCCGGTCCGCCATGACGATGTTCGTCCCCTTCTCGAGGTAAACATGACCGAGCAAGGCCAGGATCTCATTGCTTCCATGGCCGAAGAAGACCTCCGCCGGCTTCACGCCAAGCCGGGTCGCAAGCGCCTGACGCAGGTAATAGGTGTCGCCATCCGGATAGATATGCATCTTCCCGGCCGCTTCCCGCATCGCTGCGACGGCAAGTGGCGACGGACCCAACGCGTTCTCGTTCGACGCGACCTTGACGATATCGTCCGGATTCGGGATGCCCAACTCGCGGGCCACTTCCTCGATAGGACGCCCCGCCTCGTAGGTGGTAAGTCCCGTCACCCACTTCTTCGCCGCTGTAGTAATTGCAGTCATGATCTTAAGTCTTGGGAAAGATCGGTCCGATCCGTCGGATTCATCCAATCGGTCGGATCGTCACGCCGTTTCGAGCGCCTTCGGATACGAACCCAGCACGCTCATCCGCGCACAGTGGTCATGCAGCGACCGGAGCGCCTTCTTCACGTGCGGCTCATCGGCGTGACCGTCGATATCCACGAAGAAGATGTAGTCCCAGGCCCGCTGGCGGCTCGGACGCGATTCTATCTTCGACATGTTGATTCCGCCTCGCTTGAACGAGGCAAGCACGTCGTGAAGCGCACCGACGCGGTCCTTTACCGTGAAACAGATCGATGTCTTGTCGTTCCCAGTCGGACTGCCGCAGCTCTTGCCGATCACAAGGAAACGCGTCGTATTCCCCGCCATGTCCTGCACATCGTGGGCGAGCACCTTCAGGTTGTAGAGATCCGCAGCGAGATTGCTGGCAAGCGCGCCGGTTTTCGGATCCTTCGACGCCATCTCCGCGCCCTTGGCCGTGCTGGAGACAGGGATCAGCTCCACGCCGGGCATCGTGCTGTTCAGCCAGCGACGGCATTGTCCGAAGACCTCCGGCTTGCTGTAGATCTTCTTGATGTCGCTCTTCTTCCCGACCGCCATCAAGTTGTGCGAAATGGGCAGATAGATCTCCGCGCAGATCTTGAGCGACGTCTCAACGAATTCGTCAAAGGTGTGCGTGACTGCGCCGTCGGTTGAGTTCTCGATCGGTACGACACCGTAATCCGCCGTGCGCTTCTGCACCGCCGTGAAGACGTCGCCGATCGTCTCCACCGCCACATACTCCACGCTCGCGCCGAAACGGAGGCGGGACGCCTGGTGCGTGAACGTTGCGGTCGGACCCAGATACGCGATCTTCAACCCGCATTCGAGCGAGAGGGCGGCCGACATCACCTCGCGATAGATGGCGCGGATGGAGTCCCCGGGAAGCGGTCCTTGATTCAGCTTCGTGACGCGATCGAAAACCGTCTTCTCGCGCGAAGGAACATAGATTTCCTTCCCGAGCTTCTTCTTGATCTCGCCGATCTCGAGGACGATCTCCGTGCGCTGGTTCAAGAGCCTCACGAGGTCTGCATCCAGCGCATCAATGCGGTGGCGGAGCGCGTCGACAGGATCAGCGGCTTTACTTGTCGCCTTCTTCTTCATCGTCGCCCTCCTCCTCTTCCTCGTCTTCATCCTCGTCGTCATCGTCATCTTCAAATTCATCGTCGTCGTACTCTTCGTCGTCCGCGTCGTCATCCGCCTCGCCATCCTTGGCTTCGGGTGCAGACTCCGCTTCGGCCTCATCCCCCGCCTCTTCCGGCTTGGGATCCGCGAGCGCCTCCTCCAGCCTGGCCTTCTCTTCCTCGTCTTCATCCGGCGCAGCTTCCGTCGCCGGCTCAATGGCCTCGTTCTTGGCCTTCTTCTTGTTCTCGGACTCCACGCGCCGAAGCTCTTCCACGCTGGGAAGATCCTTCACGTCGCGCAGGCCGAAGTACTCGAGGAACTTGTGCGTCGTGCCGAACATCCACGGTTTGCCCGGCAGCTCGCTGCGGCCCGCGATGCGGATCAGCTGCAGTTCGATCAGGTTGCGAAGGATCTGGTCCACGGCCACACCGCGCACGGCTTCGATTTCTGCGCGCGTCACCGGCTGCCGATACGCGATGATGGCCAGCGTCTCGAGGGCCGGCTTCGTCAGGCGATTTGCCCGGCCTCGATCCAGCATGTGGCGCAGCCAGAGCCCGCAGTTCACGTCGTTCTGGAGCTGATACCCCTTCGCCACCTCGATCAGGTGAACACCCAGGCGCGCTTGCTCCAGGTCCTGCTTAAGCTGGCCGAGCGCTGACTTCACGTCGCCGTCGGTGACTTCGGCGTAGTCCTTGTAGGTGCCGCCCTTCTTTTCGGCGACTTCCTTGATGACCTTCTTCATCTCGGAGGAGGAAAGCGGGTCCTTGGACGCAAAAAGCAGCGCGCCCAGAATCTGTTTGATCTCCGGCAAAACTTCCACGTCGCTCATACTTGTTCCTCAGGGTCGGATGACACGGCCGAATCCTCGGCACGGGCATGCTCTTCCACGGTCACGGTCGGCTCAGCCGGTATCGCGGCGGCGCTCTCCTCGACGGGCACGATTTCGATATCGCCAAAGTGACTCGATTGCTGCGCCCTCAACTGCTTCAGGCGGATCAGTTCCAGCAAGGCCAGGAAGGTGCAGACCATCTCGTAGCGATGCGTCATGCCGCCGATCAGTTCCGCTAGCGTGAAGCGCTCGCGCGTCTTCATGAGCCCCACGATCTCGTCGATCTTCTCCGCCACCGTCCAACGGTCGGCGAAGATCTCCGTCAGGCTTTCCTTCTTGATGTTCTTCAGCGCTTCGTTGAACGCGCTGATGAGGTCGAAAATGCCCACGTCGCCCAGCGTCAGGTCTTCCGCGGGTCCTAGCTCCACGCCCTCGCCCGTCCGCGTAAACACATTCTCCTGCCGGAGCTCGAGCACCTGGAGAAACGACGCTGCGTCCTTGAACTTCTTGTACTCGACCAGCTGGCGGACGAGATCCCATCGGGGATCCTCTTCCTCCTCCAACTCGGGACGCTCTTCCACCGGCAGCAACATGCGGCTCTTGATCATCATCAACGTGGCGGCCATGACGAGGAACTCGCCGGCGATGTCGAGGTCGAGCATCTTCATCACGTCGACGTACTGCATGTACGACTGCGTGATGCGCTCGATCGGAATGTCGTAGATGTCGATCTCATCCTTCTTGATGAGATACAGCAACAGGTCGAGGGGGCCTTCAAAGACCTCGAGCTGCAC
>CAZCZZ010000086.1:8694-11679 GCA_964503335.1 uncultured Verrucomicrobiota bacterium
ACCTCGGGAATCACGAAGACGTCGCCGAAGCGATGGTTGAAGCGGATCGCCAGGTCGCGAGTCACCTCGACATGCTGCTTCTGGTCGCGTCCGACCGGGACCACGGTCGAATTCACCGCAAGGATGTCGGCCGCCATCAGAACCGGGTACGCGAACAAGCCGTGGCTCGCCTCGATGCCCTTGGCAACCTTGTCCTTATAGGAATGACAGCGTTCAAGCAGACCCATGGGCGTGATCGTCGACAGGATCCAGCTCAGCTCTGTCACTTCGGGAACATCGCTCTGCCGGTAAAGACACGTCCGCTTGGGGTCCAAGCCGCACGCGAGGAAATCGAGGGCCACGTCGAGCGTAGCGGTGCGCAGGAACGCCGCGTCGGACACCGACGTCAGCGCATGGTAATTCGCGATGAAGAGAAACGTCTCGCCCTTCTCCTGCAAATCCAGCGCCGGGCGCATCATGCCGAAGTAGTTGCCGATATGTAACTTGCCCGAAGGCTGTATGCCCGAAAGTGCGCGCATGAAACTCCGACTTTCCCTTGTAGAAAGCGGCGAAGGCTATACGGCGGCAGGCATATAGGGCAAGCCCGATATAGACCGCGCTCCCCTGCGGTAGACCGTCCGGAGCGGGATCGAGGCAGGGTGGATTTTCGACGCCGGCCAAAAGCCACTTCACACACCCAATCGTGATTCGACTTCCTTCCCCACGCCTCGGCATCGTCTCCTCAAGCCGATCAGGACAATGAGTGCGAAAGCGAAAAGCGTAGTTGAAATCACGAACGACAGTTTTGCCATCGCAGACTATAGCTGCGTCAAGGGCCTCTGGCTTCTTTCCCGAACGTCGAGGGTCTGCATGGTCTTCACCGGGGGCACCGATGCAAGCAAGAGAAGCCCCATCGCATCAGGCTTCAGGACGGCAGCCTGCCCGCTCACGGCTGTCCTCGAATCAGGGGCAGCAGCTGGCTCAGGTTCAGCGAGCCGGCTTTTTCACGGATGGCGCTGGCATAGTTCCCGTGCAAACCGCGTGCCTGTTCAGTGAGCGATCCGAAGAGTTGGCGGATTTCGATAGAGGAAAGCTTGCGTCCTCCGGAGTAGTATTGCTTTGCCAGCCCGCCCAAAGCCCACGTGCTCGCAAAGGACATCGCGGAGCTTGCGACTTGCTTGCCCACGGACTTGGCCATGCCGCCGCCCACCTTGCCAAGGAGTCCGCCCAGCAGCTTGCGGGCGTATCCTTCAACAACCTGAGAGGTCAAGCCCATGCCCGCCACTCCCAGCAACTCCTTGATGTGCCCGCGATCCAGTTCATGGCCATGCGCCTTGCCGATGCGATAGACCATCTTCATCTGCAACGGAACGATGGCCATGGTGGCGAGCGAATCGGGTAGCAGTTCCAGCGCGCCGCCGAGGATGGCGTAGTTCAGGATCATTTGATCCACATCGGGCGAGGCAACCGCGGCACCGGCAGCCGTCGGCAAGGCGGGGATCGCAGGGGGCATTATGGATGCGGGTTCCGCCAGAGGTTCGAGGGCCAGGATGTCCGCTTGTTGCTCGATGCGAACGGTCTCGGTTGCGTTCAGACGGAGTTCGTGCCGGAGATCGGTGAGAAATCGCTTTTCCGAATCGTTCAGCACGTCGTCGGCTTCGCAGACGCAAACCGCCATTTCGTAGGCAAGTTGACGGGTGTCGTGTGCGGTCAGAGCCTGCGCGGCTTGTGTCGTAGAAACCTGCCGGAGCAGAACGCGATGGTAGAGCGCAGCCAGGTTCACGTCCGATTCCGGGAAATTCTCGGCGATGCGCTTCAGTTCCGCGCGTTCGACCTCGCTCTTGCCGCCGTCAGCGAACGCGGCCATCAAGGAGATCGTCAGGATGGCTTCTTTTTCGATTTCGGCAAGCGGTTGGGTCATAACGGTAGCTCTCTTGATTGTTGATGAACTGAAGCTGCATGGCCCCGGCTTGGACGCAAGTTGGTAAACACCGGCGGCTGGAGATGACGCGTTGAATTTTGTGCAGAGCCTACCATTTGGTGGTCTCGTGGTAAAGGTCGCCCGAGACCTTATGGCTGCTGCGAGTGGATATCTCGTCCTGTTTCCGATGTCTCAGGTCAGTTGACTGAACTCCCCGGCTCGCCCTCTACGGGATTATCGGGTTTCCCCACCCCGCCGAGGGACTCACGTTGTCCGTTCACCGGTAGTGTGACTCATCCCACTCCATTGTCCGGTTTCGTTTGTCGGCTATTTCTGCGATCGAACGTCCGCGTTCAGCCTGAGCCGGGCTTCCCGGCGATAGGCTGGGACGCGTTGTTCGGCCTGTTGTCCACTTCTGGTTTCAAAGTGCGCACATCTCTTGCCGTTCTTGCCCGAGCACAGCACTCATTGGCCCGTAGGCCGATGACCGCAAAGACAGTCGCGACAATTGCTCCTGCCAGGAATCCACACCAAAAGCCCCAAGTTGCCCTCGTTATGCCCCACGTCGCGCCCACGGCAGCAACCGCGACCAGAAAGAACAGCAACTCGAAGAGCGTAAGCCCCTGTTTAGATATCTGATGTGTTTTCTCTTTCATTATCATCTTCGGCCGAACGTTGCAGATGACCGGACCCCGCGCTTCGTGGGGTAAGGTCAGGCTGCTGGTTGGAATTCTTCATTATTCAGTCGAAGAGTAGGGAAAACCATCCCCACATAGCTCCGTCGACTTTCCCCTCACGCATTGCCGCCCTCAGTTCCTTGTCTTTGGCTGCTCCGTCGTTGCCGCGAAGTATTCCGGTTATCGCCGAAAGTTCTCCTCTATCGAGCCAGAGACCATGCTGTTTGCACACGTCGACTGATATTGTGTGAACATCTGTTTTGGTCATGCCCGTTCCGCAAACGGGGCACCGACGTTCGCCCTCACCCATCTCAGTCGATCCCGTTTGCATACTCTTCATACTATTTGTCATTCCAACGTCCAGGTTGAGAAACCCGACGCTTCGGCGGGTATTTCTCCAACCTGTTG
>CAZCZZ010000087.1:0-11091 GCA_964503335.1 uncultured Verrucomicrobiota bacterium
GTAGCGCGACACGCCGGTGATCGTGCCGCCGGTGCCGACACCGGAAACGAGCACGTCGATCGCGCCGTTGGTGTCATCCCAGAGTTCGGGTCCCGTGGTCTTCTCGTGGATGGCCGGGTTCGCGGGATTCTTGAACTGCTGGGGCAGGAAGTATTTTGCGGGATCGGACGCCGCAAGCTCTTCCGCCCTGCGGATCGCGCCCTTCATGCCTTCCGGGCCGGGTGTCAGGACAAGGTTCGCGCCGAAGGCGGCGAGGACGCGACGACGCTCCAAGCTCATCGTCTCGGGCATCGTGAGGGTCAGCTTGTAGCCGCGGGCGGCCGCGACATAGGCGAGGGCGATGCCGGTGTTGCCGCTCGTGGGCTCGACGATTTCAACGCCGGGCTTGAGCACGCCGCGCTTCTCCGCATCCCAGATCATCGCCGCACCAATACGGCACTTCACCGAGTACGCCGGATTCCGGCCTTCAATCTTTGCAAGCACGGTGGCCTTTGCGCCCGCCGTGATCTTATTGAGCTTCACCAGCGGCGTACGGCCGATGGAGAGTGAGTTGTCGCTATAGACGTTACCCATGATGATTTCCTCCTTGTTGTCGTCCTTGTCGAAAAGGCTGTCGAAATCGAAGAATGTCCGGAAAGGGCCGGACAGGCAAGAATCAGATTTAAGACCGGATTTTTTAACCACGAATGGACACGAATGAACACGAATTCAATCACGAAAAGTCGGACACCAGTCAGCATCCGCAATTCGTGTCTATTCGTGTCCTTTCGTGGTTAAACCTCTGCTCCTAGATCGAGTAGTCCTCCACATAGATCTTTAAGTTTCTGGGCCTGATGTAGACGGTCTGGCCGACTTTTGGATTCAATTCGTGGTAGCGCATCTTGGGTACTTCGGCCTCGATGACTTCGCCGGTTTCCTGGCGTCGCAGTTCGATGCGCACAATGGGGCCGACGGCATGCAGGTAACGAACGGTGGCGGGCATGAGACCGCCGCCTTCGTTGGTGGTGAAGACTTCGATATCGTGGGGGCGCGCAAACCCCGCACCGAGTTTTGCCGCACTACCGGCCGTGGCTGGAACGTCAATGGAGGTTTGTCCAACTTGGGCAAGCCCGTCATGAACGCGTGCCTGGAAGACGTTCACGCTGCCGAGGAAGTCGTAGACGAACGGTGAAGCGGGGTGGTCGTAGACTTCTTCGGGTGAGCCGATTTGCTCGATGCGGCCTTCGTTCATGACGACGATCTGGTCGGACACTTCGAGCGCTTCCTCGACGTCGTGCGTGACGAAGATGCTCGTGACATGGATTTCGTCGTGCAGGCGACGAAGCCAGCGGCGCAGTTCCTTGCGCACCTTCGCATCGAGCGCACCGAAGGGCTCGTCCAGCAGCAGCACGCGCGGCTCCACGGCGAGGGCGCGGGCGAGGGCCACGCGTTGACGCTGTCCGCCGGAGAGCTGCGAGGGCAGCCGGTCGGCGAGCCAGTCGAGCTGGACGAGCTGCAGGAGTTTGTGCACGCGGTCCGAGATTTCGCGATCCGGAGGCCTGACGCTGCGCGGGCGCACGCGCAGCCCGAAGGCAATGTTCTCGAACACGCTCATGTGGCGAAAGAGGGCGTAGTGCTGGAAGACAAAGCCCACGCGACGGTCCTTCGCGCTGCGCTTTGTCGCATCCTCACCATCGAACAGCACGCTGCCGGAGTCCGCGCCTTCAAGGCCTGCGATCACACGCAGCAACGTCGTCTTGCCGGAGCCCGACGGACCCAGCAGGGCGACGAGTTTGCCCGATGGAAACTTGATTGAGATGTCATTCAGCGCCACGAAGGAGCCGAATGCTTTCCGGATGTTCGCAACTTCAATGCCCATAATCCCTCGCTGCCTTCCATTCCACGATATTCTTCAGACCCAGGGTGACCAGCGCGAGCAGTGCCAGGAGTGACGCCACAGCGAAGGCGGCGACGAAGTTGTACTCGTTGTAGAGAATCTCCACGTGAAGCGGCATGGTGTTCGTCATGCCTCGAATGTGGCCCGATACAACAGATACAGCGCCGAATTCGCCCATCGCGCGCGCGTTGCAGAGGATGACGCCGTAGAGCAGTCCCCACTTGATGTTGGGCAGCGTGACTTTCCAGAAGGTCTGCCAGCCGTTTGCGCCCAGCACGATGGCGGATTCCTCTTCATCCGATCCCTGCGCCTGCATGAGGGGAATGAGTTCGCGGGCGACGAAGGGGAAAGTGACGAAGATCGTCGCCAGCACGATGCCCGGGACGGCGAAGATGATCTTGATATCGTTGTCGATGAACCAACTGCCGAACCAGCCCTGTGCGCCGAAGATCAGCACATAGATTAGGCCGGAGACCACGGGCGACACGGCGAAGGGGAGGTCGATCAGGGTCAGCAGGATGTTCTTCCCGCGGAACTCAAACTTCGCAATGGCCCACGCGGCCACGACGCCGAAGACGAGATTGAGGGGCACTGCGATGGCGGCCGTGAGCAGTGTGAGGCGGATGGCATGCAGCGCGTCGTGCTCGGTGAGCGCCTTCAGGTATAGACCGAAACCTTTGCGCAGCGCTTCGTAGAACACCGCCACCAGGGGCACGAACAGCATGATCGCGAGGAAGAGGAGCGCGATGGTGATCAGCAGGAAGCGCACGATGGCGGGATCCTTTGTGCTGATCTTCGCAGCCTTCCTGGCGCGAATTCCTGAAACGATGGCAGCCATCAGACCTTTCGACTCCACGCCTGGAGCAGGTTGATCACGAGGAGCAGCGCGAAGGATACGACCAGCATGACCACGGCGAGGGCCGTGGCTCCGGCATAGTCGTACTGCTCCAGCTTGGTGATGATGAGAAGGGGCGTGATCTCTGTTTTCATCGGCATATTGCCCGAGATGAATACGACCGATCCGTATTCGCCGATGGCGCGGGCGAAAGACATCGCGACGCCGGTCACGATGGCGGGAAGCACGGTCGGCAGCACAACCTTGGTGACGGTCTGCCAGCGCGTTGCGCCGAGGCTCGCTGCAGCTTCCTCGATCTCCGCATCGAGGTCTTCGAGTACAGGCTGTACTGTGCGTACGACGAAGGGGAGGCCGATGAAGATGAGTGCGATCAGCACGCCGACCCATGTAAACGCGATGCGGATGCCGAAGGGCTCGAACATTTGTCCGATCCAGCCGTTCTGCGCGTAGATCGCCGTCAGGGCAATGCCCGCGACTGCTGTCGGCAGCGCAAAGGGGAGGTCAACGAGGGCATCGACGAGTTTCTTGCCCGGGAACTGATACCGGACGAGAACCCACGCCACGAGTGTCCCGAAAATTCCATTGATCAATGCCGCCGCGAAGGACGCCCCGAAGCTGAGCTTGTAGGACGCCACCACGCGGTCTGTCGTGATCGTTTCCCAGAACTGGCCCCACGTGAGCGTGGCCGTTTTGAGAAACGCTGCGGACAGGGGGATCAGGACGATCAGCGTCAGGTACACGAGCGTGAACCCGAGCGTGATGCCCAATCCCGGCAATACATTGGTTTTTCGAGACACCATGGCGGTTCAGTTACTTCGCGTAGATTTCGTCGAAAACGCCGCCATCGCTGAAGTGCTTTTGCTGGGCTTCGTTCCATCCGCCGAACTCGTCATCGATGGTGACGAGGTTGATCGCCGGGAAGGTCTTCGCGTATTTCGCGGCGACGGATTCAAGCCGCGGACGATAGAAGTGCTTTGCGGCAATCTCCTGTCCTTCTTCGCTGTAGAGGTGGTTCAGGTAGGCCTCGGCGACTTTGCGCGTGCCGCGCCGGTCAGCCACCTTGTCCACCACCGTGACCGGGGGCTCGGCGAGGATGCTGATCGAGGGGACGATAATCTCGAACTTGTCATCGCCGAATTCCTTCTTCGCGAGGAACGCTTCGTTCTCCCACGAGATGAACACGTCGCCGATCTCGCGCTGGACGAAGGTCGTCGTCGAACCACGGGCGCCCGAATCAAGAACGGGGACGTTCTTGAAGAGCTTGCTGATGAAGTCCTTGATCTGCGCTTCGTCGCCGTTGAACTTGCGCGAGGCGAAGGCCCATGCCGCAAGGTAGTTCCAGCGAGCGCCACCCGAGGTCTTCGGGTTCGGCGTGATCACGGAAACACCCGGCTTCACCAGGTCGTCCCAGTCCTTGATCCCCTTCGGGTTGCCCTTGCGGACCAGGAGAACGATCGTGGACGTGTACGGCGCGCTGTTGTGGGGAAGTCGGGCCTGCCAGTCAGAAGGGATGAGTTTCCCCTTCTGGTGGAGGGCATCGACGTCGTAGGCCAACGCCAGCGTCACGACATCGGCCGCGAGGCCATCAATGACGCCGCGGGCCTGCTTGCCGGAGCCGCCGTGGGACTGGTTGACCGTCACGGTGTCGCCCGAGATGGCCGACCAGTACTTCGCGAACGCCGCGTTGAACTCCGTGTAGAGCTCGCGCGTCGGGTCGTAGGAGACGTTGAGGAGCGTCACCTCTTTCCCCGCGTTGGCCGCCAACGGAACGGTGGCGGCCGCGAGTGCGGCGATAAATATCCATGTAGAGAGTTTCATGTTCTGTTTAGTCTTTCCTTGTTAGTAGCTGATCTGGTAGCGGGCGAAGACGATTTCTTCATCCGCACGGTCTGCGCCCTTGGCTGCGCCGCCGTCGAATTCGGTCTTTTCGTAGTTGAGCGAGAGCTTGGCGTTACGGGTGAGGTACCAGTTGACGCCGGCGCCCCAGTTGCTTGCCTGCTTCGCAGAGCGCGCCGGATCGGCATAGCCCTTCGCGAAGGCATCGTCGTCGACGTTCAGTTCGCCGATGCGGCCGACGAGTTCAACCGCGCCCCACTGGCCCTTCGATAGGTCGAGCGGAATCAGGGGCTGCACGCCTTTGAAGGATGCGTTTTCGCCCGTCAGGACGTAAGAGAGCGTGACGCCCCACGAATCGTTCTGCAGCTTATCCGAACCCTTGCCATTGGCCACTTCCTGTTCGGAGATGGTGTACTCGCCGAGCACGCCGACGGGGCCGACTGCGTAGTAGAGCTGCGGAGCGATACGTGTCCGCTCGCCGTCCGCGATCGCCGTCTGAGCGGAATTCGTCGACGTGCGGTAGCTGAAGAACGTCTGCTGGCCATTGCTCCGGAAGGAGGGCAGGCCGGGTGCATTCGTCGCGCCGCTCTGGTCGCCGAAGCTGCCGGCGACACCGAAGCTCAGGCCCTGAAGCGCCTCGATATCGGAGTTCTTGAACGGCGTCAGGTAGAGGCGACCGACGAAGTCCTTGTCGTCGTTCGTATCCGAGTCCGCGTTGCCGCCGTCCACGACGCCGTTGTAGACGCCGAGGGAGTATTCGACGACGCCCGTGCCGATGCTGCCGAAGTACGAGACGCCGACGTCGCGTGTCGGCACCAGCTGCGTGGGCAGGCCGCGCTCGATAAACGCGGTGTCGCTAGCGCTCTGCAGGCGTTCGAGGCCGACGGGTGGCTTCGACTTGCCGACGCGGAAGTTGGCGAGGGGGGACAACTTCAAGTCGCCGTACGCATCGAAGAGCACCGACTGGCTGCCCGCGAAGTCCGGTGTAACGCGGAATCCGACGTGCGGGCCGAGCGAGCCTTCGAGGGTGGGGCGGACGCGGCGAAGCAGGAAGGTATCATTCAGCCGCTTGTCGTCGTCGTTCAGGAAGAACCGCGCGTCACCCTGGACGAGCGCGCGGAACTTCAGCTGCACGCTCTTGTCCGCGGAGGACAGCGAGAAGCCGTCCTTCGTATCCGCCGTGAACTTCGGTGCTTCCTTGGCCTTCGTGGCCGCGGCTTCTTCCGAAATCTCCAGCTTGCGCTCGAGAATCTTGATTCGCTGATCCAATTCGTTCACGTCTTCTTGTCCCGATGCGGTCCGCACCTCCGGGGTGCCGACGGCCAAGCCACCCGCGAGGGCAGCGATCCACAACGACTTCTTCGTATTCACGTTCGTATTCCTTGCATGCTTGCAGGGAACCTCCGGTGAACCGGTCAGTCCTGCGGGTGCGCAATTTGCGCATCCGATGTTTGTTTAGCTTGTGCCTCCAGTACGACTGGTCGGCCTGTTTAAAAGTCTAGCTCGCGTTCTGGCGGTGATTCTGGTCACTGCCCTGGAACCGGATCTTCTCCCGCTGCTCCACCTGCACCACGCGCGAGTCGTGGATCACGATCTCAACCGATCCGAATTTCACTTCGCGGATCGCGCGGAGAATCTCGTTCTCCCACTGTCCTTCAGTCTTCTTCTCTCTCTCGTCTTGCTTGCTCATGTCCGTCCCGTCTCAAATATCGTAGGTCAATGCCGCCGCATCCTTGCTGGTGCGTCGCTCGAGCAGGTCCGCGAGGGTCGTGCCATCCAGGATCGCAGCGATCGAATCGCGGACATCCTTCATGACGAGGCGGATCTCGCAGTCCGCCTCACTCGCGCACTCTTTACATCGCCCGTAGGCGGTCTGACTGACGCAAGGCACCGGGGCGAGGGGGCCGTCCATTTCGCGGATGACCTGGCCGAGGCTGATCTTGTCGGGCGTACGCCCGAGCAAGTACCCGCCACCTTTGCCCTTCCGGCTCTGCAAGATGCCGGACTGCTTGAGATCGAGGAGAATCCGCTCCAGAAACTTCCTGGGCAGCTTCTCGTCCCTTGCGAGGTCTGCAATAAGTACCGGCCCGCGATCTCCTGATCGCGCCAGATACAACAGTGCCCTCAACGCGTACTTTGCTTTGCTCGTCAACATACTCTAGTTACTCTACAAACTATGTAGACTAAATAGGGAATTACGCGCGAAGCGTCAAGCGGTCTGTGAGAAAAAATGAATCGGATTGTGTAAGCTGCTTAAGACGAGAGCATTACAACACAGAGAATTTACGCGAATTGCTGGTGGGCTGCCTTTGCGCGAAGCGATTCCAAGTGGGAAAGAGCCTCCCGCAGGGTCTTTTCGTTCTTCGCGAAGTGGAGTCGGAGCATGGGTTTCACGGGCTCACGGAAGAAGCTGGAGCCGGGGACGGCTGCGACGCCGACCTCGCGCGCCATCCACTCGCAGAAGGCCGTGTCATCGTTGGCGCCGAACTCTTCGATATTCACCATCACGTAGTACGCGCCATCGGGCCTTGTGAAGGAGAGCCCGGCGGCTTCGAGACCGTCGAGAAAGAGCTTCCGCTTGGCGGAGTAGATCGCCTGCAGCTCCGCGTAATACGAATCAGGGAAATTCAAGGCCACGACGGCGGCTTCCTGCAGCGGCGCGGCGGCACCAACAGTCAGGAAGTCGTGCACCTTGCGCGCTCCGTCAATAACCGACGGGTGCGCGATCACATAGCCCAGTCGCCAGCCCGTGATCGAATAGGTCTTCGATAGCGAACTGCACGTGATGGTTCGATCCGCCATGCCGGGCAGCGTGCTGAAGTAGGTGTGCTGATGCGGTGCGTAGATGATGTGCTCGTACACTTCGTCGGTGATGACGAACGTGTCGAACTCTTCGGCCAATGCGGCGATGACGAGCAATTCATCGCGCGTGAAGACTTTGCCGGATGGATTCGATGGGTTGCAGAGGATCAACGCCTTGGGTCGTTGTTCAAACGCGCGGCGTAGCTCCGCGGGATCGAATGCAAACGCTGGCGGGCGCAAGGGAACGTAGATCGGTTCCGCGCCGGTCAGGATCGTGTCGGCAACGTAGTTCTCGTAGAACGGCGAGAAGACGATGACTTTGTCGCCCGGGTTGCACGCCGTCATCATCGCCACCATCATCGCCTCGGTGCTACCGCACGTGACGACGATATTGGAGTCCGGGTCGACGGGCTGGCCCGAGAAGCGACTGTGCTTTCGCGCGAGGGCCTGACGAAACGCCGGCGCGCCCCACGTCACCGCATACTGATGCGGCCCCGCCTTGCTCACCCGCTCAAGTTCCGCGAGCAGTTCGGCGGGAGGATCAAAATCCGGAAAGCCTTGCGACAGGTTTACGGCCCCGCAGCCCTGGGCGACGCGGGTCATGCGGCGGATGACGGATTCAGAGAATTGCGAGACGCGTTGGCTGGTCTTGGGCATGACGGACCGGACTACGGCTTCCAGAGATACATCAGTCGCGGCCGCATGGCCTCGGTGATCCTGCTCATGCCGACGGGGGTCTGGAGGAGAGACAGGAGGCTTAGGAATTCGTCGTGTTTCTCAAAGCGCACGACTTTGACGGCGCTTTCGCCGAGGACTTCGGCGGTCTTGGCGACGGCGTCTTCCCAGTAGCCGATCTGATCGACGAGGCCGAGGTCGAGTGCGTCCTTTGAGACGAAGATGCGTCCGTCCGCCAGGGGTTTCAGCGTCGCTTCCTCGATGCCCCGGGCTTCCTTTACGATATCGAAGAAGTGGCCGTACATATTGTCTACGACGCCTTGAAGCAGCGCCATCTGCTCGGGCGGGACATCGATGAAGGGATTGAGCAGGTCCTTGTTCTCGCCCGACTTGATGGTGGTGTCCTTGATGCCGAGCTTCTCGCCGAGCCCCTTGAAGTTGATCGTCTGCATGATGACGCCAATCGAGCCCACGACGGTGGTGGGCTGGGCGATCAGCCAGTCGCCGGCCATTGCGACGTAGTAGCCGCCTGACGCGGCGAGATCGCGCATGAAGACCACGACTTTCCGACCCTCCGCGCTGGACTTGAAGCTAAGCAGCTCCGCGTAGATTTCGTCGCTCTCCGTGATGCCGCCGCCGGGGGAATCCACTTCGAGGATGATCGCGCGGACGTCCTCGTCATTCTTCGCGGCGCGGATCTGGTGAAGGATGCCTGTGATCTTATCTGCGGTCTGCTCGAAGAATCCGTCAGACTCCATCTCCCGCAGGATCACGCCTTCGACCGCGATGCGAACCACCTTGGCGTCGCCGGACCCGTAGGACCAAGTCTCCTCCATGACGGGGAATTCGTCTTCGCCGCCGCCTTCGTCAGTCCACGTCCAGGAGTTCCAGGCCATCGACAGGGATAGGATCAGGTTGAAGCCGACACTGACGAGCAGTGCCAGTACGAGCAACGTGATCGTGATCCAGAATCCACTGGAGCTTTTCTTCGCGGGCAGGGGCGGTGTGTCCATGTATCGGTCAGAGTATCCTCTTCCCCGGCGTTTTCAAGAGATCGCATTGGCGATCACTTCCACTTTGCTTTTCGTTTTGCGGCCACTTGGTGTAGATTCCCCTCATCGGGAAGGGGACGGATAACGCGTGAAGTGGGCATCCAGTATTTCGACGTCGGCGAACTTGAGTGAAGCTGTACTTCAGGCCACGGCCGATGTGCGGACACAGCTCGAAGGGCGGCAACCTGATCTCGTCCTCGTCTTCGCCTCCCCGCATTTCTCCGGCACCTACAGCGATATCCCGGCCTTGATGCAGGAGCACCTGCCGTCGCGTCATCTGATCGGATGCTCGGGCGGCGGCGTGATCGGCGGCGGATCGGAAGTGGAGGACAAGCCGGCACTCAGCATCACGGCGGCGCTTCTTCCGGATGTCCGGCTGAAGACCATTCATACCGATACGCAGGATCTGCCTGACCAGGATTCCCCGCAGGGCGAGTGGAAGGAATGGTTGGGTATGTCGGATTGGGAGCAGGCGCACTTCATCGTGCTGGCGGACCCCTATACGACATCGATCGAGCCGTTTCTCGGCGGACTCGACTTCGCGTTCCCGTCCGGTGCCAAGATTGGCGGACTCGCCAGCGGCGCGAAAGACGTGGGCGAAAATGCATTGTTCCTCGACGGCGACTGTCATCGGCGCGGGCTTGTGGCCATCGCGCTGAGCGGCAACCTGATCCTCGACACAATCGTCGCGCAGGGCTGCCGTCCCATCGGCTCACCGCTCACGATCACGTCCTGCAAAGAGAACGTGCTCATTGAAGTGAATCACCGTCCGCCGTTGCAGTATCTCGGCGAGCTTATCGAGTCGCTCGACGAGTACGACCGCAACCTGATGCGCACATCGCTCTTCCTCGGCATCCAGATGGACCCGTTCCTCACCGACCCGCGTCGCGGCGACTTCCTGATCCGCAACCTGGTCGGCATCGACTACGCGAAGGGCGTGCTCGCCATTGGTTCAGCGTTGCAGGAGGGCAGCGTGGTCCAGTTCCACCTGCGCGACAAGATCACGTCGACCGAAGACCTCGACGCGATGCTGATCCGCTATTCGGACACGCAGCGCTCGACGCCGGTCTCCGGCGCGCTGCTCTTCTCGTGCCTCGGGCGCGGCCAGGTCCTTTACGGCCAGCCGAACCATGACACGCACGCCTTCCTTAATAAGGTGCGCGCTGTGCCAATCGGCGGCTTCTTCTGCAACGGCGAGATCGGCCCCATCGGACCGTCCACCTACGTCCACGGCTACACCAGCTCCTTCGGCGTCTTCCGCACCGTCGAGCGATAGGCTATCGTCCGGCGCGACCCATGAAGAAGAGCCACTCCATCGCGTACTACATTACGGCCCACGGCTACGGGCACGGGGTGCGGTCGACGGATATCCTGCGCGCACTTTTGGAGATGTATCCCGGCGTTGATGTGACCGTGGTGACCGACCTGCCTTCCGATTTCCTGCGCAGCCGCCTTCCGGCGCGAACCGTGCAGATTCGAGCGGGCTCTTTCGATGTCGGCATGGTTCAGCTCGATTCGATTCGTGTGGATCTGCCGGCGACGCTGCAGCGCGTGACGGATCTTTTAGCGCGGCGTGAAGCGCTGGTTCAGCAGGAGGTTGATTTTCTGAAGGCCGGACGCTTCTCCGCCGTCGTGGCCGATATCCCGTCGATCCCCCTCGATGCCGCCGCGAAGGCCGGCATCCCGCGCCTTGCCGTCGGCAATTTCGCGTGGGATTGGATCTACGAGGAATTCGCGGCGAATGACGACCGCTGGAATGCGCCGATTGAGCAGATCCGCGAGGGCTACGCGAAAGCGGACCTCCTTCTGCGTCTTCCGTTCAGCGAGGACATGACGGCGTTTCCAAAACGATTTGATCTGCCCCTTGTTGCGTCGCCCGGCAAACCATGCCGGGATCAGCTTGCCGCAGCAAGCGGGGCAGACCCGTCGAAGACCTGGGTCTTGCTGTCCTTCACCTCACTGGACTGGAATGACGACGCCTTGAAGCGGGTGGC
>CAZCZZ010000088.1:0-10808 GCA_964503335.1 uncultured Verrucomicrobiota bacterium
TACGACACGATCCAGGGATACTTCGTCGTGAACAACGTTGGCGCGATCGTCTCCACGTCGTCCTGTCCGTTTGAAGCAACCGGCCTGCGTGGCGAGTACTACTATGTGACGCAGGAGCTGGTCGGTCCGTCCGTCGCCCGGCTCGACGCGAATGTCGACTTCAACTGGGTCTATGGCACACCGATGCCCGTGGTACCGGTGGACACGTTTTCGATCCGCTGGACAGGACGGGTCGAGCCGGAGTTCAGCGAGACCTACACGTTCCATCTGGAAACCGACAATGGATGCCGGCTGTGGGTGAACGGGAAGCTTATCGTGGAGAAGTGGGACACCATGACCAATGTTGTGGCCGACGGATCGATCACCCTCGTTGCGGGCCAGCCCGCCGACATCGTCCTTGAATACCAGGAGGTCTACGACCGCGCGTGGGCAAGGCTCTATTGGTCGAGCCCGAGCCGGCCCAGGCAGATCATTCCCAGGGATCGCTTCTGGGCGGTCGGCGTCCCCGTGAACCATCAGCCGATCACGCCCATCGTGAACGAGCCGCCGCTGGGCTATCTCGTCAATGCGCAGGACCTGCACATGCAGACCGAGCCGATGTACAACCCGATCGATTCCGACGAGCACCGCGAGTCCGAGTACGTCATCTACGACGCCAGCACGAATGAGATCGTCTGGGCCGCGTACGGAGTGAGCAACGGCCCCGTGAAGACGCACCTTCACTACGGCGACGGCGTCTTCATGAATTCGTTCTCCAACGAACTCGCCCTGGCGCCGTCGTCGAACTACGTGCTGCAGGTGCGCTTCCGGGATTCGAGCGGCGACCCCGCGACAGAGTGGAGTCCCTGGGCTACGCGTCACTTTGCGACCGGCGCGGGGGGTGGGGGAAGCCTCACCAATCTGTGGGAAGTGAAGCACGGCTTCGAAGTGGAGATGCACAGCGAGGGCTTCCAGCTTCCCGTTTCGATCGTCTTCCCACCCGCACCGGGCACGAACGACACGGACCTCTTTTACTATGTCGGCGAGCTGTACGGAAACATCCGCGCCGTGTTGCGGGACGGCACCGTGCTCGATTACGCGACGAACATCCTGAACTTCGATCCGCTCGGCGTGTTTCCGGGTGCCGGCGAAACGGGCATGGGCTCCATCTGCCTCGACAACGAGTCGGGCGACTTCTTCGCCACGATGTTGTATAGCGCGAATCCGTCTGACCCCGCCGCGCCCCGTTATCCGAAGGTGACGCGCGTTTTCAGCAGCCCCGACGGCATGACGGCCACCGGCATGGTGGATATCGTCACGTTCCCCGGCGAATCGCAACCCGCTTCGCACCAGATCTCGCACGTTTCCATCGGCCCGGATGACAAGCTCTATGTCCATGTCGGCGACGGATTCGTGGTGTCCAACGCGACGAGCCTCTTCACGGTCCAAGGCAAGATCCTGCGCATGGAGAAGAACGGATCACCCTGCACGGACAATCCGTTCTACAACGCAGCGAACGGGATCGCTGCCGCCGACTACATCTGGGCATACGGCCTTCGCAATCCCTTCGGGGGCGGCTGGCGCGCGAAGGACCGGCAACACTACTCCGTGGAGAATGGTCCGACAGTCGATCGCTTTGCCCGGATCACCGCCGGCATGAATCTCGGCTACAACGGCTTGAACGCCAGCATGACGAATCATGCCGTGTTTCTCTGGAGTCCCGCGACGGCACCCGTCGGCCTGGCCTTCATCGAAACGAATACCTTCAACGGCAGCGACTTCCCCGCGGAGTACTATGACAACGCGTTTGTCGCCGAGACGGGTCCCACGTGGGCGACCGGACCTCAGACCAACAACCTGGTCAGCAACGGCAAGCGCATCCGGATGCTCGCATTCAATGCGGCCGGAAACGTTGTATCGAATGAACCCATCGTGACGTATGTGGGCGCCGGGAAGGCGACATGCGCTGCAGTCGCGGCGGGTCCCGACGGCCTCTATTTCAGCGATCTCTACAAGGACCGCGATTTCCAATCACCGATCGACCCGGGCTCGCGCATCTGGGTCATCAAGAACGATCACCATCACGATTAGGGACCGGGGAAGAGGGAAGAGGGAAGAAGAATGAGTACGAAGACAATACATTGCGGCGCCTTGCTGGCGTTGATTAGCCTTTCAACTGTTGCGCATGCGGCGATCCAGACTGTGGGTGGTGTGACGGGGGTCAACGTCACGACGAATGCGGCGGGCAACGTGCAGGCTGATTTCACGCTGGGAACCGGCGGTATTGTGCAGGTTACACCGTACGCCGCGGACTGCGTTCGCGTTCGCTTCCACTGGCTGGGACTGTGGGACAAGGAAGAGCTGATCATCGCCAAGCCGTTCGAGAACTGGGCCAACGCCGGCGCGACGTTTAGCGACCAGGGTGCGACGTACCTGATCAGCACCCCGCAGCTTGATGTGGTCGTCGACAAGAATCCCTTCCGCGTCCATTTCAAGAACAAGGCGGGCGTCACGCTGCTGCAGGATGATCGCATCGAATACGATCCGGACTATCACCCGCTGAATGACCCGACCTATCCGTCGATCCGCGAAAACCCGACGCTGCCCACGGGCTTCAAGCTGAAGTCCATCAAGGTCATGGCCACGAACGAGGCCTTCTTCGGTCTGGGTCTCTATTCCGGCCCGTTGAACCGCCGCGGCCACAGCATCCAGCAGTACAGTTCCGACACCTACACGTGGCAGGAATTCCGCAACCCATCCTACATGAGCCTGCCGTTTTTCTACGGCGTTCGCGGCTCGACGGCGTACGGCATCCTGTTCAACAACAGCTCGCGCATGGTCTTCCGCATGGGCTCGCAGTGGAACGACAAGTACTCGTTCGAATCCGGCGACGGCCAGATGGACTATTTCTTCTTCGGCGGCGGCTCGAATCACACGATGCCGAAAGTTCTCGACCGGTACTCCGAGCTCACGGGCCGCCCGACGTTCCTGCCCAAGTGGGCGTTCGGCTATCACCAGTCCCGCTTCAGCTACCTCAACCAGAACTGGATCAAGTGGCTGGCCAGCGAGTTCCGCAACCAGGATTTCCCGCTCGATGCGCTGTACCTCGACATCGACTACATGGACGTCGATGCGAACGAGTACTTCTGGGACAGCACGCTCCGCCAGTTGACGATGAACTACAACTTCAACGACACGCCCGGCATGATCCAGCATTGCGAGGACCGCGGCGTGAAGGTGGTTCCCCTGATTGAGCCATGGCTCAACAACACCGACCCGCTCTGGACAGAAGCCATCAACGCCGGACATCTCGTGAAGAACAACGATGGCTCGACCTATAACATCCTGCACTGGTTCGGCCAGGCGTCGTGGATCGACTTTTCCAGCACGCCCGCGCGCGACTGGTGGAAGACCAAGGTGCTCGGCTTCCTGAACCAGTACGCCTTCGCCGGCATCTGGAACGACCTGAACGAGCCGGCGAGCAATGATCCCTATAGCAAGATTCCCTTGAACGCCCTCTATTGGCTCGACGGACGCTATGGGACCGGCAACTCCGATACGCGGCGCTGGGAGCAGAACGAGCATCAGAACTATGCCGTGCGCGAGGTTTCGCTGACGTACGACATCCTGAAGACGAAGTACCCGAACAAGCGTCCGTTCGTGCTCAGCCGTTCCGGCCTTCCCGGCGTGCAGCGCTACGCCTTGAACTGGAGCGGCGACAACACCGCGAGCTGGGATCATGCCCGGCACAACATCGGCCTGGGTGCCAGCGTGATGATCTCCGGCCAGCCGAACTTCGGCCACGACCTTGGCGGATTCATTGGCAGCACCACGGGTGAATTGCTGACGCGCTGGACGGAGTGGGGCGCCCTGACGCCCTTCTGCCGAAACCACGCCCAGAAGAACACGGGCGAACGCGAGCCTTGGCGCTTCGGCGAGCCGTACACGAGCGCCATGCGCGACAGCATCAAGTTCCGCTACAAGCTGATGCCGTACCTCTACTCGCTCGTCTGGAAATCCACGCTGACAGGAGAGCCGATGAATGCGCCGACGGTGTTCTATTTCACGTCCGATGCCGCCACGCATTTCATGAACAACAACGACTTCATGGTGGGACCTTCGATGCTTGCGGCGCCGGTGTATTCGCAGGGTGCGACGACCCGCTCGGTCTATCTCCCGTACGGGACGAGTTGGTATTCATGGCATGACAACGCCAAGTACGACGGCGGGCAGACGGTGACCGTCGGCGCCCCGCTCGGCAAGATCCCGCTCTTCGTGCGCGATGGGGCGATTGTCCCGATGAGCGCGTCGATGAAGCACATGAACGAGTTCAAGCCGAACTACCTCGATATCCAGGTCTGGCCTTCCGGCACGAGCAGCTTTGACCTTTATGAAGACGACGGGGAGTCGTTCGACTACCAGTCCGGCGAATATGCGCTCACGAGGATGAGCAGCGTGGCCACGAGCAATAGCTGGACCTTCACGCTCGCGGCGCGCGAAGGCTCATATGATCCCGGCACGCGCTCGCTCTACATTTACGCCAACAAGCCGCGTGGCGTGAGCAGCGTCACGCTGAACGGGCAGCCGCTTGCGGCAGTCGTCAGCCTCGGGTCGGCGACCAACGGCTGGATGATGACCACGGGCAACCGCCTCGCCATCAAGATTCCGGATACCGGCACGAGCAATGTGCTGAACGTCATCTGGAACGACTCCGCGTACTTCGCGATGTCGGTGGCCGGCACCTTCAACAACTGGAACACCTACGGCAACATGGTCATGACGAATGCGGGCCAGTGGAGCTACGACGTCACGGTGACGAATGCGTCGGGCCAGCGCTTCAAGTTCGTGGGCAACCGTTCGTGGTCCGTGGCGTGGGGCGATCTTAACCAGAACGCATTCTCGAATCCGATCTCGGGCACGGCGGACAGCACCGGCGGCGACATCGTCTCCACCGAGATGATGCACGGCACGTATCGCTTCACCTTCAATGAGCAGAGCCTCGGCTACAGCGTCACGCGGATTCGCGGCGGCGCGCTGCAGTGGGCGGGGAATGCCTACCACTGGCCGTCAAACGGTTCGATCACGTCGAACAACGACATCTGGGTGAACGCCGAGACCTGGCCCCGCGGCGCAGCCTCTTCCGGATTCGTGGCCTACAGCACGAACAACGGCGCGTCATGGCAAAGCAAACCCATGGCGTTGGCTGGCCGGGTCGGCAACAACGATTGGTGGAACTGCAAGCTTGGCAAGTTCCCAACCGGAACCCAGATCAGGTACGCCATCGCCCTGACCGACAGCTTCGGCAGGACCATCTGGCTGAACAATGGACAGCAGGACTATCGCGCCAACGTCAACTGAGCCGTAAACCTGCAGCCGGGGTCGCCGACCCCGGCTACAGGTCCAGCCCCTCAATTTTTTCTGGATAAACCCGTTTCACCACGTATCGTATGGCGTTTCTCTCCTAACGGCGCGGTAGCCAAGTGGTAAGGCGGGAGTCTGCAAAACTCCTATACGTCGGTTCGATTCCGACCCGCGCCTCCAGGCTTCGTCCGGAGCGTCCGCGGAGGACGATGCCTGCCACGGCGAAGTTCCCATTCGTATGGGCACGAAGCCGGGTTGGACCCCGCTCCGAACTACGCCCGGGCAAGCCAGCCTTCTTGCAGAGTTTCCTCCTTTAATCTTTGTAGCCACGGCACTCCGCTGCCGTGTCCTGACCCGGAAACACCGCAGCGGAGTGCCATGGCTTCAATTCGGCACGGCACGGGGCGGTGGGGTAATACTTCCACTCTTTGCTTGACCACCTTGTTGAATCCGAAATAGAAACCCCCGCAATCGACGGACTTGCTGAGTCCGGAAAACCTTGAGAGGAAGCGACATGGAGACACCGGCTAATTTGAAGTACACGAAGTCCCACGAATGGGTTCGCATGCAGGGGAAGGTTGCGGTGGTGGGCATTACGGATTTTGCCCAGGACCAGCTTTCGGACCTCACGTATGTGGAATTGCCCACGGCGGGTGATTCGTTTGCGGCTCAGGAAGAAGTGGCCGTTGTCGAGTCGGTTAAGGCTGCGTCCGACATCTATGCGCCGATCAGCGGCACGATTACCGATGTGAACAAGGCCCTGATCGACAAGCCCGAGTTGATCAATGTGGACCCCTATGGCGAGGGATGGATTTTCAAGATTCAGCCCGACGATCCCTCGGAACTCGAAATGCTGCTCGAGGCCGACCAGTACGAAGCGCTGATGCCTGACGACGAAGGGTAAGCTGAACCCGATCGCGCTGATCTTCGAACGTCCTGTCCCGTACCGGGAGGGGGTGCGACTGCAGGAGTCCCTGGCGGCTCTCCGTGTCGATGATCGAATCCCCGACGTTGTGCTCGCCCTTGAGCATGAGCCCGTCGTTACCTTGGGCCGCCGGGCCCGTAACGCGCATCTTCTCGTGTCCCCGGACGAACTCGCGCGACGGGGAATCGCCTTCGAAGTCTCTTCGCGCGGTGGCGATGTCACCTATCACGGGCCTGGGCAGCTCGTGCTGTACCCGATCCTGAAGCTGGGAGAGAAGGAAGCTGACGCCCACGGCTACCTGAACAACCTCGAGGAAATTGCGATCCGGACGGCTGCGTCCTTCGGCGTTACTGCGCACCGCAGGAAGGGGATGTCCGGAGCCTGGACCGGTGCGGGAAAAGTCGCTGCAATCGGATTTCACATCAAGCGCTGGGTCACGTTGCACGGCATGAGTTTCAACGTGGCGCCCGATCTGGGTGGCTTTGACCTCATTGTCGGCTGCGGCCTCGTGGGAGAGCAGGTGGCTAGCCTGAAGACAGAGCTCGGGGAAGCCTGTCCGGGCATTTCCGATGTGCGGGCTATGCTGCTGAGGCATTTTGGCGAAGTCTGCCAGCGACCCGTTGTGCCGGGTGGCGAGATCCCGCCACTGGTGGCGGATGTGCTGCGAAACGTTGTTCGATAGCTTTACATCCCGGAACGCCGACGTAACATCCAGCGTAAGGTAGCTTGCGGACACGGAGGTCGTCTGAAGAATCCTGGCATGAAGGGCTGTGGGGGGCGCTTTACGATACTGGCCGCATGGGCTCTCCTGATCGCATTGATCTCTCCCGTCGCTCGCGCGGATGAGGATGCCGCGCCGGTTGATGAAGCACAATTGAAGGCGGATTTTGTCGTCCGGCTCCTGAAGTTCGTGGACTGGCCAGCAGGAGCAACGAGGAGGGGCGAACCCCTGAAGGTCTGTATCCTCGGCGAGGATCCCTTTGACGGCAAGTTGCAGAGCGTGGCCTACCCGACCGGCCGCGTCGCCGGCTATGACGTGATCCGCAGCAGCGACGTGAAGGTGGCGGCTGGCTGCCATCTCGTCTTCGTCGCGGAATCGGAGAAGGAGGGCCTCGACACCATCCTGCGCGGTCTCCAGTTCAGCCACGCCCTGACGGTGTCCGACATCCAGGGCTTCGCGGATTCCGGCGGCATGATCGAGGTCTTCATGTCGGGTCCGAAACTCCGTTTCACCATCAACCTCGCCGCGACCCAGCGCGCAGGTCCGAAGCTCAGTTACAAATTGCTCAAGCTCGCGGTCGGGGTGAAGAACTTCGATGCCGGGGAGAGTGCGCCATGAAGCTGGCCAACGGCATAACGCTGAAAATGAAGCTGATGTTGATGATGCTGGCCACGACAGGCCTCGCCCTCGGCATCGCCTGCTCCGCCTTCGTCGCCGTGGACTATGTCGTGTACCGGCGCGCGATCACCATGCATATCGAGAGGCTTGCGGACGTCATCGGGTCCAACTGCTCCGCCGCCCTTGCATTCCAGGACGACGAGGCTGCCGCCGATGAACTGCAGGCGCTGAGTTCGGATCCGCGCATCCTTTCGGCCTGCCTCTACGACCAGGTCCGGCGACCGATCGGCGGCTACCAGTGCACGGGCGGAGCCATGGCGCCATCGGATGCCGTATCGCGCCGACCCGTGATCAGGGCCGGGGTGATCGATGTGTGGCGCCCCATCTATCTCGAAGAGGAACTGATCGGCATCGTGAACGTGCGCGCCTCGCTGAAGATGATCGAGGACCGGCTCCGCGAGTATTCGGGAATCGTCGTCGGACTCGTCGCGCTCGCGATGATGACGTCGTTGATCCTGACCTTGCGCCTCCAGAAACTCGTCTCGGATCCCATCCTCAAGCTCGCGCGGCTGGCGCGTCGCGTATCGACGGACAGGGACTACTCGCTGCGGGCGGAAAAGACCGAGGAAGACGAGATCGGGTCGCTCGTCGACAGCTTCAACGACATGCTCGCGCAGATCCAGAAACGTGACCAGGAGTTGGAGATATCGAGGCGAACGCTTGAAAAGCGGGTCGATGAAAGGACACAGGAACTCCAAAGCGAGATCGCCGAGCGCGAGCGGGCCGACGTGGCGTTGCGCGAGAGCGAGAAGAAGTACCGCGACCTGATCGAAAGCTCGCAGGGCCTCATCTTTGCCGTGGATGCGGAGGGACGCTGGACCTTCGTCAACAGCGCTGTGCGGTCCATATACGGCTACGCACCCGAGGAGATGATCGGACATTCCTTTACGGAGTTCGTTCATCCGGATCGACTGGATTCGGATCTGCGCGAGTTCCAGCGGGCCATGAAGGGTGAATATGTCTCGCAGTACGAAACGACGCATGTGCGCAAGGATGGCGCGCCCGTGCACTTGAGCTTCACGGGTCGTGCAGTGATGGACGAGAAGGGTGTCGTGATCGGCGCCACGGGCACGGCGGTGGATGTGACGGAGCGGCGGCGAGCCGAGGCCCGCGAGCGTGACCTGCAGGACCGGTTGGCGCGTGCAGAGCGGCTCGAATCGCTGGGTATCCTCGCGGGCGGCGTGGCGCACGATTTGAACAATATGCTGGGTCCGCTGGTGGGCTATCCCGACATGATCCTGGAGCAGCTGCCGCCGGACAGTTCTCTCCGCGAGGACGTGATTCAGATCCGCGATTCCGCCAAGCGCTCGGCTGCGGTCATCCAGGACCTCCTGGCGCTCGCCCGCCGCGGCAACCTGCAGACGACGCAGGTCCAGATCAACAAGGTGATCGAGGACTTCGTCAAGTCGCCCCAGCTGCGCGACCTGCAGGCGAACCATCCAGGCGTGGATTTCAAGCTCGGTGTCGCAGCCAGGCTTCCGATGATTCGCGCCTCTCCCTCGCACATGATGCAGGTGATCCAGAACCTCGTGATCAACGCGTACGAGGCCTGCACGAACGGTGGTCGTGTTTCGCTCAGCACGACCACAGCCTACCTGGATGCGCCGCTTCGCGGATACGAGTCCATTGCAAAGGGTGACTACGTCGTACTCCAGGTCTCAGACACGGGTGACGGCATTTCGCCCGACGATCTCAACCGGATCTTCGAGCCGTTCTACACGAAGAAGAAGATGGGCCGGAGCGGCACCGGACTCGGCCTCGCCGTGGTCTACGGTGTTGTGCGGGATTTTGAAGGCTACATCGATGTCAGGACATCGCCCGGACGGGGGACGGACTTCAGCATCTACCTGCCGGTTGCGAAGGAGAATGCGCGACCCGAGGTTGCCGCGGCGAAGGATATTCGCGGCAAGGAGTCGGTCCTCGTT
The DNA here is from genome assembly GCA_964503335.1 of uncultured Verrucomicrobiota bacterium. Lineage (GTDB taxonomy): Bacteria > Verrucomicrobiota > Kiritimatiellia > CAIVKH01 > CAIVKH01 > CAZCZZ01. The sequence goes on from CAZCZZ010000088.1 coordinate 9,590, forward strand.
ATCGACGACGTGCCCGAACAGCGAGCCCTCGCTCAGCGACTGCTGGGATCCCTTGGCTATGCCGTGGAGACGGTCTCAAGCGGCCGCGAGGCGCTGGACTTCCTTCACCAGAGGAAGTCCGATGTGCTGGTGCTCGATATGATCATGGACGAGCACATGGATGGCCTCGACACGTATCGGGAGGTCGTAAAGATCCGGCCCGGGCAGCGCTGCGTCGTTGTGACCGGCTTCTCCGAGAACGATCGGGTCAAGGAAGTGCTAGCGCTGGGCGCCGGATCGTATGTGACCAAGCCTTACACGCGGGATGGGCTTGGCGGCGCCGTGCGGCAGGTTCTGGATCAGCCCGGGAACGGGCACGGGGGGACGGGGGGCTTGACGGGCAGCGGCCATGGCATATAGTCCACCCCATGCGTAACAACGTCATCACCGCAGCGTCGAGGCAGTCCGGGGGGAACCTTGGACTACTCTTGCTTAGTAACCCCTCCGTTGCGGTGGGGCCGTGTCAGCCCTCGTGAGCTGATGGTCCCCGGGTCTGTAACCCACTCCGCGACGGCGGGGTGGGTTTTTTTGTCGGCTCACGCAAAAACGTTTAGCTATTGACCAGAGGTTTCTATGAAGAGGGTTGAGCAGGATAGAGTTGTCATATTCGATACGACGCTGAGGGACGGCGAGCAGTGCCCGGGCGCGACAATGAATCTCCACGAAAAGCTGGAGGTCGCGAAGCAGCTGGCGCGCCTAAATGTCGACATTATCGAAGCAGGTTTCCCCATCGCCTCGCCGGGCGATTTCGAGGCGGTGCATCGCATTGCGGAGACGATCAAGGGTCCCGTCATCGCCGCGCTCGCGCGCACGATGGAGAAGGACATCGAGCGGGCAGGGCACGCCATCGCGCCCGCGAAGCGCCGCCGTATCCACACATTCAGTTCCGGCAGCGATATCCATCTGCGGAACATGATGCGGATGACCCGCGAGGCGAACATCGAGCGGTCGGTGAAGGCGGTTAAGCTGGCGAAGTCGTTTACGCCGGACGTCGAGTACTCGGCGCAGGATACAACGCGATCGGACCGTGAATACCTGGCGGAGCTGTACACGGCGGTTGCTGAAGCCGGCGCGACGACACTGAACATTCCAGACACCGTGGGCTACGCGATTCCCGATGAGTTCGGGGACCTCGTCGCCTTTCTGGTGTCCCGCGTGAAAGTGCCCGGCGTGATCTTCT
>CAZCZZ010000089.1:0-10197 GCA_964503335.1 uncultured Verrucomicrobiota bacterium
GATGAGGAACGAGCGTCTGGAATTGCTGCGCCACTTCAGTATAAAAATGGAGCAGCAGGGCAGCGATACCCGCTGCAAGAACCCCCGTTCGCACTCGAGATGCAGGCATAAGCCAATCCTCTACCAGGAATTATCCACGTTCGTAGGTGGATCAATCAAGACACAGCTGCACCGTCTCAGTGCAGACCAGCGCGCCAAGAGGACCGGTATCGAAAGCGGCAAGGACCGTCGGGAGCATAGCGGCAAAAATGCCGCAGGCGGACTTTTCAGCATTCCGCTAGTTCAATGTCTGCAAACTCCCGGTCGAACGAGCGAGATTGATGCGGGCGGCGTCGCGGTGATCAACGTCGGTGCAGCGACCGAGACCGAGATGAAGGAAAAGAAGGCCCGCGTCGAAGACGCGTTGCACGCAACCCGTGCGGCCGTGGAAGAGGGTATCGTCGCCGGTGGCGGCGTGGCTCTTATCCGCGCGCAGGCTTCCCTCGAAGACTTGAAGCTTTCGGGTGACGAGGCGATCGGCGCCGAAATCGTCCGTCGCGCTTGCGAAGCCCCGCTCCGCCAGCTCGTGGACAACGCCGGCATCGAAGGTGCCATCGTCGTTCAGGAAGTGAAGAAGTCCAAGGGCTCCAACGGCTACAACGTCGCGACGGGTGAGTACGTGGACATGGTCAAGGCCGGTATCATCGACCCGACCAAGGTCACGCGCTCAGCCTTGCAGAACGCCGCGAGCATCGCGGGTCTGCTCCTGACGACCGAGTGCATGGTGACGGAACTTCCTGAGAAGAAGGAAGCCGCTCCTGCCATGCCCCCGGGCGGCGGAATGGACTACTAAATCCTTCTCGCGAAGGCATTAAGGAATGTGGGCGCTCCGGCAACGGAGCGCCCGCTTCTTTAGTATAGACGCTGTAGTACCCGCTCCGTGAGCGGGGCGCTTTTTCCCCGATACGTCTCGCGGAGACGCTACTACAGGCTTGAATTGACAATAGCGGAGCGAAACCGCACTATCTTTGATTCGTCTTTTGAACCTGAGGAACCTGCGATGAATACCACGTATTTGGATTTGGCCAAGGCTCGCATCGAGAATGTGCCGTTGTTGATCAACATGGTCTCGCGCCGCGTGCGCCAGCTCAACCAGGGGCAGCGCCCTTTGGTCAAGCCGGATGACCATCACCAGTCGAACATGGACATCGCGCTGAAGGAAATCGCCGAAGGCAAGCTGGCCTCCGAAAGCACGTATACGCCGCCGGTCCGCTCGACGGCTGCGGATAACCTGATCACGTTGTAACGCTTTTGACGCTGTAGCCGGGGTCGCTGACCCCGGTTCGGCCGAGAGATTTAAGGCCGGCTTCCCTGAAGCCGGCCTTCTTTTTGAAATGAACGCACCCGCAGAAGAAAAGTCCGCGTTCAAGATCATCGCATCGAACCGGAAGGCCTCCCACGATTATCACATCGTGGAGAAGTTCGAAGCCGGCATTGAGCTCAAGGGGGCCGAGGTGAAATCGATCCGCGAAGGCCGCGTCAGCCTCGGCGAAGCCTACGCCTCCATCGAGAACGGACAGATCGTCCTCTACCACCTGCACGTCCTCCCGTACGTCCACAGCCGTATCGCAGAGCATGATCCGATCCGTCCGAAGCGGCTCCTGATGCACAAGGACCAGATCCATCGCCTCGTCGGCCAGACCGCCGTGAAGGGTTTCACAGTCATCCCACTTAAGGTGTATCTGAAGAAGGGCTGGGTGAAGATCGAGTTGGGCCTGGCCAAGGGCAAGCTGGCGGAAGACAAGCGCGAGAGCATCAAGCGCAAGACCGCTGACCGCGAAGTTCAACGCATCATTTCGAGTCGTGTGAAGGGACGCTAACCCGGGGGCTGACGTGTATAGTGTGGGCATGCAAAGACTGCTGTGTCTTCTCCTTCTCTCTTTGTTTTCGTCACAGGCGATTGCCGTGCCCGCGAGACCGTCCGGCCCACGCGCAACGGCTGAACGGGCGATCGGCGCTCCTTATGTGCGACCCGTGCCGGTAGCTGACCCGCGTTTACCGCGACAGGTCCGGGTCCTTGATCGCATCGACCTCACGCGGGTCATCCAGGAGGACGCTAAGATCTCGGAGGAGAAGGGCGGACGCCGTATCGGCGTACTGCGGAAGCTCGCCCCAATGCGCGTGGATGCCGGATCACAGAACTACTGGTCGATGCTGTCCGACGGACGCCAGATTACGACGATTGAACTTGAAGCGCCGGGATCTGAGGGCATTCGCATTCATCTTGAAGACGTGCAGCTTCCGACCGGCTCACGCGTTGTGGTCTATGCCAGCGATGATCCGGCAGACGCATACGGACCCCACGAGGTCACGGCGGGAGAACTGTGGATCGAGACGGTCTTCAGTCCGAAGGTCTGCGTGGAGATCGTCATCCCGGCGGGGGCGTCAACCCGCGATGTGCAGGCACAGATCCGCGAGATCGCCCATATCTACACACCATGGAAAGCCCTCGTGCAGCCAAGGGTGGGCTCGTGTCACAACGATGTCATGTGCACACCGGCGTGGACAACTGCTGCAGCCGGCGTTGCCGGCATCGGATCCATCAGCCGCGACGGCTACATCTTCTGCACGGGTTGCCTGCTCGCGGATAGCGATCCCGCAGCGCAGTTGAACTACTTCATGACGGCGAATCATTGCGTCACGACGCCGACTTCTGCCAATACGCTTGAGTTTTACTGGTTCTACCAGTCCGAAGGTTGCGGTGGCATTGTGCCCGCCCTGAATAGTGTGCCCCGCACAACGGGAGGCGCAGACTTTCTCACTGGAATCAGTCGCTCACGGGGCACGGACTTTTCATTCCTGCGGATGCGCAATCCGCCACCGCCCGGTGTGATTTATGAGGCTTGGTCAGCCGCCACGCCGGCGAACGGGTCGTCGATCGCGAGCATCCATCATCCGGACGGCGACTACAAACGCATCAGTTTCGGCAGCTTGATGGGCCCGGCTACGCGGGACAGCTTCTGGTCCGTGCAGTGGTCCAGCGGCGTCACGGAACCGGGAAGCAGCGGCGGTCCGCTCTTCAACGAGAACAAGGAGTTCCTTGGTCAACTCTACGGCGGCACATCGTACTGCGCCTTTCCGAACGGGCTGGATGAGTTTGGTCGCTTCGATCGCACGTTTCCCTTCGTACAGGCCTGGCTCCGTCCCGTCTCGCCGCAACTCCTGTTCTTCGAAGACCCGCGCGACTTCGACGGCGATGGCGAGAGCGATCGGGTCGTTCATCATGCGCCGGAAGCCAAGTGGTATCTGAACCGCTCGTCCCAAGGTTTCACAACAACAGTCTATGGCTATCCCGGCGTGGTGCCCTGTCCGGGCGACTACGACGGCGACGGACGAACAGATCTTTGCGTCTACCATCCGCCTTCGGGCACTTGGTACATCCAACAGAGCACAGCGGGATTTCGTCAGGTTCAGTTCGGCTATGTGGGCACGTTGCCTGTGGCGGCTGACTACGATGGCGATGGGCGCACGGACATTGGGGTGTTCGACCCCGCGAATGGCGTGTGGTCCATCTTCCGCTCCACTGCGGGCTTCACGTCGACGCAGTTCGGCTATCCGGGCGTAGTTCCCGTGGCCTGCGATTTCGATGGCGACAACCGTGCGGATATCGCGGTGTTCGCGCCCGACACCGGTATCTGGCACGTGTTCCGCTCCACGCTGGGCTATCAAGCCACGCAGTTCGGCTACAGCACCGTGATTCCCGTGCCCGCGGACTACGACGCAGATGGACGACGCGATTTCGCGGTCTTCGATCCCGACCAGGCGCGCTGGTACATCTCCGCATCCACCGCGGGATTCTCCACGTTTGTGTTCGGCGCGCCGGGTGGAATTCCGCTGCCGCTTGATTACGATGGGGACGGGCGCGCCGATCCCGCGACGTACTATGCGACGAGTGGCTCGTGGTCGATCCGCGAGAGCGCGGGATCCGATCAGCTGTTCAACTTCGGCTGGTTCGAAGCGTTTCCGCCGGGCTTGAAGCCTTAACGCCCTACCGCTGCATTACAATGCGGACGCGCGTTGTGCCCATTTCGGTCAGCTTCACGACTTCGCGGCCTGATGCATCGGACTCAATGACCGCGCCCGGATTGGCTTCGACCACGTGGTAAGACGCGGGAATCTTCACCTCAATGCGGGTGAGATTGGTGACGCGGTCGAACGTGAGATTGCCTGTGTTGTCGAGTTTGTAGGATTCGGGGTGCACGAAGATCTTCTCGCAGACGAAACGATCAAGCTGCTTTTCCGTGATCTCCGGGTTGCTGACATCGATCGACGGGCGGTCGCCGAGCATCTTGAATGACGCGTTAAGGGCGGCGTCCGTGGTGCGGTCGTAGGCGTCGTACGTTTCGATCACCGTGTCGATGGTTGAAGCGCCGATGTTGAACGTGGCCCAGGGCATGAAGACGCCGAGGCCAAAGCGTCCGGGTGTCGCACCCAGGTCGTACACGACGCGTGACTGGATGGACGCGGCTTCATCGTGTACGCGCCGCATCAGCTCAAGATAGGCTGCTGTGTTCTGTCCGACGGGGAGTTCGAAATCTTCCGTGGTCAGGTCCCGAATGATGTCGCTCGCGTCGAGCGAACCGCCACGGATGGTTTCACCGCCACCGCTGAAGACGTTGTTCCGCAGGATGGCCTTGGCTTCTCCATCGAGCCTGATGCCGATCCTGTTTCCGCTGAATACGTTGTCGGCGATCGTCGGGACGAGGTGCGGAATGACGTGAATACCCGTGACGTTCGATTCGATCACGTTGTTGATGATCAGCGGATTCGAGTTGAACGATGCGATGCCCGTTCCGCGATCCACGCTGCGGATGTGGTTGTTGGCGACAACCGCTGAGCCGCCTTCAAGCCGCAGGCCGAATTGCTGGTAGCCCTCGAAAACACACTCAAACACGCCGATGAACTGTCCACCGTTATGTATTCCGTTCAAGGCGTTTCGCACAGTGAAGCCCACGATCCCCGCAAATTTGGCGGCGTGCACCGCGGTTCCCTGGCCTTGCCCGTCGATGATGGTCGTTTCCGCACCTGCGCCCACGAGCAGGACGCCATCCTTCAGCTTGATCGGTCCTTTGTACTCACCCGCCGGCACATTGACGATATCGCCGGCCGTCGCGGCATTGATCGCCGCCTGCAGGTCGAAATCGGCGGCATGGGTGTGAGCGGTGAAAAGGACGGACGCAGCAAAGATGGAAAGGATGTGTTTCATAGTTCCCTCGGACGTGCCCTTAAAATACCGCCGGAATCAGTGGTCCGTCAAGATGACTGCCGCGAGGCGGATCCACTGGTCCACCGTCAGGTTCTCGGGCCGGTCCTTGTCGTTCGCACCGGCGGCCGCGAGCGCTTCGGCGCGACGATCAGCGCTAACGTGCGGGAACTCGCGCGACAGGCTGCTCTGCATCTGCTTCCGGCGGTGCGAGAAGAGGCGGCGCACAAGATCGCGGAACGCGACGCGGCTGACGGATAGTCGTCGCTCTTCCTTCCGTCTCTCCAGCACGACGACGGCTGAGCGGATTTGGGGCGGCGGCAGGAAGCAGTTGGGCGAAATGATCTTCCCGATGCGCGTCTCGTAGTCCACCTGCGCGCAGATACCGAGCAGGCCGTAATCCTTGGTGGACGGTTTTGCTGCAAGCCGGTCCGCGACCTCTTCCTGCACGGTGACGACGATGCGATCGGGTCCCGGATTGCAGGCGAAAATCTCCATCAGCATGCGGCTGCCGACGGAGTAGGGGAGATTGGAGATGACCTTGCGCACACCTTCCGAGGAGAAGATCATCTGGTAGTCGAGATCGAGCGCATCCTGATGGCGCAATTCAAGGTGTGACGCGTGGGGAAAATAGCCCGCGATGTGTTTTGCCAGCACGTCATCCTTCTCGACGGCGATGACGCGCTTCGCCCTGGCGACGAGTGGTGAGGTCAGGGCGCCGAGGCCGGGTCCGATTTCAAGGACGACGTCGTCCGGCTGGATGTCGCCAAGCTTGACGATGATGTCGATAATGTTGGCATCGATCAGGAAATTCTGGCCGAGGACTTTCGACGGCTTGAAGTCGAGTGTCGCAAGGAGCGAGCGCACGTCGCTGGGCTTCGTGGGGTCCATCAACGCGCCCACGGATTGCCGCGCCTTGCGAGGGCGATCGCCTGCCGGATGGCCTCGGTCATGCTGGATGGATTGGCCTGGTTCTTCCCGGCAAGGTCAAAGGCGGTGCCGTGGTCGGGAGATGTGCGGATGATGGGCAGGCCGAGTGTGAGGTTCACGCCTTTGTCGAAAGCGATCAACTTGAGAGGTGCAAGGCCTTGATCGTGGTACATCGCCACGACAACATCGAAAGCCCCGCGTGCTGCGTGGTGGAAAACGGTATCGCCAGGATGAGGACCGGATACGCGCACGCCCTTGCGACGCATGGTATCGACGACCGGCTTGATGACCTTGAGATCTTCCTGCCCGATGTCACCGTTCTCGCCTGCATGCGGATTCAACCCGCATACCGCGATCCGTCCACGCGGGAATCCGAGCCAGGGCAGAGCCCTGGCGGCCATCTCAATTGCCTCCCGGACCGTGGCTTTTGTAATGAGCCGGGGCACGCGCGCGAGGGGGACATGGCGCGTGGCAAGGACAACGCGCAGCGGGCCGCCGAAAAGCATCATCGCGTAACGCTTTGTACCTGTCAGCTCCGCGAGGAACTCCGTGTGGCCGGGAACATCCACCCCGGCTTTGTGAAATCCTTCTTTCGAGATCGGAGCCGTAACCATCGCGTCGAGCTCGCCCGCAAGGCATGCGTTTGCCGCCGCGCGAATCCATTCCGCGGCGCAGGCCGACGCTTTGGGGTCGATCTTCCCGGGTTTCCAGGCAAGCGATGAGGCGGGCAGGGGGTCGAGGACGAGGACATCCGGTGCGCGGCGGAAGGCACGTGCCTGAGCTTCGACGATGGGGGCGGAGCCGACGAGCGCGAATTCGACGTCTGCGGGCCAAACGTTTCCGGAAAGGGCTTTCAGGACGACTTCTGGTCCGATGCCGTTGATGTCGCCGAGGGTGATGCCGATGCGTAGACCCTTGTGTGCTTTGACACGACGCCGCATAGGGAGGCCGCAATCAGAAGATCTGGACGTAATGCTTGTTGCGAAGCCGGTCAATCCAGGCTTTGTAGAGGCGCGCGGCTTCGGTCTGCTTCAACTCGTCCTCGATGGTCTGTCGAACCGTTTCATACGGGACAAAGCCTGCCGCTTTCTTCTCTTCCACGCGGAGGATATAGAGCTCATCGCCGGCCTCGATCACGTCGCTCACGTCGCCGATCTGGATCGTCTCGACGACCTGGCGCAGTTCCTCGCGTAGGTTCTTGGGCTCGACCCAGCCCCAGTCGCCACCTTCGGAGGCTTTCATGCCTTCGGAACGCGCCTTGGCTACTTCGGCAAAGTCTTCGCCGGCGAGGATTCTGCCGCGAAGCACCACGGCTTCCTGTGCCTTGACATCGCGGTCCTCTTGCGTGGCGCCCTTGTGCAGGACGAGGACACGAAGCCGGATCTCTTCGGGCGTCTTGTATTTGTCGAGCTGGCTGTCGTACGCGCGCCGCACCTCGAACGGGGAGACCTTTACCTTATCGGTAACTTCCTGCCGGCGCAGAAACGAGACGACAAGGCGGTCCCTGATTTCGTCGCGCCATTCCTCCTGCGTGACCTGTTGCTCGATCAGCGCCCGCTCGAAAGCCGCGCGGTCATTGTTGAAGCGGCTGAAGATGATCTCGTTGATCCGGTCGTTGACGAGCCGATCGGGGATGGCGGCACCGCTCTTCTCGAAATCCTCAAGGATCAATGCCCGGTCGATGAGGGCCTCGAGGCCGCTGGCATAGACGGCTTCACGCCGGCTCCGCAACTCATCGCCGCCATAGATATCGGAGATCTGCTGCTCCGTGGGCTGAACATACGCCATGACCTCGCCTACGGTGATGACGCGGTCGTTGACGATCGCGGCGTAGCCGTCGAGGGGGAGCGTGCCGGCCTGGGCGAGGCCCCCGGCGAGCAGCAACAGGACTGTGCTTGTACGAAAAATCATGTGATCCACGGAATCTGTAATCTTGCACAGGCCGTGCATGGTTCGCAACGCGATTCGCCGGGTCCAATCGAAGTTCGCTCTTGCAGCGAACACCTTGGGCATAGCACAAAGGGCCGCGATGGCGCTCAGGAGCAATCCGATTTCATGACGTATCCGGGGGAATACACCGACAGGGCATCGCTGGGAACGATCGCAGTCGTGGGCGCCGGCATGGCCGGCGTGACGGCTGCGCGACTGCTGCACGAACAGGGATTCAGCGTCCAGCTCTTCGAAAAATCCCGCGGGCCCGGTGGCCGCATGGCTACCCGGCGCGAGGGCGAGTTCGTCTTCGATCACGGAGCACAACACTTCACGGCCCGCGACGATCTTTTCCAGCGCTACGTCAACGTGTGGCAGGAGCGCGGCGTGGCGAGCCTTTGGAGGCCGCGGCTTGCGATTCTTGAGGACAATGCGGTGAAACCCCTTGAAGATCGGGAGAGGCGCTATGTCGGAGTCCCCGGCATGAACTCGCTGGTGAAGGCGCACGCGATGGATCTGCCGGTGGCCAGCGAGTCCCGTGTGACTTCCCTTGTCCGCGATGGCAAGAACTGAGTGCTGGGCCTCGCCGGCGGGCAGACGCGCGGGCCCTTCTTCGCGGTCATTCTAGCCATCCCGGCCGAGCAGGCGGTTACGCTTCTTGACGTTCAGCCATCCCTCCAGCAGCGCGCCGCGATGGCGCGTATGCATCCGTGCATCGCTTCCCTCGTCGTCTTTGAAGTCGACCTGGAACTCAACTTCGACGCGGCCTTCGTGCACGACTCACCACTCGTCTGGGTTGCCCGCAATGCGAGCAAGCCGGGTCGCGCGGATGGCGAATGCTGGGTTCTTCACGCATCACCCGCGTGGAGCCGGGCGCACTCAGCCGATGCGCCGGACGACGCGGCCATCGAACTGCTGAAGACATTCAAGCAGCACGCGGGCGTGAGCGATGCGACCTGCCTGTTTTCACGCGGTCACCGCTGGCTCTACTCCGCGCCGGACCGTCCGCTCACGGAGGGCTGTCTCTGGGATGCCGACCTTCACATCGGGGCTTGCGGTGACTGGTGCCACAGCGCACGCGTCGAAGGCGCGTTCCTGAGCGGATGGAAACTCGCCGAGCGCATGGTGGCAAGCTTCGAGGCGGATCGGCTGATTGAGCGCCGCGCTCAGTCGTAGGTCTTCCCGTCCAACTGAATCCAGCCGCCCTCGCGTCGTCCTTGCGGATCCCGATGCGTCCAATGGATGGTGCCGCCCTGGTCGCTCCACTCGTACTGGCCCTTGAACGAAATCGTATCGCCTTCTTCCGCCGGAACCCGCTTTGCCAGATCAATGTTGTGCGCGATCAGCACGGAGTGGTCCCCGTCGAAATCGATAATGAAGCGCTGGTGCCGGTCGCCGTGGTTGTCGTCGGGCAGCACCTTCGCGATCCGGCCCTCGGCTTCGACCATGACGCCAGACTCTTCCCCGGCGTAGGCCTGCAGGATGCTTTCGACGCCGTCGGTTACGGGAGCTGAAGACTTCGACTTCCGGACGTCGATCACCTTAAAGGCGACGACGAGAAGTACGAATACGATCAGTTGAGCGGGCTTGAGTCCGCGTGGATTGAAACCGGGCAGTCGCTTCATGACCGGCGAAGACTCTTCAATCGCGTGTGCACGATCAAGGTCACAATGCGCCCGCCCTCATCAAACGTCGCATCAATCTTCTCCCGGTCCGCATCGGTAAACAGGACAAAATTCTGCGGCTGCCGTATCCGGATCGGCCGCCGCCGCTTCACAAGATCGATCGCCCACGCAATCATGGCGATAAAGTACCCGGCCCGGCGAAAGCGGGCAACTGCGCTGGATTTTTCCAAGGATTGGAACTGCGGCGAAACCGCGTTTCCAATCCTTGGAAGAACAAGTTTTGACACCTGTTGGACGGCGGTGCTATCACCCCTTTGCTCTCGCCGGAATTACTGCATAACGCGGTATAGGGTATTGTGCCCGCGGCTAGGAATGCAGGGTGATTACATGGCAAAAGTACTTCTGGAAAACGTCTACAAGATCTATCCCGGCGGTGTCGTCGCGGTAAATGATGCGAACCTCGAAATCGAC
>CAZCZZ010000090.1:0-10052 GCA_964503335.1 uncultured Verrucomicrobiota bacterium
AGCCCATGTAGCGCAGCATCATCTCGCCCGAGAGGATCACCGAGCCGGGGTTCACGCGGTCCAGGTTGGCGTACTTCGGCGCCGTGCCGTGCGTGGCTTCGAAGATCGAGTGACCCGTGACGTAGTTGATGTTGTTGCCGGGCGCGATGCCGATGCCGCCCACCTGCGCGGCGAGCGCGTCGGAGATATAGTCGCCGTTCAAATTCATCGTCGCGATGACGTCGAACTCTGTCGCCCGCGTGATCGTCTGCTGGAAGCAGATATCGGCGATGACATCCTTGATGACGATGCCGTTCGGCAGCTTGCACCAGGGACCGCCGTCGATCTCCACGGCGCCGAATTCGCGCTTCGCAAGGTCATAGCCCCACTTCATGAAGGCCCCTTCGGTGAACTTCATGATGTTGCCCTTGTGAACCAGCGTGACGCTCTTGCGCTTGTTATCGATTGCATACTGGATCGCAGCGCGGACAAGACGGTCTGTCCCTTCCTGAGAGACGGGTTTCACGCTGATACCCGCCGTGTTGGGAAAACGAATCTTCGCGTACTCCTTCGGGAAGTGCTCCTTCAGCAGCGCCTTGAACTTCGCGTTGCCTTCGCTGCCGTTCTCGAATTCGAGGCCCGTGTAGATGTCCTCGGTGTTCTCGCGGAAGATCACCATTTCGACGTCCTGCGGACGCTTCACGGGCGACGGCACGCCCTTGAACCAGCGAACAGGCCGGAGGCAGACGTAGAGGTCCAACTGCTTGCGCAATTCCACGTTGAGGCTGCGGATGCCGCCGCCGATCGGCGTGGTGAGCGGCCCCTTGATGCCCACGAGGAATTCGCGGAAGGCTGTCACCGTCTCATCCAGAAGCCAGGTCTTGTACGCGTTGAAGCATTTCTCGCCGGCGAAGACCTCCATCCACACCAGCTTGCGCTTGCCGCCGTACGCCTTCGCAACGGCTGCGTCGAAGACGCGGACGGATGCGCGCCAGATGTCAGGCCCTGTTCCGTCGCCTTCAATAAAGGGGACAATGGGATTGTCCGGCACGCTCAGCTTGCCGTTGGAACCCATCGTTATCTTCTGACCGCCCGCCGGAACCTTCACCTGTACATACGACATAAAGCCATCTCCTGATGTTGAGCTGGAAATCTGGAACGGACGCAGTGTAGGGACGCCCGCCGCGACCGCAAACGAAATGTTGTCCCTGGCGCCTTACCGCGCCGTGACAAAACCGGAACAATAGCCCTCGTTAAACCCCTTTCATACGATCCGAACACGAATCTGATCATTTTCCCCCTTGCGTTCCCCCGGCCCGGCTGTACTTTTCACCTCATGAATAGTTCACGTTATGAAATATCTTCCGGGAAGCTGCCGCTGCCCGAGTTCGTCTCGCGGGTCGCCGAGATCTGGGCGAGCTTCTGCAAGGCCATGGCGCAGGAAGAGAGCAACTACATCACCACGGGCAAACTCACGGCCCCCCAGTTCTGGGCCCTGGAGTGGCTGCATCGCAATGGCACCTGCCATATGCACCAGCTGGTCGAGGCGCTGAAGACCAAGTCGTCCACCGCGACCGTCCTGATGGACCGCCTATCCCGCCTCGGGCTCGTAACGAGGAAGCGGGACAAGAAGGACCGCCGCGTTGTTCATGTCGCGCTGACCGCGAAGGGGCAGCGTATCCTGGACGATATCCACAAGCAGCGCATCAAGGGCATCACCGAACTCTTTCGCCCGCTCAATGCCGAGGAGCGCGGGCTTTATCTGACACTGATTGAGAAGCTTCACAGGGAACTTTCTTTGAAAGGACAAACCAAGGTATGAACCGCCGAATCATCATCATAACGATTGCACTCGCCCTCCCCCTCCTCGCCTCGTCCTGCGGCAAGAAGCAGGCGGGAGGACCACCTCCCGGCATGAGCGTCAAGGTCAAGGCTGTGCAGGCCGAACGAGGCTCACTCGAGGATAAGATCTCCCTGGTGGCCAGCATCGCCGCCAACGAGGTCGTTGAAATCCGGAGCGAGATGGACGGCACCATCGCCGAGCTCAAGGTCGTGGAGGGCGGCCCGGTTCAAAAGGGCGATCTGCTCTTCAAGCTCGACGAGGAGAAGCTCCAGGCATCCGTCGCCGAGGCGGAGGCCAACTTCAAACTGGCAGAAGCGAACCGGGCCCGGGCCGAGACGATGCTGGCGAACAACACGATCGCGAAGCAGGAATACGACCAGATGATCGCGACGTACGAAGCGCGGCGCGCAACGCTTGACCTCATGAAGCAGCAGTGGAAGGACACGCGCATCGAGGCGCCGTTCGATGGCATCGCCGGCGTGCGCATGGTGGGCCGCGGACAGGTCATCGATCGATCCACGCCGCTCACCACAATCGTCGATATCACGCCGGTGAAGGTTGATTTTCGTGTCCCCGAGCGGTTCCTCGGCCAGCTCAAGACGGGCCAGTCGATTGAATTCAAGGTGGCGGCGTATCCCGGCGAATCGTTCCGCGGCGAGGTGTACTTCATCGACCCGCAGGTGGACCCCTCGACGCGCACGGTGCTGGTGAAAGCCAAGCAGGCGAACGAGGACCAGCGGCTCCGCCCCGGCATGTTCGGCAACCTGGACCTGATCTTCCGCGTGAAGGACGACGCCGTCCTGATTCCTGAAACCGCGCTCCTCAACAATGGAGACGCGACATCGGTCTACATTGTCGATGACAAGGGCATGGCGCAGATGGTGCCCGTGGAAGCCGGCATACGGCTGGCAGGCAAGATCGAGATTCTCTCGGGACTCAAAGGCGGCGAGAAGGTCATCACCGAAGGCACACAGAAGGTCTTCCCGGGCGTTCCTGTCATGACAGATGAACCGGCACCCGAAGCGCCCGCCGCTTCCTGAGTCGCGCACCTTAAGGAGTCCTTTCCATGGTTATCTCAGAACTGAGCATCAAGCGACCGGTCTTCGCCACGATGATGAGCCTCGCGCTGGTCCTCTTCGGACTCGTTGCGCTCGAGCGCCTTCCCGTGCGCGAGTTGCCCGACATCGACCCGCCCGTCGTGAACGTCACCACCGTGTTCCCCGGCGCCAACGCCGCGGTGGTCGAAACGGAAGTGACGGAGAAGCTTGAAGAGGCGATCAACAGCATCGAGGGCATCAAGACGCTCTCCAGCGAAAGCCGCGAACAGGTCAGCAGCGTCACCGTTGAGTTCGACCTGTCCCGCGACATCGAGCTGGCGGCCCAGGACGTGCGCGACCGCGTGTCACGCGTCCGCGGCTCCATGCCGGAGGAAATCGAGGAGCCGATCGTGGCGAAGCAGGACGCGGACGCGAGTCCCGTCATCTGGATCGCCCTCTTCAGCGACCGCTACTCCACGCTCGAGCTGACCACGCTGGCGGAGAACCTGATGAAGGATCGCCTGCAGACCGTGAAGGGCGTCAGCTCCATCTTCCTCGGCGGCAGCAAGCGCTTCGCGATGCGGCTGCGCCTCGACGCCGACCGGATGGCGGCGCACCGCGTCACGATCAGCGACGTCGAGACCGCCCTGCGCACCCAGAACGTCGAATTGCCGAGCGGACGCATCGAGAGCGCCGAGCGCGAGATGACGATCCAGACCCTCGGCGAAATGAAGACGGTCGAGGAATACAACGACCTCGTCATCCGCGAGGAGAGCGGAGCCCTCGTCCGGCTGAAGGACATCGGACGCGCCGAAGTCGGCGTCGAGGACGAACGGTCCATCGCCCGCTTCAACTCAAAACCCGCGGTGGGTCTTGGCATCGTCAAGCAGTCGAAGGCAAACACCATCGAAGTCGCCAAGGGCATCAAGGCCGAACTCGAGAACCTCATCCCGCTCCTCCCGGAAGGCGTGGAGACGGCGCTGCCCTATGACGAATCCATCTTCGTCGAGGAATCCATCCATGAAGTGTGGGTGACGCTCGGCATCGCGTTTGTCCTCGTCGTGCTGACCATCTTCGTCTTCCTCCGCGATATCCGGTCCACCATCATCCCCTGCCTCACGATTCCCGTGGCCATCATCGGCACGTACTCGGTGCTCGCGATGATGGGCTATTCGGTGAACATCCTCACGATGCTCGCGCTGGTGCTGGCGATCGGCATTGTCGTGGACGATTCGATCGTCGTTCTCGAGAACATCTACCGTCACATCGAGGACGGCATGGCCCCCATGGACGCGGCCTTCAAAGGCATGCGCGAGATCGGGTTCGCCATCATCGCGGTGACGCTGAGTTTGTGCGCGGTATTCATTCCCCTCGCCTTCCAGACCAGCGTCACGGGCCGACTCTTCATCGAGTTCGCCATCGCGCTGTCCGGATCGGTGCTCATCTCGGCCTTCGTGGCGCTCACGCTCACACCCATGGTGGCGGCCCGCCTCCTGAAACCCCACGGCACAGTGAAGCACGGGCCCTTGTTCAATATGTTCGAGCGCGGCTTTGATCATCTGAACAACCACTACAGCAAGCTGCTGCACTGGTCCCTCTCGCACCGCCGCTTTGTCGCCATCACCAGCATCATCCTGTTCGGGCTGACCGGCTGGATCTACACGCAGCTGAACAACGACTTCCTGCCCGAGGAGGACAAGGGTCGCCTGCTCACGTTCATCCTGGCCCCCGAGGGTTCCACGAGCGAGTACACAGACCGCATGCTTCGCAAGGTGGAAGAGATTGGTCGCAATACGCCGGAGGTGAAGAGCTACTTCTCGGCCGTCGCGCTCGCCATGGGTTCACCCGGGAAGGCAAACCAGGCGTTCATGTTCATGCGTCTCAACGAGGATCGCGAAAAGGGCGTCGTCGATATCGTCGGGGGGCCGAACGGCCTTGGCGCTCAGTTCTTCGGCACGGTCGAGGGCGCCTTCTCGATCCCGATCATCCCGAAGGCCGTGTCCCGCGGTTTCGGCCAGCCCTATCAGCTCGTGCTGCAGGAGCAGGACCTCCAGAAGCTGAACACGTACGCTCAACAGATTGTCGGCAAGCTCAGCGCCGCCGGGTTCCTCGCCAACGTGCGCTCGAGCTTTGAATTCACGAAGCCCGAGCTGCGCGTCAATATCGACCGCAATCGCGCCGCGTCGCTTGGCGTGTCGGTCCAGGACATCTCCCGCGCGCTGCAGATCCTGTTCGGCGGGCTCGACCTGAGCAAGGTCAAGCTGAACGGCAAGGAGTACGACGTGATCGCGCAGCTTGATCGCTCCTCCCGCCTCTCCCCGACCGATCTCGACCGGCTGTATGTAAGGAACTCCAAGGGCGATCTGATCCAGATCAGCAATGTCGTCTCGTATGAAGCCGGCGCCGGTCCCACCGCCATCAACCACTACAACCGGTTCCGCGCCGCGACGATCGAAGCCACGCCGGCGGGCGTTCCGCTGGGTGACGCGATCAAGCGCACGGAGGCCATCCTTGCGGCGGACTTCCCCGGGCTGAAGTACGAGTGGTCGGGCGAAGCGTCGGACCTGAAGGAAACGGGCCAGGGCTTCATCTTCGTCGTCGTCCTCGCCATCATCGTGGTGTACATGGTCCTCGCATCCCAGTTCGAGAGCCTGGTCCACCCGATCACGATCATGGTCACGCTGCCCATTGCGGCCTTCGGCGCATTCGGCTTGCTGTGGATCTGCAGCGGAATCGACTTCCTCGGCAACATGTTCTATGCGATGGCGAACTACGCCCCGAATCCGCCCGCTTTTGCGGGGTGGGCCACCGCGCTCGTGCCGCGCATACCCGCGATGGGTATCAACCTGTTCAGCCAGATCGGCATCGTCCTGCTCATCGGCCTCGCGACCAAGAATTCGATTCTGCTGGTCGAGTTTGCCAATCAGCAGGTAGAAAAGGGGAAGTCAGCGCGGGATGCGATGATTCAGGCAGGGCTGATCCGGTTCCGTCCTATTCTTATGACAAGCTTCTCGACCATCCTCGGAATTCTGCCGATCGCCATCGGATTCGGCGCCGGCGGCGAAAGCCGTCGCCCCATGGGCGTTGCCGCCGTGGGCGGACTGCTCACCAGCACGTTCCTCACACTCCTCGTGGTGCCCGTGGTGTACACCCTGCTCGCGGATCTCTCCGCATGGGTTCGCGGCCACAGGCCGGCCCATAGCAAGTCCACCGTTGCGACAACGGTTGTCACGGCCCTCCTGTTTCTCTTTGGAGGAACGCAGCTCGCCTCGGCCGAAGAAGCCACAAGCTCCGGCACGTACGACCTGAATCGCTGCATCGAGACCGCGCTGGAGCAGAATTTCGACATCCAGAAGGCCCGCGAGCGCATCGAGCGTCAGTCAGGCGCCGTGGTCGAAGCCCGCGCCAGTTCCATTCCGAATCTTGGCGCCAACGGCCTCTACCAGAAGAGCGGCGAAGACCTTGCGAACAACTTTGGCGGCGGTGGTGGCGGCTTCGAAGTCAGCGACGAGTCCTGGAACATCGGTGTGCAGCTCACACAGTCGCTCTACCGCGGCGGCGGAAACCGCGCAGCCACTGCACGACAGAAGGAACTCCTTGAAGCGGCTTCCGAGGACCTTCGCGCTGTCATCAACAATACCCTGCTCCTCGTCCGCGAACGCTACTATCGCGTCCTCCTCACCCGCTCGCAGATCAAAGTGCAGGAGCAGAACATCGAGTTGCTTGAGGAGGAGCTTACGTCCGCCAAGCACAAGCTCGACGCCGGGGTGATCTCGCCGTTCAACGTCCTTCGCGCCGAGGTGGCCCTCGCGAACGGCAAGACGCCGCTCATCCGCGCCAAGAATGCCTACCGCGTGGCCTTGGAAGAATTGACCGAGGTGCTCGGACTGACTTCTCCCGCCGGCGGCGATGCGCTGCCGATCGACATCGTGGGCGAATTGAAGTTCGAGTCGTTCAAGCCCGACCTCGACCAGGAGCGCGCTACCGCTGCCAGCAAACGCCCGGAACTGCGTCGCCTGGAGCGCGTGCTCGAAGCCCAGAAGAAGGGTCTGAAGCAGGCGCAGGCCGGAAATCGTCCCGACCTCTCCGCCTTTGCCGGTTACGGGTGGGAGAACGACAAGGCTTCGACGGACACCTGGGAAGGCGTAGACGGCTGGCGCGCCGGGCTGCAGCTCGGATGGAAGTTCTACGATGGCGCGGCCACGCGGGGCCGGATCATTCAAGCCGCGTCCGATATCAACCTCGCGGACCTGGACCTCGAACAGGCGAAGTTGAACATCGATGTGGAAGTACGTCGCAACCATGCGTCGGTCGTCGAGGCCCGCGAGCTGGTCCGCGCCACCCGCAAAGTCGTGGAGCAGGCCGAAGAAAGCGTCCGCCTCGCCCGCTCGCGTTTCGATGTCGGCGCCGCCACGCAGCTCGATGTGCTCGACAGCCAGGTCGCCCTGACCGAGGCGCGGGACAACGAGGTGCAGGCCTTGCACGATCATTCCGTAGTCCTCGCCCGCTTGAAAAAAGCGATGGGCGTGCTTGATTCCGTTGAGTTCACGGAGGCCACACAAACGGAGGTAGCGGAGTAATGAAACGGTTCGTCCTGGCATGCTTGATTGGAACGGCGGGCGCGTTCGCGCACGCCGGCATTGTGGATCGCACGGTGGATTACAGCGACGGCGAAGCCGTCCTCGAAGGCAAACTCTTCTTCGACAACGAAGTGGAAGGCAAGCAGCCGACCGTTGTGATCTTCCACCAGTGGGGTGGCCCAAGCCCCCATGAGGAAGATGTGGCGCGCAGGCTCGTCGAGGAAGGTTATGCCGCATTCGTCGCCGACGTGTATGGCAAGGGCGTCCGCCCCACGACCGTGGACGAGAAGAAGGCCCAGGCTACGAAGTACCGCAGCGATCGGTCCCTCCAGCGCAGCCGCGCCAACGCCGCGGTCACTGCGGCCCGCGCACAGGCTGAAGTCGACACGGAGAACGTGGTGGCCATCGGGTACTGCTTCGGCGGCGGCACGGCCCTTGAACTCGCGCGCAGCGGTAGCGATGTCGATGGCGTCGTATCGTTCCACGGTAATCTGGACACACCGAACGCAGCCGATGCGAAAAACATCAAAACCTCCGTGCTCGTCCTCCACGGCGCAAACGACCCCTATGTGCCCGCAGAGCAAGTCACCGCTTTCGAGCAGGAGATGCGGGAAGCCGGCGTGGATTGGCGTCTCATTTCGTTTGGCGGAGCCGTGCACTCCTTCACAGACAAAGGAGCAGGTAACGATCCTTCGCAGGGCGCTGCCTACAACGAAAAGGCCGACAATCGTTCGTGGGAGTACCTCCAGGACTTCCTCGAAGAAGCCGTCGATCTATGATCCGCGCCTGCGGCCTCGCACTTATCCTTTGCGCCGGCGCGGCCCATGCTGCGCCGCTTGGGCTGATCACATCGGCCTGGGTCGCGGACACCGGACAGGACGAAGCGCTCGTGTGGGGACCCGAAGTGGCATGGAAAGGCGAATCCCCCCTCGTCTTGCGAGCCCGCTACGCGGAAGGCCGCTTCAACACCCAGGGTGAGACGGAATTGCTGCAGGAGTTCCGTGCCTCCGCGGGCTGGAGCATGGGGCTTTTCGAAGCCGGCGCCGGCTTCGCACAACTGGCCTACGACACAGAACTCCAGCCCGGCTGGGAACCGTCCTACCCCACCGAACTCGATGAGCGGACCGCCGACATCTTCGGCCCCGTGGTGTTCATCCGTGGCGAAGGATCAATTCTGATTCCACATCTCGAATGGACAGCGTCCCTCTCATGGCTGCCTCACGATTTCGGTGATTTCGATGACCTCGGCTACGATGGTTCGTTCCTCGATGCCCACGCGGGGTTTCGGCTCGTCATGGACGAGCGATTGACTGTCGGCGCCGGGTATCGCGTGATCAGCTTTCGCGACCTGCCCGATAGAATCCTGAACGACGAGACGTTTGATCGCGAAACGCTGGACGGGTTTGTCGCTGACATCGCATTTGAATTCTAGCAGCCTGTGGAGGTCCTCATGAAGAAGCTCATCTTCGCAATCGGTATGCTTGCAACCTCATCCGCCGCTTTCGCCACCAACCTCGCCGTACGCGTCCAATTCCAGCAATTCCACTGGGAGGAATCCTTGGACGACCAAGGCAAGGTACTGGACGAGGACGGACCGCTTTTCGGTATCGACCTCGTCTTGACGACTCCGATGAATGCTGCGTGGGCGCTCGATGGTCGGATCGGATTCTTCGCGGGCGAAGTCGACTATGATGGACAGACGCAGGCGGGCGACCCTGCGGAGACAACGACGGAGTACTTCGGCATGTCGGGCGAAGCCTCCGCCCGCTTCACCGGAAAGGCACATACCGGCGTGGACGTCGATCCCTTCGCCGGCCTTGGCCTCCGCTCGTGGGTCCGCGGCATCGGCACGTCCGAGGGCGATGGCCGTGGCTACGACGAATACTGGACGATGTTCTATGCCCGCGCGGGACTTCGCGCGGAGGGTCCACTGCAAGGCACGTTTCGCTGGTTCGGCATCGCCGCCCTGCGCATTCCTGTCTACAGCGAGAACCGCGTGGAGATCGACTTCGAGGAAATTCCTGACGAGGAAGTCGAACTGGAACCGAAGAGACAGCTAACCTTTGACGCAGAACTGGGGGTCAAGAACGACCGCTGGACAGTCTCCGTTTCCTATGAGCAGCAGCACTTTGACGAATCCGACACGGAAGAAGCCGGCCCCCTCCTCCTTTACCAACCCGAGTCGGAAGGCTACATCGCAAGCCTGAACGTCGGCCTGATTTTCTGATCTGACATTTTACCCACGGAGCTCGCGGATGGGATGTTATCGTTCTCAGGTTTCAGGTCTCACGTTTCAGGTATCTCGAACTCAAATCTCCCATCTCAAATCTCGCATTTCGCCCCCCGTTCTTCTGCCTTTCCAACGATTGGAAAACCCGTAATCTACAACTTCCAATCCTTGGAACTTGAAGGGCGGTTAGCTCAATGGCAGAGCGCCACGCTTACACCGTGGATGTTACAGGTTCGAGTCCTGTACCGCCCAGGCTTCGTTCGCAGCGCAGCGGAGAACGAAGCCTGTCCCGGCATAGTCGAACCAAGTGAGACAACGCCGGACGTTTGGAGGCTCTCCACCAAAGACGGGGGCAAGGGCCGATCCTGATCAACAACAACACG
>CAZCZZ010000091.1:0-9864 GCA_964503335.1 uncultured Verrucomicrobiota bacterium
CTCGGCCACCGCCGCCTCAGCATCATCGACCTCTCCGAACACGGGCGCCAGCCGATGCAGAACGAGGACGGATCCGTCCAGGTCGTGTTCAACGGCGAGATCTACAACTTCCAGGAAGTCCGCGACGAGCTGATGAAGAAGGGGCACCGCTTCATCAGCAACTCCGACACCGAAATCATCGTCCACGGGTACGAGGAATGGGGACTTGAAGTCATCCACCGCTTCCGCGGCATGTTTGCGTTTGCGGTGTGGGACACGAAGAAGCGCCGGCTCTGGCTCGCACGCGATCGCATCGGCATCAAGCCGCTCTATTACCACGCAGCCAGCGGACGTCTCGTCTTCGCTTCGGAGATCAAAGCCATCATCCAGTGCCCGCAGGTGCCGCGTCAGCTCAACGACCAGGCACTCTACGACTACCTCGGCTTCGAATTCGTGCCCGCTCCGGAAACGATGTTCAAGGGGATCCACAAGATTCCGTCGGGCCACCAACTCATCTGGGAAGACGGCGAAGCGAAGGTCTCGCAGTACTGGGACCTGAGCTTCAAGCAACGCGAACTCAGCGGCTCGTCCGTCGACACCGCGGCGGAGGAAGTCCGCGACATGCTGGACCAGTGCGTCAAGTCGCACCTGATCAGCGATGTGCCACTCGGTGTTTTTCTCTCCGGCGGCCTCGACTCCAGCGCGCTCGTCGCATTGATGCGCAAGCACGTCACCGGGCCGCTTCGCACCTACACCATCGGCTATCCCGACAAGTCGTTCAGCGAACTGGAGTACGCGAAGATCGTCGCAGACCACGTCGGCACCGAACATCACGTGCTGATGATCGAGGGCATGACGCAGGAACGCATCGAGAAGTCGCTCTGGCACCTCGACGAACCGATGACAGACCTTTCATCGATCCCCCTCATGCTTGTCTGCCAGCAGGCGCGCCAGCACATCACGGTCTGTCTCAGCGGCGAAGGGGGCGACGAGGTGTTTGCGGGGTACGACCGCTTCAAGGCCAGCCGCTTCAACCGGATGTTCAACGCCATTCCCCGCCCGCTCCGCGTCGGCTTGATCGGTCGCATCGCCCGGTCCCTGCCCGACCAGTCGAAGAAGAAGGGCGCGTTCAACGTCATCAAACGCTTCATCGAAGGCTCCGAGTTGCCCGCCGAGGGCCATCACCTGCGCTGGCAGTACTTCATCAACGAAAGCCTTGCAGGGAATCTCTTCAACGCGTCGTTCAAGAGCCGTATCGCCATGGACCCGTTCCGCTTCATCCGCGAATACATGTCGCGCTGCGACGCCAAAGACGATGTGAACAAGGAGCTGTATCTCGACACACGCTTCATGATGACCGACAGCGTGTTGATGAAAGTAGACAAGATGAGCATGGCCAGCTCACTCGAGGTCCGCGTACCGCTGCTCGACCACAAGTTCGTCGAATTCAACGCCAGCCTGCCCGGCGAGTGGAAGCTCAAGGGTTTTGAGACGAAGCACCTCTTCCGCAAGGCGCTGGAGGGACTGCTGCCGGAGAAGATCATCTACCGCGGCAAGCAGGGCTACAGCCTGCCCGTGAAGAATCTCCTGCGCGATGAGCTGAAGGGCTACATGGTGGATCTGTTGAACAACTGCCCGCTCATCAAGGCGAACATGAACCTGCCCTATGTGAACCAGCTCATCGATGAGCACTGTGCCCAGAAGCACAACCACAACCACGTGCTCTGGGGCCTGATGAACACCGCCATCTGGCATCGCCGCTTCAATGTGTCGTAAGTTCGACACGTCTTCACAATCAGGGTTTGCCTGATATCGGGGTTTCGCGTTCCGGTGTTATCCTTCGCTCAGTGAGCGAGTGGGCTCATCGATAGGAGACGCACCATGGCCTCAAAAACTGTAGGCGACATCATCGGCGGCATTCGCGCCATGCATCACCAGCTGGCGGAATACTACCGCAGCGTGGGCGATGCGACGGACCGCCAACGCGTCCAGATGCTCCTTCGCTACCTCAGCCGTCACGAGGAGTATCTTGAGACAGCGCTCGGCCGCTACCAGGAGCAGGCCTCCCGCGGTGTGCTGAAGACGTGGATCAAGAACACGCCCGACCACACGCTGATCGAGAGCCTCGACAAGGTGGCGATCACCAAGGACATGACAGCGGACGAAGTTACCCGCGTCGTCCTTGAAGCCGACCAACGTCTCGTCAGCGTCTTTCGCCAGCTCGCCGAAGGCTCCGTGGCGGAAGACGTAAAGGATCTCTTCCAGCGCCTGCTCCTGCTCGAAGAGCGCGAAGAGCGCCGCCTCGTCCGCGACTCGCGCGAGATGGAAGACGTATAGGATCTCAGCGGTGGATGCGGCAGGATCGCGCTTTGCACTGGCGTTGAATAACGAGGCGATGACCGGCGTCTCATCATGCGGCAAGGTATACCGTTCGGGATGAGCTTGATCGGGATCAGGCCACGGGGTATACGCTTCCGTATCACAGGTGTGATGAGGAGATTACGTATGAAACGCCTTTTGACAACGCTCGCATTGACCGCGTCTTTTTCTTCGCTCGCCCTGCTCGGCAGCGGCTGCGCCATGTTCCGCGCCTCGACGCAGGAGGTGGACGTCAACGAGACGAAACACATGGACGCCGATTACGACTACTCCGACATGCGGAAGATCTCGGAAGGCGTCACCAGTGATCTCATGGCCAGCGACTTCCTCGGCAAATTCAGCGAGCCGCCGATCATCATCATCGCCGGCGTCGAGAACCGCACGAGCAACTACGTCGATACCAAAGGTCTGACCGACAAGATGCGCACAACGCTTCTCCAGTCCGGCCGCGCCCAGTTCGTCAATGAAGCCCGCCGTGAGGACCTCCTCAAGGAGCAGGGCTATCAAGCCGCGAACGCCACCCCGGAGACGCAGGTCGCCGTGGGTCGCCAGCTCGGCGCGAAGCTCATGCTCAGCGGTTCACTCATGGAAATGCGCGACGATTCGCCCAAGCAGGTCCGCATCTCCAAGCAGAAGCTGAACTACTACAAGCTGACCATGGAAGTCACCGATCTCGAGTCCGGCCTCATCGTCTGGACGACCGAGAAGGAATTCGCTCGCCAGGCCAGCCTGCCGCTTATCGGCTGGTAAGCCACGAGCCCCAATCAAGGGACTTCTGACGTGAAACAAGACCTCCGTACACGGACGGTCCTGCGGCTGGGCGCACTCGGGCTGATCCTCATCGGCTCGGGATGCGCGACAGGCAACCTCGATCACGCCCGGTCCCAGTTCTACAGCGGCCACCCCCAGGAAGCGGCGAAGACCCTTGCGGAGGAAAAGACCTCCGGCAAGGACCGCGTCCTCGTCCTCATGGAGCGCGGCATCATCCGGCAGGGCGCAGGCCAGTACGAGGAAAGCGTCTCCGATTTCCGGCAGGCCTACGCCGAGATCGAGAGGATGACGAGCGTCCAGGTGTCGCAGGACACGACATCGATGGTCGTGAACGACAAGGTGCAGGATTTTCGCGGCGCGCCATACGAGCGTACCATGATCCACGTCTTCGCCGCCCAGTCCCACCTCGCGATGGGCAACTGGGAAAACGCCGCCGTAGAAGCGCGTCGCATCATCAACTCGCTCACACCCGAGGCGAAAGGCGACTATCCGGACGACGCCTTCTCGCGCTACATGGCCGGCTTCTGCCTGGAGATGATGGACGACTTCTCGAATGCCGCGCTGCAGTACCGCAAGGCGTCGGAACTTGGCGCGAGTGCGACGATCGACGAGAAAACAGGTCGCCTCGGCCCGGCCTCCTCCGACGATGAGAAGACAAAGATCGACCAGCAGACTTGGGACAACGAACTCGTCTGCTTTGTTTCCATGGGCCGGAGCGCCAGCGGCGACACGCAAAGCCTCGATGTCTGGAAATCGGCAAGCCCGCACTACGCGGAGATCAAGTACGAAGGAAAAGTCCTCGGCCGCTCCTACACGCTGACCGACACCATTGACCTCGCTTTCACCACCGAGCAGAAGGAAGCAGCGAAAAAGTTCGTGAAGTCCGCCGCCCGCGTCGCAGTGAAGGAAACAATCGCGTACCAGATTGAAGGGAACAACGAAGCGCTCGGCGAACTGGTTCGCTTCGTCCTGATCGGACTCCTCGAAGCGCCCGACCTGCGTCGCTGGGAAACGCTCCCCCGGTGGCTGCAGGTGGCCCGTGTCCCCTGCCCGCCCGACTTGAAGGAGTTCGATATCGTGTACAAGACGTCGTCGGGAGTCACCACGCGCACGGTCCACGTCACGCAGCCAATCCAGCGCCGACGCAACACGCGGGTCGCGATCTGCCGCGACGTCGTCCCGGCTACCGCCCCGCTTGAGGTCCCGACTACCGTCGTGAGCGAGTAACCTCGACCGCCACGCTGCGGGTGAAGCGCAAAGCGCCCGGCTTGTCGACCGTCACCGTGACCCGGTCCACCAGCTTGTCCTTGAGACAAATCCTGGCGATCTCGTCCGCCAGCTTCTCGATGAGGTTGAACGTGCTTTTCTCCACCATTTTGACGATGTTCTTCTTAATCGTCTTGTAGTTGAT
Source organism: uncultured Verrucomicrobiota bacterium (assembly GCA_964503335.1). Lineage (GTDB taxonomy): Bacteria > Verrucomicrobiota > Kiritimatiellia > CAIVKH01 > CAIVKH01 > CAZCZZ01. The sequence goes on from CAZCZZ010000091.1 coordinate 4,541, forward strand.
CGTGTCCTCGATCGCATCCGTCCGCCCCGCTTTCGTGAGATCGCCTTCCAGGATGATGTTGATCACCACATCCTGCTTCTCCCGTCGCTCCTGCGGATAAATCCCGATGATGCACCGCACCATCACATCGCGAATGAATATTCTGTCCATATCTCAAATCTCAAATTTCAAATCTCGGATTTCCCCTAAACCCCATTCCCCAACAAATTCTGCCCGCTGTCGACAAACAGGATCTGACCCGTGACCGTCGCGCTCTTCGCAAGAAACACCGCCGCCGCCGCAACATCTTCCGGCGTCGGTCGCTTCTCCGTCAGAATCGCCCCACCCTTTTCCTTCAGATACGCCTCGGTCAACCCGGGCGGAGGGAGGATCGGTCCCGGGGCAATCCCATTGACGCGAATGCGCGGCGCGAGGTCGATCGCAGCAAGCGCCGTGAATTCCTCCAGCGCCTTCTTCGACAGCAGGTAGGGAATTCGCTCCGCATCATGCGAGCGGATGCGGCGATCAAGAATGTTGATCACGCTTCCCGCGTGCGCCTGACGCGCGAAGGCCCGCGTGAGCAGGACCGGTGCGAAGAGATTGGGCCAGAATTCCGTGAGGAGCTTGTCCTCAGTGCAACTCTCCAGCCGGTCCCTATTGAAGACTGCAGCGTTGTTCACCAGGACATCGACCCGCCCCATGCGACGCTTCACATCGAGGATCAACTGGTCGCACGCCTTCCCGGAATCGAGCGTGGCTTGAAACACATCCACCTTCACACCGCGCCGCTTGAGCTTGGCCGCCAGCGCCTTGGCCTCGACAGCCGACGTCCTGAAGTGCACCGCCACATGGGTGCCCTCGTCCGCGAAGGCTTCGCAGATGGAACGACCGAGCCGAACGGCCCCACCGGTCACCAGCACCACTTTCTTCCTAAGGTCGTAGTTCATAGTCCGTGTGTCGCAACACTATACGGAAGAATGCTGGAATGACCAATAGTAGTCATTGCCGGATGCGTGATGTATAGTGGGCGTCATGAAGCGATTTCGCACAGTCCTGCTGGGTTTGGCTGCGTCCCTCACGCTGCTGACTCCTTCCGTCCCTGCGCAGACCAATGTGGAGGCTCCAGGCACGGTCTACATCATCCCCATCGAGGGCATGATCGAGCCTGCTCTTCTTTATGTCATCCGCCGCGGCGTGGCCGAGGCCGAGGAGGTCGGGGCGAAAGCGATCATCTTCTCGATGGATACCCTGGGCGGACGCCTTGATGCCGCCACCGAGATCGTCACGCTGCTCCAGAAGATCACCGTGCCCACGTACACGTTCGTCCGGAAGAACGCAATTTCCGCCGGCGCAATTATCGCGCTCGCCACGGACCAGATCTATATGGCCCCCGCAAGCGTGATTGGCGATGCGATGCCGATCATGATGTCGCCCACGGGTGGCGCACAGGAAATGCCGGATGACCTGCAGGAGAAGTCCGTCTCCGCCGTCGCGGCCCTCATCCGGGCCGCCGCGCAGGAAAGCGGCCACGACCCGAAACTCGCGGAGAAGATGGTGCGTCGCGAAATCGAGTACCGCATCGGCGACGAGATTATCTCGCCCACAAACCAGTTGCTAACGCTCACCAATGTCGAGGCGGAACGCATGGTCGGACCCGAAGGTGAAAAGCGACCGCTTCTCTCCAGGGGCACGGTGAAAGACATCGACGCCCTCCTCGTGGTCATCGGACGCGAAGGCGCCACGCGCAAGGAAATGACCGTCACCACCGCCGAGCGCATCGCCCGCTACATCGCCGCGCTTGCCCCGCTGTTCCTCATGGCCGGACTGCTGGGGATCTATGTCGAGGTCAAGACGCCCGGCTTCGGGCTGCCCGGCGCACTGGGCATACTTGCACTCGCCCTCTTCTTCTGGGGTCACCACATCGCCGGATTGTCCGGCATGGAGGAAGTCCTGATCTTCATGCTCGGCCTTATCCTCGTCATCTTGGAAGTCTTCTTCTTCCACACCGCGGGAATCGCCGGACTCGTAGGCGGCATGCTGATGCTCTGGGCCCTGCTCACGGCGATGATTCAGCAGCTTCCCGGGGGACCGTGGCTTCCGTCCATGCCCGATCTCCAGTTCCCCCTCGCGAAGCTTTCCGCGGGCGTGGTGATGGCAGCCGCATTCGGCAGCATGATCGCGCGCTTCCTTCCCAACACCCCGATGTTCAACCACATCGCGCTCAACACAAGCGTCAGCGCAGCCAAGGGCTATACGTCGTCCACTTCGGACACATCGCTCCTCGGCGCAGAGGGTGTCGCCCTGATGCCCCTGAGACCGTCGGGTTCCGCCCAGTTTGGGGACAAACGCCTTGATGTCGTGTCGCGAGGCGATTTCGTTCAGGCCGGCGACAAGGTTCGTGTCGTCGAAGTCCACGGCTCCCGAATTGTCGTGGAGGACGCGCAAGCCCGGTAGAAAGGTAGTCTATGAGTGGCCCCGTTGAATTGTATTTTATCTTCCTCGCCAGCGGCCTCGTGCTCCTCGCCGTCGAGATCTTCATTCCGGGCGGCGTCGTCGGCGCGTTCGGCGCGGCGGCGATTGCCGGCGCGATGGTGACCGGGTTCTTCGCTTTCGGCTTGCAGGGCGGATTCTTCAGCGCCATGGCCATTCTCATCTTCGGCTCCATCTTTCTCATTGCGTGGATGAAACTCTTTCCGAAGACAGGCCTTGGCACAAAGCTCAGCCATACGACCGACGGCAGGGACTTCAAGTCGTCCCCCGCGGACTGGCAGGCGCTCGCAGGCAAGGAAGGCGTGGCGCAAAGCGATCTTCGTCCGGGCGGACTCGCCCTGATCGACGGACAGCGCGTCGATGTCGTAAGCGAAGCCGGCTACATCACCAAGGGTGCAAGGATCCAGGTCAGCGCCGTCGAGGGCTACCGAATCATCGTCCGCCAGTTGGCATCTTCATGACGCTTCTTCAACGCCCAGCCCTCACAATCCTTCTCGTCATCGTCCCGCTGCTCGCGGACGCAGCGCTTGTCGTCCGCACCAACGAGTACACCATCGGGGATGGCGCGGTCGTGTCCGGACAAGTCTTCGTGGCGACCGACAAAGGACAGATCGAAGGCACGCTGGAAGATGATCTCTTCATCTTCGCCAACGAGTTGAAACTGGACGGCATTTTCAAGAACGACGCATGGGCCATCGGCAATACCATTGAGGCCCGCGGCGCTTTCGGCGATCACCTCCGGCTCCTCGCGAACACCGTGACCATCGAAGGCTCCGTCACACGCGGGATCACGGCGGCCGGAAACAGCGTCCGGCTCGCGACCAACTCCACCGTCGGCGGTACGCTTGATGTCGTCGCGTCCACCGCCGTCCTCGAAGGCCACGTCACGGGCAACGTCCGCGTGATGGCCGAGAGCATCACGCTCTCCGGCAACTTCGGCGGCAATGTCCGCATCATAGGCAACGACATCGTGATCCTGCCGCACACCGTGATCGCCGGGAACATTGTGTACACCGCCGACAAGGAACTCGTCCTCGATAGCGGGGTGACCGTGGGCGGCGAAGTCATCCGGCAGACCGTCACGGCAACGCCGGTGGAGCCTGACCCCGATGCGTGGAAGGACACGCTGATCCTCCAGGCGTTCCTGCTCCTCGCCGCCGTGCTTGTCGGCATGCCGTTCCTCGCCGTCTTCCCCCGCTACGCGGAACGCTCCGTCCTGCTCCTGCGCGTATCGCCCCTCAAGTGCATGGCCACCGGCGTCATCGCCCTGTTCATGCTGCCGACCTTCGCCGTATTCTCCTTTGCCACGCTGATCGGGATACCCCTCGGCCTCATCGTCGGCCTGTTCTTCCTGATCCTCGCCTACCTCGCAAAGATCGTGATCGGACTGACCCTCGGCGGCTCCGTCCTCCGGCTCCGTGGAAGCCAGGGATTCGGGACAAGCGTGTTTGCCTTGATCACAGGTCTGTTTCTGCTGTACGTCCTCACCATGTTGCCGCTGGTCGGCGGTGCGGCATCGCTGGCAATCGTGATCCTGGGTGCAGGAGCGCTGGTCCTGAGTCTGATGATGGGCCAGCGGGAGAAGGATGTGCCACCGGCCCTGCCGCCGTCGCAGGACAACAATCCGCGCAGCAGTGACACCGCTTTGGTGTAAGTTAACGGGATTCATCAGGAGAAAAACATGACGCAGCAAATCATAACCATCGGCCTCATCGTCGCGGCGATCGCAGTCGTCGTCTTCGTCGGCCTGTTCCTATCCTTCATCAACATCTGGATACGCGCCGTGCTCGCGCGCGCCCCGGTGAGCTTCCTCAACCTCGTCGGTATGAAGCTCCGCCGCGTTCCGCCCAGCCTGATCGTCGATGCGCGCATCATGTCCGTGAAGGCGGGCATCGAGCTCGACTCCAACCAGCTGGAAGCCCACTACCTCTCGGGCGGACGCGTCATGGATGTCGTGCACGCGCTCATCGCCGCCGACAAGGCCGTGATCCCGCTGAACTTCCAGCGCGCCGCGGCGATCGACCTCGCCGGACGCGACGTCATGGACGCGGTGCGGACGAGTGTGCATCCCAAGGTGATCGATTGCCCGGATCCCGCGAAGGGCACGACGATGCTCGACGCGGTAGCCCGCGACGGTATTCGCCTCCTCGTCAAAGCCCGCGTGACGGTCCGCACGAACCTCGACCGCCTCGTCGGCGGCGCGACCGAGGACACCATCATCGCCCGCGTCGGCCAGGGCATCGTCAGCGCCATCGGTTCGCAGCCATCCTACAAGGCCGTGCTCGAGAATCCCGATGAAATCTCCAAGAAGGTGCTGAACAGCGGCCTTGATTCGCAGACCGCGTTCGAGATCGTCTCGATCGATATCGCCGACGTCAGCGTCGCCGGTGTCAGCGGCGCCCGCGAGGTCTCCAACGTCGGTGCGTTGCTTGAAACCGAGCGCGCCGAGGCCGACAAGAAGCTGCGTCAGGCGGAAGCCGAAGGTCGTCGCGCCATGGCCGTCGCTTACGAGCAGGAAATGCGCGCCCGCGTCCAGGAGATGCAGGCCAAGGTGATCGAGGCCCAGGCTGAAGTGCCCATGGCGATCGCGCAGGCATTCCGCGAAGGGAAGCTGGGCGTCATGGATTTCTACCGCATGCAGAATGTGCTCGCCGATACCGCGATGCGTGAATCGCTCGCCGGTGGCGATGACAAGATCCAGAAGACCGACAAGTAGTCGCTCAGTGTTTCGGGATATCCGATGACGACGATGACCAGTTTGATTCCGCTCCCCAGCCTCGCGCTGGATGTCGGCGGGCTCATTTATCTGATCATCATCGTCATCTGGATCATCTCCCGCATGAAGGCATCGAAGC
>CAZCZZ010000092.1:0-9696 GCA_964503335.1 uncultured Verrucomicrobiota bacterium
CACCAGGTCTTTGTGAATCTCCTCTCCAATGCATTGAAATACACCCGGAAGAGGGATCCCGCCGTGATTGACGTCGGCGTAAAGAACGGAAACAAGACGCCCGTTTTCTTCGTCCGGGACAATGGTGCCGGATTCAAGATGGAGCATGCTGCCGGGAAGCTCTTCAACGTGTTCCAGCGCCTGCATCGCGCCGATCAGTTCGAAGGCACGGGCGTGGGACTCGCGATAACGCACAGGATCATCCAGCGCCATGGCGGGCGCCTCTGGGCTGAAGCCGCTCCCGAAGAAGGGGCAACATTCTTCTTTACGCTGGAACGGGAGGCTTCAAGTGGCTGAGGAAATTGTCGAAGTCCTGCTGATTGAAGACAGCCCCGACGACGCGGCTTTCTTCAAGCATGCATTCCAGAAGACAGGAATCCTCGCCCGGTTGCACGTGGCGATGGATGCCACGGAGGCCATCGAGTTTACATCGGCCACTGGACGCTTCGCGGGGCACAGTTTCGTCCGCCACTTGAAGGTCATCTTCCTCGACCTTAAACTTCCACAGACCGACGGGTTGCAGATCCTGAAAGTCCTCAAGACCGATCCCCGCCTCTGGAACATCCCGATCGTTGTCCTTACCTCCTCGCAGGAAGAGCGTGACCTCGTGGACAGTTACAAGCTGGGGGCCAATAGCTATGTCGTGAAGCCGATGGAATTCGACATCTATTCGGAGACAGTCCGAGCCCTCATCCACTACTGGCTGCAGATCAACCAGACGCCCAAATCGTGAACGTATGGCCACGCCGCTCAACGTGCTGATCCTGGAAGACTCGCAGGACGACGCCGTCCTCCTCGCCCACGAGTTGAAGAATGTCGGGTTCGACCCGGCGTGGCACCGCGTGGAGACGGAGGAAGAGTACCTCGCCCGCCTGGGGCCGCAGGTGGACATCATCTTCTCCGATTTCGGGCTTCCCCAGTTCTCGTCGCCGAAAGCCCTGTCACTCTTGCAGGAGAGCCGCCTTCGCATTCCATTCATCATCGTCTCCGGAACCATCGGTGAGGAACGCGCCGTCGAGATCCTCAAGGCAGGCGCGACAGACTATGTCATGAAGGACCGCCTCGGGCGGCTCGGCCCCGTCGTCCGCCGCGCGCTGCGCGAAGTGCGGGAACAGGAGGAGCGACATCGTGCAGAGAAAGCCCTGCAGGAGAGCGAATTGAAGTTCCGCCAGCTCGCCGAGAACATCACCGAGGTGTTCTGGATGACTGATCCCGCCAAGAACCAGATGCTCTACATCAGCCCGGCTTACGAAAAGATATGGGGGAGGTCCTGCGAGAGTCTCTACAGTGATGCCAAGGCCTGGCTCGAGGCCATTCACCCGGACGACCGCCAGCGCGTGGGCCGCGTTGCGGTGGAGCGACAAGCCGCGGGGACATACGACGAACAGTACCGCATCCTCCGCCCGGACGGCGAAATCCGGTGGATTCGAGACCGCGCCTTCCCCGTGCGCAACGAGGCGGGCCAGGCATACCGTATCGTCGGCGTGGCGGAAGACACCACGCACAGCCGGAAACTGGAGGAACAGTTCCGCCAAGCACAGAAGATGGAAGGCATCGGCCAGCTCGCCGGTGGTGTTGCCCATGACTTCAACAATATCCTCACCGTAATCCAGGGACACAGTTCCCTCCTGAAGTTGGAACAGGACCTTCTGCCCCACGTCATAGAATCCGCGAGCGAGATCCAGAGATCGGCCGAACGGGCCGCAAACCTGACGCGACAGCTGCTGATGTTCAGCCGCCGCCAAACCATGCAGCCACGCGATCTCGATCTGAATGAAGTCATCGCCAATATCACCAAGATGCTGCATCGCATCCTGGGCGAAGACGTTCATCTTCAAATCACGTACTCGCCCCAAACCCTTCACGTCCACGCCGACGCGGGCATGCTGGACCAGGTCGTGATGAATCTCGCCGTGAACTCACGCGACGCCATGCCGAAGGGCGGCCACCTTGTCATCGAGACTTCCCTGGTGAACGTGAACGAGTCCATGGCTTCAGAGAGACCGCTTGCCCGATCCGGATCGTTCGCTTGTTTGAGCGTGAGCGACAACGGCTGCGGGATTCCCCCGGAAAATCTTCCACGCATCTTCGAGCCATTCTTCACGACGAAGGACATCGGGAAAGGCACGGGAATCGGACTGGCCACCGTTTTCGGCATCGTGCAGCAGCACCAAGGGTGGATCGAAGTCGCCAGCGACGTCGGGATCGGAACAACATTCCACATCTACATTCCCCTCCTCCAAAGGCCGGCAGAGAAGGCTGCGCACTCATCTCCGCATCATGCTTCGCCGGGAGGCCATGAGACGATCCTCCTCGTTGAGGATGAGCCGTCGCTGCGCCATCTGGTCAGGAATGTTCTTTCCCGCATGGGTTACCGGATTCTTGAGGCGCCGACCGGTGTCACAGCCCTGGATATTTGGAAGCAGCAGAAGGATGACATTCAGCTGCTGTTAACCGATATGGTGATGCCCGATGGCATCAGCGGCACCGATCTGGCACAGCAGCTCCGGAAGGACAATCCGGACCTGAAAGTCATCATCACCAGCGGATACAGCGCCGAAATGGCGGGCCAGGACTTTGAACTGCAAGAAGGCGTCAACTTTCTCTCCAAACCGTTCAACCCCCGACAACTTGCAGAGATTGTGCGCAAGAGTCTTGGACAGAATACTGTGCCCTGACCGCGAAACGCCGGCTCGCATCACAGTTGGAAAAAGAATGAGGCGCCGCACCCCGGCTTGCTTTCAGCCCAGATGCGGCCGCCATGTCGCGTCACGATGCGATGCACCGTAGCAAGTCCGATGCCCGTGCCAGGGAAATCCGCGGCATCATGAAGGCGCTCGAAGGCGCCGAACAGCCGGTCCGCGTATGCCGGATCGAATCCCGCTCCATTGTCCTTCACATAGAACACGGGTGAACTCTTCTCCACGAGGTGCCCCACTTCAATCACGGCGTCCCGGGTCCGTCCCGTAAATTTCCATGCATTGCCAATGAGGTTCTCGAGGGCGACACGCATGAGACGCAGGTCGGCCTCCGCCTGCAGACCCTCGGATACGGTCACCTCCACGGTTCGATCCGGATGGCTCTGGGCCAGATCTGCGGACACTGCGCGGGCCAGCGCGGTGATATCCACCACTTCCTTCCGGATTTCCGCGCGGGTGATGCGTGCCAGCTGGAGCAGGTCATCAATCAGGTCGCCCATCCGCGAGACGGCCTTCCTCACGCGCTGCAGGTAACTGCGCCCCTCCTCATCCAGTTTATCCGCGTACTCCTCCTCGATGATCTGGCTGAATCCTTCGATACTGCGAAGCGGCGTGCGCAGGTCATGTGAAACTGAATACGAAAACGCCTCGAGCTCCTTGTTGGCCGCTTGAAGCTGCCGGTTGGCGGCCTGGACCTCCTGCGAGCTTCGGTAGATCTCAGCCTCCATCTGCTCCATGCGCGCGCGCAGTTCCTCCGTGTCGCTGACCGGTCGAGCCTTGCGCTTCACGAAGTCCGTCACATCCTCCACGCGATGGATGATGTACTCGACCTTCCGGTCCGATCCCAGGACCGGTGAGTTGATCGGGCTCCAGTACTTCTCCACAAACTCACCCGTCGTGCTGCGGACATCATACTTCTGGATCGCCATCCTGTCGGGCCTTGCGGTCTGAAGGACGCGGTCCAGTGAAGCGCGAAGGTTGAGCGTTCCGTCCGCGACCGGGTCGTCGGGATTGTCAGGAAATACATCGAAGAGTCCCCGTCCGAGTATCGCTTCCCGCTTCGTCATCGTGGCCTCGAGATAGGCATCACTCGCGGCCACGATGCGCAGATCCGGCGTAAGCACGAGGTAGAGGCCCGGAAGCGACTCGAACAGGCTCTGGGATATTGCCTGGCTGCGGCGGAGCTCCGCCTCCGCGGCCTTCTTCTCCGTAATGTCCTCCGAGATTCCGAGAAGGTAGACGGGCTCTCCGTTCCCGTCATCGATCGGGACCTTCTTCGTATGCAGGATTCGTGTGCCCTTGTGGCGTGTCTCCACAGGCTCTTCCGGAATATCCACCACTTCGCCGCCGGTCAGCACCTGCCTGTCCTTGGACGTAAAGAAGTCGGCCATCTCCTTCTCAAAGAAGTCATAGTCGCTCTTTCCGATCAACTCCTGACGCGAATAGCCAAGAAGCTGCTCTCCTGCGCGGTTCAGCTGCCGGAAGCGCAACTCCTTCGCGTCCTTCACAAAAACCATGTTGGGCAGGTTCTCGATGATGGAGTTGACGAAGGCCTCCGCCCTGCGCGTCTCCTCCTGTGCCTTGACGCGTCGCTCGATCTCCCGCGCGATGGCGACGTACATCGTCGCCATCAGACCGACAATCAGCAGAATCAGGGCCGCCCTCACCGCTGCTGCGATCCTTGCACTCTTCCCTGCGGCTGCGTGCCGGAGCGCAAGCAACTCCTCTTCCTCCTTGCTGATGTCGGCGAGGGTTTGACGTATGTCATTCATGAGGGACTCGCCGACGCCTGTTGAAATGACCTGGGCCACGACGTCCAGGCCGGACTGGCGACGGGTCTCTACGAGAGCGCTGGACAGTTCGATGTACTGACGCAGCTTCACGTCAAGGTCGTCTATCCGCTTCTGCTGCGACTGGTTGTCGGCCGTAAGCCTTCTCAACTCCCCCAGCCGGTTCTTGATGTCCGAAACAGCGGAGATGTGGCGGGACAGAAAGCTCTCATCGCCGGACAGCGCAAAGCCGCGATGTCCGGCCTGAATGTCCTGGCAGAGCGATAGGACTTCCCTGAACTTCGCCAGCACGCTGTGCGTGTGATCGACCCTGCGGGTGTCGTCGATCTGGCCCCGCGCAGTAAAGTGCGCGAAGCCGCCCACAGCGAGGGTGAGCGCTGCAGCAAGCGCAAAGGCAACAACGAGCTTGCGTTCAAAGTAGGTCTTCACAGGAGCATCCGGAAGCACATGTTGTCGCGCATCGTTGGCTGTCAGCGTACTTCGGAGTCAGACTCAGCGCAAGGCAGAGCGCCTTGGAAGCCACGCCTTATCCCTATACTAAGGACCCTTGACCCTCAGAAAGACACTCGTTGCGTTCTCGTCGATCACACCACTCCAGTGCGTGACGGAACCTGTCCGCGTCAATGTATCGATCAAGTTCCAGTTCGTCCCGGTGAGACCGGAGGCTTGCTCGACGCGCGATGGTGCACCCGTCTCCAGGTTGTCGACGGCGAGCTGCACGGCGCCTGTCGTGTTGGCCAGCCACAGGATCCGAGGATAGAGGGAAAGGGAGACGCGGGTGACTTCGATAAGCGCTGCGGCAGAGCTGGTGTCGTCGCCCCAGAAGATGAAATTCGTGGTCGAGTACGGGGCACCGAAGGATGAGTAGTCGCGCAGCGGTCCTGTCAGGATGTCCGCGCCGTTGGCCGATAGCGTGTAGTCATGGCCCAGGAATTCCAACTCGAACCTATTCGTCGCAGACGACGTGTCGAACGCCACCGACTCGGCGTGAAAGAACAGCGGCGAATCGGACTGCGCCCAAATCTCGTTCGTCCAGAACCCGATCTCGATCGCGCGCTGGTCATTCGCCACCACGATGACACTGAACCCCGCGCGATGCTCGCTCACGTGCGCTTCCGTCCCGACGCGCACATCGAAACGTACATTGAATCCCGCAAATCGGTCGAGATGGGTTCGAGCCGGATGCACGTTGTTGAAGTACCCGGAGGACTCGCCGATGACAGGCGTCGTATCCAGCCGCACCGCCCCGTTCGTCCATACCTGTGTCGTCAGGGCCCCGATTATCGGAAGCGTCCCCCGGATCCACCCCTGCCCCGGTGGAGCCGTCCCCAGTGCGCCGTCATACATCACGATCTCCGCGGATGCCGACAGGGGCAGGACGCAGGCAGCGGCCATTCCCCCAAGCAACGTCTTTATGCACCCTTTCATCCCGTAGCGAGTGTACACCGAAATCGTGTCGCTCGGGAGCTCCGGTCAGGACCGGCTCTTATGCTCAGCCTTGTGAGCCTTCAGCACGGAGGCGAGCAGGCCGGGGAAGCGGGCGTCGAGTTCCTTCCGGCGCAGGCGGCTGACCAGCTCCACGCCATGGCGCTCGCTGATGATGAGACCGGCTTCCCGGAGGATCTGGTAGTGCTGGGAGCAGGTGGACTTCGGGAGGTCGTGCGTAGTCCGCGCCATCATCTCGACACAGTTCAAACCCGCCGCCTCCTTCGCCAGCTCGCCAACCACCGCAAGGCGAACAGGATCGGACAGGGCGTACAGGATGCCCTGGACGGTGACGCTCTTCATCGGCGGATGCTGGAGGGGCCTCATGGAAAATACTTTACTCCACTCCCTTGCTTTTTCAAGGTTCTATAGTTCATTACTTCCGAACAATAGGAACAAGGAAACGAACCATGGCTACACTTTTTGACCCTCTCAAGCTCGGCGACCTGCAGCTTCCGAACCGCATCATCATGGCCCCTCTCACCCGCAGCCGCGCGGGTGCGATCCGCGTCCCCAACGCCCTCATGGCGGAGTATTACCGGCAGCGCGCGTCCGCGGGGCTGATCCTGACCGAGGCCACGTCGGTCACGCCGATGGGTGTCGGTTATGCCGACACCCCCGGCATCTGGTCCGCCGAGCAGGTGGAAGGCTGGAGGGGTGTAACGCGGGCGGTACATGCCGAAGGTGGACGCATCTTCCTCCAGCTTTGGCACGTGGGCCGTATCTCGGACCCGATGTTCCTGAACGGGGCCTTGCCCGTGGCGCCAAGCGCTATCGCCGCCGCCGGACATGTGAGCCTGGTACGTCCTCAGAAAGCGTTCGTCACCCCGCGCGCGCTTGAACTGCATGAGCTTCCCGGTGTCGTCGAGGCCTTCCGCAAAGGAGCCGCAAACGCGCTGGCCGCGGGCTTTGACGGCGTGGAAATTCATGGCGCCAACGGCTACCTGTTGGACCAGTTCCTGCAGGACAAGACGAATCACCGTGCGGACGAATACGGCGGCTCCATTGAGAATCGCGCGCGGTTTATGCTGGAAGTGGCCGATGCCGTGGTCTCCGTCTGGGGCGCGAGCCGGGTCGGCATGCATCTCGCCCCTCGCGGCGACGCCCACGACATGGGAGACTCCAACCGGCTGGCCACGTTCAGCTATGTCGCCCGCGAACTGGGACGACGGAAGCTTGCCTTCCTGTGTGCCAGGGAGCGACAGGCCGAGGACAGCATCGGCCCGCAGTTGAAAAAGGCTTTCGGTGGAGTCTATATCGCCAACGAGCGTTTCACGAAGGAATCGGCCAGTGAGATTCTGGCCATCGGTGATGCAGACGCCGTCGCCTTCGGGCAGCAATTCATCGCGAACCCGGATCTCCCCCGTCGCTTCGCCTTGAATGCACCTCTGAACGCGCCGGACCCCAACACCTTCTACGCGCCGGGACCCAAGGGTTATACGGACTATCCGTACCTTGAGTCCGAAGCCGTGAAGACCTAGGGCTGGTCGTTGCGCGACGGCTGCATCCCCCGAGCCGGCTATTTCTTCGGCAAGCCCTCGGGGTGATGTGGCAGCGAATCACAGATCTCGTGCCACGGCGCTTTGACGCTCGTCCAGAAATGAGCCTGTGGTCGCATTTGCGGGTCGTCATCCAGCGTGCCCGCCCGAACAAACACCATCCCCGGCCTGTGCTCCGTGCGCAGGAACATGTGACACCCACAGGTTCTGCAGAAGAAGCGCTGCTTGCCCGGGGATGACTGGAAGGGAACGAGCTGATCCTCGCCGGACGTGACCGTGAACCCGTTGGAATCGGTGGCCAGGACCGGAGCGAACGCCGAACCCGTGAACTTCCTGCAATCAGGACAATGGCAATACGCGAACATGAGCAATCGCCCGCCGATCTCATATCTCACTGAACCGCAGTAACAGCTTCCCTTGATCATGCGATACTCCTCGACTCAATTTACCTTTCCTTATGCCGAGGCGGCAGTCCCTGCGCAGGCTCGGCGAACAGTTCCGCCACGATTCCCCACCGCGCTTCCGGGTCCTGGCTGATACGCTCGATCATGCGCTCGAACCCGTTCCACATGGCGTCATCAATCAGCTCGAAGGAGTGTCCCCAGAAGTAGAACACGCCACCCGCTCGCGCGTTCTCGTAGCGTTCCCACAGATCCGGGGCTAAGAAATGACAGCTGGGGTGAAAGGCCATGGCGTTCTCCGGTGGGAACGGACAATCGACGCTTCGCGTTGTGCGCGCATAGATGTGCCCCGCTTCCTGAACCGCCTGCATGACAGACTCGTTGTAGGTCCCGAAGGGATAGGCAAATCCCGTCACCGGCTGTCCGAAATACTGCTGCAGGCGGTCACGACCCTCCGCGATTTCCCGTCGCGCATCTTCAACCGCGATCTGGTCAAGGTGCGGGTGTGTCAGGCTATGGTTGGCGATGGTGAAGCTTTCGTAGACCCCCCTCATCTCGTCCCACCCGAGCCTTTCGACTTCCGTGCCCCGGTGGATCCAACCGGGCGATCGCCGTTCGGCGTGCGTTCCTGCGTTGAGGTTGAACGTGGCCCTGGCCCCGTGGCGCCGCAGGATTTCGGTCAATCGCGCATCGGTGGACACGCCGTCATCCCAGCACTGCACCACCGTCAACGTGCTGCTGCTCATTCCCCGCCCTGCCCCGTGGTTTCCGATTCGACGACGTCCGCCGGCGCGTCCTTTTCGCGCGGACTGCGATGCGGCTGGGTCAGTTTCACGAGCAACGGAAACTTCTCCCTCGGAATGCCAAAACGCCGCTCGAACCACAGCCCGTCGTCAACCAGCTCGAACCTGAAGATGGATGATGGTGGCATGTAGACCGTGCAATGCGTCGCACCCTTGGCGAGTATCCAGAAACGGTTGGTTTCGACTCCGCGAGCAGTGTGCAGGATCATTGTCCTGTCGGTTATCTGCACCGGCCTGTCGCTGAAGATCTGCGAGAGCACGGCCTTGACGCCCTCGATCCCGAGGCTTTCCCCGAACGACCAGCGTAGATGCGTTTGAGCTGCATCGGGCACGTACACGCCCACAAGCCGCGAATCACGGCGCACCGCAATCCACGCGAGCACTGCAACGAGAATGAGGAGAGCTATCAAGAGTGGCTTCTTCATCGGGCACGTCCAGCCGCGCTACCCCGCCGCAGGCCGCTGGGTCCTTTGTGTCTTCCTATGCCGAGTTTCTTCAGGCGAAGGGATACTCCGGAAGCAACGGCTTCCCGAAGGTGTTCAGGGAGCTTTGCCAATTGGTTCTGCAATTCGTCATCGTAGGGACATCCGCTAGCTTCCAACGCCTTCAAGGCATACAGAAGCGCCCCCATACTGTGATCTGCCGCATGCGCCGTGGCCACGGCATGCCCCGCCGCGCGCGCCGCGGCCCGCGCCGCCATATTCCCGGTCTGCCGTGCTGCAGCATGAGAAGCGAGCGATGCCTTCATGGCTGCTCCTGTCTTCACTTCTCCGTCGGCCCACCTGCGGGCCACATCCAAAGCATCCTTGGGTCGGCTGTCCTCGCTGCAACAGGTGTACAAAGGCAGCACACGCTCCGCGCAGTCCACAGCCCAACGTGCAAGGACCACATGGCTGTCTCGCCCCAATGGCCCTCCACGGTGTTCCGCTACAAATCGCCGATCCCTCATAAATCCTGCGGGCGTTCGTCTACGCTCAACG
>CAZCZZ010000093.1:0-9264 GCA_964503335.1 uncultured Verrucomicrobiota bacterium
GCGTGATCTTCTCCGTGCACTGCCACAACGACCTGGGACTGGCCGTCGCGAATTCGTTGGCCGCGGTGAAGGCGGGGGCCCGACAGGTGGAATGCACAATCAACGGCATCGGCGAGCGCGCGGGCAACTGCTCGCTCGAGGAAGTCGTCATGGCGATCCACACGCGCAAGGACAAGCTGAAGGTCTGGACCGGCATCGAGTCGCGCGAAATCATGAAGTCGAGCCGGCTGGTCAGCCGCATGACCGGCTTCGTCGTTCAGCGCAACAAAGCTGTCGTCGGCGCCAACGCCTTCGCGCACGAGTCCGGCATCCACCAGGACGGCATGCTGAAGGACCGTGAGACGTACGAAATCATGAAGCCCGAGGACATCGGCCTGAGCGGCACCGAACTGGTGCTGGGCAAGCATTCGGGCCGACACGCCCTCGGCGCGCACCTGCAGAAGATGGGCTTCAAGCTGAAGGACGCCGAATTGGACACGGCCTACGCCAAGTTCAAGGACCTGTGCGACAAGAAGAAGGTCGTCTATGACGACGACCTGATCGCCATCATGCAGGACCAGGCCGCGGAAATTCCGCAGGGCTACGTGCTCGAATACCTGAGCGTGACGACCGGCACGGTGCCGACCGCGACGGTGCGTCTGCGCAAGGACAAGAAGGTCCTGCAGGACGCTTCGTGCGGAGACGGACCCGTTGATGCCGCGCTCAAGGTCATCGACCGGATCACCGGTGTGGACGGCAAGCTCGAGGAATTCTCCCTGCAAGCCATCACCAAGGGAGAAGACGCCGTGGGTGAAGTAAGCCTCCGCGTAAACTACGGCGACGACGTGGTCCAAGCCAAAGGCTCCAGCACCGACATCGTGGAAGCCGGCGCCAAAGCCTACATCAACGCCCTGAACCGCTACCTCTTCCTCAAGAAGATGAAGGGGAAGCCGACAGGCAAGGGCACATCGGTCTGATCCGTCGGATCAGTCCGATGGGACGGGGAAAATCACTCGCCAAGACTTCCAATCATTGGAAGAATCCGCGCCCGAATGTTCCAAGGATTGGAGTTTCTGTAAGGCATGCATATTTCAGGTCACACGAAGCCGTTCGCGGTTCTTGGTCATCCGATCGGTCATACCCTCTCGCCCGTGATGCATAACGCGTCGCTGCAGGCGCTGGGTTGGGATGCGATCTACCTCGCGTTCGACGTGAAGCCGGAGCATCTGCTGCTCGTGCTCTCGTCCATGAAGGATATGGGCTTTCGCGGCGTGAACCTGACGATTCCCCACAAGGAAGTGGCCTTCAAAGGGCTCACCGAATTGGATGACTCGGCCCGCTTGCTCGGGTCCGTCAATACCGTCCAGTTCACGGAGACCGGTATGGTCGGACACAACACGGACGGCTTCGGGTTCCTCAAAGCGATGGACGAGGCGTTCGGTTCCAACGTGTCCGGGGCGAGCCTGTTCGTGCTCGGCACCGGCGGGGCGGGGCGGGCGGTCGCGCTCACGTCGGCACGCGCAGGCGCGACCAAGATCATGCTGCAGGATCTCGACAAGCATCGCACGGAGAACGTTGCCGCAGAAATACGGAAGCAGTTCCCGTCGGTCGCAGTCACTGTAGGTGGTGATTCGCGGGAAGCGGATGTCATCGTCCAGTGCACACCACTTGGCATGAAGATGACCGACTCATCGCCGCTGACACCGGAATCGTTTCGCGCCGGGCAACGTGCTTTTGATCTAGTCTACATGTATCCCGAAACCGCGTTCATGGCCGCGGCGAAAGCCGGCGGTGCGAAGGCGGCGAACGGTCTCGGCATGTTGCTTCATCAGGGCGCGCGCGCTTTCGCGATCTGGACGGGTGTCGAACCGCGCGTCGATGAAATGCGCAAAGCGCTGGAGCAGGCGGTATACAAGGTATGATCGAACCCTCACCGTTCTGGATCGCGTATCTCACGCTGCTCTCGTTCTTCTTCGGGGCATGCATCGGCAGCTTCCTGAACGTCTGCATCTACCGGATCCCTGAAGGCCTTTCGGTGGTCACGCCGCGCTCACGCTGCCCGAAATGCCTCACGCCGATCGAGTGGTACGACAACATCCCGCTGCTCGGCTGGTTGCGCCTGAAGGGCAAGTGTCGCGCCTGCGGCGTGGCCATTTCGCCCCGTTACTTCCTCGTCGAACTCCTGACTGGCACACTGTTCCTGATGGTGTGGAACCATTACGGCTTTGATATGCGGACGCCGATTTTCTGGATCGCGATTTCGGGACTGATCCTCGGGACGTTCGTCGACTTCGACCACATGATCATTCCGGATCGCGTGTCGCTGGGCGGACAGGTCATCGGCCTGCTCTGCAGCGTCGCGTTCCCTGTGCTTCATGGGAAAGAGACACACGTGGAAGGCGCCATCACGTCGGCCATCGGTCTTGCCGTCGGCTTCGGTTCGCTTTGGATCGTCGGCTACTTAGGCAAGCTGGCGTTCAAGAAGGATGCGATGGGATTCGGTGATGTGAAACTGCTCGGCGCGATGGGGGCCTTCCTCGGCTGGCAGGGCGTGCTCTTCATCATCATGCTGTCCTCGCTGCTGGGCACAGTCGCCGGCGTTTCGATGATCGTCACCGGTCACAAGGAAATGCAGAGCCGCATTCCCTTCGGTCCCTATCTCTCGCTAGCCGCCGTCATCTGGATCCTTGGCGGTCACACGTGGTGGACAGCCTACGTGAATTGGATCGGCGGGATGTAGGAAGAAATTTGAGATGCGAGATATGAGACTTGAAATCCGAATCTGATTTTCGAATCTCGTATCTCTCGCTTCAGACTCCCAGCACATCCCGCATCGTGTACAGGCCGGCTGGTTTCCCTGCGACCCAGGCTGCGGCGCGCAAGGCGCCCATTGCGAAGGTGTCGCGGCTCGTCGCGCGATGTGAGAGCTCGATGACTTCGCCGTCCGTGGCGAACATGACGGTGTGATCGCCAACGATGTCGCCGCCGCGCACGGCATGGAAGCCGATCTCTGTCGCGCTGCGCTCGCTCTTCGCGATGCCTTCGCGGCCATGGACCGACACGTCGTTGAGATTAACCTGAAGCCCTTTCGCCACAGCCTGGCCGAGACCAAGCGCTGTGCCGCTGGGTGAATCTTTCTTCTTCCGGTGATGACGCTCGATAATTTCGACGTCGTACCCTTTGTCCTTCAATGCGCGGCCCGCCTGCTCCAGGAGCGCAAAGAGCAGGTTGATGCCAAGGCTCATGTTCGGTGTCCAGACGACGGGAATCTGCTTCGCCGCCGCTTCAATAGCCGCTTTGCCCTCGGCCCCGATACCGGTGGTCCCGATGACCCACGCCTTGCCCCACGACGCAATGCGCGGCGCATTGCCCGCGGTGCCATGGTGCGAACTGAAATCAATGATGACATCAGCCTGCGGCGCAAGCGCCGCGAGATCGGCCGTGATCTTCACGCCGACTTCGCCAATGCCGGACACGATCCCCGCATCCTTGTTCAGGTCGGGACAGTCCCAGAGGTCGACCGCACCGGAGAGCTTCAAACTCGAAAAACCTCCAGACTGAGCGCAGCGAACAATCGCCTTGCCCATCCGTCCACATGCTCCGACGACGACGAAGGTACTCATTTTTGAATTCCGATTTGCGATTTGCGATTTCTGATCATCGTTTTACGCGATGCCGCCATGATGGCTGTGATTTCGTTTGCTTCCCTTAAGATGTCGGTCAGAAGCGCTGCCTTGACGAGGTTTGCGTCTCGCAGCATTTCCAGCCAGTAGCAGCTCTCGTCCGCCTCTTCTTCAACAACGCCCAGCTTCGCAACAAATTCCGCTGCCGACCGACCCCGACATGCCGCGCGATAGTTTGCGCCGACCGATGTCGATGAGCGCAACAACTGGTTCGCGATTACGTTCGAGGTCCTACTCGCAGGCAACGTTTCCACGAGGCGGATTACGCGCAATCCAAAGGACTTCGTCCGCGCCTTTAACTCTGCCTCGGTCATACTCAGAAAATCGCAAATCGCAAATCCCAACTCGCAAATCTAAACCAGCCCCGCGCCCTTGAGCGTCTCGGCCAGTCTTGTCTTCAGCGGCTCGCTCATTTCACACAGCGGGAGCCGGAAGGCGTCTTCGATTTTGCCCATCATCACGAGCGCGGTTTTTACCGGGATCGGGTTGGTGTCGATGAAGAGGTCGGCGAAGAGGCGATAGTATCTCGCGTGCAGCGCGCGCGCTTCGCTCCATCGGCCGGCGAGGGCGTGATGGACGAGGTCGGCCACGGCCTTGGGGGCCACGTTGGATGCGACGCTGATAACGCCGACGGCGCCGACCGACATCATCGGCAGCGTGAGGGAGTCATCACCGGACAAGACCTGAAGCTTGCAGCGGTCGAGGATCGCGCTGACGCGGTCCACGCTTCCTGCGGCCTCTTTGATCGCGACGACCTTCGGATGCTTTGCCAGCTCGACCACGACATCGATCGGGATCTCTTTGCCCGTGCGTCCCGGAACATTGTAGAGCACGACGGGTAGTCCAAGGTCCGCGACGGCCGCGAAGTGGTGGGTTAGACCAAGGGCATTGGGCTTGTTATAATAGGGGGTGACTTGAAGCGTCGCATCCGCCCCGGCATCTTTCGCGTGCTGCGTCAGCTCGATCGCTTCCGCCGTGGAATTGCCGCCGGTGCCTGCGATGATTTTCACGCGCTTGTTGGCGGTCTGGATCGCGACTTCAACAATCTTCTCGTGTTCCTTGACGTCGACCGTGGGCGATTCGCCGGTCGTGCCGACCGGGACAATGCCATCAATGCCACCTGCGATCTGGAACTCGATCAGGTCGCGGAACCGTTCGTAATCGACCGCGCCGTTCTTCGTAAACGGGGTGACGATAGCTGTATATGCACCTTCCAACATGACTTTATCCTGCGCTTTCAAACGATCTGCCGGGCTGTATTTGCCAAACAGAAGGCCGCAGAACCTAGCACAGGAGGTTCAGTGACAACAGGAAGAAAATGATCCCGCGGGCTGGTCAGCGGATGGTGCCGTCGTGACACAACTGAAGCAGGTACTGATGGATCTCCGCGGCGACTCGCTCGAGGCCCGGTTGGGAAGGAGGTTCATCTGTCATGCGGCCTTCCTTGCTGTAGAAGTCGAAATGAATCCCGTCCTCCGCAAAGAGTGCGGCGTTCTCCGGTCCTTCCAGGATCTTCGCGAGATCGAGCAGCGGAGCATTCTTCGTCCTGGCCACGTCACGCGTGATGTCCACGTACTCGTCGTGCACGCGTTCGCCTTCCTCGACCTTCCGGACATAGCTCTTGCGGAACAGTTCTTCTGTCAGCTTGCCGCGGGCCGCAGTGATGATGACCGGCACGGCATCCGACGCGCGAATGCGGTCGATGAGTGATTCAAGTGCCCAGCGGTACTCCTCCGGCGGAACGCGATAGACGCGCTCCCTGGATTCGGAATGTTTCAGCGCGCGGACCGGGTTCAAGCGCGCGGCGAGGAACATGAAGAATCGCTTTCGACGGAGCATCTCGTAGATGCGTCCCGTCGAATCACCCATGCGCACGGCCATGCGCTGGCTGACGGGAGCGTAATCAAGCCAGTGGTCGTTCCAGCCGAAGTACACCGTGACCACGTCGGGATTCAGCACCGGGTCCAATTGCTCAAACTGGCGCAGGCCTTGGAGAATGCAGTAGCCGTGGACGCCTACGTTAAAGGCTTCCCACGACCCCGGTGTGGGTGGCTGCGTTTGAAGGAGATCGTGGAGATACTGCGAATACCCGGGTTTGCCCTGGGCGGTTACGGAGTCGCCCATGCAGATCACGCGGCGCGTTTCGGACGCTTTTGCGGGATTCACCTCGCGCTCCCTGAAGCCGAGCGAGTTGATGCGTCGGCCGTGGAAGAATCCGCCCGGCTTGAACTTCCAAAGCAGCTCCGGGTCGGGAAGCGTGTCCTCGATGATCATGCCGCCTGCGTTATCTTTGCCCTGGAAGACGACCGGCGGGAGATTGGCCGTGTAGCCTTTCAACGCGAGGATGACCTCGAACGCCCCGAAGAACGCGTAGATCGAAAACAGCGACATGATGAGCTGCGGGAAGGGGGTCCTTTTCCAGAGCCCTGAGCCGTCACCGCAACGGCGGGAGCAGATCCTTCCCAGAAGAATTCGAAAAGCGAGGATCGTCAGAAGCCCGAGGAGCGGTCGCAAACCCCAGTGCACGCCGACCCGTCCCTCACCGCAGGCAAAATCGATATGCCCCTGAATCCACACCACGGGTATGCAGAGGAAAATGACCAGAAGCGCTGCGTCGTACGCGCGCAGCATCATCGGAAAGAATCGACACATGCCGCAAGTCTAGCGGGCCTGTGGGGTGTCATTCCAGTCCGGTTTTAATGTAAAAACCGAAACTCCTCGTTGCGTTCGTGTGACCAGCCCAGCTTCAGGATGACGATCTCGCCAGGCACGCCTCCCCAGACGCCGTAAGGACTGGACGTGCTCGTCGCAAAATCGAGTAGCCGCACCAGCGCCTGTGCCGAAAGCGGGTGGATCCTTTGCGTGTTGAGCGGCAGGACAAACCAATCGGCATAGATTCCCAAATGGGTGAGGAGGCTGAGGTGTTGGCGGCGGGAGACCTGTGGGGACAGATACAGGGTGGTTGCGAGCGACCCTTCGTCGGGGATCGACCGCAGGAGCTCTCGCGCATGATGGCGTTGCTCCGTCACCGGGCGCTGTCCCGCCTTCAAATCATGCCGGAAGTTCTTCCGGTGAATCTTCCAACCTCCGACTACGCCGAGAAGCAGCAGGACGATCACCGCAAACTTCCATCGTCCCGCAAGACGACATCGCTTTTGGATCCATGCGGCACCGCCCAGCGCTGCGACGAAAAGGAGGGGGTAAATCGTCAGGGGATAGTGCAGTTGCATCAACGCCTGGCGATCATCCGTGGAGAGCCACATCAGTCCTGCGCTTGCGGCCACAGGCAGCATGAGGGGTCCACCGAAAAGCGGCAGGCCCAGGAACGGAGCGAGATGCAGAAGGAACGCGGTCCATTTGGGTCCGTGCAACAGCACGTTGGAAGCGGTCGCGATAAACTCATCCCATGAATCGGCGCGCGGCAATCGCGATGCCATGAGCAAGTGTCCGGACGGCGAATAGTTGGGCATGATCCACGTGACGGCGAGTGCCACGTACGCAAAGGAGAGCATCGTGATGGCGAGTCCCTTCGCAGGTCGCCCTGTCATGCAACCACCGACGATCGCGAGCAGGCCCAGGTAGATCCCGGCGTCCTCTTTGCACGACAGGTAGAGCAGCGCCCACAGCCACATCAGTCCTCGATTCTTCAGGAACGCGTGACAGAACGAGAAGAGAAACAGCGCTTCAAAGGCCTCCATGTGGAAGTCATACAGCACGCCCTGCCACATCCCGGGCATTGTCAGCCAGAGCAATCCTGCCGTGAGTCCTGCAGTGCCGGAGCCGAGAAGTGACGCGGCGAGGGCGGCTGCAGGGATTGCGGCGAGGGCAAAGGCGAAGGACTGCATGACCAGCAGCGCCTCGGGCCCGCTGGTGAGTCCTGCGGGCGCCGCAAGCAGCCACAAGACGGGCGAGAAGTGTTCGCCGAAGAAGTGATGCATGAACTGGAGCCGCGCGCCGCCGCTGAATGAAACCATGAGGTCGCGGCCTTCGCGGAGATTCCAGAGCATCTGGTCGAACATGGCCAGGTCTTCCGACGAGGCGAAGTTCCAGTGACGGTGAATGCAGAGGGATGACAGGACTGTGCCCACGACCAGCACGGCAAACCAAAGCGTCACGAGTTGCTTGCGGGTCATTGCAGCCTGTGCGGGCTATTCGATTCGTGTGAAGGTTACACGCTGCACACGTACTTCATCCACGGCGAGGTAGATGAAGGCGAGGTTGAAGGGGAGGTCGGTCTTGCGATGCAGGCGACCCACCGCGGGCTGGCCGGCGATAACATCGATCGTGTCGCCCTGACCTGTGAGTTCGTCCTGCTCCATGTTGATCAGGCCGAGCTTGGTGCCGGGGCTGGCCGGCGACGTAAATTCAAAGGCCACGTCGTAGCTACCTGCGTCCAGCGGAAGTTTGGGCCCGTAGAACACGGCCGACGTGGGGTCGTCGTCCGTCTGGAACACGACGCTTTCATCGCGCATGTCCGAGAATCCGGCGTGGAAAAATCGCGCGGCGGTGTAGCTTGCCGTGGAACCAACGGGTGGGCTCTGCCACGGACCGGCGGAGAGGACGACGAGGTCGAGGTCGATGGACCCTGATGCGAGCGAAAGGGTCATGGTGCCTTCCGCGAATCCGGTTTCCAGTCCTGTGGATATGCGTAACCACGTCCAGGTGTCTGAATCGACCTCATGAAGCGACGGCTCCGTGGTGCCGATCTGCGACGTCAGCGTGAATTGGCCGTGTCCCCGCGCCCTGACGAGCCATGCGAGGTCTTTAAAACCGGCGACGGTGTTCGTGGGAGTGGTCATGCTCTCGCCGGGCTTTGAGAGGCGCACGAACTCATAGCGTCCCGCCTTTTCGTCCTTCTGCCTCTCCATCGATGCCGGCGTATTGAACTCTGCTTCCCAGCGTCGTGCGGAGAAAACGACATTCCAATCCGGCAACACGGCCGGGCGGGCGACGGGTTCATCGAGGATGCGGAAGGCCCACACGCGCTCGTCCTGGGCAATCTTCTCCAGGCGTGGATTGTTCAGCAGATTGCGCAGCGTGAAACCGACAGGATAAGGGCTGACCTGTTCGGGGAACATGTCCTCGTGCAGCAGGATGTAGGGGATTCCGCGCTCGAGAAGCTCGTCCAATTGGCCATCGTCCAGCAGGCCCTGGTTGATGCTCATAAACCGCCGGAAGATCTTCTCCCTGTAGCCCGGCACATCCATCGGGGTGTACCCGTTGACCATGCGGATGCGGTACTGCAGGGCGAAGTGCTGGTACACCGAGGAGAAGTGTGAATCGCCCGGCCACAGGGGAACGACCATTGCCCCGGGACGCGCGCTCCTCCCTGCAGCATCATCCGACACGGCCTTGTACGCGAACTGCTCGGGCTTGATCGAGGTCAGCCCGACACCGACATGCGCGTGTGTACCGACCAGGATCCACACCCACAACCCCGCGGCGGCAAAGAGGACGACGCGGCGTGAAAAGAGCCGCGCGGCGAAAACACACGTCATCACCGCTGCTATGGCGAGCATGGGCGGCATGAGGCAGTAAATCTTCGCGGGTTGGCGAATCACGTTATAGAAGGGTATGTAGTGCCTTCCGATGTCGAAGAGGC
>CAZCZZ010000094.1:0-9256 GCA_964503335.1 uncultured Verrucomicrobiota bacterium
CTGGTGGGCGATACTGGGCTCGAACCAGTGACCTCGTGCATGTGAGGCACGCGCTCTAACCAACTGAGCTAATCGCCCCCGAAAGGGGTTTGGCCGGGGCGGAATGGCTTCCGTGGCCTGAAACGCGATAATTCGACAGAATCCGTGTTATGTCAAGGGGCCGGGGTGGTTGGCCTTGGCGACAACAATTGACGCGTGTAGCTGAACAGGGCCGTGCCGATGAAGAGGGCGGTGAGGACGGAGAGCGGGAGCCAGGCGATGCGCGCGATGAAGAGCGTCTGGATGTCGAGCAGCGGGTTCTGGACCAGCAGGATGGCGACGATGTAGGCAACAAAGAGCAGGCCGAGGAGAAGGTGCCACGTTCTCCTGATGTCGGGCTTGATTCCTGCAACAATAGATCCTGCGAGCGCCACGAGGATGAGTGGCAGGCGGAATTGTGCGAGCAGGTGGTGAAGAACGACGGAGATCAATCGGGAAACCTTCTCGGGATGCGCCATGAAGTCTGCGGCATTGGCGGTCACGTCGATCCTTTCAAACTGTCCGCGCCGGATCACGTGGAGGAATCCCTCCCACGATCGCGCGTAGCCCCAGTTCATCGGCGGGTTCTGCGCCGACGCGATCGGCAGATAGAGGACAGGAAGAAGTCCAGCGACAAAGCACATGAGAAGCACGGCGGGATGAAGGCGCCGGATGGCATCGCGCCCGGCGGCGATGACGAGAAACGGAAGAATAAGCAGAACGACGCCGAAGGCATAACTCGTCAGGACGCCCAAACCGCAGACGACGGCCAGCGCATACGCCTCGGCGGCGCGGCCTTCTTGGATCCACTTCAGTCCCAGTCGAAGAAACAGCGTGAGCAGGAACAGGTAGAGCGTAACGGGCTCCGCCACGACACACTTGGTCCAGAACGTGTGCGAGAAGGCAAGGATGAGTGAAGCGGACGCTCCGGCGACTGCAGCCGGGAGCCGATCCGAATCCTCCCTGGTGTGAACCCGCCGCACGAGCGCTGCGACGTTCGCGACGGTTAGGGCACCGAACACGGCGGACATGAGGCCCACGCCCCACGCCGGATTCGGGTGCCCGTTGAACGTGACCCAGGAGAAGGCGCGGGCGAAAAGTACGGCAAGTATCGTCCAGAGCGGATACCCCGGCGGTATGGGAACACCCCCGTGGTCAGCAGCAGTGACCAGCATTCCCGACCACTCCAGCGTGACAGTGGGGGCGAGCGTCAGGAAGTAGGCAAAGAAGGCGATCCAGCCCGGGGTCCTCGCAAGGAGCATCGACACCATATGTTGTGATCCCGGCACCTTCGTTAGACACTGCTGCATCGGAGTACGTTCACGTACTTTTTTGTTCCCCGGTTCTCGAGCGTGAAAGTTATCCAGGGCGTCCATCACGACGCGGATCAAGCGATTCGATGCCTGCTTTTTCCAAAACAGCAATTCCGCGTCACAAGCAGCAGAAGCGCTTTCGCAAAGTCGAGAACGGCTGCATACCTTAGCCATGTACAAATCCGAACGGTTTTGATGCACTCTGGCACTGCTCGTGCTGGGCTAACGGTGCGCTAACGGATTTCGAACTCGTGCAAAGACTACAACAGGTTGTATGGACGATCGGACTCGTCACCCTGCACTACATGCAGGTCGGCGGGGCATTTGCGTCGTCACCCTGCCCTCCTTCCTATGGATCCCAGACCAGTCTCGGTGTGGCTGGCGATCCGATCCACGAGGCTTCAGGCCTGGCGGCAAGTCGGCGGAATCCCGGTGTCTACTGGACGCATAACGATTCGGGTGACCAGAACCGCATCTATGCGCTGAATAGCGCCGCGCAGCATGTCGGCACGTTTACGATCGACGGCTTTGCCTCGCGCGACTGGGAGGACATCGCGGTGGGCCCCGGTCCGAGCGCGGGAGTGAACTACATTTACGTCGGAAACATCGGCGACAATTCTGCTGTCTACGACCTCAAGTACATCGCGCGCTTCCCCGAGCCCTCCGTCGCGTCCACAACACCGCCCACGACATCCACGGTCTTCGGCGCTGAGATCATCACGTTCCAGTATCCGGACGGACGACGCGACGCGGAGACGTTGATGGTCGATCCGTGGACGAAGGACATCTACATCGTCTCGAAGCGGGAAAACCAGGTGAACGTTTATAGAGCGGCGTATCCGCAATCGACATCGTCGGTTATCACGCTCGAATACGTCCGGACGCTTCCCGATGTCGGCTGGGCCGTCGGCGGCGACATCTCGCCTGCGGGCGACCGGATCGTGATCAAGAAGGGCAGCACCGTGTACCACTGGTGCCGCGGGGCGACACAGACCGTAGGCCAGGCGTTGTCGGTCACACCGGTCGAAGTCCCCTACGTGCAGGAACAGCAGGGCGAGGCGATCTGCTGGCGTGCCGATGGCAACGGATATTTGACGCTGAGCGAGGGGTCGGACGAGCAACTCTACTGGTATCCGGAGTCGGGCGATTCCATAAGCCCCGCCCTGCAGATCTTGAACGCCCCGGGCGGAACCGTTGTGGCCAGCGAACCGGTGACGATCCTCGGCACGGCGACCGACAACGTCGCTGTGGCGGGAATCACCTTTGAACTGCAAGGTGCCACGGCGGGAACGGGCACGTGCACCATCATCGACACCGCCCTCGTGGCCACCGGATCGGTCTGGCGGTTCATTGACAATGGATCCAATCAAGGCACCGCATGGCGCGCGCCGGCCTTCAACGACAGCGGCTGGGTATCGGGTCGCGGCGTTCTCGGCTATGGCAACGGCACCGAGCAAACCATTGTGAGTTACGGCGGCAACACGACAAACAAGCACATCACGACCTACTTCCGGCGCGCCTTCACGGTAGCCGACGCTGCGCTGATCACCAATAGCCTGACCCTTCGCGTGCGACGCGATGACGGCGTGGTGGTCTACCTCAATGGCGCCGAAGTGATGCGGGACAATCTGCCCACCGGCACGATCTCGCACACGACGACAGCTCTTTCGACAATCGACGGTTCCGGGGAAACCACATACCTCTCCAAGCTTCTTTCGCCGTCCCAGCTTGTAACGGGCACCAATGTGCTGGCCGTCGAAATTCACCAGAAGACGCGTTCGAGCTCTGATGTCGTCTTTGACCTTGAGCTGACGCACGACGACAACTCGAACTGGAGCATCAAGGATCTTCCCTTGAACCCCGGGCTTACGACCTTGCGCGTCCGCGCGAAGGATCCGGCCGGCAACAGCGCCACGGCCCAGGTCAGCATCGCGTACTCCGCCGGGGCTCCCGAGGTCGGTTTCACGGTGAACTCAGTCGACGTTAAGGAAACGACAGGTTCCGTAGCCCTCGCCGTTTCCCGCACGGGCTCGACCGGCACAGCCGCATCCGTGCTCTATCGCGTTGAAGCCGGAAGTGCCCAGCCGGGTCTTGATTTCCAGGTCGCCACGGGGTCGGTGAATTTTGCAGCGGGACAATCGAACGCAACGATCATCGTCTGGGTCGCGAACGACGCGCTCATGGAAGTGCCCGAAACGGTCATCATCACGCTCTACGATCCAAGCGGCTGCACGCTGGGCACCATCACACAGGTGGTCCTACGGGTTTCGGATGAGGACACGGACAACGATACGCTGAGCGATGATTGGGAACGCACGTATTTCGGCAATCTGGCCCGCGGCGCCGCAGAAGACGCCGATAACGACGGGCACACCAACGCCGAGGAAGCAACCGCCGGCACGAGCCCGCTCAGCGGCAACTCCGTGCTCGAAGTGCCAACCGCAACATTCTCGGCAGGCGGCCTTGTCCTGAACTGGAACAGCTCCGACGGCAGGATGTACAGGCTCCTCTGCGCCCCTCAGCTCGGCGCAGCACCCATGGTCGTTGCGGATGACATCGTGGCCACACCGCCGGTCAACTCGTTCGTCATCGAAACGCTCGAAGGAGGCCTTGGCTTCTTCTCCATCGAAGTCATCACGCCTTGAGCAAACCGTCCACCGAGAATGAACTTGGCCTCACACGCCAAAGCAGCCATGTTCTTGACCGCATATGCTGAGCGAAACGTCAGAGGAAGCACCTCCCATCGTCGAAGGCCGCATCGGTATCGCGGGCCGGATCATCATCTGGCTGCTCGCCCTTCTTCTCTACGGTGGCGGACTTGCCGCGTGGTTTGCCGCCATGCCGGTCGTCAGTCCGGTCATCCACGGCGCGCTCTCTATCCTGCAGATGTTCGCTTCGCACGATGGCGATGAGCCGGTCGCCTTAACGATTCCTGACGAAAGCGAAGAGCTCGACGAATCCATCGAAGAGGAGGCGCCGGCGCCTGCCGAGCCGACCGAAGAAAAGAAGTCGCTCTGGGACAAGGCCTTCAAGAGCTGGCCGTCGATCAAAGTCGTCGGCGTGATGTCTCAACAGGGAACGCAGTCCGTCATGCTCGACAAGGACATCGTGCCCGTCGGTGGATCCATTCGCGGGATCTCGGTGATCCAGGTCGAAACAGGTCGCGTCCTGCTTTCCTACGAAGGCGAGCAGAAGTGGATTCTCGTCGGCGACATGACCGACGCGGAGGCGAAATAGCAATGGGCCTGACGCTTTCCTACCGCGATGGACCACCGGAACTTCCCGTTTCAGCCAAGGCGGAGCCGCCTCCACCCGAACCCGGCTTCTTTTCGCGCATTCCCGGGAGCTTTCTCTATCCATTCCGCCACGGCGGTCTCGGTCGCTGGATCATGGGAAGCATCGTGGTCTGCATCGGTTTTGTCGCCGGCTCCATGATGGGCGGGCAGAGCCTGATGCTGAACGGGCCGCTGCTCGGATACCTCGCCATGTTCCTGATCGATATCGCGAATGCGTCGGGCGACGGACATGACGAAATGCCAGGCTGGCCCGGCTTCAATATGGAACTCGTCTCCGAGTTCATCATGCTGAACCTGACGTTCCTCCTGAGCTTCCTCCCGGTCGTCGTGTACGGCTGGGCCATCGTCTTCAAGGGCGCGCCGGTGGACTACCTTATCTTCGCGCTCTACGCCTCGTGGTTCTTCCTGCCGATGGCGTTGATCCGGGTCTGCATGCTGCAGAGCCTTGAAGGCGTGAAGCCGATTCCCGTCCTGCAAAGCATCTACCGTGTGCTAACGCCATACATGGGGCTTTGCCTCATTTTGACCTTCCTGCAGTTCCTGCAGGGCGCCCTGTTCGCCGTCTGCGACCTCGTACCCTATGCCGGCGTCTTCCTGAGATCGCTCGTGCTCTTCTACTTCCTCATCCTGCAGATGCGCCTCTTCGGCATCTTCTACCACACGTATCGCAGGACGCTGGGATGGTTCGACGGAATAGCGTGAGGACCAAATGCGAGATGCGAGATTTGAGATACTTCTTATTCGAATCTCAAATTTCAAATCTCGCATTTCGCATTACGCATTGCGCGCAGATTGCCCCTTGCGCCCTTCGGCTTTTAATATAGCTTTTTCAGGCCTATGACGGTTGACGTTTCTATTCTCGGCCAGAATTTCCTCAATCCGCCGATTCTCTTCTTCTTCCTCGGCGTGCTTGCGGTCTGGGTCAGGTCGGACTTGGAAATCCCGCAGCCGCTTCCAAGGCTATTCTCGCTCTACCTGCTGCTCTCGATCGGCTTCCACGGCGGTGAGAAGCTTCGCGCAAGCGGTTTTACACCGGACGTGGCGTGGACCATCGTCGCCGCCATGGGCATGGCAATACTCGTGCCCGTGTATTCCTACGTGATCCTCCGGAGGAAACTGGACGTTTACAACGCCGCCGCGACAGCGGCGACTTATGGTTCGGTAAGCGCAGTAACGTTCCTGACTGGCGCGGCTTTCCTGACCAAAATGGAGATTCCGTACGGAGGGCACATGGTTGCGGCCATGGCGTTGATGGAATCGCCCGCGATCGTCATCGGCGTGTTTTTTGCCCGGACTTTCGGCAAAGTATCGGGGGACAAATCGTCGCACGGCTGGGGCAACCTCCTGAGGGATGCGATCACCAACGCCTCGGTGTTCCTGCTCCTCGGCAGCATGGTCATCGGCTTCGCCACGGGCAAGTCCGGCGCCGCCGCCATGGAGCCCTTTATTGGCGACATCTTCAAAGGGATGCTGGCATTCTTTCTTCTCGATATCGGCATCGTCGCAGCACGACGTCTTCGCGATCTCCGTCAATCCGGCCCGTTCCTGATCCTTTTCGCAATTCTCATGCCGTTGTTCAACGGACTGCTCGGCGTGGGAATCGCGCATGTCACGGGCATGTCCGCAGGCGATGCGATCCTCTTCGCCCTGCTCTGCGGGAGCGCCTCCTACATCGCAGTGCCCGCCGCCATGCGCATGGCGGTTCCCGAAGCCAATCCGAGCCTCTTCGTCGCCATGGCGCTGGGAATCACATTCCCGTTCAATCTCGCCATCGGCATTCCACTGTACACCGCGCTCGTTCGCAACTTCTGGGGAGCCTGAACCATGAAAACCATGAAGCGTCTGGAAATCGTTGCCGACACGGTCGAACTGAAAAGCATCCTCGCCGCCGTCGATGCCGCCGGGGCGCCCGGATACACCGTCATCAAGGACGTGCTCGGCAAAGGCGGTCGCGGGTTGCGCAACGCCGACGACTTGACCGATGCGTTCAAGAACTGCCTCATCCTCGTGGCCTGCGACGAGACCGTGGCAACCCGTCTTGTGGAAGCCGTGCGTCCGATCCTGAAACGGTTCGGCGGAATCTGCCTGGTGACCGACGCCCAGTACGTCCTGCATGAATCATGAGCACGGCGAAGGAACTGCGATCGGATGTCCGCTGGCTGACCAGTCGCCTCGGCGGAATCATCCGCGAACAGGCCGGCGCCACGACGCTCGCTCGCATCGAGAAGCTCCGGTCGCTGTGCCGCGCGATTCGCACGAACCACGATCCCGCCGACATCCGGCGCAAACGCTCCCTAATCAAGCGACTCTCCACGGCGCAGGCCTACGACATCGCGCACGCCTTCAGCCTGTTCTTCCAGCTCGTCAACATCTGCGAGGAGCGACACCGGATCCGCCGTCTCCAGGCGCACCCCGGCGCAAGCCAGTCGCTGCGCGCGGCGTTCGAGGAATTGCGCCAGCGACGCGTTCCGCCTCGCCGTGTGCAAGCGTGCCTGGACGCGCTGGAAATCGAGCCCGTGATGACGGCCCACCCGACGGAGGGCAAGCGCCGCACGACCCTCAACCACCTGCTGCGGCTGGCCGACTGGCCGTCCGATCCGGATGAGATCCTGGAAACGCTCTGGCTGACGGAGGAAGTTCGGGCCCAGCGCATCACCCCCGCGCAGGAAGTGCGCAACATCCTGTTCCTGTTTGAAAAAACCATCTTCGAATCCGCGGCCGCATTCTACGAATCCTTCGATGCGGAACTCGCGCGAACGTATCCCACGGTCACGCGCAAACGGGCCTTCATGACGTTCGGTAGCTGGGCGGGCGGCGACCGCGATGGACATCCTTTCGTCACGCCGTCGGTCAGCGTGGCCACGGCGCGGGTTCACCAAAGCGTGATTCTCGAACTCTACGGACGCGAGTGCGGGAGTCTCGTGGACGAACTCACGCAGTCGGTTTCCGATTCGGATGTCCACCCGGACGCCGAATTTCATCCCAGGGAACAACTCCGTCTGCGTGCCCGGGAGATCCAACGGAAACTCATCGCCCGCGCGTATCCAGGTCCGAATGCATTCGTGGAAGACCTCACAGAGCTGCGGGACCGGCTGGCGCAACTCGGCGCGCATCGGGCCGCGCGCGGGAGAATCCGTCGACTGATCCTTCAGGCACGGACGTTTGGCTTTCACCTGGCGCACCTGGACTTCCGCGATCACAGCACCGTCTTGCACGAGCGACCGGACGATGCGCTTGCGGAATTGAAAGCCTTGCGTCGCATCCAACGCGCGGGTGGCTCCGACGCCGCCCATCGCTTCATCATCAGCATGACCCACAAGGCGGACGACGTCCTCGCTGCCCTCGCACTTGCGCGGAAAGCCTCTCTTCCCCGCGTGGACCTCATTCCGCTGTTCGAGACGATCGACGACCTGAACAAGGCCCCCGGCCTGATGCGCGAACTGTGGACCAACAGGACCTACCGCGCGCACCTGCGCCGCCGCGGCGATGTGCAGGAGATCATGCTCGGCTACTCGGACTCCAACAAGGACGGCGGCTATCTCGCCGCCAATTGGCTGCAACACACGGCGCAACGACGGTTGTCCGTCGCCGCGGACCGCATGGGAATCGGTTTGCGATTCTTTCACGGCAAGGGCGGCACGATCGATCGCGGCGGCGGTATGAGTCATCGCAGCCTGCTCGCCCAGCCCAACGCGGCGCACGGCGGACGCCTGCGGATCACGGAGCAGGGCGAGGTTATCTCCCTGAAGTACGCGAATCCGGTCATCGCGGAACGCAATCTTGAACAGCTCACCAGCGCGGTCATCCTCAACGTGTGCGTCAAACGCGGCCAGGGGAAACGGAATCCAGCGTGGGAACGCGCCATGCGCCGGCTTTCAGAGGACTCGCGCCGCATCTACCGGGAACTCGTGTACCGGACGCCCGAGTTCCCCGAGTACTTCTGGCATGCCACGCCGATCGACCTGATCGAGCACCTGCGGATCGGGTCACGCCCCGCCAAGCGGCAGGAATCCAAAGCCATCGCTCCGCTGCGCTCCATCCCCTGGGTGTTTGCCTGGACCCAGTCCCGCCACCTCCTTCCGGCATGGTACGGCGTGGGCCACGCCCTCACGACGTTCGCGGCGACGCCGGGCGGTCTGGATCTACTGCGGGACATGTACAAGCACTGGCCCTTCTTCTCGATGGTGCTCGATAACGCCGAGGCGTCCGTTTCCAAGGTCGATCTCCACATTGCCGGACGCTACGCCGATCTCGTTCCATCCGGATCGGTGCGCGACCTGATCTTCGGGATGGTGAAAAGCGAACACGCACGAACGACCGCCTCCTTGCTCGCTGTCACCGGTCACACCAAACTCCTGGAGACACAGCCACGGCTCGAAGAATCGATCCGCCTGCGCAATCCCTACGTCGATCCCCTGCACTATCTGCAAATTCGGTTTCTCGGCGCATGGCGGCGTACGCCTCCTGAAGCCCGAACCGAGGAAATGCGCCGGCTGCTCGCCCTCACAGTCAACGGAATAGCCTTTGGCATGAAGAGCACGGGTTAGCCCGAACATTGCATCGACTGCGATGTTATGTTCGCCCTTCGGGACGTGATGGATGCGGCGCTGCCGCATCCAAACGGGGCGT
>CAZCZZ010000095.1:0-8825 GCA_964503335.1 uncultured Verrucomicrobiota bacterium
CGGCACGGCGCCGAAGTACGCCAACCTGGACCGCGTGAATCCCGGCTCGGTTATCCTCTCCGGCGAAATGATGCTCCGCTACATGGGCTGGGGCGAGGCTGCCGACCTGATCATCAAGGGCATGGACGGCGCCATCGGCTCAAAGCGGGTCACGTACGACTTCGCCCGCCTGATGGAGGGCGCGACGGAGATCAAGTGCAGCGAATTCGGTGACGCCGTCATCGCAAGCATGTAGAATCCGGTATGAACATGCAGCCCGCCAAAAGAGGCATTCTGAGCCGGCAGGAGATGAAGGCCGAGCGCGAGCGGCTTCGACGCGTCGGTGAGTCGGTGGTATTCACCAACGGTTGTTTTGACATCGTACATGCCGGGCATGTGTCGACCATGGCGTTTGCGAAGGCGCAGGGCGACATCTTGATCGTGGGTTTGAACACCGACGCATCGGTGCGGCGGTTGAAGGGTGACAAGCGGCCTGTCGTTGCGGAACAGCATCGCGGGCCGTTGATCGCTGCCCTGAAGCCGGTGGACTTCGTGGTATTCTTTGACGAAACCGAGGTGACGGATCTTGTGAACGAGTTGAAGCCCGATGTCCTGGTGAAGGGCGCCGACCGGGCCGATAATATCGTCGGGCGTGAAATCGTCGAAGCCTATGGCGGCAAGGTGGTTGCCGCGCCGTTTGTGCCCGGCCTGTCCACGACGAACATCATCGAGAAGATCCTTTCCGCCTACGGCAAAGGGTAGGGCGGGGCCGCCGGACCCGCACTACCTCAAGATTTGGGAAAGCTGCAGCAGCAAATCCCGATTATCGATCGAGACGTAACGCAGGTCTCCGCCCATCCGGCTAAAACTCTTGTTGAAGCGGAGATAGTAGTCCGGGCTGCTTTCGGGCGGTTCACCCTTGCTCCAATCCCAAGAGGATTTCGCGAGGTCTGCCACGAGCAGGTAGTGCCCATCGATAGTCTCGCCCCGCTGTTGGGCGACATTCCGGGAAATGGATAGCGACTTCTCAAAGACCATCGGCGACATGACGGCGGAGCCGATGGAGAGATAGACACCGTTGGAGAGCCGGCTGACGGATTCCGCGAACGTCAGGAAATCCCGCTCGGCGCAGCGGCCGATGTTTGCCCCGCGATTCATCGGATGATTGTAAATGATGTCATGGCCGAACATCGGATGTCCGGTCAGCGGGATCTTCAAGCGGAACGCGGCCGCCTGGACGCTGTATCGTTTCCAAGGATGGGGAATTTCCATTCGCCCCGGCTTCAAATTAAAAGCCCGGATCACATCCAGCAGGTCGGCGGCAACCGCGCTTCGCGCAGCGGAGACAGAGAGTTGTGCGATGACGATGTTCTCCAAGCCGCTTGCAGTTGGAATCGTCAGCCCTTCGTTTTCAATCATCGCGCCGATGGCTTCGCCATAGCCGAGGTCGTGAAACGCGCCGACATTCAGCGCGAGGTTGATAAAGCGCCCGGTCTCTTCCCAATTCCCGAATTGCCCGTGCGCCACGTAGCGTGCCACGTCTTCGCTGCTCTTGCCCTGAAACGCAAATTCCCAATCGTGAATGATGCCCGCCCCGTTGGTGGCGAGATGGGTGACCCATCCATTCTCCATGAGGTCGATGAGCACCGGCGACAGGCCGTTCTTGATGGTGTGCGCACCGAAGGCAAGCATGACGGGCTTCCCTGCGTCACGGGCCTGGCGAATGCGGAGCGCGGTTTCGGCGATGGTCTTCGCTGTGTCGCCGGATACCGGGGCCGGCGCCGCATCGGGTTTCACATGATCGCGTTCGATATGACGCTTGTTCTGGCGATCCGCCAGGGGAAGCATTTTCACTTTCGACCGATCGAATTGCGGGTACGGCATGGGCGTAGACTATAATGTCCGCGCGGGGGAGTCTATCCCAGCAACAGCTCGAGATCTTCCCGCGTGATGTTTCGAATCAGGCTGTTATCGGCATTGATGATGGAATCGGCGAGTTCGCGCTTGCGCTTCTGCAATTCCAGCACCTTTTCCTCGATCGTGTCCTTCGCGATGATACGGTAGGCGAAGACTTTCTGGGTCTGGCCGATGCGATGCGCGCGATCGATGGCCTGCGCCTCGACGGCTGGATTCCACCACGGGTCGAGCAGATAGACATATTCCGCCGCAGTCAGGTTCAAGCCGAGGCCGCCGGCCTTGAGGCTGATGAGGAACAGCTTGCAGTCCGGATCATTCTGGAACTCCTGCACACGTGCCTCGCGGTCCCGCGTCTTGCCGTCGAGATACGCATACCGGATTCCGCTTCCGTCCAGGTCCTTCTTCAGCAGGTCGAGGAACTTCACGAACTGCGAGAAGACGAGGGTCTTGTGTCCTTCGGATGCGATTTCGTGAAGCTGGGGGACAAGCAGCGAGAGCTTCGCGCTCTCGTCCTTCGCCGCGGCCGGATCGAGCAGGCCGGGATGACATGCCGCCTGGCGAAGCCGGAGGAGCGCCTCGAGAATCATGATCTTCGACTTCTTGAGGCCCTGCGTGTCGACGATGCCGAGCAGGCTGCCGCGATAATGGGCGCGCAGATCCTCATAGAGTTTGCGCTGCTTGTCAGGGAGCTCGCAGTAGAGCGTCTCTTCCTGCCGCTCCGGCAGATCCTTGGCTACCTCCGCCTTCGTGCGTCGCAGGATGAATGGCCTCAAGGCCTGGGAAAGGAGGGACAGATCGGCCGGCGCGCCATCCATGGGACTCATATCGCGGAAGGCCGTGAGTGATCCCAGAAGGCCTGGGTTAAGGAATTGAAGCAGGCTCCACAATTCGCCGAGATGGTTCTCGATGGGCGTGCCGCTCATCGCCAGGCGGTGGCGGCCGTTGAGAAGACGCGACGCCTTCGCGCTGAGCGAATCGGCATTCTTGATCGCCTGTGCTTCGTCGAGGATGACGTAATCGAATTCCACATCCTTCAGCAACGCGGCATCCCTGCGCAGCGTTCCGTAGGTGGTGAGGACGACATCATAGTCCTGCAGGTGGCCCGTGCTCTTGGCCCGCGCGATTCCGGTGTGATCAAGAATCCGGATCTCGGGCGTGAAGCGTTCAGCCTCACGCTTCCAGTTGAAGACAAGGGATCGTGGCATCACGACAAGCGAGGGCGGAGGCGGTGATTTCGAGCGACGCAGGAGGCGCCGCGATTCGAGTAGCGCGAGAACCTGCACGGTCTTGCCGAGACCCATATCGTCGGCGAGGCAGCCGCCGAAGCCGAACCTCTGAAGGAACCCGAACCAGCCGAGACCTTCACGCTGGTATTCGCGGAGCACGCCCTGGAATCCTTCGGGGGCGTTGGTCGCTTCGATCGCGCTGAAGCGATGGAGTTCGTCGCGGATCCGGCCGAAGCCTTCGTCAAACCGGATCTCAGGCTGCGCGGCAAGGAGCGTATCGAGCAGTCCGGCCTGCGACCGTTTGAAGCGGATGTGATCCTCTTCTGCTTCACCCGCCGCGGCGAATGTGCCGAATCGCTGGAGCCATTCCTCGGGAAGCAACCCGACCGTGCCGTCGCCGAGCGTCACATACGTCTGGCGATTCTTGAGTGCATTGAGGATGTCGGGTAGGGGCACGACCTTCCCGTCGAACTCCACGCCGCCATGAAGCTCGAACCAGTCCAGGCCCGTCGTTACATTCAGCTTCATGGACCCAGGTTGGCGATAGGACTTGCCCTCGGCCTTTACGTCCCATCCTTTCGACAGAAGGGTCCGTGCGGCCGACCCGAGGCGCGAGGTGACGATCTCGTAGGGGAATCCGTTCGAAGTCATGAAGTGGCTGCTGGGCAGGAACCCGGCTTCCTGGAAATCGGCCGCGGCCTGCTTTTCCGCCGCGAGATCACGACGGATGAAGCTGCGCGACGCTGTTTCGATTAGGCGTTCTTCCTTCTCCGGCGTGATCTTTGCACCGGCGTACTCAAAATCCAGACGAGCATTCAGCATCAGTTGGAAGCGCTGGTTGGACACGATCGTCGCAATCGGTCGTGGCTTGCCATCCTGTTCCGTCCATGCGAGGTCGGGAGGCAGGACGATTCCGTGTCGGCCCTTTCGGCCCGCAAGCCGGTTCAGCAGTTCCTCACCATGCTTCTGCGGGACGACGATGGGACCATGCCGGCGAAGGGTTTGAATCCAAGAGTATCCATCCCCGTGGTCCAGCCGCGCGACGTGATCGTTCCAGAAGATCCAGCCGGACTGGAGTATCAAGAGTGGATCGGAAACATCCACGCGGGCGTCGCCGTTCTGAAGTATTCCGCCTATGCGGTAGTCGTCCCGCGCGTCGCGTGAAACGGTGAGTTCGAACGTCCAGGCCGCCGCTTGATCCATCCGCAACGTGGCGGAACGCACGCCCTCGACTTCGATTGTCAGCCGGCCGGATTCGCACAGGTCGGGCAGGAGCAGGTCATAGAGGATGGGCGTCATGCGTCGTTCGGTGAAATTGGCTTTCAAACCTGCAAAGCCTTCCCACCGGTGGTCGGAGCCCGAGAGGATGCCGAGAATGCGCCGGTCCGCATCGTCAGGCAGTGCAGCGATCTCGGCGCGGTTCAGGATGAGAGCCTTTTCCTTGCTCAAGCCTCCGTCCTTCTTCCGCGAGCGCACAAAGGCGGACAGCAGCGCGTCGTCGTTGCTCTGGTGTGACGGCGGCGCCATCAGGACATAGCTGATGAACGACTCATTGCGTGTTTCCGGCGCCGTGGACTGGGGGCTTTTTTCCCGTCCTTCCGCCGCATCAAACATGCTGCGCCACGACGAGTCGGATCGGCGCTGGTCGGATTCCGAGTGTCGTGGCATCGACCGCGTCTTGCGCTCCGGTACAACTTCTACAGCGCCTGTGGGCAGCGGAAGCAGGAATGCCTTCGCATCGGCGGCGCGCACGACCGCCCAGATATGTTTGCAGAGGTGCCCATCCTCGAAGTGCGCGCACGTGCAGGATACATTGAGATTCGTATCCTGCCAGCGAAGCGACACGTTGTATTTCTCTGAGCCTTGCACGCATGCGGTGACCTGTTGCGAATCGCCCTTCAACTGAACGACGGAGCAGCGGCTAAAGTAGGAATCACCGCGCCTTTCGACCTGGCGGGTGAAATTGCTTCGCGAAGCGTTGGCTAAGGCGTGTGGCAAGGCGTGATCCTAAAGATGCTTGTTCTTCGCGCGGGATTCCTTCGCCATGCGTGACTTAAACGCGGCGAGTCTTGTTGCGAGGCGTCTATCGAACGCTGCGAGTATCCTCACGGCGAGAAGACCTGCGTTCTTCGCATTGCCGATAGCCACTGTGGCGACTGGCACGCCCGACGGCATCTGGACAATAGAGAGCAGGGAGTCCATGCCCTTGAGCGCCTTGCTCTCCACGGGCACTCCGATGACGGGGAGGGTGGTATGGCTTGCGGTCATCCCGGGCAGGTGTGCTGCACCGCCCGCGCCGGCGATGATCACCTTGATCCCGCGCTTCGC
Organism: uncultured Verrucomicrobiota bacterium; assembly: GCA_964503335.1. GTDB lineage: Bacteria > Verrucomicrobiota > Kiritimatiellia > CAIVKH01 > CAIVKH01 > CAZCZZ01. The sequence continues at coordinate 5,451 of CAZCZZ010000095.1, forward strand.
GGCCGTTTTCGCGTACGCGGCCATATCGTCAGGTGTGCGATGTGCCGAGACGATGCGAACTTCGTGAGCAACGCCGAATTCCGTCAGCGCATCTGCCGCAGCCCGCATTGTGGTGAGATCCGAGTCGCTTCCCATGATGATACCAACCAAAGGCTTCTTCATCGTGTCGTATCCTCGTTGCTGTCGAATTCCATGACTCAGGTGCCGAATCGGAGGGCTTGCGCTGCACTCATGGCGCAATTCAGCGCTTCATCCACCGATTCGCCCAGTGCGGTAACGTGGCCCATCTTGCGAGCCTTCATGCTCCGTGACTTGCCGTAGAGATGGATGTGAGCGCCCGCGACGCCGAGCGCTTTTTCGAGTCCGGTCGGCACACCGGGCCCATCGGTCGCTCCGAGAAGGTTCACCATCGCCGCAGCGGGCCTGACCATTTGTGTCGAACCCAGGGGGAGTCCCATTACGGCGCGGACGTGGTTCTCGAACTGCGAGCATATGCAGGCTTCAATCGTGTAATGGCCCGAATTATGGACTCGCGGCGCCAGTTCGTTAAGGAGGACGCGTCCATCCGCGAGGAGGAACATCTCGACGCCCCATGAACCCACGCCGCCAAAAGCTGCCACGGCATCCTGTGCCGCGCGTGTCGCGGCGTTTGCCACATCCGTCGTTACCCGTGCAGGCGCTTTGACCACGTGACAGATGTGATCCTTCTGAAGGGTCTCAACCAGGGGGTAGTGTGCGGCCCGACCGTCGATTGCCCTCGTGATGATCATGGCCAACTCGGCGACAAAGGGACACCAGGCTTCAGCGAAGAGAGGGTGAAGGTCGCCACCGAGGGCGTCCCAGGCCGATTTGGCGTCTTCCGGACCTCGAACCGTCGCATTGCCTTTGCCGTCATATCCCAGTCGGCGGCGCTTCAAGACAAGTGGCCATCCCAATCGGGCGCCGGCCTGGGTCAACGCATCAAGCGTCGGGACATCACAGAAGCGAGGCACCGCAATGCCGTGCGCTGTCAGTGTTTCTTTCTGAAGAAGCTTATCCTGAACGAGTTGCACGCTTGCGGCGGTGGGCCGAAGGAGTGACCCGCGCTGCTCGATGGCTTGGAGGGCGGCCTGATTTACAAACTCGTTTTCCAACGTGACCGCATCCACGCTCCCAGCGAATCTGGAAGCTTGGTTGGGATCGTCCCAATCGCCTACTGTAGCAGTCCAAGGTGCACCTGAATCTTCAGGCTTCTTCTGCAGAACGTGGGTCCGGATCCCCAGCGGAACTGCTGCAAGTGCGATCATTTGCGCCAGTTGGCCGCTGCCTAGAATCCCGAGAACAGGTTGCGAGTTCATAAAATGGCGGAAAACGGGGAGATTCCCCGAAAAAAGCTTCAAAAGCAAGACCCATGCACCATCTTTCTTGCCCGGAACGCAGGGTGGTTGAGTCAACGAGTTGAATGCCGCAGCACATTTTTTCGATTTTCCACGACTGGGCTATTGACTTCGCCACGGTGATTTCTACACTGCACGCGACATTGATGTTTTGCGGCCTCTACGCAGGGCATCAAAAATAGCGAAAACATTGGCAGAATCGACTCTCGGTGTCTCGAAGTTACGATCGGGACCGGATTGGGGTCGTTTTGTCTTGTTTTCATTATTGTCTCGATTTCTGGCGTGTCGTGAAACGTAAGGCTGGAGAACGTATGTGCGATATGCCGCGAACGATGCGGAGTTGCACGACGAGCGGATAGAAAAGTCAGGCCCATGTAGCTCAGATGGTAGAGCACGTCCTTGGTAAGGACGAGGTCGGCAGTTCGATCCTGCTCGTGGGCTCCATGAAAAATTTAGTTGAGTTAACTACAAGAACACAAGGTAGGAGAAGGAAATGGCGAAGGATAAATTCGAGCGTAAGAAGCCGCATGTTAACGTTGGAACGATTGGTCACGTTGACCATGGCAAGACCACTCTCACGGCCGCCATCACCCGCGTGCAATCGTTGAAGGGCTTGGCCCCTTACATTCCCTACGACCAAGTGGCGAAGGCCTCTGAGTCGCAGGGTCGCCGCGATCCGACGAAGATTCTCACGATCGCGATCTCGCATGTCGAGTACGAGTCCGACAAGCGTCACTACGCCCATGTCGATTGTCCCGGCCATGCTGACTATATTAAGAACATGATCACCGGCGCGGCCCAGATGGACGGCGCGATCCTTGTGGTCAGTGCGGTCGATGGTCCGATGCCCCAGACGAAGGAGCACATTCTTCTTGCTCGTCAGGTCGGTGTGCCTGCGATCGTTGTCTTCTTGAACAAGGTTGACCTCGTGGATGATCCCGAATTGCTCGACCTCGTCGAGATGGAGATCCGAGATCTGCTTAACAAGTATGAATTCCCTGGCGACACGACCCCCATTGTCCGCGGTTCTGCCTTGGGCGCTCTCAATGCGGCATCGCCGACCGAGCCGGCGTGCAAGTGCATCCAGGACCTGATGGACGCCTGCGACGCGGCCGTTCCCGAACCTGTCCGTGCTATTGATCAGCCGTTCCTGATGCCCATCGAAGACGTGTTCTCGATCGAAGGTCGCGGCACAGTTGTCACGGGTCGTGTTGAGCGCGGCATTATCAAGGTCGGCGAAGAAATTGAGATCATCGGCCTGCGTCCCACGACGAAGACGACGATCACGGGCGTCGAAATGTTCCGCAAGCTCCTTGATGAAGGACGTGCGGGCGACAATGTCGGCTGCCTCCTTCGTGGTTTGAAGAAGGAAGACGTGGAGCGCGGTCAGGTCCTTGCGAAGCCGGGTTCTGTGACACCGCATACCAAGTTCAAGGCCGAGGTGTACGTCCTCAGCAAGGACGAGGGTGGCCGTCACACGCCGTTCTTCAAGGGTTATCGTCCCCAGTTCTACTTCCGTACGACGGACGTGACGGGCGACATTACGCTTCCTGATGGTGTTGAGATGGTTATGCCCGGTGACAACATCAGTTTCGACGTGGTCTTGATCACGCCGATCGCGATGGAAAAGACCATGCGTTTCGCCATTCGTGAAGGTGGTCGCACGGTCGGCGCCGGTCGCGTAACGGAAATCGTGGCCTAGCCTAACAGATACTTTCAGCCCGGGGGCGTCCCGTCAAAGCGGGACGCCCCTGACTGGAGCCAATTATGCCGAGAGAAATCATCACGCTGGCGTGCACGGATTGTAAGCGCCGTAACTACACATCGACGAAGAACAAGCGTCAGGGTGTGGCACGCCTCGAGATCAAGAAGTACTGCCCGACGGAACGGAAGCACACGATACATCGGGAGCAGAAGTAACGGCTTTCGCTTAGGCGAGTAGCTCAATTGGCAGAGCACCGGTCTCCAAAACCGGTTGTTGGGGGTTCAAGTCCCTCCT
>CAZCZZ010000096.1:0-7134 GCA_964503335.1 uncultured Verrucomicrobiota bacterium
GTGTGTGTCTTTGCCATGGTCTAGTCTCCTAAAACGAAAATCTTCCAAGCCTTGGAATAATGCTGCGGCTGGTTTCCAATCCTTGGAAACGCCGGACGAGATCAGCTTCTCGTGTCGCTGTGATCACGGGGATGGCTGCGCCCCGCTCCCGCGGGGCTGGCCCTTCGGGCGTCGCCTTTGGCGACGCTTCAAGCAGCCCTACCCTCGGGCTGCTTGATCGAACCGGTTCTCATCCCCGTGGCGTCTATGCAAGACCACGTGTATCACGCCGACCGCTTTTCACTATATGGCGTCCCCACGGGGATTCGAACCCCGGTTACTGCCGTGAAAGGGCAATGTCCTAGGCCTCTAGACGATGGGGACCCAAGGTTTAAGGCGGCGGAATATACGTGACCGACCCGTGACCGGCAATAGCAAAGGCGAGGAATTGCGGGGGGCAGGGAATCCACCGGATGGTTGCGAAAAAACGCGCCATTCCCGTCCATGATCTGAAGGAAAGTTTCAGCCATGCCCCTACTGTGTCTGTGCCCTGTTTGATTTGTGTGAGGTGGGGCGGCTTCGATGAAGCCGCCGTGTCGCTTTCATCGAAAGCGCACTACCAGTGGGGAAACAATACAAACCGACCCGCAGCCCGGCGCGACAACGGATAGACAGGTCATGCCGACGTGGCCTATGATGCCGCGGTATGTCGAACAACGAGGATTATAAGGTCAAAGATATGATGAGGGACGAGGGAAAGTCGTCCTTCCAGAAGTATCGCGACATCATGTACGGCGATTCGTCGCTCGGTTGCGTGATCTGGGCCGAGTTCGTCCTCACCTTCTTCTCCTGGGTTCCCGGCGCACTTGGCCTCTTCCTGCGCGGACAGTGCTATCCCACCCTCTTCAAGTCCTGCGGTCGCGGCTGCGTGTTCGGTCGAAACCTGACGCTGCGCCACGCCCACAAGATCACACTTGGCTCCGGTGTCGTCCTTGACGACGCCAGCGTCGTGGACGCCAAGGGCGAGGCTAACGAAGGCATCGTGATCGAGGACAACGTCTACATTGGCCGCCACACGATCGTGTACTGCAAGAACGGGAACATCCGGATCGGCAAGGCGGTCAACATCTCGTCCAACTGCCAGATCTTTTCCTCCAACAGCATCACCTTTGGACCGGGATCCGTGATCGGCGCTTTCACGTACATCCTCAGCGGTGGTGAGTATGATTACAAGAGTCCCGTGCCGTTCGCGCAGCAGTCCGGCATGGAAACGAAGGGACCGCTGAACATCGGCGCAAACTGCTGGTTCGGAGCCCACGTCGTCATCACGGATGCATCCAGTATCGGCGAGCATTGCGTCATCGGCGCGGGCGCGGTCGTAACCGGCCCCATACCTGCCCATAGCGTCGCCGTCGGCGTTCCAGCCCGAGTCATTCACCGAATCGGATGACCCGCAAACGCATCCTCCAGTTTCTGCGCATCACCATCAGCCTTGCCCTTATGGCCTGGCTGTACAGCCGCGTGGACATCTCGGAATTGGGTCGTATCCTGGGCGGCGCGCGACTACCGCTCCTCCTGCTCTTCGTCCTCATGCTGTTCGTGAACACGGCGATCAGCGCCTTCAAGTGGCAGATCGTCCTGCGCGCCGACGGCGTAGAGGCTCCGTTTCGACGACTGATGGGCAGCTATCTTGTCGGCTCCTTCTTCAACATCTTTCTCCCCTCGAACATCGGTGGTGATGCGTACCGCATTTTCGACGTCGCCAAGCTGACCCGGCGCGCTTCGCATTCGTTCGCATCCGTCCTGGCCGACCGTCTCTCGGGCTTTGTCGCCCTCGTCGTGCTGGGTTTCCTTTTTGGAATCCTCGGATACAAGAGCCTGCCGCAGCCACACGTGCTGGTGGTGCCCCTCATGGCCGCTGCACTTCTCTTCGTCGCCATCGCCATGCTGTTCCAGAAGGAGCTTGTGCGGTGGTTCTTCCGCGCCACTCCGCTGGGCAGGCTTCACAAGCTCAGTTCTTTTGCGGACGGCCTGCTGCAATCGGTGGACGAGTATAAGAAGTCGCCCGGCCTCTTCGCGCGTATCCTTGGGCTATCGTTTCTCTTCCAACTCTTCGCCATCGTGTGTGTATTCGTCCTTGCCGCAGCGCTCCGGTTGGAGATTCCGCTGCTGTACTTCGCCATCTTCATCCCGTTCATCTCGCTGATCGAAGCCCTGCCCATCTCGATCTACGGCCTCGGCATCCGCGACGCGACCTATGTGTACTTCTTCGGAGCCGTTGGCGTACCGCAAGTCGCCTGCCTGACCCTCGCCGTGGCCTATGTCCTGATGACGCTTGTGTATTCCCTATCCGGCGGCGTTGTGTTTATGCTGCGCACCGATTCGAAGACAGCAACCGACTCATGAACGCTACGTCGACAGAGGCAGGATCGCAGCCCGTTCGTTACCGAACGGTGCTCGGACGTTCGTTCCTGCTGACGGCAGCCCTCTGGCTCATGCTTTCGTGGCCCCTGCCGAAGATGGTCTTCGAAGTGATTCCCGCCGGCACCGTACATCCCACCGGCGAGCACACCGTCCAGTTCATGTTGCCGGGCGACCATCTTCAATTGCTCTATCACTTCTGGATGATGAAGGATGTGTTGGAAGGCCAGACGCCGTGGCTCTACAACGTGTTCGAGTTTAATGCGGGCAACGACGCCGACCGCTTTGAAGCAACCGCGTACTACATGCCGTTCAGCCTGTTTTACGCCGTCGGCGCGTGGCTCGTGAACGATGCCTTCGGATGGAATCTCGCCAGCTTCATGTCGTTCTGGCTCGGAACATTTTTCATCTGGCTGCTCTCACTCCGGTACAACCCGAGCCAGATCGTCGCAGCCATCGCAAGCGCGCTGGCGCTAAGCCTGCCCTATCGCTGGCACACCCTCCTCGGGGGAAGTCCAACCGGCTTCGCGATGATGTGGGTGCCGGCCCTGCTTCTGGGACTCGATTACGCCGTGCGCGACGCGCGCGTTCGCGGAGGTATCCTCGCAAGCCTTGTGATCCTCGTCACCGGATGGGGGGACATCCAGGTGTTCTACTTCAGTGTTCTTATCATACCCTGCTGGTGTCTTTTTGCGCTGATGGTCGCGCTGCCGTTCGAGGAAGGATTCTGGAAAGGCATTCTTCGTCGCATCCCGCCCCTCCTGCCCCTGCCCTTCTTCATGGCCGCCGGCTATTGGTGCTGCAAGATCATGACCACGGTCATCGGCGTGTCGAAGCAGAGCAGCGGTCGAAAGATGTCCGAAGTGGCCCTCTTCTCGCCGTGGCAGATAGGCATCTATTCCTGGGAAGAGCTCGGCATATCGAACCACGTCTTCATCGGCTACAGCCTCAGCGCGTTGCTTGTCATCATCCTTCTCGCTGCAATCTTCAATGCGAGGAAACCTGAACACCGTCGCTCGCTCGGCCTCCTCGCGCTGCTCATCACGGGAATCGCCGTCGTCGTGTCCCTTTCGCTCGGTCCCAATGGCTACTTCGAGGGCCGCGTCTTCAATGCAGCCCGCGACTACCTGCCCAGCTACGACATGATCCGGCAGCCGGCAAAGGTCTTCTGTCTCATGCCCTCGATCCTCGCCGTGGCCATCGCCATCGGGTATCGCCCGTTTACGTCTCGAAAGGGCTTGCTGGCCCTGGGCATCGCGCTGGCCGTCCCGGTTCTCCTCGAATTTGACCTCCAGTTCCGGCCCCTGCTTTGTCGCCTCGCCGACTCGCAGGAGGCGTATCGCGCCGTGTCGGCGGACGCGGAGAAGAAGGGCATCACGCCCCGTGCGCTGATCCTGCCGATCTGGCCCGGCGATTCACATTACACCTCGGTCTATCAGTTCCACGTGAAGGAGCACCGCATCCGGATGATGAACGGCTATCGTCCGTTTATTCCGGCGCACTACGAAGAAGAGGTGTTCGCGCGGTTCGAGAGCGGCAACCTGGGCTGTCTCGACGATGGCCAGATCGAAGCGCTGCGCGAGCGCGGCGTGGGCTACGTGATCCTGCACACCGATTTGTTCCCCGAGAAGGTCAGCCCCTTCCCTGTCACCCAGACCCTGCGCTCCCTGCTCAACCACCCCCGGCTTTTCCTGGTCGAGGCCAGCGAGGCCGTGTGGGCCTTCGAGATTCTCGACAAGCCGATCCTCCGCACGCCGCAGGGCACGACGTGGTCACATATATTCTCCACGCGGCACATCGAAACTGAGCGGCAGTCGCAGACCGGCACCGAGACCATCGATGATCCGGCGGCGAGCAACGGCGCTTTCCAGCGGATGGCTTCGCCCGGCTCCGGCGGACAGACCCGGCATATTCCGTCCGCCAGCGCACCCGACCTCCGGTGGATGGCGCGCGTCAGGGGCTCCGGCGTGGTGACCTGGTTTTATGCCGTGGATGAATTCTCGACGACAAACGACGTGTCCATTGATTCGAAGGACTGGACCTGGCTACCCATCAGGGGACCTGCCTTCGAAAGCTCGGCCGCGCTCACCTTGGGATGGCGACTCAAGAGCGGCGTCGTGGACCTCGACACAATCTTCATCGCCGCTGGACCCGATCTCGCCCTCGAGCCGGGCCAGATCATCCATCTGGCATCGCCTTCGTTCTTCCACTCCGGGCACATCAACCTGTCCACCGACACCGTGTCCTTCGACCCCGTTCGCAACCACCGCGGGATTGTCTGGTATGGCCCGAAGCTTCCGTTGCATCCCGGCGCTTACCGCCTGAGCGTGGCACTATCCACCACAGCGGACGACGGGACCGTCCTGGGTCGCCTGATTGTCGCCTGTCCCGAAGGGCGCGAAGTGGCGCGCACGGACGTCGTGGCCGGCAAGCCCACCGGGCTCTCCTTCACCAACGACACCAACCTGCCGATCCTCTTCACGATCGAGAACGATGGGACCGGGACGATGGAAGTCGGAGCGGTCACGCTTTCACGCGACGCAACCGGAACGCCCTGAGTCATTCATTCGCGCCGCACGGCCTGCGCGATCTGCTTCCTGCGCGCGAGATCTTCTTTCCTGCGCTCCCGGTAGTAAGTCAGCAGCATACTGAAGAAGCGCACGGTGTCGGCTACCGGATTGATCTTGCTCTGCTCGCCGCCGTACACCGTTGAGATGCGAACGGAGTCGATCCGAAGGCCGCGATGGGCCAGCTTCAGCAGAACCTCGGACTCGGCCGCGAAACGCTGAGAGGATGAGGTCACGAACGGCAGGATATCGCTGCGGTAGAGCCTGAAGCCGCACTGCGTGTCGGGCACGTACTGCTTCATCAGACGGCCCAGCAGCCAGCTCATGAAACGATTCGTCATGAGTCGGACGAAGGGCATGTTCTCGACATCCCACATGCGGTTGCCCACCAACGCGGGAATCCCCGTACGCTCGAAGGCCTCGATAAAAAGAGACGCCTCGGCTGGCAGATGCTGCCCGTCGGAATCCATCGTGATCACCGCGTCGAAATGCTGCTCGCGGGCGTAAGCGAACCCGCGTTCTAGCGCAGCGCCTTTGCCCTGGTTCGGCTCCTGACGGATCACGACTGCGCCCGCGGCGCGCGCCACGTCCGAGGTCTTGTCCGGAGAACCGTCATCCACCACCACCACGTCGAGTTTCTGCGCAACCAGGGCCTCGATAACCGGGCCGATGCGGGACTCCTCGCGATAGGCCGGCAGGATGATGCAAACGCGCGGCGCTTTCTTTTCAGGCTGCATTCAGATGTCCGTCAGATGGCCATTGCAGCGTCGGTGATGGCCTGCGAGCGCGCAAGCCGCAGCAGCTCATCGGCGCGATACGACGAACGGACCATCGGCCCCGAAGCCACGCCCAGGAAGCCGATCTCCTTCGCGATCCCGGCGTAGCGGACAAATTGCTCCGGCGGGACATAACGATCCACGGGACGATGGTTGCGGGACGGCTGGAGGTACTGGCCAATGGTGAGCAGACGGCAGCCCGCGCCGTGCAGATCCTTCAAGGCCTCGACGACTTCATCGTCCGTCTCTCCGAGACCAACCATGATGCCGGACTTCACCGCAGGCGCCGGACGCCAGGCCGCGGCCTGTGCCAGGAGGGCCAGCGTGCGACCGTAGGAAGCCTGCGGACGAATCACGGCTTGAAGGCGTCGCACGGTCTCAATGTTGTGGTTGTACACGTCGGGTCCCGCCTCGAGGACAGTGCGGATGGAGGTCTCGTCGCCCTGGAAATCGGGGGTCAACACTTCGATCGAAACGCCGGGAATTTCCGCGCGAATGGCGCGGATCGTCGCCGCAAAAATCCCTGCGCCGCCATCCTTCAGGTCATCACGGGCCACACTGGTAAGCACCACGTGATGGAGATTCATCTCCTTCGCAGCCGCCGCGACACGGCGTGGTTCGTCCTCATCGAGTCCCAGGGGACGACCCGCGGGGATGGCACAGAAGCGGCAGGCGCGGGTGCAGAGATTGCCGAGCAGCATGAGCGTCGCGGTTCCCCGCCCCCAGCACTCATGGATGTTCGGGCAACGGGCGCTGCGACAGACGGTGTGAAGGCCCATGTCGCCTACGAGGTTCTGAACCTTCGAGAAATCCGTGTCCGCCCGCATATTGAGGCGAATCCAATTGGGTATACGTGACATGGGTGGGAAAATAGGACTCCAGACGCCCTTGGGTCAAGGACGGCAAATTGCCTCGCCCAGATGCCGACGCTCCTCGCTGGAGAACGGATTATAGTCGTCCTGCTTCACATCCAGGCACAGGAGCAATCTCCGCCGGCAGTACGCGCCATGGACTGCGACGATCCCGCATAGCTCGCGCGTAAACTGCTCAAGCCCCACCTTCTTCTTGCGCTCGTAGAGGATATGCAGGCCGAGGTCCAACCACTGGTCCTTCTCGATGACGCGCAGGAGACGCGAGGTGGCCCGTGCGAAGTCGATCCGGGCCAGGGCCATAAGCGCCTCGCGCTCCTGGTCGGAATCAAGGAAGCGCTCGACTGCGCGGAAGGCGGCGTCGCCGGAGTATTGGGACAGGGATTCGATCAAAGCCCGCGAGAGCTGGGACGTCGCATCCTGCTTCGAAAGCTGCGCGGCCAAGGCATCCACGCAGTCCGGCACATCGACCACGGCACAGAGCATGACATCCACCAGCGACTCATCCTTGCGGATTCGCTC
>CAZCZZ010000096.1:7234-8652 GCA_964503335.1 uncultured Verrucomicrobiota bacterium
CTGATCGAATCGTTCGAGAAAAGCTTCCAGAATTACGTCTCGGGTTACACGGGACTGGTGCCCGAAGGCGGGCTTGAGCCGCTCCAAGCCATTCCCGATTACGCCGAATGCCAGAAATTCGCCGACGCGGGGCGGCGGGCACTAAGCCACACCTTCGTCTTGAAATTGAACGGCGGCCTCGGGACCGGCATGGGACTGGAGCAGGCGAAATCGCTCCTGCCGGTCAAGCAGGGCCAGAGCTTCCTTGATGTCCTCATCCGGCAGGTGCGCCACATCCGTGGCGCGTTCGAAGTGCCCTTGCCCCTCGTGCTGATGAACAGCTATTCCACGGATGCCGACACGCGGGATATCCTGCTCAAGCATCACGAGATTATCCGCGCGCAGAAGGACATACCGCTGTCCTTCTGCCAGCACCGGATTCCGAAGATCCAAATTGATTCGCACCTGCCCGTCCGTTGGCCGGAGGACCCCGATAAGGAGTGGTGCCCGCCGGGTCACGGCGACATCTATCTCTCGCTCGTCACCACCGGGCTCCTGAAGCTCCTCCTCGATCGCGGCTTCCGCTATGTCTTCGTATCCAACGTGGACAACCTCGGCGCGATGCTGGACCTGGGCATTCTCGGCTACTTCACATCACACGGCCTGCCCTTCCTCATGGAAGTCACGGATCGCACGGAGGCGGATCGCAAAGGCGGTCATCTCGCGCGAAAGCGCGGCGGCGGCTTGCTCCTGCGCGAAATCGCCATGTGTCCCCACGAGGAACTGGAGTCGTTTCAGGACATCTCCCGGCATCGCTACTTCAACACGAACAACCTCTGGATCGACCTGTCCGCGGTGCAGCGTCACTTCGACAAACACGGCGGCTTCGACCTGCCGATGATCATCAACAAGAAGACCGTGGACCCGAAACTGCGCTGGTCACCCGCCGTGGTTCAGCTTGAGACAGCCATGGGCTCAGCCCTGGCCCTCTTCGACAACGCGGGCGCCCTTCGCGTCCCCCGGACCCGCTTCGCACCGGTCAAGACCACCGACGACCTGCTGGTGCTGTGGTCCGACGTGTACAAGCTCGGCGACGACGGCACGATGACGATGGCTGCCGGACGATCCGCGCCTCCGACCGTTCGCCTCGACCCCGGTCACTACAGGATCATCGACGACTTCGAAGCCCGCTTCCGCCACGGCGCCCCATCCCTCCTCCACTGCGAATCCCTAACCATCAAAGGCGACTTCGCCTTCGGCCGCAACGTGGTTTGCAAAGGCCACGTCACGCTGAAGAACGACACCACGAGCCAGACCTACATTGCGGACGGAACCCATATTCTGTAGCCGACCAAGGCTTGTCCCCTGCAGCTCTGGCGAAGGGGGATGAGGCCGGAACTCATGCTACGACCGGGGTCACCGACCCCGGCTACAAAAGA
>CAZCZZ010000097.1:0-8234 GCA_964503335.1 uncultured Verrucomicrobiota bacterium
TCATCCAACCATTAACCCTCAACCATTCATCTTCTTCTTCGCTGACAGGTAGAGTTCCTCCACCTTCTTCCTCGCCCACGGCGTTCGCCGGAGGAAGTGGAGGCTGGATTTGATGCTCGGGTCAAATTTGAAGCAGCGGACGTCGATGAAGCGACTGAGCTGGTCCCAGCCGTAGTGCTCAACGAGCTTCGTCAGCATCATCTCCAACGTAATGCCGTGCAGGGGGTTTTTCGGCTGGGGGTGGGAGGTCATGACTAGGAAAAATGGTTCATGGTGGATGGTTTATGGTTGAGGATCTGATCTTCATCAACCCTTAACCCTCTACCATTCTTCTTCACCGCCGGTCCCACGGCCAGCGGAGCAGGGGACGTAGTACGTTGCGCAGGGTGAAGTCGGGAACGACGAGGCGAGGCGTGCCGTAGACGTCGAGGCCATGTTCGTCGTAACTGTTGGCCCGCCACTCAGCCTCAAGCTGGTTTTCGTTCATGATGTCGTCCCACCGGAACGTGTGCCAGCTGTCGCCAGGCTTTACAAACGTTCCCTTGATCCGTGCGGCGTGCTGCGCCTTCTTGATAAGCCGGTGGAAGGAACGGATCGGGGCGTGCAGGACCACGGCGTGGTCGGTTTCGACCTTGTCGCCGATGACGCCCTCCACCAGATGATTGCCTTTCTGCATGCGCAGCTCGGGGGAGGACCGGAAGATCCATTTCGGCGGGAAGTAGGCCTCGACGAATGAAATGCGGCGCTCCTTCACGAGACTGACTTCACTGTGGTCGGCGTACACCTTGACGGCGCGCTGCGTCATGTTCAGCAGGCAACCCGGCGTGCTGTCCCGCTGTCCGCGCCATTGGATGAAATTGTGGACCTGCGCCTGGATGGCCCCGATGCCGCTGTCCTGCATCATCGGGAGGAGCGAACGCAGGTCCGTGCCGGGCAGATGCCAGAATTCGTCCACGTCGAAGGGGATGATCCAGTCCGCACCCCGCTTCATCGCCTCGCGCGCCAGCTCGTTCAGCATATCGAGCTGCGCGAAGGGGCCGCTGTGCGGGATGACTCGGATCGGATGCGTCTTCGCCATGCGCGCGAGGATGCGTTCGGTGCCGTCGGTTGAGCTGTCATCCATGACGATGATCTCGTCAAGGCCGAGACGGAAATGATGCCGCAGCGCCGTGCGAACGATATCCGCTTCGTCGCGGACAATAAGCATACCGGTCAACTTCATGCCGCACCATAACGCACGCGGTTCCTCCTTGCCAAACAAGAGTGCATGGGCAAGCTAGTGACAGGTTTAAGCTTCAGTCACTACGGGGAGAATATCATGACAGCTTTGGCGGAACACATCGGGGGGCTGCCCAACATCTGCGGCTCCGAGAAACTTGTGCTCAAACACGCGGGGAAGAATGCCGACGCCTACAAGTCGGCCGGCGGCGTCGATTTCGGCCGCATCAAGAGCGCCGCGGCCATCGCGCTTCACATGCAGCAGCCTCTGATCCCGGCAGGCGGGGGCGACCTGCGCACCGCGGAGATCATCAGCAACCTCAAGTACATGATGGACAACCAGCACATCGGCGATAACCACAACGCGCCGGTGTTCCAGTGGTGCTACAAGCGCATCGGCGAATTCGTCCCGCAGCTCGTGAGCGAGGGGAAGCAGCCGCGCGCGATGCTCGAATACACGGGCTGCCTTTTCTACGGATTGAGGAAGATGGGCGCGGATGATGTGCTCGATGCCTTGAAGCGCGTCACCACCGATCCGGGTCTCCGCCACTGTGTTGAATGGCTCGGCTGCCCCTGGAGCCACGCCGTGGCCCCGTCCACGCCGCCGCAGGATTACCGGCTTCACGTCCTCGCATGGCAGCAGCATTTCGCCTCGATTTTCGGCTTCGACGCCCTCGAACGCGTGAAGGGCTTCTCGCCGTCCGAAATGGCGCTGCCGAACCAGCCCGACATCGCCTACGAGTTCGTCAAGACGCTCAAGGATTGCGGCTTCCAGTGGGTCATCATCCAGGAACACACCGTCGAGCGCACAAACGGTCACGGCCTTGAAGCGAAACACCTTCCGCACCGGCTTGTATGCACGAACTCGAAGGGCGAGTCGGCTTCGATCATCGCCATCATCAAGACGCAGGGCAGCGACACAAAACTCGTCGCGCAGATGCAGCCGTTGTACGAAGCGCGCAGCCTGGGACGCTGGGAGCTGGCGGGCAAATCCGTGCCGCCACTCGTGACGCAGATTGCCGACGGCGAAAACGGCGGCGTGATGATGAATGAGTTCCCGCATAAGTTCATGGAAGCCGTTCGCGAGAGCTCGCATTCGGAAACGCCCTTGATGAACGGGTCCGAATACCTCGAGCATCTCTTCGCGATGGGAATCAAGGAGTCGGATCTCCCCGTCTGCCAGCCGCTCTTCCAGCATAAGATCTGGCAGAAGATGAAGCCCGGCGAAGGCCCGGAGAAGCTGGCGAAGGTGATCGAGGAATGCCGCAAGGAGGATCACCGCTTCCACATGGAAGGCGGAAGCTGGACCAGCAACATCTCGTGGGTCCATGGCTACGAGAACGTGATGGGTCCCATCGACCAGGCCAGCACGCTCTTCAACGAGAAGGTTCTGAGCAAGAAGGTGAAGACGGATGATCCGCGCTTCCGCAACGCCCTGTTCCATCTGCTGGTGTCGCAGACAAGCTGCTACCGGTACTGGGGGCAGGGGCTTTGGACGGACTACGCGCGGGAGATCTGCCGTCGCACGGTCGATATCGTAAATCACGATTTCTAGTCACAACGACGTCGCGTCGTAGCGGAGGCCGGTCATGCCTGACACGATTCATCACGCGCTTGTTCTCAACCTGCACCAGCCGCAGGGCAACCTCGACGACATGCTCAACGATCCGGTTGAGCAGGAACGCTGGCACGCGAAGGAGTGTCTCTTCGCCTACGACCGCATCCCGCGAGCCGTCGAAGGCTGGGAAGATGTCGCGCGTGTCCATATCGCGACAAGCGGGACGCTGCTTGAAGCCCTGTCGAACCCGGAATTCCAGGGACGCGTTTACGGCATCGTTAAGTGCGGCGACGTGTTGTGGCGCTGGCGGAATCCGGCCATCGAGGTTATCGGCACAGGCTACTATCACCCGGTGTTCCCCCTGATCCCCGCCGCGGACCGTCCCGAGCACATCGATCGCTGGCTCGGAATCGGTCGTCATCTCTTCGACCGCCCCGGTTTCCAGGGTTTTTGGCCCCCGGAAATGGGCTTCAGCATGGAGATGATTCCGTTGCTGAAGCGCGCGGGATACCGCTACGTGTTCGTCGACGCCGAGCACATCTCGCCTCTGACGCCGATGAAGTGGGAAGAGATCCGCTATCGGCCGCATCTGGCAAAGTTCGGGGACGACGAAATCATCATCATCCCGCGCGACCGCGAACTGTCGATCGCGCAGGAGGGCGGGATGGAAACGGACTGGTTCATCCGCGAGGTCAACGAGCGCTGCAAATGGTGCAATTTCGAGCCGTTGGTCTGTACGGCGACAGATGGCGACAACGGGGGCTGGTTCCGGAATGTGCGCTGGGCCTCCAACTTCTGGGGCAGTTTCTACCACCCGTTCCTGCACAAGGCGCGGCACGGTGAATCGAACGTGAAGCCGACGTTCATCCACGATTATCTCGATAAGCACGGCGCCCACGGCCACGTGATCGTCCGGACCGGCGCGTGGAATACCGGGTTCCATCACGGTGTGGGGTTTGTCCAATGGACCGGCTCGCAGATGCAGCGGGACGCCTGGGCGCGACTGGAAGAGGTCAGCTCCCAGATCCATGAGGCGAAATGGAGCGCCGGGGCGCGTGGTTGGCCGAATGAAACCGAGAACCGGTTCCTGGAAGAAGCCCTGTGGCGCCTTTTGAGAGCCGAAACCAGCTGCCACTTCTTCTGGGGCGAATCCTGGGTGCACAAAGCCCACGCCGGCATGGACGACGCTCTGGGTTGGCTTAGCAAAGCCAAAGCCACGGCGGGCTCGTTGTAGTAGCGCCTCCGTGAGGCGCATCGTTTGCGGAATTCCCGCTCGCGGAGCGGGTACTACAGCGGAGGTTTAATTGGACGCCCTTCTCCCCTGCCTTCTCTTTACTTGCAGAATGGCACCCATTACATTCCTTGAAAGGGCGGGGCCTTGCCATTGGGCAGGAAGCCTCGCGTTTTTTGTGGTCTGAACGCATGGCTGATGAACCGGAAAAGATAGCAGGTGACGAGTCCAAGGCGGGTGCCAGCCGTCCCGGCAGCGCGCCTGCGGAAAAGTCGATCCAACCGCCCGCCAGCAAGGAGATCACGGCTGATGACCTTCGCGGCGTCGCCGAGGAGATTTCGAGCCATTATCCGCCGCCCCGACTTGGAACCGAACTTGTCCTTCTTGAAGTCGATCCGCATCGTGCCCATGCCTACTGGAATGTTGATCTTCACGATTTCCAGGAGGGCAAAGCCCTCGCGGGCGAAGGCCAGCATCCCCTCGTGCTCCGGATGCAGGACATCACAGGCGGCGGAGCGGCCGATGCGTCATCGCCACAGGCGTTTGACGTGGAAGTGCAGGGACTCCAGAGCCACTGGTACATTGACCTGTGGCAGCCCGGTCGAACCTACGTGGCCGATCTCGGCTTCCGCAAGGAGGACGGCACACTCGTTTCACTCGCACGCTCGAATCCCGTCGACACGCCACGCGCGGCCCAGTCGGAGAATTACGACACGGCCGCAGTCCACACGGGGCACGGTGACGATGAGGGGCCGCTGTTGACGGACCTGCTTACGCATCACGAAGAGGAATCGGAAGACGAGGACGAGACCACGGTCATCGATGTAGCCGCGGATGTTCCCGTGACCGATTCGACGCAACTGGCGCCTGCAAACGAATCAAAGCCCGGACTGGTCGTGCCACGTCCCGTCGCTCCCGCATACGGCTCCACGGTGGAGTCTTTCCCGCTGGTCGATGCGATGCGCCCTGAAATGCATGAAGGCGCGGCGCCGGCGGTTCCCGAAGCGCCGGCATTCATCACCAATCCGCCCCGGCAGGAAGTGCGAATGGAGATCGGCGGTGAGAAGATCGATGCATCGCAGTGGCCAACGGCCGCACAGACGGGCGAACAGCATCCGGATGTTCAGGGCAAGGTTGAGGCTTACTACTCCCAGTTCACGAAGGGCGACTCGCCGATTTCGGAAGCGCACCTGAGTTCGGAACAGAACATCCAGCAGGAAACACCGCAGGCGCCTCCGGAGGCTCCGTCCGCGCAGGCGGACGCCGCGAAGCCGCTGCCACTCGAGAGCTACGTGAACCTCTCCAGCTTCGACGTCGGACGACCCGACGTGATGCTGGAAGTGAACACCGAGCTTCATATTTACGGTCGGGCCAAGCCGGGCACTGAACTGACCCTCTACGGCCAGAAGGTGCACCTGCGTCCCGACGGAACCTTTTCAATTCGTAAGCCGCTGCCCCAGGGGGCCGTGGTCGTGCCGCTGCTCTTTAGTGGTCCTGCGGACACGAAGAGCGAAGGCTAAGGACACCTGACATGGCCGTGGGATATGTCAGCCTCGTACTTCACGCGCACCTTCCCTATGTGCGCCATCCCGAGCACAAGGAATTCTTTGAGGAACGCTGGCTCTTTGAAGCCATCACCGAGTGCTACATCCCGCTGCTTCGCGCGTTCGATCGCCTCGTGCGCGACGGCGTAAAGTTCCGCATCGCCGTGTCGCTCTCGCCGACGCTGGTCGCGATGTTCCAGGACGAACTCCTCCAGCAGCGCTATCTCCAGCACATGGAGAAGCTCATCGAACTGTCCTACAAGGAGGTCGAGCGCACGAAAGCGCAGCCTGAGTTCAATCGCCTCGCGCGATTCTATCGCGAAATGTTCCTGGAGACGGTGCGGGTTTACGACGTCCAGTACGGCCGCGATATGGTGAAGGCGTTCAAGACCTTCCACGACGCCGGCGTATTGGAGTTGATGACGACGACGGCAACGCACGGTTTCCTTCCGCTGCTGAAGACGCATCCGGCCGCAGTTCGCGCCCAGGTGCTGACCGGCGTCGAGAGTTTCAAGCACACGGTCGGCGGGCAGCCTGACGGAATCTGGATCCCCGAATGTGCCTTTTATCCCGGCCTTGAATCCGTGCTGAAGGATGCGGGTTTCCGCTATTTCATCGTTGATTCGCACGGCATCCAGAATGCCAGCGTCCGACCCCACTACGGTCTCTTTGCGCCGATCGGTTGCGTCAACGGCGTCGCCGCCTTCGGACGCGATCCCGAATCGTCGCGCCAGGTGTGGAGTTCCCACGAGGGCTATCCGGGCGACTTCGACTACCGCGATTTCTATCGCGATATCGGGCACGAACTGCCGCTGGATTACATTGGTCCCTACATCCTCGACGGCAAGACGCGCATCCTGACCGGCATCAAGTACGCCCGCGTCACGGGAAGCGAGCACAAGCAGCCGTACGATCCGGACAAGGCGCGCGAGAAAGCCGCGATTCACGCGCAGCATTTCCTCGAATGTCGCCAGAAGCAGGCGATCGCCCAGGCGGGGAGCATGGACCGTCCGCCTGTGATCCTGTCGCCCTACGACGCCGAGCTTTTCGGTCACTGGTGGTTTGAAGGACCGCAGTTCCTAGAATTCCTGATCCGCAAGGCACATTTTGACCAGGACATCGTGGAACTCGTGAGCCCGTCGCAGGTGCTGGACCGCCACCCCGTCATCCAACGCTCCACGCCGTCGGCTTCCACCTGGGGCTGGCAGGGCTACAACGAGTGCTGGCTCAGCGGCAGCAACGAGTGGATCTATCCGCACCTGCACCACGCCGCCCGTGTCATGACCGACACGGCTTCGATCTATGCGAACGAAAAGAGGGGCACGCTCCGCGAGCGGGCGCTGAACCAGGCCATGCGTTCGCTGCTGCTGGCCCAATCCTCCGACTGGCCCTTCATCATGAAATGCGGCACCGCTGTCGAGTACGCCAACAAGCGCATCCGCGACCAACTCGCCCGCTTCCATTTCCTGATCGACAGCATCAACCGCAACGAAATCGACGAACCCAAACTCGCCGCGCTGGAGCACATGGACAACCTGTTTCCGTTCGTGGATTTCAGGCTGTACGCGGGAGGTGAAGTGGAGTCCTACAGCCGCGGCACTCCGTTGCCGCGTCATCCCGAGAGCACGTCAGCAGAGTGACGTGGCTACAGCCCGCCCGCCCGGATTCAACATCCGGGCAGGCGCATGCGGCTGAACCTAACCGATCACCGTCGCAGTTTCCGGTTTGCTCCACAGCCCGAGTTTCAGGCCTGAAACCGTGCTCGCTCCATGCCCGGCAATGAAATATTGGCACCAATATTCCATTTATTGGTCCCAATAATCGGCTCATTGGCCCCAATGGACGGATTATTGGGCCCAATATGCCAGCCATTGGCCCCAAGGACTGGCTCATTGGGCCCACGGACTGAACCATTGGTCCCAATGGACGGCTGATTGGGACCACTGGACGGAATATTGGTACCAAGGACCGGTCCAATGGCCCCAAGGATTGGTTGATGGGTCCCTATGAACGGTATCTTGGCCCCAGGAATCACCCGCTTGGCCTCCCGGAATGGCTCTGTGTAGACGGCGTGACTCCCGCCGTGCTTGCATGAAGCCAGGTCAGCCCCCCTCGATGGTATCGTGACGACGGCTGATCCTATTGATGGTACATGGTTCTTCATTCATTAGCCAGCCAGCCAAGAACCCTCAACCATTCTGCCAAGGCGATCGCAGGGGACTTCTATACTTGGACGAGTTCTGATATCAAACGGACCGATGAGTCTTGGATCAACCATGAACCATAGGGCAAGCGGTGTGTCATCACGGATACCCCTTGTCGTGCAGGTCGGCTTTGCGGGTTCGCGGCACTTCTTTGACCCGGAAGAGCATCCCGAAATTCGAGCGGATGAGTTCAATCGCACCGTGGAGGCAAGGCTTGAGACCGAGTTGCGCGGGCTCTTGGCGGCGCTGGGCTTGGGCGAGGGCTATTTTCTATGCGGCATCTCACAAGTCGCCATCGGGGCAGACACCATGTTTGCTCGTGTATGTGCGCGACTCGGAATCCTGCATCGCGTATTCCTGCCACAACATCTTGAGGAATACCTTTCGGCCGTGGATTCAGCGGGTGTGCCCGATTTTGCGGAGCGCGAAAGAATGTCGGTGCGCGCCCTGCTTGAGAGTCCAAATGTGATCCAGCAACG
>CAZCZZ010000098.1:0-8183 GCA_964503335.1 uncultured Verrucomicrobiota bacterium
ATCGCCGGCGACGACCGTCGCAGGGTCCGCCGGGTTCAACGTCGCCTGGTCACGCCGGTTCAGCGTCGTGAAGATCTGGGCCTCGGTCACGTTCGCCTCGTTGGGCGTGAACACGAAAGGAATCGAATTCGTCTCCCCGGCGGATTCATCAATGTAGAAGTGATAGACCTTGTTCTCGGCATCGCCGCCGAAAATCGCAAGGAAGGGAGCCGCGTCGGATGCTCGAGCAATGAACATCGCGCAGGCGAAGGTTAGGAGTGAAATAAAGCGTCGACTCGTCGTCATGCTGGTGGCCCTTTCGTCAGATCTAGCAAGCAGTGAACAAAACCAAGAAATCCCCCGAACGTGATCGTAAGAATAGGGGTTTACTGAAAAATTGTTAAGCGTTTTAGCTGCGCATAGATTATTGTCATGCAACCGGTTGTACTGAATTTCCTGTTCAAGCGCATCAAGGCGCAGAATAAAGCGCTTTACCGACGCTGAAATGGCGGTGTATTTCCATGCGTCACGCAAAGGAATCCGGTAGCCATGAGAATCAACGCAGTTCTTCCGACGCTGATCACCTTCCTCGTACCCGTTCTGGCGCAAGCCTTTCCAACGTGGATTGGAGTATACGGCTCCTATACGCGACACAATGGACAAAATCCGGGTGTCTTTACTGTTTTGATGAATCAGGACTATGCAGCGATGCGGGCGGAGGTTGGAATCAGGGTGGGATCCGGTCCCTGGACGACATATCCCCTGGCGCGGGCCGGCACGGTCGACGTCAATACGATCTGGCGATACAAGCACCCTCAACCGTTTCCCGCCGGCGCCACGGTCGAGTACTACTTCAGGGGTTACGACGGCTCGACGAGCAAGTGGGATAACCAGAACGGATCGAACTACCGCTTCACGGCCGCGGCACCTTCTCCCGTCCTTTGGGGAGGAGCAGTTTATCACTGGCCGCTGTCCGGTCAGATTGACCCCGGCGATGACCTCTGGGTCAATATCGAGTCCTGGCCGATGGGTACCGTCCTCGACGCAAGGGTTCTCTTCACCAGCAACAACTGGACAACGGCCTCCGAAGCGTTGCTCGAACATGACGGCTACTCGGGCAACAACGACAAGTGGCATCTGAACCTCGGCCGCTTCCTTGCCACGAATAGAATCCAATACGCGTTCCGGCTGAAGGGCTCCGACAACAAGGTGCTCTGGGTCAACGTGGGTGGGGCGAACTATCAGGCTGTCGTCAATCCCGCGCCGCCTGTCCAGTGGATGGGTAACGTAAGCCACTGGCCTATGGGCGCGGCGCTCGTTTCATCCAGCGATTTCTGGGTCAATGCCGAAACTTGGCCGACGGGCGGCGTCTCGTCCATGCGCGTCACGTATGGATTCGGCGGCGGCAATTGGTTCACCGACGACTTGCGCCTGGCAGGCAAGCGAGGCAACAACGACTGGTGGCACTTGAACCTGGGCGCACTACCGCCAGGCAAGACGATCTTCTATCGCATGGAAGCCGTCGACGCCCACGGACGGACCTTCGTCCAACCCGCCGAGGGGTGGACCCGGGCCCAGGTGGCCGGGAGTAGCGCGGACACGGATGCCGACGGGCTGCCTGATGATTGGGAGATGTACTGGTTCCGGACGCTGCTCGCGAACGGAGCCGACAATCCGGACAACGACGGCCTGCCCGGCATGCCTTTCGATAACCACGTTGAGTGGGCGCTCGGCATCGAGCCGATGATGTCGAACCGGCAGGACCGGCTTCCTCTCGTCTGGAAGCCCGGCGTTCCCTTCCGAAACAGCGCCCTGACGTTCTCCTACGCGACATCGCCGGACGTGCCGACCAACATGTCGTACCAGGTCTATTTCGGTGAGAACGGCTGGAGGAACCAGTCGACCTCCGGTACCCTTGCCAGCAACGCAGCGCGTGGCCGTCATGAGGCGACCATCCTGACTTCGCTCGTGGCCACGCAATTGGATGTCGTGGTCAGGGACAGCCTGTTGGGATGGGACAACAACCGCGGGGCCGACTGGCGTGTGCCGGTTCGCACCAATTGGACCCTGCAGATCGACTCCGACTTCGATTTGATGCCCGACTGGTGGGAACTGGGCAACGGACTCAACGCATTCGATTCCTCGGATGTGTCTCTCGATGGCGATGGCGATGGACTTCGTGCCAACGAGGAATTTGCTGCCGGTTCCGATCCGCGTAACGCCGATACCGATGGCGACGGACTCAAGGACGGCCCGGAAGCAAAGTCGTATCACACCAGTCCCATCAAGGCCGATACGGATGGCGATGGCCTGGACGATGGGATGGAACTGTTCGACACGAACACGGATCCCCTGATGCCAGACCACGTGGCGTTCGCGACGATGCAGCGACTCCACGCTGCTGACTTTGTCCATTCATCGAGCAACTGGGTCCGGAGCGCTTCGGAAGCTTACTGCGAGGATGGCCGCGGCTATGTCGAGTACGATCTCGTCACAACAACACCCGATAGCTTCCGTTTGAAGATCGACGGCGCCGACAATGCGTTCGGCGATGCCACGAACACGTTCCGACTGGCACTGACCCTTGACGGCCAGCCGCTCGGCACGTACTCGCTTCGCTCGGCCAACGCCTCCAATGGTTCCGCCACGGCTTATACCCCCTGGTTAAAGCCCGGCACGCACAGGCTTCGCATCTTCTGGGACAATGTAAGCTGGGAGCAATCGCTCCGTTTGAGCTCCATCGAGCTGCAGTCGCCCCAGCTGCCTGATGCAAACGCCAATGGCGTGAAGGATTGGGTTGAAAGCCGGTTGCGCCGCGACAACGGCGTTCCGAAGAACCTCGTGCAGACTTATGTCTCACCTGCCTGTGTCGAAGGCTGGTCGCGCTACGTGCACCTGCAGTCCTTCCCCGGCCAGACAGCATCCGCGATTCCAGCGGAAGGTAGAGGCTGGTTCGCCGACGTCGAGGTCGATTCAGGCATCAGCACACCGGTTCCGATCTCCTTCGAGAACGGCGGTTTGCTCACAACCGTCACGGTGGAGTGGGTCGCGTATGACATTGCGATGGAGAAGGAACTTTCGATTCCTGCTCGCAGGACGCTGGCCATGAAGGCATCGCCGTTGCCCGGTTTCGCAGGCAGCATCGACATCGAGGTGGTTGCCGGCAACTCGACAGCCAAGTACGCCAATGCCTCGGCCATCGTGCGTCACTACTTCCAATCGCCGGGCACGTATCAACTCGTTGCCCGATACCGCTTCGTCAATGGAGCGGTGACGACGAAGAAGGCCGTCTTGAACGTGATCGACGGGCGCTTCGGGTATAGCCCCTATATTCTCGTCAACCGCCCGACATTATGGAGCCATTCGGACCTCGGTGCTGCCACGGTCGTGTCGTCCCCGGGACTCTCCCTGCGCGACTTGATGGTTCCATCGACATCCAACTCGCCTGTCCGGACGTTTGAAGTGAGCCTCGGGGATCCCGAGACGTTCAGCGTCGTTGCAAGAGCAGGAACAAATGGGCCGGTCTGCTCATCAGCCCCGGTACAAGGCCTTCGGATCTACCGCACGTCCGATACGTATATGAAGACCATCTCGGTTGATGCGCAGGGCAATCAACTCATCGAAACAGCCGTCGTGGTGAAATCCGCCAGGCCGGTCCCGCAACTCCGCATCACGCTGCAAGTGATCACGGC
The DNA here is from genome assembly GCA_964503335.1 of uncultured Verrucomicrobiota bacterium. Lineage (GTDB taxonomy): Bacteria > Verrucomicrobiota > Kiritimatiellia > CAIVKH01 > CAIVKH01 > CAZCZZ01. The sequence continues at coordinate 3,672 of CAZCZZ010000098.1, forward strand.
GGGCGTGACGTTCGATGATGGAACTCTGTCGAAGGAACTGACCGCCTCCGACATCAACGAACTGGGCGTCGCGCGCATTCGCCTGAGGATCGCTCCGAGCGTGGACACATCCGTCTGCCACATTCTTCGCGCCTACCAGTACGGCATCTTCCTCGGACCATGAGCATGTCGCGTCGTATAGCAATCATCCTCGCTTCCGTGACTGTCCTCACAGCGGTCGTGGTCGTGACGCGCACGCGCGCTCCCCAGCCCGTCGTGGAGGGGGGAGCCGGTGTGATCGGTCTTCAGGTAACGCCTGCAACGACTTCTGTGTCCGGCACGGGTGTCGCAGAGCATGATGCCCCGCGGGCTTCATCGGTGTCATTCCAGGTCGAACGTGAACGCGTCCAGCAGGCCGTCCAGTTCCACAAGCTCTGGACCTGCATCGATGAGAAGGCTGTTGCCGAAAACACAGCCGAAGTGATCGCGTTCCTTCGCTCGCGTGATTGTCCGGAAGGTGTGACGCAGGACGCCGTGCGGAACCTGAAAGATCACCTGATGATCCGGCTCGACGAATCGAAGCCACAGCCGCCGGACTACGCGCGAGCGCTTCGCGACATCGCCCGCGACCCGCAGCAGGACATGGCCCTTCGGCAGTACGCTGTGCAGCACATGGCGTCGGCCTACGAAGGCACTGCCGATAAGGCCGCTTTGAGCGAAGCCCTGGCGACCTTGCTGGACCTGCAGGCGACCCCACTGTCCGGCACCGCGATGCTCAGTCTGGTTCGACTTCACAAGGACCATGGCCTGGATACGCTGACGCCTGTTCGCAGGTCGATTCTCGAATGCATGCGTCAGTCCGAGATCCACCCCGCGACGATGGCTACCGCCGTCGCGTTGAGCGGCGACCTGTCTATATCCGAAGCCCTCCCTGCGCTGCGCGACCTCGTTGCGAACGAGAGCGACCCGCTCATCAAGATCGCCGCGATTCATGCCCTCGTCGCCGTGGGTGCCGAAGCCGATCACGAGATGCTCCGAGCATCGATTCCAGGTGCGGACAGTGAAGTGGCGGAGGCGATCGAGGCGGGTCTAAAGGAACTGCGGGTAGCAAGCGAAAGGGAGACGTAGAATGAGAAGAGTTTTGCAGATGGCGCTGATACTTACCGGCGTGGCTTTCGTAGCACCGGATATATGGGCTGCATGCGGCGGACCGAATGACTGTAAGCCGCCCAGCGTCGGCTGCCCCACGGGTTCGTACTGGGTGGGTTGTCCCACATGCGAATGTAAGCCAAGGGGTAAACGTTGCCCGTATCGATTTGTCGCGCCATCTTACGAGTGCTCTGTTTACGAAGTCGCGCCCGACTGGCAGGACTGCAGCCTCACCTACAACAAGGGCCGAAATGACAGTTGCTACTCCGTGGACGACACAACGGCGACGTGTTCGGGAGGAAGCCGCACGTACAACCTCAAGGACTGGAAATGCGAAAAGAAGCAGGGCAGCACATACATCACCGCTGAGTGCAAGCAGCTCGAAGAGATCAAGATCAAGGTCACGCTCAACTACTGCAATTAGGGTCGACAATGAGAACAACATCACACGCATTCCTGGGCATGGCCGCGACGGTAATCTCGTTTGCCTTGACTGGCCTTCAGCCTTTGTTGGGCGATGAAGCGGGCCTTCTGGAGCAACTCGACCAGCGTCTAAATCCGGCAAATCTGAAGTCGGCCATCCTGCGCTATTCGGTGTCCAGCGAGTACCCTCTCGAAAGCAACGTCGCGCCGGCCTTGGCCGAGGTGACGGCGGTTTTTGACGGTGACAACTACCTGGTGCGAACGGATCAACCGTATTCGATTGATGCGACGGATCCTGCGGCTCCCCGGCGCGTTGACCGGCCCTTGACCAGCTTCGAATGGAGCGATCCCTGCAAGGTGGTCGTCGGTTACTCGGATCGGGAATTTGCCTGGCGCATCTTTGACTTTGCGCCGGGGCGGACCCCGGACAAGCTTGCGTTCCTGGATGATCTATCTGACTTCGCGCAGCTGGGGAAGGCCGACTACGCAAAGAGGATGGTCGTCATCGACTGCAAAACCAATGAGTCCCGCGAGATCAAGGCGACGCTGGAGTGTCCGGCGCTGGGTTCATTCACCGAGTTGAACTTCAGCCCAAGCGACGGCGATGGAAAAATGCCCGTGCGGGAAGTCACAACGGACAAGGCGACTGGAGCCATCAAACGCATGTGCCAGTGGCTTGACTGGCAACTCTACGGCGGAGTTTACCTGCCTCGCTTGGCCATTCTTGAATTGGAGGTCACTGAGACAGGGCGAACAGGCGTCGGCGACGAAACCGCAACTCGCACGAGGTGGGTGAAGCGCACCTACACGCTTCTGAATGCAGAGTCCGTCAATGAGCCGATTCACAAGCTGTGGTTCATACCCAAATTGCCGGACGACATGGTGGGCGTGTCCGATGAATCGTCGGAACGCGTTCGATTCGCAGATAGGACGGAAATTCCATATCGACTCGGCGATGTGGATGAACGCGCTAAGTAGCAGAGTGGGGGCGTCCCGCCCCCGCTCCTCTACTTGCCGAGGCTTGGCCGCTCCAAGAGCTTCAGGAACTCGGTCCGTGTCGCCAGGTCGTCGTGGAACGAGCCGAGGACGGCGGAGGTGATCATGACGGAGTTTTGTTTTTCCACGCCGCGCATCATCATGCAGAGGTGCTGGGCTTCGACGACGACTCCGACGCCGTGCGGCTTGAGGTAGTCCATCACCGCGTCCGCGATCTGCTTCGTCATGCGCTCCTGGATCTGCAGGCGACGCGCGAACATTTCGGCGATGCGGGCCAGCTTGCTGACGCCGAGGACCTTGCCGTTGGGGATGTAGCCGATGTGGCAGCGACCGATGAAGGGGAGCATGTGATGCTCGCACATGCTGTAGATCTCGATGTCCTTCACGATGACCATGTTGTTCGCGTCGGACTCAAACACGGCCTCGTTGACGATCTCGTCGATGGTCTGATTGTAACCGCGCATCAGGAATTCCCACGCCTTCGCGACGCGTTCAGGGGTCTTCTGCAGCCCCTCGCGGTTAGGGTCTTCACCGATGTGCTTGATCCACTGCTTGACGAGTTCTTCCATGGGTTACCTTGCGGGGACTGTACCGCATGGGGGGCGGACTGCAAATGAGGGAATCACAGGAGACCTGAAACCTGAAGCTTGAAACCTGAGTTTGGGGAGAAGACGCGTCGCAGCCGCTCCGCGGTCCACACGGGGTCTGACGTGGGTGCTGGAGCACCGAGCGCCTGCGAGGTGAATCGGAACACGGACGATTTCGGAAGGCTTGCGTCCCGGGTCGGAACACCGTTACATGGCGGCCTGATTTTTAACCCAAGGATCTGATATGCCGAAGACATCGAAAACGAAAGCGGTCCGCCTCGACAAGACTCCCGAATGGAAGCGCCTCGCGGCGTTGCGTCGCTCCATGGGCAAGACCCACCTGCGCGATCTCTTCGCGAAGAACCCGGCCCGCGCGAAGCGCTTTTCGCTGGAGGTGGGCGACCTGTATCTCGACTACTCGAAGAACCGGATCGACGACAAGACGCTCGACGTCCTGCTGGCGTTGGCGAAGCGCACCAAGCTGAGCGAGAACATCGCGGCGATGTTTGCCGGGGAGAAGATCAATGTGACCGAAGGCCGCGCCGTCCTGCACGTCGCGCTCCGCAATCGGTCGAACAAGCCGATCCTTGTCGATGGCAAAGACGTCATGCCGGAGGTCAATTCCGTGCTCGGCCGCATGCGCGCCTTCTCGAACCGCGTCCGCAGCGGCGACTGGAAGGGCCATACCGGAAAGCGCATCCGCAACATCGTGAACCTCGGCATCGGAGGATCGGACCTTGGCCCCGTCATGGCCTACGAGGCGCTCAAGCCGTTCAGCGACCGCTCGCTCACCGTGCGCTTTGTGTCCAATGTGGACGGAACCCATTTCGCCGAAGCGACGCGGGATCTCGATCCCGAGGAGACGCTTTTTATCGTCGCCTCAAAAACCTTCACCACGCAGGAGACGATGACGAACGCGGAGTCGGCCCGCGCCTGGACCCTCGCGAAACTGAAGGACCCTGCTTCCGTCGCGAAGCATTTCGTCGCGCTCTCCACGAATGCGGAGAAGGTGAAAGCGTTCGGCATCGACACCGAGAACATGTTCGGGTTCTGGGATTGGGTGGGGGGACGCTATTCGCTCACGTCCGCGATCGGCCTGCCCATCATGCTCGCCATCGGGCCGGACCACTTCGATGCGATGCTCGACGGATTCCACGCGATGGATCGTCATTTCGCCACCGCTCCGTTCGAAAGGAACATGCCGGTTCTGCTCGGCTTGCTCGGCATATGGTACAACAACTTCTTCGACGCGCAGACGCAGGCGATCCTGCCCTACGACCAGTATCTCAGCCGCTTCGCCGCGTATTTCCAGCAGGGCGACATGGAGAGCAACGGGAAGTATGTGGGCAAGGACGGTAAGAAGGTTTCGTGGTCCACG
>CAZCZZ010000099.1:0-7927 GCA_964503335.1 uncultured Verrucomicrobiota bacterium
CAATTGGCAGAGCACCGGTCTCCAAAACCGGTTGTTGGGGGTTCAAGTCCCTCCTCGCCTGCCAAGCAGTACATCTGAAAGCACCAATCTAATGAATAAAGCGGGACAAATCGTAGCGTCGACAAGGACGTTCTTTTCGGAGGTGCGGGCCGAGTTGCTCAAGTGCAACTGGCCAACGCGGACCGAACTGTTCGAATCCACCATCGTGGTGATTGTCTCGGTCATCATCATCGCTGTTGCTGTTGGTTTCAGCGACGTGATCCTTATGACGCTGATGCGTCTGGTGATACGTTAAGTAGGCATCACGGAGCTCTGCTAACACATGGAAAAGCAGTGGTTTGTATTACATACGCTCTCGGGACAGGAAATGAAGGTCCGCGAGAGTATCGAGAAGCGGATCAAGCTCGAGGAAATGCAGGACTACATCGATGAAGTCCTGATTCCTACCGAGAAGGTCCAGGAAGTGCGGCAGGGCAAGAAGACGACGACGACGCGCAAGTTCTACCCCGGCTACGTGCTGGTGCACATGGCGCTCTACGATGACAGCAAGCAGCTGGTGGACAAGACTTGGTACTTCACGCAGAACACTCCTGGCCTGATAGGATTTATTGGTGGCGAGCGGCCGGTTCCGCTTCGGCCCGAGGAAGTGCAGAGCATCCTCCAGCAGATCGAGGACAAGAAGGAAAAGGTTAAGCCCAAGGTTTCCTTCGCAACGGGCGAGAATGTGAAGATCAACGATGGGCCGTTCCTGAACTTCACGGGCGTGATTGACGAAGTCGATCCGGACCGCGGCAAGTTGAAGGTGTCCGTCTCGATCTTTGGTCGGTCTGCTCCCGTGGAGCTTGAGTACTGGCAGGTTGAGAAGACGTAACGATTTAGGAACGACGCGGCGCCTTCGGGCGCAAACGAAGTTAGGTAAGCTATGGCGAAGAAAGTAACAGGCATTGTCAGACTCCAGATTCCTGCAGGACAGGCCAATCCGGCCCCCCCGGTAGGTCCTGCCCTTGGTCAGCAGGGTGTCAACATCATGGCGTTCTGCAAAGAGTTCAACGCGGCTACGCAGAAGGACGCGGGGCTCGTAATTCCCGTCGTTATCACCGTCTATCAGGATAAGTCGTTCTCGTTCATCCTGAAAAGCCCGCCTGCTTCGACACTCTTGAAGCGAGCTGCGGGCATTGCCAAGGGATCTGGGATTCCCAACCGAGACAAGGTGGGCAAGGTGAACCGCAAGCAGGTGGAAGAGATTGCGAAGCTGAAAGAAAAAGACTTGAACGCGAAAGACCTGGACCATGCCTGCCGCATCATTGAAGGAACCGCGCGCAGCATGGGGGTCGAGGTGGAGAAGTAATGGCGAATCACGGCAAAAAATTTAGTGCGATCGCGGCAAAAGTTGACCGCGAAAAACTGTATGAATTGACCGAGGCGATCTCGTTCCTCAAATCGAACTCGTTCACGAAGTTTGATCAGACGGCTGAGATTTCCTTCCGGCTTGGCGTGGATCCGACGCAATCCGATCAGGGTGTGCGTGGCACGGTCTCCCTGCCGCATGGTACGGGCAAGAAGGTGCGTGTGCTCGTGTTTGCAACGGGCCCGGCAGCGGATGCCGCGCGCTCTGCAGGAGCGGATCATGTCGGCTTCGAGGATCTCCTTGAGAAGGTCTCCGGCGGGTGGACCGATATCGATGTCATTGTGGCGACACCGGAATGCATGAAGGAAGTTCGCAAGCTCGGCAAGGTGCTGGGCCCGCGCGGCCTGATGCCCAATCCGAAGACCGGAACCGTGACGGACGATACGGCCAATGCTGTAAAGCAGTTCAAGGCTGGCCGCGTGGAGTTCCGCATGGACAAGAACGGAAACGTTCAGGTCCCGTTTGGCAAGCTGTCGTTCTCCGTGGACGCACTGCAGGACAACTGCAAGGCGATCATCGAGGCCATTTCTCATTCGCGGCCCGCAGCAGCCAAGGGTGTTTTCCTGAAGCGCGTGACGGTTAGTTCGACGATGGGACCCGGCTTGCATGTCAATGTTCGCGATCAGGTTGCGGCTTGAGGTCCAAGGGAGAGATTTTCATCATGAGACCTGAAAAGAAGTCAGCATTCGATGAGATCCGGAAGAAGGTTTCCGGCGCTCAGTTTTTGATCGTGACCGATTACAACGGCTTGAACGTCGGCAAGACGCAAGAGCTGAAGAAACGCCTGCGGGGCGTCAACGCCAGCATGCAGGTGATCAAGAATCGTGTTTTCCAACATGTCGCGAAGGATCTGGGTGTCACGGGTTTGGATCCCCACCTGCATGGTCCATCCGCCATGGTGTATGGCCAGGGTGATGTAGTCATGGCGGCGAAGGTTCTCAAGGATTTCATCAAGGAGAACCAGAAGCCCCTCATCAAGGCTGGCACACTCGAGGGATCGTTGATCTCTGCGGAGCAGGTAACTGAGCTCGCAGGATTGCCTTCACGCGAGGTGCTGTTGGGTAAATTGGTTGGCACCCTGGCGGCGCCGATGTCCAGTCTGGTTGGCGTACTTCAAGCGAAGGTCGCCTCCATTGTTTACGTGCTGAAGAGCATAGAAGAGAAGAAGCAACAAGCGAACGGGTAAGGGAGTAGAGAGCATGTCTGAAACACAAACATCTGATAAAGTGAACGAGTTCGTCTCTTGGATTGAGTCGATCTCTGTGCTGGAACTTTCAAAGCTGGTCAAGACGCTGGAAGAGCGCCTCGGCGTCTCGGCCGCAGCCCCTGTGGCTGTCGCTGCAGCGGCCGGTGCGGGCGCTGCGCCTGCAGCGGTTGAAGAGAAGACCGAATTCACGGTCATTCTCGCAAACGCCGGCGCAAACAAGATCGCGGTCATCAAGGAACTGCGTGCTTTGACGAACCTCGGCCTCAAAGAGGCCAAGGATCTTGTCGAAGGCGCTCCGAAGACCGTCAAGGAAGGCGCTACCAAGGACGAGGCCAACAACATCAAGGCCAAGTTGGAAGCTGCCGGCGCCAAGGTCGAACTCAAGTAGTTTCGGGATTCACCGGTTTCCAACGGTTGGAAGGGGACGTGTGCCCTTTTCCCGACCGTTGGAAATCGGCATTTCCGGGACTAGCCCCGCCGCCGTGCGGGATGTGTCTACCGCGTGAGTGCGCCAGAGCACTGCTACGCAAAACGTCTTATTTTTTTGGTCGCTGTGGCCTTTCGGGCTGTGAGGGTGAGCAATGGCAAATCGAATTAACTTCGGCAAGCTGACAGATATCATTGAGCCACCGGATCTGATCGAGATCCAGAAGAACTCCTATACGGATTTCTTGCAGCTCGGTGTTCCGCCGAACAAGCGCAAGCCCGTTGGCCTACAGGCTGTCTTCAAGGAAGTGTTCCCGATCGAAAGCTATGACGGGAAGATTGTACTCGATTTCGTGAAGTATGAGATCTCCGAAATCAAGATGTCGGGAGTCGAATGCATTCGCGAAGGCACGACGTGGGCCGCGCCCCTCTATGTGACCTTCCGCCTCAAGGACGGCGAGGAAGTACGCGAAGAAGATGTCTACATGGGCGAAGTGCCGCTCATGACGGACATGGGGAGCTTCATTGTCAACGGCGCGGAGCGCGTCGTCGTCAGCCAGCTGCACCGCTCGCCCGGTATCTGCTTCGAGCAGAGCATCCACCCGAACGGTACGGTGCTCTATTCCTTCCGCATCATTCCGGACCGTGGATCCTGGCTCGAAGTACAGTTCGACACCTCGGACTACCTTCATATCTATCTTGATCGCACGCGTCGTCGGCGCAAGTTTCTCGCATCCACTTTCCTGCGCGCACTCGGCTTCGACACCGACGACGACATTATCAACATCTTCTATACGATCGAGAACCTCAGCCTAAAGGGCAGTCTCTCGGATGAAGAGGTTGCGAACAAGGTGCTCCGCGAGGATGTCATCGATCCCAGTTCGCAGTCGGTTCTTGCTCGCAAGTTTGAGGCGCTGAATCGCGACCTCGCAAAGCAGATCAAGTCTGCCGGCATTGATCACGTGCGGATCGTGAATGTGGCTTGGGACGAGGGCATCATCCTGAAGTCGATACAGAAGGATCCTTCCCATTCAACGGATGAGGCGTTGAAGGATATCTATGTCAAGTTGCGCCCGGGTGATCCACCCACGACATCCAATGCGAAGCAATTGCTGAAGCGCGTGTTTTTCGATCCCCGTCGCTATGACCTGAGCCGCGTCGGGCGCTACAAGATTCAGCAGAAGCTCGGCATCATGGACAATCCGGAATCCCGCGTTCTGGAGAAGGAAGACCTGATCGCCGCGATCAAGTACCTCGTCAACCTTCGCAAGGGCGAGGGCACGGTGGACGACATCGACCATCTCGGAAGCCGTCGCATACGTACCGTGGGTGAGTTGCTTGAAAACCAGTGCCGAGTGGGCTTGGCCCGTACGGAGCGCCTGGTCAAAGAGCGCATGACCATCTTCGACACGAATGTCGAGAAGCTTACGCCCCAGAAGCTGGTGAACCCGAAGGCCTTGTCGGCGGTCATCCGCGACTTCTTCGGTCGCAGTCAGCTCAGCCAGTTCATGGATCAGACCAATCCGCTGGCCGAACTCACGCATAAGCGTCGACTCAGCGCACTCGGACCGGGCGGTCTCAGCCGCGAGCGCGCTGGCTTCGAAGTCCGTGACGTTCATTCGAGCCATTACGGACGAATCTGCCCGATTGAAACGCCTGAGGGCCCGAACATCGGTCTTATTTCCTCCCTGAGCATATATGCCCGGGTCAACGAATTCGGCTTCATCGAAAGTCCCTACCGCAAGGTGGAAAAGGGTCGCGTCACAACGCGCGTGGACTATCTGACCGCCGATCAGGAAGAGAACTTCGTGATCGCCCAGGCGAACGCGACGGTCGATGCGAACGGCAAGTTCACCAGCGAGACGGTCTCATCGCGCTATCGCGGCGATTTCATCGAAGTGGCTCCCGACCGCCTCGATTACATGGATCTATCGCCAAAGCAGCTTGTCAGCGTAGCGGCCGGCTTGATTCCGTTCCTGGAACATGACGACGCGAACCGTGCATTGATGGGTTCGAACATGCAGCGACAGGCCGTACCGCTCTTGAAGTCCCAGCGTCCCTATGTGGCGACCGGGCTTGAGGAACGCGTGGCCCGTGATTCGCGGGTCATGACGATTGCGGAAGAGTCCGGCAAGGTGGCATATGTCTCCGCATCGCAGATCATCGTCACGAAGGATGGCGAGGCTCCGACGAAGAAGACGCCGAAGTCGGAGTATCAGGCGTACGAGCTGCGCAAGTTTATGCGCTCGAACGCGGGAACCTGCATGAACCAGAAACCGATTGTTCATGTTGGTCAGAAGGTCAAGAAGGGCGATGTGCTCGCCGACGGACCGTCCACGGATATGGGTGAGTTGGCCCTTGGCCGGAACGTCCTTGTCGCGTTCATGCCGTGGAACGGCTACAACTTCGAAGACGCCATCCTAATCAACGAACGCCTGGTTCGCGAAGATGTCTACACGTCGATTCACATTGAGGAATTCGAGTGCGGGGCGCGCGACACAAAGCTCGGCCCCGAGGAAATCACACGCGACATTCCGAATGTCGGCGAAGAGGCTCTGAAGAACCTGAATCACGACGGCGTGGTTCGTATCGGTGCGGAAGTGAAGCCCGGCGACATCCTCGTCGGAAAGATCACACCGAAGAGCGAAACCGAGCTTGCCCCTGAAGAGCGCCTTCTGCGCGCCATCTTCGGTGAGAAGGCGGCAGACGTTCGCGACACGTCGCTGACTGTTCCCAGCGGAACCTACGGCATCGTCATGGATGTCAAAGTCTCTGCCCGCAAGGATCTTAACAAGAGCAAGTTATCTCCGTCCGAGCGCCGCAAGCAGACGAAGGCGATCGAGGACGAGTTCACGGAAAAGCGTGAGCGCCTCACGGAAGATCTCACGGAATCGTTGAGCAACATCCTGCTGGGCGAGAAGATCCCTCTGGACGTGGTCAACATGGAGACGGGTGAGGTCATCATCCCGGCAAACCGTAAGATCACGAAGACGCTGCTCCGCAAGCTCGCGGCGGCGTACAATCACATCGAGATTGATCCCAGCCCGATCCAAATCAAGATTCAGGGTATCATCAACGAGTTCACGAATAAGTTCGCGGAACTCGACATGGAATATGATCGCTCGAAGGAGCGCATCGACAGCGGCGATGATGTCGATCCCGGCATTATCAAGCAGGTGAAGGTCTATGTCGCCAGCAAGAAGAAGTTGTCAGTCGGTGACAAGATGGCCGGCCGTCACGGTAACAAGGGTGTTATCGCCCGCGTTGTGCCGGATGAGGACATGCCGTTCCTGCCTGATGGCCAGCCTGTCGATATCGTCCTGAATCCACTCGGCGTGCCTTCCCGAATGAACGTCGGACAGGTTCTTGAAACCCATCTGGGTTGGGCGTGCGAACGCCTCGGTATCCACGCTGCGACGCCCGTGTTCGACGGTATCTCTGAGAAGCGAATCCGCGAGATGCTGGTCGAGGCCGGACTGCCGCACGGTGGCAAGTCGACGCTGTACGATGGTCGCACCGGTGACCAGTTCGACCAGCAGGTCATGGTGGGCATCATCTATATGCTGAAGCTGCATCACTTGGTCAGCGACAAGATCCATGCCCGCGCCGTTGGTCCTTACTCACTCGTCACCCAGCAACCCCTGGGCGGCAAGGCTCAGTACGGCGGCCAGCGCTTCGGCGAAATGGAAGTCTGGGCCATGGAAGCCTATGGCGCTGCCTATGCGCTGCAGGAACTGCTCACGGTCAAGAGCGATGACGTTCAAGGTCGCACACGTATCTACGAGTCGATCGTCAAGGGTGAGAACACGCTTGAGGCGGGCATGCCTGAGTCCTTCAACGTTTTGATGAAGGAAATGCAGAGCCTGGTCCTCGATGTGCGTGTTCACCGCTCGAAGGCTTAAGTGAGAGCGGGTTCCGGACGCGCTGCGTTGGAGCCCGGAGTGCGCGAAATTCGTTTTTGTCAGTTTGTAAAAGTTTAAGGGAGAAAACCCATGGTCGAGACAAGCAAGGCAGCCGAGATTCTGGGAGGAACCGAGCCGCAGATCGGATTTGACCGCGCGAGCATTCAGATTGCTTCGCCGGACATCATCCGTTCGTGGAGCTTTGGTGAGGTTAAGAATCCGGAGACCATTAACTACCGTACCTTCAAGCCGGAGAAGGGTGGCTTGTTCTGTGAGCGCATTTTCGGACCCACCAAGGATTGGGAGTGCTCCTGCGGTAAGTATAAGCGCATCAAGCACAAGGGTGTGATCTGCGACCGTTGCGGCGTGGAAGTCACACTGGCGCGCGTTCGTCGCGAACGCATGGGTCATATCGACCTCGCGGTCCCGGTCTCGCACATCTGGTTCTTCAAGTGCACGCCGAGCCGCATGGGATTGGTCATCGACATTACCGCGCGCAACCTGGAACGCATCCTCTATTACGAAGACTACGTGGTCATCGATCCGGGCGAGACGCCGCTTCAGGAAAAGCAACTCTTGAGCGAGATGGAGTATCGCGAAGCCCAGGACAAGTACGGCGATGGATTCGTCGCCAAGATGGGTGCTGAAGGCGTTCGCGACCTGATGAAGCGCATCAACCTTGAGGAGACGATCGCGAACCTCGAAGTCGAGATGGAGAGCACGCGCAGCAAGCAGACGCGCAAGAAGCTCACAAAGCGCATCAAGGTTCTTGAGGCTTTCATCCGCACGGACACACGTCCCGAGTGGATGATTCTTGAAGTGTTGCCGGTGATTCCTCCGGATCTGCGTCCGCTCGTTCCGCTCGAGGGAGGCCGTTTCGCGACATCGGACTTGAACGATCTCTATCGTCGCGTGATCAACCGCAACAACCGGTTGAAGAACCTGCTGCAGCTCAAGACACCCGACGTCATCATTCGCAACGAG
>CAZCZZ010000100.1:0-7658 GCA_964503335.1 uncultured Verrucomicrobiota bacterium
CCGAACGTGTCGGCGCGCACGCGGGAGATCTCGGCCTTTTCCTTGATCTCTTTCGCGAGCACATCGCCGAGGGCGCCGCTGCCGCTGAGCTGCGCGTTGCCGTGGCTGTCCACTTCCTTGATGAACTTGCTGGCGATGGCGACGCCCTTGTCGTCCGAGATGCCTTCCGACACCGCGACGACGCAGCGCTTATGCTTCTCGTAGACTGACTTCACGTCGCTCACGAACTGCTCCATTGTGAAGGGGCGCTCCGGCATATAGATCAGGTGCGGACCGTCGTCGGGATACACGCGCGCCAGCGCGGACGCCGCGGTCAGGAAGCCGGCATGGCGGCCCATGATGACGTTGATCTTCACGCCGGGGAGGGCGCGGTTGTCGAGGTTGTCGCCCATGAACGCCTGCGCGACGAACTTCGCGGCGCTGCCGAAGCCGGGCGTGTGATCGTTCTCGCGGAGATCGTTGTCGATCGTCTTGCAGATGTGGAAGCACTTCATCTCATAGCCGGCGGCGATCGCCGCTTCGTTGATGATATGCGTCGTCTCGGCGGAATCGTTGCCGCCGATGTAGAAGAAGTAGCGGATGTCATACTTCTGCAGGACCTGGAACACCTTCACGCAATCTTCCGGCGTGGGCTTCTTGCGGACGGAGCCGAGGGCGGAGGAGGGGGTGTTCGCGACCGCTTCAAGCGTCGCTTTCGATTCCTTCCCGAGGTCGATGAAGTTCTCCTCGAGGATGCCCTTCAAGCCGTGAAGCGACCCGTAGATCTTCTTGATCACCTTCTGCTTCTTCGCCTCGAGGACCGCGCCGACGAGGCTCTGGTTGATGACGACCGTGGGACCGCCGCTCTGGGCGATGATCATGTTTCCGACAAGCTTCTGCGTCTTCTTAGCCATAGTTGTTCTCCTTAAAAACCGCGCAAAATCTAGCTGAGGGCTGCGATCTGGCAAGCGGGAATGCAGTCGTCTTACAGACTGTATTGCAGCCTCACAAGGACCACGTCCTCGGAGTCCACCTTCTCGCCCTTGAACGAAATGTCCTCGTCGAACGTTGCGTGAATCACGTTGCCGACGACCTTGATGTTCTTGTTCGGGTACCACGTGAGGCCGAGCGTGGACGCATCGACGGCATCCGTTCCCGTCGCGAGGCCGCTCTCGAGGGCCTCGTCGCCGCCTTCAAAGGATTCATAACGCGCTTCCACTTCCCAGGCGCCGGGCCAGCCGGGCTTCGAGGGGACGACCTGCTTGTTATAGACCTTGGTTTCACCCGTGAGCAGCCATGTCGCGCTGACGTACCAGCCCGTAAAGCGTACGTCGGTGTTGGTGGAGCCGAGGGAGTAGCCGTCGGTGTCTATCTGCATCCACTCGGCCTTCACGCTGCCGGGGCCGCGTAGGTACGCGATGTCGGCGCCGACTCGCGTGCGGTTGCCGTCCTGTTTCACGTCGTCGGCGAAGCTGAAGAATTTTGTGCGGCCTGCGGTGCGATACGCGACGCCATCGAGCACTTCATCCTGTTCACCCGCGGTTCCGTTCACGCCGACGCTGAGTCCTTTGAGCAGGCCGTCGGAGCCGGACCAGGGTGAGATCACGACTCGGCCAGCGACATCCTTGTCGTTGTTGTTCTCGTCCACGTTCTTGCCGCGTCCGTTGAACACGCCGAAGTCATATTTCACGGTCTTGCCCGCGCACTGGCCGGACAGTCCCGCGCCGATGTCCTCCTGCGGTGCGAAGGCGGACGCGAACATCGAACGTTCGACCATATCGAGGCAAGCAGCCGAAGTGACCTCGTCGAGGCTGAACGGTTCCTTGAACTGGCCGACGCGGAAACGGGATCCCGCCACGAACGGCGTATCGGCCCAGCCTTCGATCAGTCGAGCCGAGCTGCCCGCAAACTCGCCGACAATGCGGTACTGCACGTCGCCCGGAAGCTTACCGCGCATCTCGGGGCGGAGGCGACGGATGAAAAGCGAGGAATCCTGTTCGCCGCCGGCATCCACGAAGCGGCCGTCGAATTGTCCAAAGCCGCCGAACTTCATCGAAGCCTCGCCGGATTCGATCACGACACCGTCTTCGTAGCGGACATCCGCGGACTTGGCGCTGACGCGCTCCTTCTTGAGGGCATCCACTTCCTCGCGAAGTCGCGCCACCTCCTCCTCCAGCGTGGGCTTGGAAGAATCGGCCGCCAAGACAAGACACGGGGTGAGGACTGCCAGTGCAATGATGAAACGTTTCATGGTGCGGAGGCTAGCGGGACGGGGTGGGTGAGGCTACTTTAGAATTTACCGATGCGCAGGTCGGGATTTCCCTGATAGGGTGGAGACGGCGTGACCTCACGCCGTGCGAGTCAAGAACGGCCTGGGGTCAGGCCGTCTCCAGGGGCGGACTTCATAGCGATGGCACAGAAACAGAGATCAGCACGTTGGCCGGGATATCTGGCGCTCACGGCCGCGGGCGCGCTCGCAATCGTTCTCGCAACGCTTCCCGCGGCGCTTGATGCCAGCGGGGCGCAGCCGGATCCGCTTCGGATCCAGATTCCGAAAAGGCCCGGCGCCGTGGCGCGGGTGAAGACGACCGGCTATTGCGAGTGCCAGTACTGCTGCAGCTGGCGGCGAAGCTGGTTCGGGCTGGGTCCGCCCGTGATTTCAAAGGGACCCAACCGCGGGGACAAGAAGGTGGTCGGCATGACGGCCAGCGGAAGCTGGGCGCGTCCCGGTGTCATCGCCGCCGACACGCGCATCTTCCCGATGGGCACGATCTTCTACATCCCCGACTACGGCTGGGGCCGCGTGGAGGACACCGGTGGCGACATCAAGGGCTACCACATCGATCTCTATTTCGACGGACACCAGATCGCCCGCGAATGGGGCGTTCGCATCAAGGAAGTGAAGTTCTGGCGCCCCCCGGGAACTAAGCCGGCAAAGCAGAAGATCCTGAAGACAGCCCTTTCGAACGGGCCGGTTGACACATCGGGTGGGGGGCGGTATCAATAAGGCGGGCGGGGAATTTATGGAAAACGGGCAAAAACCAACCATTTCTCAGGAAACGACGGGGGCTAAGAACGCTCTTCGGGGCAAGTCCACGCGTCGCGATGTGTTGAAGCTCTGGACCCTTGTGAGCGTCGGTTTGCCGGTCGTCCTGACTCTAGCACCCACCGAGGCCAAAGCGCAGGAAAGTGAAGAGTCCTGACGCGTCCTTCTGGCGTCTAGGACCTGACCTGCTTGTTTCAACCACCTCCCCTGACCTGACTTCCGCATTGGATGCCGTCTTCGGCGCCATGCGATCCGAATCCCCTGCCGACTCCATCGACCGAGTCACGTTCGATGCCCGCGAGCTGAGCGACGGACGCTGGATGGTTTATGCCGACTGCATCCCGCTCGTCCACGCCGCGGCCCATGACCGGCTTCCTCTGGTGGTCGAAAGCGTGCTCACCCACTACGCAGCCCAGCACAGCACCAGCTGCGCCGTCTTCCACGCCGGGGTTGTGATTCGCGGAGGCAAGGGACTGCTCCTGCCCGGCGAGCGCGGTTCCGGAAAATCCACCACGACACTCTGGCTCGCGCAGCAGGGTGCGACGTACTACAGCGACGACCACGCCTTCGTCCGCTACGCCGACCATCGCCTCATTCCGTTCCCCAAAGCCGTGACCCTAAAAGAAGGATCGTTTCCGCTGTTTGAAGAGACGCGGACGTTGAGCGATGCGATTCGCGGTCCGGTGCGCTACGTGCTGCCACCTTCCGCGGTGCGCGATGTCTCGGCGACATCCTCCATCGATGCGATCATCTTCCCGCAGTACGACGCGACGGTTTCGGTCGAGTCACGTCGTGTCGATCCCCCCGTCGCCGCGCTCGCCCTCGTCCAGCAGTGCTTCGGCGGAATGGAAGGTGGAGAATCCAAGCTGCGCGTTTTGAAGGAACTCTCGTCCCTGCCCGCATGGCTTGTCCGCTATTCGGACCTCCGCGCGTTCGAGTCCACCGTTCAATCGCTGCTGGGTGACGCATAACATGGCGATGTCCCCCGAAGTCCAACACCTCGTCGCAAGCCTCGCGAAAGTCGTAGGCTGGACGCCGCCGCAGAAACCCGATGCCCGGAACTTGCAGTGGGACCGTTGGATCGAACTTGCGCTGCATCACCAGATCGCTCCGCTTCTCGGATCACGCCTGAAGCGTCTCGACGATCTGCCCGACGCCATCCGACAGGAACTCGTGCTCGCGCATGTGCGCGAAGGCCGCGAATCGCTGCCGCGGCTGGCGCGACTCCGCGAGCTTCTCGGCGTTGTGCGGCGCGAAGGCGCGGACGTGGCTGTGCTGAAGGGCGTCGCTGTGATGGCGCGCCTCTATGAAGAGGCGGCGGAGCGGATGATGTTCGATGCCGACCTCCTGCTGCGCGATGTCGAGTCGGCGCAGAAGTTCCGGCATGCGCTTGTTCCGCTCGGCTGGGCGTCGGGCCGCGTGCTCAGCGGTCACCATCATCTTCCGGTCCTGCGCGATGCGCGTCATTCGCTGGCGGTCGAATTACATGTCAATTTGCATACGCCGCCGTTGCCGGGTGGGCTCATCGAGGAGCTGTGGGAGAGACGGGAATTATGTGAGGCATGGGACGGGTATGCGTTCAAGACGTTGGATCCGGTGGGGATGCTGTTTCATCACGCGCTGCATGCTCTAGCGGATCCGATCGACGCGCCGTTCCTCAGGAACATCTTCGAGGTGGGTTGGCTTGCCGCGTCGCTTGATGAAAAGCAGCGAGCCGCATTCACCGACATCGCCACGCGATACCACCTCGCGTCACACCTCGCGCGGGCCTTGTGGCTGGCGCGCGACTTCTTCGGCACACCGGCTTGGATACCGCGTCCGATGCCTTCCGCGATCGAGTTTTGGTGCGTGACGCGGCTGGAGTGGTACGACGCGACGTCGCTGGCGGATCGGCTCGAACGAAATCTTGCCCGGCGTCACTTCGACGCACTCGTAACCGGCGTGAGTCCGCACAATCCGTTCGTCCCCCTCGCCATCGCCTGCGAACTTGCGGCGCGTCCGGTGAGCGACAGGATTCAGAAGTTGTTCCGCAAGCGGGGCGCTTTGCAGGCGGCACCGGGCACAGCACTCGACCTGGGCGCCGCGTCGATTGTCCAGGTGCTTCGCACGGGCGAAGTGCATCTGCTCAGCGGCCCCGCCGCGCAGGCCTGGCGCGAAGTCGGCGCGGGAGGTCAACCCGCTGCGACGGATGTCGTTCGCATCCTGGAGTCCAAGCACATCCTCGTTCGCCACGGCACGGCGGGGTATCCGGAGCGCAGCTAGCGGCCTCCAATCAGGCTTGATGGACGCTTCATCCCGCGACTATCCTCGCCCCCTATTCGCGCCATCATGGCGCAGGGAGAATCCGTATGGGGCATGGTGGCGGCAGCATTTTTAAGGCGTATGACATTCGCGGCATTTACGGCAAGACGTTGTCGGACGATCTCGCCTACGGTATCGGCAAGGCCTTTGCGACGTTCCTGAGTCCGCGCAAGGTGGTGGTCGGCCGCGATATGCGACCCCATTCGGACCCGCTCTTCCTCAACCTCGCCCGCGGCCTGACCGAGATGGGGGCGGACGTGATCGATATCGGCGTCTGCTCGACCCCGATGTCCTACTACGCCAACGGCAAGCTTGGCGCGGACGCGAGCATCATGATCACGGCGTCGCACAATCCGGGCGAGTGGAACGGCTTCAAGCTCTGCCGCGAGCAGGCGATCCCGGTCAGCGGCGCGACTGGCATCAAGGACATCGAACGCATCGTGCTTACCGGCGAGTTTGCTGAGAGGCCCGCGAAGCAGGGATCGATCATCAAGACCGATGTCCTCCAAGGCTACGTGGATCACATCCGAGAGTTCGCCGACATCCGTCGCCCGCTTCACATCGCCGTCGACTACGCCAACGGCATGGGCATCACGGAAGGCGCCGTGCTGCGCGGCCTGAAGAACTTCTCGATCGACCCGCTTTTCGACAAGCTCGATGGAACGTTCCCCAACCACGAGGCGAACCCGCTCCTCGAGGAAACCTGGGATGCGCTCCGCCACAAGATCACGTCGGGCAAGTACGACTTCGGGATCTATTTTGACGGCGACGCGGATCGCTGCGGCTTCATGGATGAGAAGGGCCAGATCGTCACGTCCGACATCGTCACCGCGCTCGTCGCCGAGATGGTCCTGAAGCGCGAGAAGGGTGCCCCGATCTTCTACGACCTGCGCAGCAGCTGGGCCGTGAAGGAAGTGATCGAGGAAAACGGCGGCAAGCCGCTCATGTCCCGCGTCGGCCACGCGTTCATCAAGCAGCAGATGCGCGAGGAAAAGGCCGTGTTCGCCGGTGAATTGTCCGGCCACTATTACTTCAAGGAAAACTACTTCACCGAAAGCTCGTCCCTCGCCGCAATCTTCATCGCGAACCTCGTCAGCGCTTCGAACAAGTCGCTCTCCGACCTCGTCCGACCCATCAAGCGCTACTTCGGCAGCGGCGAAATCAACTCCGAAGTGCATGACACGAAGTCCGTCCTCGCGAAGTTGAAGGAGCAATACGGGTCCAAGGGCCGCTCCTTCGAACTCGACGGCTTCTCCGTAGAATTCCCCGATTGGTGGTTCAACGTCCGCTCGTCAAACACCGAACCCCTCATCCGCCTGAACCTGGAAGCGAAGACGCAGGCCATGATGGAACAGAAGCGAGACGAGATTCTTGCGGTGATCAGGGCGTAGAAGGAATGGTTGAGGGTTGATGGTTCATGAAGAGATTCGCTCATCTACCATCAACCATGAACCCTAAACCATTCTTCCTCTTTGCTCTCCTCTTCGTCCCGCCTGCATCCGCCGAAACCGTCCTCATGCCCGGTCATGTGTCGCACGACTCGGCCAAGGTCTGGTGTTACAGCGATGAAATGCCGGTTACGGACGCCATATTTCAGCAGGGCGACGTGGTGTTCACGGCGACTGTTGCGCGGGTCGATGACCGGATATCCGTCGCGCGCGTCGAAGGGCTTTCGTCGGACACCGAAACGCGATTCAGCGCAGGCACAAACTCACTGGCATTCCGCACGCCTGCGCCGCCGGCGAACACGGGCCGACTCGTCATCGCTGTGGGCTCTTGCAACGCGCTATTCCTGAGCGAGCATTCGACACCGATCTTCCGGACCATCGCGACGAAGAAGCCTGACCTCATGTTGTGGCTGGGTGACAACTGGTATTACCTGACCGGCGATGGTGGCAACGCGGGAGCGCAGGACAAGGAGACGGGTGCGTTGCTGCAAGGCGAGTGGTCCGACACAACACGCGCAATGGGCAAGGCGCTGCGCACGCGGCTTCATCCCGACCTGCGCGATCTTCTGCCCGCGACGTCGCACTACGCGATCTGGGACGATCACGACTTCGGCTACAACAATGCGCCGTATGGCGATCCGCCTGTGCTGGGGCCGACGGAGCAGGAGAGGATCTGGTTTGGCCGCGACAAGGCCGCAGAGGTCTTCGCCTCGATGTGGGCGAACCCTGATCGCAACACGACGACACCGGGCACTTTCTATTCTTTCCGCCGCGGACCCGTGGCGTTCTTCATGATGGACGATCGCTATTGGAAAGACGTCCCGAACCGTCGCATCTGGGGTGGGGAGCAGACCGACTGGTTGAAGCGCAGCCTGCTCGAAGCC
>CAZCZZ010000101.1:0-7632 GCA_964503335.1 uncultured Verrucomicrobiota bacterium
GAGATCATCCGCATCGGCCTCGCCGAGGACAACGCGGCGGACGACATCACGACGCTGGCGACGCTCAAGAAAGGCGACCGCGTCAAAGCCATCTTCCGCGCGAAACAGGACGGCGTGATCGCGGGACTCCCGATCGCTTCACAGGTTTTTGCAGCCCTGGGCAATGGCTGTCGCTTCAAAGCCCTCGTGAAAGACGGCTCCTTCGTCCGCAGTGGCAAGATCATTGCGACGGTCAACGGCCCCGCCCGCCTCATCCTGTCGGGCGAACGCCTCGCGCTGAATCTTTTGCAGCGCATGTCCGGCATCGCCACGTTGACTCGTCGCTACGTCGACGCCGTAAAGGGATCCGGGGTAACCATCCTCGACACACGCAAGACAGCCCCCGGCCTCCGCCACCTCGACAAATACGCCGTGCGTATGGGCGGAGCGACAAACCATCGTATGACCCTCAACGACCTCGCGATGATCAAGGACAACCACATCCGCCTCGCCGGATCGATCACCGAAGCCGTAAAACGCGTGCGCCGTAAGTATCCTAAAGCACGCATCGAAGTGGAAACGGCCAACCTGAAGCAAGTCGACGAAGCGCTGGCGTCAAAAGCCGACATCATCATGCTCGACAACATGACCCCCGCCCTCATGCGGCAAGCCGTGAAACAAATCAAAGGCCGCGCCAAAATCGAAGCCTCAGGCTCCATCAGCCTGGAATCGATCCGAACCGTCGCGAAAACGGGCGTCGACTTCATCTCCATCGGCCGCCTCACCCACTCCGCCCCCGCCCTGGACATCTCGATGAAGCTGGTCTGATTCGGAACCGGAGTTGCCCACGGAGGTCACGGATGAAGAGGATAATCGGAATTCTGAAAAACCAGCAATTAATCTGATCTTCCCATCCGTGCTATCCGTGACCTCCGTGGGCAAACAATCTTCTCCGACTTCCGTGTATTCCGTGTGTTCCGTGGGCACTCCCGTTCCGCCGCCTCGTAATGCAGCATTGAGGCAGACCGATGGATGACTTATCGTGGTGGTGTGAATACGACGACTGACATCGTGAGTGAGATCAAGGCTCTCAAAGTGGCGAAGAATGCGGTCATTCTGGCCCACAACTATGAGCGGCCGGAAGTGCAGGATATTGCGGACTTCGTGGGAGATTCCCTGGGCCTGTCGCGGCAGGCGGCGGCAACGTCGGCGGAGCGGATTGTCTTCTGCGGCGTTCACTTCATGGCGGAGACGGCTTCGATCCTGAGTCCCGACAAGAAGATCCTGCTCCCCGATTTGAACGCGGGCTGCTCCCTCGCAGCAACGATTACTGCCGATGAATTGCGCACGTGGAAAGCCAAGCATCCCGGGGCAATCGTCGTGAGCTATGTAAACACGACAGCCGAAGTGAAGGCGGAGACCGACTATTGCTGCACGTCATCGAATGCTGTGAAGGTGGTTCAGTCAATTCCGGCCGACAAAGAGATCCTGTTCCTGCCCGACATGTTCCTCGGCGCGTATGTGAAGAAGATCACCGGTCGCGAGAACATGCGAATCTGGGCGGGCGAATGTCATGTCCACGCGGGCATTCGTCCCGAGGATATGAAGGCGGTTCGCGCCGAGCACCCGAAAGCCGAATTCCTCATCCATCCCGAATGCGGCTGCGCGTCGGCGACAATGCTCTTCGCGCAGGAGAATCCGGACGCGTTCCAGGACGCGAAACTCCTGTCCACCGAAGGCATGGTGAACTACGCCGCCAGCTCACCGTCGAAGGAATTCCTCATCGCTACCGAGACCGGCATCATGCACCGCATGGAGCTCCTGAATCCCGACAAGAAGTTCTACCCCGTGAACCGCAAAGCCATCTGCCAGTTCATGAAGATGATCACCCTCCCCAAGATTCTCCGCTCGCTCCAGGAAGATGTCTTCGAGGTGAAGGTCCCGAAGGCCACCGCCGACAAGGCACGGCTTGCGATCGAGCGCATGGTTGCGATTGGCTGATTTGTCATTTGTCATTGGTCACTTGTTCGATGCCTGACGTCATTTTATCCACACTCAACGCGCGCTACTCGCATGCTTCATTTGCGCTGAGGTATCTGCTCGCCAACATGGGCCCGCTGCGCGAACGCACGCGGTTGATGGAGTTCGAGTGCAAGAATGATCCTGCGAAGATTGCGGAGGCTCTACTCGCTTCGTCACCACGCATTGTGGCGCTAGGCGTCTACATCTGGAATGTGGTAAAGTCGACGGAGGTCGTGCGCCATTTGAAGACGCGAGCGCCGGATGTCGTAGTCGTGGTCGGAGGTCCCGAGGTCAGTTTCGAGATCGAGGAGCAGGAGATTTGTCGTCTGGCCGACTATGTGGTCGCGGGCGAAGCGGACTTCACCTTCCCTGAGCTTTGTTCACGACTTCTGGAGGGGCAGGCTGCGCCCGACCGGATCATCCAGAGCCCACCCGCCGACGTCCGGAAGCTGGTCCTGCCCTACGACCTCTATACCGCCGACGACATCGCCAACCGCATTGTCTACGTCGAAGCCTCACGCGGATGCCCATTCACCTGCGAATTCTGTCTTTCATCGCTCGACGTTCCATTGCGCCGCTTTCCGCTCGAAACGTTTCTTCCGGCCATGCAGGACTTATTGGATCGCGGGTTGCGTCACTTCAAATTCGTGGACCGCACTTTCAACCTCAGCATCGCCTACAGCATGAAGTTGCTGGAGTTCTTCCTCGAACGCTACACGCCGGGATTGTTCCTGCATTTCGAAATGATTCCCGACAGGTTGCCGCTGGAACTGCGCGAAATCATCTGCGCCTTTCCGCCGGGGACACTTCAATTCGAAGTGGGCATCCAGACGTTCAACGAGTCGGTGGCGAAGCGGATCAAGCGGAAGCAGGACTACGTGAAGACCGTGGACAACCTGCGCTTCCTGCTCGAACAGACCGGGTCCTACATCCACGCGGACCTGATCTACGGCCTGCCCGGCGAAGACCTCGCGAGCTTCGCCGCGGGTTTCGATCGCCTCTACGCCCTGCGTCCGCAGGAGATCCAGGTCAACCAGCTCAAGCGACTGCGCGGCACACCGATTGTGCGACACGACACCGAGTGGGCCATGAAGTACGGCAAGGATGCGCCGTACGAAGTGGAGAGCACGGCGACGATGGATGCCGAAACGCTGCTGAGGCTCCGGCGCTTCAGTCGCTTCTGGGATCTGGTTGCGAACAGCGGCAACTTCCTGGAAACGACGCCACGGCTTTTCCGCGACGCGCCATCGGCATTCTTCCAAGGATTGGAACTTTCGGATTTTCTTTTTCCAAGGTTTGGAAAAACCCACGCGCTGTCGCTCGATGACCTTGCGCTCGGCCTTTTCGATTTCCTGGTAGCGCGTTGCGGGGCCTCGAAAGAAGAAGCGGCGACGGTTGTCGCTCGCGATATCGCGCGCGGTGGGCGACGGGATGTCCCTGTAGCGCTGCGACCGCACCTATCTGGAGATTGGCCCCGCGCGGATCGCACCGCGCGGGCATCAGGCCTGAAACGTCAGGCGCGGCGCGCTACTCCATCACCTTCACCGGCGTCCCCAGCTTCACCATCTTGACGAGCTTCGCCGCGTTCCAGTTCGCGAGGCGGAAGCAGCCGTGGGATTCTGTTTTGCCGATGTCTTCCGGCCAAGCCGTGCCGTGGATACCGTAGCCGGGACGATCCAAGCTCAGCCACGCCACACCCACGGGGTTGTTCGGACCCGGCGGGATCACCAGCTTCACCGTCATCTGCTGCGCCTCGGGGTCCTCGGGGAATACGGCGGGGTCAAACGTGTAGATGGGATCCGACGCGGCGTTGACGATCTTCAGATCACCCACGGGGCGCTTGGCGACATCCTTCGCGATCGAGCACGGGAAGAAGAGCACGAGCCGGTTGTCCGCGTCGTAGCCTTTGAGCTGTCGCCTGCTGAGCGAGATCTCCAGGCGCGCCGCTTCAACCCATTTTGCGGGTTTCACGCGGGGTACATCCACCAGGCTGCCCGCCGGAGGATTCGGCCAGTCGAGGCCGGGATTCATGCGTCGGATGGTTTCCTCGGCGCAGTTGTGCTTTTCGGCGACGAGCTCAAGGATGGTCGCAAAGCCAAGCCGCTTCCGCACTGCGCGCTGGCGCCACGACGAGGGGTGATCGGTCAGCGCCGCGTGGTCTTCCGCCGTCACCTCGTACTTCATGAACTGGCTCTCGATGTCCCCCACGCGATTGAGCGTCGGCTCATCCACTTCACCGGTCACGGGAAGCCCGCGGATATCCTGCCACGTGCGCAGCACATCGCGCATGCGCTCGCTCAGCTCACCGTCGATCGCATTGCAGGAGAAGTTGCTGCGATCCAGGGCTGCTTGCACCGCCACCATCGTTCGGAACGGAACCGCAGGCTCCGCCTCCACAACCGGCTCCACATCTTCGATGACAGGTGGCGTGACTTCCACGACAGGCTCCGTCTTCACGGGCTCCACCGGCAGGACGTCCACCGCAGGCTGCTCGGACGGAATTACCACTGGTGGCTTGCGCGGACCGGATGTGGCGCAGCCCGCCGCGAGGGACATAGAAACGAGTACCACTTGACGAATGACCGAATTCATAAACCTCCTTCAACAAACCCTGTCGGCCCACGCGAGGGCTCGACGCACCACAAGCCGCTCTTCCTGCATACGCCGTTTCAGGCGTTCAAGCTGGCGACTATACACTTTGCAGAACGCATTCACGTCCTCACCCATGGCCTGCCCGCTGAACAACTCCTTACCGCTGTGGCTGAAGTTCAGATGGACCTGCACCTTGCCGGAATGGAGCGGCGCCCCCACGTCGTAGCCGGTGAGAAAGAGATTCGATTCGGAGCGATCGCCATTCTGGCAGGAGTCGAGATACCACGTCGGCGAGTCCGACGAAGAATCCACGTGCAGCATTTCCAGGATGCGCTTCTCCTTGATGAAGAGGTCGCGAATGTCCTCGAGGGAAATGTTCAACGTGCGCAGCGCGACGATCTTGAGCATGAACTGGAGGTAGGCGTCCGAATAGCGTTCGCTGTTCCCCGGGATATACATATCGAGCCCGGTCTGCAGATTCCGCACGTACATCTGGGCCTTGCCGAGGGACTGGCAGAGTTCGGGAAATGAATAGGTCTTCGCCATGCGCCCCGGAGATATAACAGAACTCATACAATCACGCACAGCGTCCTTCGTCCGCGGGTTCGTTCGAAGAGGTCGAGGACGTCCAGGTTCGACATGCGTATGCAGCCTCGCGAAGCAGGGCTTCCGAGCAGGTCTTCGCGGTTCGTTCCGTGGATGTAGATGAACCGCTTATAGCTATCCACGCCGGGTCCGGCATTCACACCAGGCTCAAGGCCGCGCAGCCAGAGGATCCGGGTGAGGATGCGATCGCGCGACGATTGGTCGCCACCGCGCACAACTTCCCCCGTAGGCTTGCGATCGCGAAATACCGTGCCCTCCTTTTCGCCGTCGCCAATCCACTCCGCCACCTCGTGCCACCCCGGCGGCGTCATCAGTGAACCCTCTGCGGCGCCGATGCCCGTCGCACTGGTGGAAATCGAGTAGGTGCAAAGGGGGCCGCTTGCATCGCGGAACTCAAGTCGCTGCGAATCCACATCTACGACGAGCAATAGCCCGTCCTGCGATAAACCAAGCCCGAGGGCTTCATCCCACAACTCATTGGTATTCATTAACCTACGACGCCTGTGATTCCTTAACGCGATTTCAGGCGACGGCTTTTGACGGCCGGAACGCCTTGCTCCACCCTATCTGCATTGTTCGCAACCCAATTTCAATCCCGAGTTACAAAGGAAAAGACACCATGAAGATGTCCGCCATAGCCCTGATGATGCTCCTGACCATCCCTGTCCTCGCCGCGGAGACCATACCCAACACCTGCGTCATCACCTTCCACGTCGGAGCTACAATGCACAGCTTCGACGGCAGCGTCACCTCGGAGCCTGTTGAAACCACCCCGCAAGGCGACGCATTCGACCTCAAGACCCGCGTTACCGTGACAAACATGACCACGGCGAACAAGAAGCGCGATGCCGAAATGTTCCACATGCTGCACGCCGACAACCACGCGGAAATTGTCGGCGAAGCGAGAGGCGTCAACTGGCAGAACGTGCGTGACGCGTCGGGCGCGGGCAAACCGCTGGAATTCGATCTCACGATCGCCGGCACGACACAAGGTCTTGCGGCCAGGGTCGAGAATCTCAACGAAACCGAAGCCACCGTGTCGTTCGACGCCGTGTTTCCTGTTTCGCTGAAAGCCTTCGGTCTGAAGCCACCGTCTGTCATCGGCCTGATCCGCGTGCACGACATCGTGACCGTGAAGGCGCACTTCGAACTTCCGAAGAGCTGATGACCTCCGGCTCGAAGCACCGGCTGCAAATGTTGCTCCTTGCGGCAACCTTGACGCTGGCATTCAACACCCGTGCCCACGAAATGGCGCGCGCGTTCATTCCGTCGCCCCGCAATGTGCACGGCGAGGTGCGCGTGATCAGCGATGGTAACGCCACACGCGTTCAGTCCCTCCTCTATAGCAGGATGCTCGCACGCGGTCTCCAAGCCATACGCAACAAGGAATCGGAATCGTGGCCGCAAGGGCAACCCGATTCGGCGCGTTATCTGGATGCGTTGCGCAAGGCCGAACGGCAGGTGCTCGACGCCTTCTACGCCACGACGAACCGGGTCGATGAACGTCAGACCATGCTGATCGAAGTGGCTGCTTTTCCGGACCACGGAGAGGTCCGCATCTGCGAACTGCAACTGGCCGAGACCAACGGCACGGTCACCATCCTTTCGTCGCCCGTGCTGGAGTCCTTCACGACGTCGCTCGACTACGCACGAAGCAGCATGCGCCGGATCATCCGGAACGCCTTTCCGGAGATTCCACCGGAGCTCAAGCCCGTGCTGAGCGCCCTTGCCGGCGATGAAGCCGACGAGCCGACTGCGGCCGTCCCGCTTCATGAATAACTCTTAAGACTATCCTTCATGCAACGCCCGGACCCACGGCGGATAGTACATCGCAAGGACATCTACTATGCACGCGCCCACGACATACAACCCGACACACGAAGCCAGCGATCAGCGAGTGAAGCGCTCCTGCAAGCTGCTCTCGATCGAAGACGAGCAGCGCGTTGAGCATGCATTCCGGACCATGCTGCCCCTGGGCGCCCACATCGACGCACGGCTTCATGGCGTGCTCAACGACACCTTGACGCATCCCGGCAGTCTCGCCCGTGCCCAGTTGGCCTACGACATCCTGAAGGACCGCGTGACGGATCAGCAGCAGGCGCTCCAGCTCGCCACGGCCATCGAGTATTTCCACACGGCATCCCTGATTTTCGACGATATGCCGGCGATGGACAATGCGACGGAACGTCGCGGTCGCCCCTGCCCTCATGTGGCCTACGGCGAAGCTTCTGCCGTGCTCGGCGCACTGGCCCTGATCAATCAAGGCTACGCGCTCCTGTGGAACTCGATCGGATCGCTCGACGCCAAATCCCGCGAAGAGGCAGCGCGACTTGTGTCCGCCTGCCTCGGCGTTCACGGCATCCTGAATGGCCAGGCCCGCGACCTGCATTTCGCCGACTCGCAGCGCACGATGAACGACGTCCTCCGCGTCGC
>CAZCZZ010000102.1:0-7536 GCA_964503335.1 uncultured Verrucomicrobiota bacterium
CTTGATGTACCCAACCGCATTGCGGCTGAGGACTTGGTTGGTGAGTTGGGCTTCGGCTACTTGTGAGCCGATCGCGATCGCTGCTAGTGCTATCAGAATTTTTTTCATGGTTGCCTCCAAGGGCGTGCTGTCTATGAGGGAGAAATTACACGATTTCCGAGTCGTGTAAATCTGTTTCTCCAACTTTTTTTGTACTTTCACGGTCGGACTCTACGCAATCATCCGTTCACTGGGGATAGGTATACACGTAGTGCGTATACGTGTCAATACGTAGGCGGAAAGATTCAGGACGAGGACTGCCCACGAAAATCACGAATAGGCACGAAATATGGCAGTGGAGACGATTCCGAGATCTTCCTATCAAGCTATCGCGCGGTTTCGATGGAGCGGTCTGCTGCTCTTCTGGAGCCGGGCTATGCAGGGCAGCGATAATGGGTTATAACCGAGGCGATGGATCGTTCGACACCTGAAAGGCGCGCCCGAGGGATCGCCGTGGCGTGGGGCGTTTGTGCCCTTGCCGCCGGCTTGGCCTTGAGTTCCGGCATTGCGCTTCAGGCACGGGCCAGGGAAGACCGGGCGATCGAGAGTCGGTTTCAGGCCGACGCCTCAGCTTGGATGACCCGCGTGTCGGCGGAGTCGGATGTCTTCTTTGATGTGCTGAACTCGATCCGTGTGCTTCACACCATTTCCGATTCGATTTCCGAGAGCGCCTTCGAGGAGTTTGTCTCAAAGGGCATGCTGTACCAGCGACAGGTGCTCGGCGTCTTCGGTTTCGCGCGGCTCGTCGGTCCGACCGAGCGAAGCGTCTTTGAACTCGCGACGTCCGGCACCAATGCTTCGGCGGTGATCCTCGAGCGGGCGGGTGTTGCGGGTTTCAAGCGGGCGGAGGAGAGGGATGTCTACTTCCCGATGACATTCGCCCATCCGGCCGAGGCCCTGGATTTCCCGATCGGGTACGATTTCGCGTCCGACCCCCTCGACCGCATCGCGATCGAGCGCATGCTGCAATCGGGCGCGGCTGTGCTGGGACGCGAGATCGCGGTGCAGGAACGCGGACTGCTGGCCTTCTCGCCGATCCTCTACCAGGCCTTCGATCCCAACCGGAAGGCCTACTTCCTCGCGCAGGGATTCGCGTTCGCGATTTTTCGTCCGACCACCGTCCTCAGGAGCGCCCTGCCCGTCGAGGCCGCTGCCGTGGTCACCGTGGAACTCAGTCCCCTGGCGCGGGCGGGTCGCGCCGCGATCACGGATGAGCCCGTGTACGAGGATTCGATCCAGATCGCGGGTGAGCCGTGGCTCTTTCGATGCGTGGCGCGCGACGGCTATCTCGCATCACGCCGCACCGCGCAGCCCGCCATCCTGTTCACTGCCGGCGTCTGCGTGTCGCTCCTGCTCGCCGTCCTGATCGCGCAGATGGTGGGCCGGACACGGCGCATCGAGGCGCTCGTGCACGAGCGCACGGCCGCGCTGCAGAATGCGAACCAGCGACTTGAGGAAGAGCGCGCCGAGTGCCTACGCCTCGAAAACGAAATCCTGAACATCAGCAGCGCGGAGAAGCAGCGCGTGGGACAGGATCTACACGACTCGCTCGGACAGAAGCTCGCCGGCGCCGTCTTCGCCGGCCGGGCCCTTGCGGGGAATCCGTCGCTTTCTCCCGAGGTGAAGGCCGAGACGGAGCGTCTCGTCGAAATCACCAAGGAAGCGGTGTCGCAGGTGCGCCGGATGGCCCGCGGCCTCGCGCCGGTGGAGATCGGCGAACAAGGCCTCGCCCAGGCCTTGCGACGACTCGCGGAGGAAACTTGCGAGGTGTATGGCGTGGTCTGCTCCTTCACCCAGCAGGGACAGGTCTCGCCGCGCGATGCCTCGGCGGCGATGCACCTCTATCACATCGCGCAGGAGGGCGTGACCAACGCGATGCGCCACGGGCAGGCGCGCGAGATCCGGATTGAATTGGGATCCTCCGGCGACGCCGGGCTGCTCACGATCAGCGACAACGGCAAAGGCATTCCGCCTGAAACCGAACGCAGCGCGGGCCTCGGCCTCCGCATCATGAAGTATCGCGCGTCGATGTTTGGAGGGACGGTTGCTGTGACGGCCGCAACCGGAGGCGGGACGCTCATCGCGTGCCGGTTTCCGAAGTTGTAGATTGGTTGCCACTCGTCCTTTGTCATTGGTCATTTGTCCCTTGTCCGATTCGGGCAAATGACAAAGGACAAGTGACCAGGGACAATTTCCAAACGACCTGCTTTCCACACGGACCGCTGCTTGCTAGGCTATCGCGAAATGCCTGACGCATCGCCATCACCTCACCGTATCCTGATCGTGGACGATCACGCCATTGTGCGACAGGGGATCGCGCTGTTGCTGACGCGGCAGCCCGATTTCGAGGTATGCGGAGAAGCAGGCTCCTATGAAGAAGGCCTTGCCGCCATCGCCGCGTTGAAGCCGGATGCGGTCCTCGTGGATATCACGTTGAAGGATCGCAGCGGACTCGACCTCGTGCGCGAGGCGAAAGAGCGTGATCCGGCGATCAAGACGCTGATCCTTTCCATGCACGACGAAGAGGATTACGCCGAGCGTGCGCTTAAAGCGGGCGCACTGGGTTACGTCATGAAGGAGCACGCCGACGAAGTGGTCGTCGAAGCGCTGCGCAAGGTCTTGCGGGGCGAGGTCTATCTGAGCCCGCTGATGAACACGCGCATGATCCGCCAGATGATCCAGGGCGAAAATGTGTCGGAGGAAGAAACGGGCATCGGGAGCCTGACGGACCGCGAGAAGGAAATCTTCCTCCTGATGGGCAGGGGCTTGAGCACGAAACGAATCGCCGAGCAACTCGACCTGAGCGCCCGCACCGTTGAAGTCCACCGCGCCCACATCAAGCGCAAGATGCAGTGCGACGATCTCGCGCAGCTCCTGCGGGAAGCCATTCGTTTTGCGGAGTCACAAGTATGATGGCCATCGCCTTCCCGTCCGACACCGGAGCGCTCGCGGGCTGGCTGATGCTGGCGTATCTCGTCGGCTCCGTCCCGACAGGACTCCTTGTGGCGCGGGCCAAAGGTGTCGACATCCGTAAAGTCGGAAGCGGCAATATCGGTGCGACCAACGTATTCCGCAGCATCGGCAAGCCCTGGGGCGTCATGACCTTCATCGGTGACGCGTTGAAGGGCCTGATTCCAGCCCTGCTCTTCCCGAAACTTGCGGGACCGCAGGCCGTGCTCGAATGGGGCGCGGGGTTCGGCATCCTCTGCGCCGTCGCGGCGATTCTCGGCCACAACTTCTCGCTCTTCCTCCGCTTTAAAGGCGGGAAAGGCGTCGCCACAAGCGCGGGCGCCTTGATCGGCATCGCACCCCTCGCCGCCCTCATCGGCGTCGTCGCATGGGTGACCCTCTTCTTCGGAACGCGCTATGTGTCCGTCGCCTCCATCGGCGCCTCGCTCGCCATTCCGCTTGCAGGCTGGATCCTCTATCAGCCGGAACAACCCCTGCTCGCCTGGACCCTCATCATCCTCGGCGCCCTCGTCATCCTGCGCCACAAAGCCAACGTTCATCGCCTGATCGCAGGAACGGAGCACAGGTTCAACCGGAAGAAAGAGAAGAACACTTAACCACGAATGGACACGAATCCACACGAATATCTGAAAAGTCGGAATCCGGACATTCGTATCCATTCGTGTCCATTCGTGGTTAACAATCCGTTCGTTTTCTTGGTCATACAATGAGTGGAGATTAGTGGTTTCTATGAATGTCACGATTCTTGGCGATGGGGGTTGGGGAACGGCGTTGGGGTTGGTGTTGCACCGGAACGGGCATCGGGTCCGCATCTGGGGTCCGTTCCCGGACTACACGTCGCAGGTCCGGCGTCGCCGCGAGAACGTGAAGTTCCTGCCCGGGGTCAGGATCCCTGCGGACATCGAGTGGGTTTCGGAGCGACCCGTCGCGGTGGACGGGGCGGAAGTCGTCGTGCTTGCGATGCCGTCTAAGTTCTACCGCACGGTGCTGGAAAGCTTCGCCTCGCTGATTCCTTCAAGCGCCATGATCGTGAGCGTGTCCAAAGGATTCGATCCTGAGTCTCGCGATCGGTTGACGATCACGGCGGAACGCGTCCTGCGCCATGCGCCGGTCGCGGCGCTGTCGGGTCCAAGCCATGCCGAGGAAGTGGCGCAGCGTATCCCGACAGCCGTCGTCATCGGCTGCCAGCAGCCGTCCATTGCATCCGCGCTCCAGGCCGTTTTCAACAGCGCCGAATTCCGCGTCTATACATCCGACGACGTGGCGGGCGTTGAGCTCGGCGGCGCGTTGAAGAACTGTATCGCGATCGCCGCCGGCGTGAGCGACGGCATCGGCTATGGCGACAACACCAAGGCGGCCCTCATCACGCGAGGCCTTGCCGAAATCACTCGCCTAGGCGTCGCCCTCGGCGCGCACTCCGCCACCTTCTCCGGCCTCAGCGGCATCGGCGACCTGATCGTGACCTGTGCCAGCAAACTGAGTCGCAACCGCTCTGTCGGCGAACGCATCGGCGCCGGCGAAACGTTGAAGGACATCCTCAAGAGCATGGAGCAGGTCGCCGAAGGCGTCTGGACCTGCACCGCCGCAATCGCAATCGCAAAGAAAGCCGGCGTGGAAATCCCCATCATTGAGCAGGTGCAAGCGATCCTCTACGAAGGCCGCGATCCGAAAAGCGCCGTCCAAGCCCTGATGTCGCGAGAACCGAAGCCGGAGAGGCAGCGATAGCAAGAGGCTATAGGGGTTAGGTGTTTAGACTGCAGGGAAGAGAGATGCGGGATCACACGAAACTCAGGGCATTTGCGCTGGCTGACGAGGTTGCGATACTGGTTTATCAAGCCACGAGGAGATTTCCCAAGGATGAAATGTACGGGGTTACATCCCAGATGAGGCGGGCAGCGGTATCCGTACCATCCAATATCGTCGAGGGATGCTCACGTGCAAGCCAGTCCGACTACGTGCGCTTCCTCGAAATAGCGTTTGGGTCCTTGCGTGAGCTCCACTATCAGTGCAGCCTGTCGCAGCGATTGGGGTATTTTGGACAGGGGTTTGCCGCGCTCGACATGAAGCTGGAAGAGACGGAGAAGGTCCTGGGCTCCCTCATACGCTCCTTGCGCAAAACCTAAACACCTACAGCCTAAACACCTCAAGAGTTCCAATGACAATTCCGTTCATTCTCCTCGCCGCCCTCATCGCCTTCGGCCCTGGCTGCTCAACGCCCTCGCCGCGACACAGTACGCCGCTGACGGAGGCCCAGGTTGAGGCGCTCTATAAGGCGCAGCGGCGGCCGCAGGTTTTTGGCATGACGGATTACTCGGGAAAGGGCGAGGCGAGTTTTGCCGGGGCGCACCGCCTGCACGCAAACCACCTCACGACGGCGATCACCAAAGGCGCGGACCGGAAGCTTCCGTTGATCGAAATCATGTCCGGCAGTCCGGGCAAAGTTCTCGCGCTGCTCGACACCAGCTCGGCCGACAGCTGGTGTACGCCGGAAGCCGCAGTCGTCCTCGGGCTCGCCCCGCTCGGGCCTCCGGGCTACACACGCAAGCCGCGGCATGTGGTCGATGACACCAAGGGCTACCTTTGCGCGGCGTCCACGATCCGTATCGAGGATCTCTATATGGAGAACGTCCTCCTGTTCCTCCGCGGCGCAACCTTCCCGCTGGGCGGCGTTGCGCGCGACGTGACCGATCCGGCCCCGTCGGTCGTGCTCGGCTCATCCTTCATCCGCGCGTTTAATTACGTCCGCTTCGATTTCACCAAAGGTGAAATCCTCTTCTCGTCCACGACCGATTTCCGCATCCGCGAGGAGGCGCTTCTTGCCTCCGCGCCGATGCGCTGGGTCGATGGCGCACTCGCCGTCGAAGGCATGATCGACGGCACGCCGACCAACATCGTCCTCGATATCGCGGGCCGCTACGCCGCAGGCCTGCCGGGCGAGACCGGAACGACGCTTCGCCAGTTCAGCACCGGCGACCTGGTGAGCCGGAAAGTCACCGCGACACCGCTGCGCAACCTCGGTCTCACCGACACCCCTTCGCCGCGCGTGGGTCTCGATATGCTCTCGCGCTGCACGCTCACGCTCGACTTCCACCGCAACCTCGTTCACTTCGAGCGCCCCGAGAACGCGCCGGTCGTGAACACATCCGCCGAATCCTCCACAACAGCTCCCACGATCGTAGACCTCGATGCGTCGGCAGAACCCTAGCAGCCTGTGGTGAAAGTGGGAGGGATCGCGTTGGAAGCAGAATGTGACAGATGCAAGGCGGAGCGACGAGGCATAGCAACCATGCTATGTCGAGGAGCGACAACGCCGCAGATGGCACATTCTGCTTCCAACCCTTCGGGCGCGAACGATTTGCGGCGTAGAACGTCGTTGCGCCTCCTCGACGATGCGCTTTGGGAATCGCCTTCTTCGGCACGCCTCGTTCTACTTGCAACTCGCTCGCGCGCGACCCTCCGACTTTCACCACAGGCTGCTAGTAGCCATGCACCCGTCCTGCTCCTCGCTGTCGCGGCGCTGTCGGGTTGCTTCTCGAATGTTCCAACGGTTGGAACGTTGTCGCCGGAACAGTTCCAACGATTGGAAGACTTGGCGTTGCCTGCGGCAAGGCTCGGCGTGCGCGTGACCGATCCCGGTACGCCGCGCGTAAATATGCACGGCGTCCTCGGCGTGAAGGAGGCCGGCGAGGCCCACCTCGACCTCAACAGCCGGATGTTTTCCGATATCGGTCATCCACTCATCCGCGTGAAGCTCAACGGCAAATCCACCATCGCGCTGCTGGACACGGGTGCGTCGACGTCACTCGTCGATTACTGGGGCGCGAAGCGCATGAAGCTCAATCCCGTCGGCCCGCCCCTGGTCAGGATGCCGGTGGCGTCGCTCGGCGGTGGAACCGAGCAGATCCTCGGCGTCGCCAAATCGCTGGCCATGGATGACATCACGCTCGAGCGCGTTCCCTTCGGTGTGCTGAACGACGCGCGGGGAACTGCTGCGTATCGCTGGCTGCAGGGCTATCGCGTCGAGACCATCATCGGCAACAACATCCTGTCGGCGCTATCCTATGTTTCCTTCGACATCGCGAACGAGCGGGTAACCATGGACGCGCGCCGACGCTACGTGCCGTCATCAAAACGTCTCCTCGGCGACACCCCCCTGATCTCCCGCTTCGGCGTGCCCGTCGTGCTGGCCTCGGTGGACCAGAAGCCGATGCATGTCGCGATCGACAGCGGCGGGATGTTCGGCCTGTGGATCCCCCGCCCTGTCGCCAACGACGCGGGTATGCCGGAAGTGGAATCGTCGAAAGACATGGAACTCGGCCACGGTGTCGCAGGCGGCATCCTCCAGAAGCC
Organism: uncultured Verrucomicrobiota bacterium; assembly: GCA_964503335.1. Lineage (GTDB taxonomy): Bacteria > Verrucomicrobiota > Kiritimatiellia > CAIVKH01 > CAIVKH01 > CAZCZZ01. The sequence goes on from CAZCZZ010000102.1 coordinate 7,360, forward strand.
CGGCCAGCCGCGCACGCTGAACTTCGTCGGCTTCGACATCCCCGACGTCCCCACATCCTTCAGCCTCGTCCAACTCGGCGCCAACGAACCACCCTACGCCCTCCTCGGCACAGAAGTCATGAAGCGCTACGTCGTCACCATCGATTACCTCGCCCGCAAGGTCTACTTCGAACGGCC
>CAZCZZ010000103.1:0-3008 GCA_964503335.1 uncultured Verrucomicrobiota bacterium
GCCTTTACACCCGCTTCGCTTGAGGGCGCAGAGGTCGCAGAGCCGATTCGACTTCATTCCCTTCGCGATCTTCCTGTGAAAGCTCCTCCGGGAGGGCGATCTGCTCCGGCCAAGCGTGGTCTTGGGCTTACGACAAGAAGGACATTTCGCGTTATCCGTTGAATCAACTGGGTAAGAGCCTCGGATTTACGATCACAGGTCAGAATATTGGAAGCCCGGTTAACAAGGAGCTTTCGACGTACCTGCTCGGCGTTGACACCGTGACCCGTACGGATTGGTGGCCGTCGATGGTTGAATCGCACGTGCGTGGGAGTCGTCCGCTGATCCGGGATGAAAATCTCAAGACGATGGCGATCTTCATTCCGCGCGGCAGCGGGCGGATCTTCATCTTCGGACACGGGTCGATCCTCAAGGAGAATCCACAGATTCTCCTGAATATCCTGGGTGGATAAGACCGGACCTTCAGCAATCGGCTCGTGCCGCATGGGCAGAGGGGCGGCAAATCGTATCGGCTTGTAAAAGCCTTCCAATCATTGGAACATCCAAGGCCTTGATATTCCAATCGTTGGAACTTTTCTTATGACACGCGTTATCCATGTCGGATCGGTCAAAATCGGGGGCAATTCGCCGCTCGCGCTGATTGCGGGGCCTTGCATCATCGAGAGCCGTGCGCTGTGCCTTGATCTGGCGAAGAAGCTGGTGGCGTTGGCCCGGGCGGAGCGCATTCCGCTCATCTTCAAGGCGTCGTTCGACAAGGCGAACCGTTCTTCGCACAAGTCCTTCCGCGGTCCGGGGTTGGAGAAGGGGCTGGAAATCCTTGCCGAGGTGAAGGCGAAGTTTAACGTGCCGATCCTGACCGACGTGCATCATGAGGCCGAAGTGCCGGTCGCGGCGCAGGTGGTTGACGTGCTCCAGTTGCCGGCTTTCCTCTGTCGCCAGACCGACCTCGTGGTCGCCCTCGGCGAGAGCGGCAAGGTGGTCAACGTGAAGAAGGGACAGTTCCTCGCGCCGTGGGATGTGAAGAACATCATCGCGAAGATCGAGGGCACGGGGAACAAGCAGATCATCCTGACGGAGCGCGGCTCGTCGTTTGGATACAACAACCTTGTCGTGGACATGCGCAGCCTGCCGATCATGGGCGGCTTTGGCTATCCGGTCGTCTTTGACGCGACGCACAGCGTGCAGAAGCCGGGCGGCGGCGGATCGTACACGGCGGGCGATGGCATCTATGCGCCGGCGCTGGCGCGGTCGGCTGTGGCGATGGGGTGCGACGGCGTGTTCCTGGAAACGCATCAGAATCCGGCCGAGGCGTTGTCGGACAAGGAGAACGCCATCCCGTTCAAGTCATTGCGTGGTCTCTGGAAACAATTGAGGGCGATCGATGGCATCGTGGGTTGAGAAAAAAGCGTCGCATATCGACGTGATCATCTTCGACGTGGACGGCGTGCTCACGCGCGGTGATATCACGTATGGTCCCGAAGGCGAGACTAAGAGCTTCAACGTCCTCGACGGACATGCCTTTGTCATGGCGAAAAAAGCCGGCTTGAAGATCTGCGTGGTGTCGGCGCGAAAGTCCGAGCCTGTGAAGCGGCGCATGACCGAGCTGCCGGTGGACGAATTCCTCGACGGGCAGTCGAACAAGGCCACGTCGGTCAAGGTGCTGCTGCAGAAGATGGGCATCCGGCCGACGAACGCCTGCTACGTGGGCGATGACCTGGTGGACTTGCCCGCGATGGGTGTCGTTGGACTTTCGGTCGCGGTCGCCAACGCGGTGGACGACGTGAAGGAGCGCGCGGCGCATATCACGAAGGCACGGGGCGGCGAAGGCGCGGCCAGGGAAGTGATCGAGATGGTCCTGCGGGCGCGCGGCGTCTGGAGTAAGATGGTGCAGGAGTATGTGGAGCAGGGCCGTGAGAAGTAGGTGGGTCCTTGCCAGCGTGGCCTTGACCCTGTTGTTTGTCCCGTTCGCAAGGGCGGAGAAGTCGAACGACGTGCAGACGGTGTCGAAGTTCCGCGTACCCTCGTATGATGAGCAGGGCGAGCTGACTTCGCAGATGTTCGGCGACTATGCGACGATCATGCCGGACGGCTATGTGGAGGTCACGCAGTTGCGGATGGAGTTCTACAAGGGCTCGGAGTCGAACCGCGTGACGGATATGCAGGTCACGGCGCCGCGTTGCCTGTATCATCGGGAGCGGGGCGCCGCCGTGTCGGATTCCGACGTGCGCATCTCGCGCGAGAACATGGTGGTGACGGGGACGGGGTTTGTCTTCCACAACGGGAGCCAGTCACTGAAGATTTTGAAGAATGCGAAGGTCGTGATCAGGAACGCCGATCGCTCGATGGAGAAGGACGGGGTGAAGGTGCCATGAAACACGTGATCATTGCCATGCTGCTCGGGTTGTCGGTCCCGGCGGCCGGATTGGCCCAGACCGCGAAGAAGGCCGGGGCACCGGCTCCGGCCGCTGAAGAGAATCTGACCGTCATCACGTCGGACAAGCTGACCTTCGAGAATTTGAAGCACTACGCGATTTTCGAGGACAATGTGGTGGTGGTGGATCCCGGCATGCGCATCCTGGCCGACAAAATGACCGTGCTTTTTGACGACAACAACAAGGTGAAGACGATCAGGGCCGAGGGGCAGGTCTACATCATCCAGGAAGACAAGAAGGCGCGCGCGGACCTTGCGGTGTACAATGTCGAGACCCAGGTGATCGTGCTGACGGGCACGCCCCAGGTCACGCAGGGTCCGAACGTCCTGACGGGCGACGTGATCACGTTCTTCCGGGCGGAGGGTCGCATGACTGTGGAACCGCGCTCCAAACTGGTTATCTTTCCCAAGGAAGGAAAGGGCGGCACGATCGATCCATTTTTCGGGAAGTAGTCTTTATGGTGTCAGATAACACAACGCTGGTCCGGACCGAGGAACTCGTTAAGGAGTATGGCGGCAAGCGCGTCGTCAACGGCGTGAGCCTTGAGGTCAGGGCGGGCGAAGTGGTGGGCTTGCT
>CAZCZZ010000103.1:3108-7049 GCA_964503335.1 uncultured Verrucomicrobiota bacterium
ATCACGCGAAGCCGCCACGCCTTGCCGGAGATGGTGAAGCTTTCGAAGCAGTTCCGGATCCCGGTCCTGCGGTCGCCGATGATTACCGGTCGCTTCATCAACGCGGCCACGGTTATCATCGAGAACCTCGCTTCGCCGCGCCTGCGAGTGCATGGAACGATGGTCGATATCCTCGGCGTGGGCGTCATGATCGAAGGCGACCCGGGCATCGGGAAGAGCGAGACCGCGCTGACGCTGATTGAGAGGGGTCACAGTCTCATTGCCGACGACATCACGGTATTGCGCCGCACGGGCGACAATGTTATCTTGGGTTCTTCGGTAGATATTACGCGTTACCACATGGAGATAAGGGGTTTAGGCATAATTCACGTGCCGAGCCTCTTCGGGGTCGCCTCCATGCGTGGTGAGACGAAGCTTGATCTTGTGGTGCGTTTGCAGCGGCCGGACCCGACCATAGAGCATGATCGCTCTGGTCTATCCCCGAAGACGCGAGACATCATGGGAGTCGAGATTCCTCTCGTGACGTTGCCGGTGGCGGCGGGCCGCGACCTTGCCCACGTGGTGCAGGTGGCGGCGCTGAATGAGCGGTTGAAGCAGCTCGGGCATGATGCCGCGAAAGAGTTGAACCAGAAGTTGATTGACCGGATGGCGGAGCGACAGAACCGGAAGTGATGGAGTGACTACACCAGTGTCGGGTCCAGCAAAAACCTTGGAGCGCGAGTACAAGATCCTGAACAAGTTCGGGATCCATGCGCGTCCTGCCGCCCTTTTCGTAAAGACGGTCAGCCAGTTCCAGAGCGAAGTAACCGTGGATAAAGAGGGCATGATCGCATCGGGCAAGAGCATCATGGGCCTTCTCACGCTGGAAGGGTATCAAGGCTCTATTCTAAAAGTCACTGCAACGGGTCCCGACGCGGAAGAAGTGCTGAAGGCCGTGCAGGAATTGATCGACAAGAAATTCTACGAGGACTGAGTTCTCATGGCTGTGAGTTCGGAAAAACCGAGGGAAGTCATACTTCACGGCATCGGCGTTTCTCCCGGCGTGGCCGTCGGACCGGCCTTCCTGCTTACCTCGGACGATGACCGATCCGTTGAGCGCGATATTGCCGACGAGGATGTGCCGCGGGAGATCGCGCGCTTTGAAGACGCGCTCATTGTTACCCGCCGCCAGATCCATGACATCCAGAAGCAGGTCGCCGAGGCGATCGGCCAGGAGAACGCGAGCATCTTTGACGCGCACCTTCTCGTCGTGGATGACCGCTCCTTCGTCGAGGAGGTCTTCCGCGGACTCCGGGTGCAGAAGAAGAATGTAGAGACCGTTCTTCGTGAGGTCGCCAACAAGTACGCGCAGGCCTTGATGCGCGTGGAAGACGATTACCTGCGGGAACGCGCTGCCGATGTGAAGGACGTAACGCGCCGGGTCCTCCGCAATCTCGCCGGCAGCACGACGGTGTCGCTGTCCCAGATGGACAAGCCCTGCATCCTGATCACGAACGACCTTGCGCCGTCCGACACGGCGACGCTGCGCAAGGATAAGATCATCGGCTTCGCCACCGACCTTGGAAGTCCCACGTCACACACGGCGATCATGGCTCGTGCGCTTGAAATCCCAGCAGTCGTCGGCTTGCACGACATCAGCGTCCGCATTTCCCCCGGCGACCAGATCCTGATCGACGGCAGCAAAGGCGTGCTGATCATCCATCCGACGCGCGAGCAGCTGGAACGCTACGGCGAAGTCGAACAGGTCCGGCGCACGATCCGCTCCGGCCTCGCCACGCTGAAGAATGAACCCGCGGAAACGATCGATGGCTATCGCATCCTGCTATCCGCGAATATCGAGTTGCCGGGCGATGTCGATGCCGTCATTGCCAATGGCGCCAACGGGGTGGGGCTGTTCCGCACGGAGTACCTGTATCTTTCCCGCAAGTCGCTGCCGACGGAGGACGAGCAGGCCGCGGCGTGCGAGGAAATCGCGCGACGCCTTTATCCGCAGCCCGCGATCATTCGCACGCTCGACTTGGGCGGTGACAAGTTCCTGTCCCATGTGAAGACGCCGCCGGAACTCAACCCCTTCATGGGCTGGCGCGCCATCCGGTTCTGTCTTGCGCAGCCCGAGATTTTCAAGGCGCAGCTTCGGGCGATCCTTCGGGCGAGCCGGTACGACAATGTGAAGATCATGTATCCCATGGTCAGCAACGTCGGGGAAGTCCTGCGCGCCAATGCCATGCTGGACGAGTGCAAGGCGGAGTTGCAGGAGCGAGGCATACAGTTCAACAACGACATCGAGATCGGCGTCATGATCGAGGTGCCCTCCGCCGCCCTGACCGCCAACCTGCTGGCGCCGCACGTGAGCTTCTTCAGCCTGGGTACCAACGACCTGGTTCAATACACGCTTGCCGTGGACCGCGTGAACGAGCGGATCGCGTATCTCTATGAGCCGACGCATCCTGCAATCATCCGCCTGATCAAGAATACGGTCGATGTCGGCCACCAGAATGGCATCTGGACCGGCATTTGCGGCGAAATGGGCGGGAATCCGCTGATGGTGCCTTTGCTGGTGGGCATGGGGGTGGACGAACTCAGCGTCAGCCCGGCCCTTGTTCCCGTGGTGAAGGACGTGATCCGCAAGATGCGCTTCTCTGAAGCCGAGGACCTTGCGAACGAAGTCATGAAGTCCGAAACGGCTTCAGACGTGCTCGACCGGTGCCGCCAGATCGTTGGTCGCATCGCTCCGGAAATCCTTGAATTGGTTGGCTAAAACGGCCAATGTCACCGCCCTTCAATCAATAAAGGAGCTCAGAACCTATGCCATCAGGAAACTACATCTTCTCGTCCGAATCCGTCACGGAAGGTCATCCGGACAAAGTCTGCGACGGAATCTCGGATTCCATCGTAGACGCCCTCCTGGCCAAGGATCCGAAAAGCCGCATCGCGTGCGAAGCGCTCGCGAAGACCGGAATGATCGTTGTCGCGGGTGAAATCACGACGACGGCGAAGGACGTCAACTACGCGGCGATCGCGCGCGCGAAGGTCTGCCGCATCGGCTACACGGATTCCAGCATCGGTTTCGACGGCAACATCTGCGCAGTCCTCGTGGCGCTTGATGGCCAGTCCCCGGACATCGCGCAGGGTGTGGACGCCAAGAAGGCCAAGGGCAAGGCAACCGCCGAGCAGGGCGCAGGCGACCAGGGCATGATGTTCGGTTACGCGTGCGATGAGACGAAGGAACTGATGCCGACGCCGATCATGCTCGCGCACAACCTGGCGCGCAGCCTCTCGAAGAACCGTCGCTCGAAGACGCTTCCGTTCCTTCGCCCCGATGGCAAGTCGCAGGTCAGCGTAGTCTACGAAAATGATCGCCCGGTTCGCGTGGACAACGTCGTGATCTCGTCGCAGCACAGCCCCGACGTCTCGCACAAGGACCTTTGCGACGGCATCATGGAAGAGGTCATTCTCAAGACCATTCCGAAGAAGATGATCCACAACAAGACCACGTTCCACATCAACCCGACCGGCCGCTTCGTGACGGGTGGTCCGCAGGGTGACTGCGGACTGACAGGCCGTAAGATCATCGTTGATACCTACGGCGGCATGGGCCGTCACGGTGGCGGCGCGTTCTCGGGCAAGGATCCTTCGAAGGTCGATCGCAGCGCCGCCTACATGGCCCGCTACGTGGCCAAGAACGTCGTCGCCGCGGGTCTCGCCCGTCGCTGCGAAGTTCAGCTTGCCTACGCCATCGGATATCCGGAGCCCGTCTCCGTCCTCGTCGACACCTTCGGCACGTCGAAGGTCGATGAACTCAAGATCGCCAAGGCCGTCCGCAAGGTGTTCGGCCTGAAGCCCGCGCAGATCGTCGAGCAGCTCGACCTCCTCCGCCCGATCTACGAGATCACCTCGGCCTACGGCCACTTCGGCCGCACCGAAAACCTCGACTCCTTCAC
>CAZCZZ010000104.1:0-7048 GCA_964503335.1 uncultured Verrucomicrobiota bacterium
GCGGCCAACAGGGCATCGGCATCAGCGCCGCCGGCATGTACGGTCAGCTCACTACGGGCGCAGCGACGAGGATTCTCTCCCGCACCAAAGGCAGCAAAGCGGCCCACGCCATCGCGGTCCAGATCGATACGAAGCAGAACAAGCCCACAATCTTGAGTGACACCGAGCAGGACTGGCGTCCCGCGTTCCAGACCGTTAATGCCGAGGGGAAACCCGAAGGCGAACCCGTCACCTACAGCCACGGCACCAGCGTCTCCATCGACATGGAAGCGCAATATCAGCGCGGCAAGCAGTCGGTGGACGAGTTCGTCAAACAATGCGCGATCGTGAACCCGCATCTGACGTTGCACTATCGGCTGCAACTGCAGCCGAAGGGAGATACGAAATTAGAGATGCGAGATGCGAAAGCGGAAAAACCGGCATCCTCTCCAGTTTCCAATCTCGAATCTCGCATCTCCTATCTCCGGGCAAACAAGAGTTTGCCCGAAATCCCCCACGAAATCATGCCCCACCCTCACGGTGTCGAACTCGGGATGCTGATGCAGATGTTGAAGGACACGGAGGCGCGCACGGTCCGCTCGGCGCTCTCATCCGACTTCTCGCGCGTCAGCTCGGACACTGCGCTCCAGATCTGTGAGGCCGCAGGGGTGAACCCGAAGGCGAATCCGACGAAGACAGCGCACAATGAAGCCGAGGCGTTGTACAAGGCGATCCAAGGCACAAAGCTCATGCGGCCGCCAACGGATTGCCTGTCGCCCATCGGTGAGACGCAGATTCTTGCGGGCCTGCAGAAGGAATTCACGGCCGACTTCTTCACGTCGGTCACGCGCAATCCCGAAGTGTATCGCGGCAATCCCTTCCAGATCGAAGTGGGCATCGCGTACACGCGTCCCGCGGAGAATGATGAGATGGGACAGCAAGAGCCGATCCGCGTGTTGCGCTACGCGAACCGCGTTCCCTTGCTCTACCAGCCCGGCGCATGCGCCATGACGAAGGCCGTCACCGGCGTGAACTGGAAGGCGTATGGATTGAGCCAACCCAAGGATGGAATCCCGCAAGGCCCCGTCGTCCTGATGATCCACATGGCCAGCGTCTGGGTTCCGTTCACAAGTGAGAGCAAAGACGCGATCGCCAGCTACGAAGAGATCATCGAAGAGATCATTTTAGCCCTACAGGAATGCGGCCGTCGCCTCTCGGTCTTCCTGAACAAACGCAACCGCGAGCTCGAAGCCGCACGCAAGCGCAACTACATCGAACTCTATATCCCCCACCTCGCCCTCGGCATGAAAGAAGTCCTCGGCCTCCCCGAAAAGGATAAGGACCGCATCGAAAAGGACCTCAAGAAGATGCTCGAGAAGACCCACCTGGAAGTCTGATCGGCTGTCGTAATCGTAATCATGATCTTCGGCCCAATCGGGAATCAGGATTCGGAATTCGGATGAGAAGATGATTAAGATTATGATTATGAGTATGATGAGGATGAAGAGAGGACAGATCACCCATGCTTGATCACGAGCGGTTGAACGTCTACCGCGCCTCGATCGAATTCATCGAATGGCTTGACCCGGTCATGGCGGATCTGCCGAAGACTCTTTCTGCACGAGAGCAGCTTGATCGCGCATCGACATCCGTTCCCCTGAACATCGCCGAAGGGAACGGTAAGTTCACAGAGAACGACCGGTGCAAGTTCTTCGATATCGGCCGTGGATCAGCACTTGAATGTGCGGCTTGTTTCGACGTCCTCGTGGCGAAACGGTTGCTCACCAGGGAGATCGCGGACATGGGGAAAGCGCGTCTCGAAGCAATCGTCTCCATGCTCATCGGCCTGATCCGCAGCAACTCGTCATGGCGTGTCCACGAAGAGCGAGTATCGTACGCAGCCTCCCCTCCCTCATAATCTTAATCATAATCGTAATCTTCGGCTCATCCGGAATCTGGATCCGGTATTCGGAATTCGGATGAGAAGAAGATTAAGATTATGATGAAGAGGCGAGGAGCATCAAGATGAAGGCTCCGACTGTCACGAGCGCGAGAAGCCATGCGATGGCTTTCCAGACGGCATTGAAGCGGTCAGCTTGACCCCTTTCGCGCTCTATCAAGAATCCGAGTGCTGCGCCCATGATGAAGCCGCCGAGGTGGCAGATGTTGTCGGCTCCGATGAGGTAGCCGAACGCGAAGCCGTAAATCGCCCAGCGAAGAAAGAAGTCGCGTTGCGCGCGGCCCGCGGAGCCTCCGTAGAAGTGTGCGAAGCTCATGCCGAAGCCGATCAGGCCGAAGAGCGCGCCGGATGCGCCGGCTACGAGTATCGACTGATTTCCGCGCAAGATGACGTCGAGGGCGCCACCCGAGATCAGCGACAGCGTGTAGATGCTGAAGAGCCGCGGGCTTCCGACTTGCTCTTCCAGCACAGGACCGACCTGCGACAGGGCTAGCAGGTTGAAGCCGATGTGCATGATCCCGATGTGGAGATAGCCGTAGGTGATGATGCGCCAGAAATCGCCGGCAAGGAACATCGTGGGATCCAGAGCACCCATCTTGACGAGCATGATCCCCGTCGGGTTGAGCAACTGCGATGCACCGAAGACGAACATCGCCGTAAGAAGATTGGCCACGTTGGCGAAGAGCAGGAGCGACGACACGGGATGCCACTGCGGCATCACGAGCCCGAGCGTGCGCTGGAACCAGGCCGACGCGCGGGACGGCGCGGTCGCGCCGCAGCGGCTGCAGGCGCTCTCACCCGCGAGCATCATTGCCCCACACTTTCGACAGAAGACGTATCGCGCCGCAGCGCTTTGAACAGGCTTTGCCTGCGGGTCGTTTCTCGCCCTCCATGCCTCCTGCCAGCGGTAGATCCGCCACTGCCACCACGTGCCGTTCATGCCGATGGAATCAAAGAATCGCTTCCAATCCATGGCGCACACAGTACACGAAATCCTGTCGAGCGCACCGGTGAAGCCCAGCGATTTTGATTCACGCTGTCGGGGATGCCCGTTATGTTCTTCGCATGACAGGGCAGGAGTTCGCGGGTTATGCCATTACGCGTCGACTCGCCAGCGGGGGAATGACGCATCTGTACGTGGGGGTCGACGGCCAGCAGCAGCGTGTCGTAATACGCAGGCTCAAGCCGGAATACCTTCGCGATAAACGCGTACGCGCCCAATTACTCCACGGCGCAGAAATCCTGAGCAAACTCCACCACCCCAATCTTGTCCGGCTGATCAAGGCAGGCACATTCCAGGACGAACCCTTTACGGTCCTTGAATACGTCGAGGCTCGCAACTTGCGGGAGTTGATCCTCAAGAAGGACCCGCTAATCTCCCAGAACATGCTTTCGATGATGCGCCAGATGGCCGCGGCACTGAGCTGTGTCCACGTCGCCGGCTACCTTCACCTCGACTTCAAACCCGAGAACCTGATCGTGCGCAACGACGGATTGGTCATTCTCGTCGACTTCGATCTGGCCATCGAACGAAAGCCAAAGCCCGTGAAAGTGTCACCCCTTCCCGGCACTTTCTCGTACCTGCCCCCGGAAACCCTTCTCAAGTCCATGGTGGACGACCAGACCGACATCTATAGCTTCGGCGTGACGTGCTACGAAATGCTGACGGGGCACAAGCCGTTTGAGGGCATTACGCCCGAGGACAGCAAGCGGATGCAGCTCGACCCGAACGGGCATCCCAGGCGGCTGCGGCTGCACGCAGTCAATGTCCCGCCGGCGATGGAAACCCTGATTTTCAAATGCCTTGCGTACCGCCAGATCGACCGATACCCTTCGATGAGTCTGGTCATTAGAGACCTTGAAACCATGGTATGAGCCACCCGCTGCTCAATCCGGGCGAGTCCGCAAAACGCCCGATTAATCCTGTCCCTTGGGTCGTCGCCGCCGTGGCTATCGCCGCGCTGGTCGGCGTACTCATCTACTTTGGCGTCTTCACGCGGAAAGCGAAGGTTGAGGCGGCGTCCGAACCTGCGCCACCACCGGAAGTGGTTGAAGAAGAGCCAGTTGTGGCGCAGGAGAGTATCCCTGCGCCTTCGCACTCCGCTCCAATCACCGCGACGCCTTCGGAACCGGTCGCGCAGGCCATTTCGTCACCGCCAGCCGGAACAGGGTCACTGGCCGATGCCGTCAAACTGAAGAACGAGGACAAGTATCAGGAAGCACGCGAGGCCTGCCAGGCCCTGCTGGCTCAGAATCCGGCACCTGCCCAGCGGGAAGATATCGAGAAGCTGCTCGGCGAAATTCACATCGGCCTCGTCTTCTCGCCCCGCCAGATGCCCGAGAAGACCGACTACACGGTGCAGATCGGGGACAGCTTGGACAAGCTGGCGCGCAAATTCGGAACCTCGCAGGAGATGATTCGTCGCTCCAACAACTTGCAGGGCTCCATGATCCGTGTCGGGGACCGCTTCCGCATCTTCTCAGGCGTTTTCACCATCAAAGTCGACAAGTCCGACAATTCCTTGCTCGTTCTCCTGAACGACGCCTATTTCAAGAGGTACAAGGTCGGGACAGGCCAGTACAACAAGACCCCCGTGGGCACGTTCAAGATCACGGACAAGATTGCCCAGCCTACCTGGTGGCGCGGCGACGGGAAGGCCATCCCCTACGGCGCGCCGGAGAACCTGCTGGGCACGCATTGGCTCGCGATCGATGTCCCTGGATATGGTATACACGGCACATGGGAACCCGAGACCATCGGCAAGCAGTCGAGCGCCGGATGCATACGGCTGGTCAACGAAGACGTGGCCGAACTTTTTGCGCTTGTGCCGGTCGGCACCGCAGTGATTATTGAGGACTAACGCTCATGCCCCCTTATGTTCTTCCATTCGAGAAGCCGGTCGTTGAGCTTGAGACGAAGCTCAAGGAACTGATTACTTTTAGCGAGACGCAGAAGATCGATGTATCCCAGGAAATCGAGCGGATGCGGAAGAAGATCGCCGACACTCGCAAGAGGATCTTCAGCGAGTTGACCGCATGGCAGAAGGTTCAGGTCGCGCGCCATCCCCAGCGTCCCTACACGCTGGATTACATCAACAACATGGCGACAGACTTCGTGGAACTTCACGGCGACCGCCTTTATCGTGACGATCGCGCCATCATCGGCGGCTTCGCCCATCTCGACGGCCAGCGTGTCATGATCATCGGCACGCAAAAAGGTCGCGACACGAAGAGCAACCTCGAGTGCAATTTCGGCTGCGCCTATCCCGAGGGGTACCGCAAGGCACTGCGCCTCATGCGGCTCGCGACGAAGTTCCAGGTCCCGATTGTGACCCTTATCGACACCCCGGGCGCTTATCCGGGCATTGAGTCCGAGGAACGCCACATCGCCGAGGCGATCGCCGTCAACCTGCGTGAAATGTTCACCTTCCCCGTCCCGATCATCGTCACGATCATTGGTGAAGGCGGAAGCGGCGGTGCGTTGGGCATCGGCATCGGCGACCGCGTCCTTGTCCTCGAGCACGCGTACTACTCCGTGATTTCACCGGAAGGCTGCGCAGCAATTCTTTGGAAGGACCGTTCCTTCTCGGATCGCGCCGCAGCCTCCTTGAAGCTCACCGCGCACGACATTACGGAATCCGGTTTTGCGGATGAAATTATTCCCGAGCCCGTTGGCGGCGCGCACACCGATCACAAGGCGATGGCAAACACGCTGAAGTCTTACATCATCCGCCACTTGCTCCAGGTGAAAACCTGCCCGCAGCGTGAATTGCTCGATCGTCGCTACGCGAAGTTCCGCGTCATGGGCCGCTACAGCGAAGGCGATCCCGCCCACCGCGTCGCCCCGCCATCAGCCAAGCTGAAGCCGATTCCCGCAGCGACGGAATAGTGGCAGGGCGTGGCCGCCCAACCTTGCGGTGCTACGCCTTCGGCTCTTCCGGCAACGCAAGCTTGATGTAGAGTTCGCGAAGCTGTTTCGCGTCCACTTCGTCCGGCGCGTTCATCATCAGGTCCATCGCCTTCTGCGTCTTCGGGAACGAGATGACTTCGCGGAGGCTGGCGCAGCCGGCCATGAGCATGACAAGGCGATCCAAGCCGAGGGCCAAGCCTCCGTGCGGAGGTGCGCCGTACTGGAACGCGTCGATCATGTGGCCGAACATGCTGCTGATCTTCTGGTCGCTCAGGCCCAAGGCGCGGAAGGCGCGGGCCTGCAATTCAGAATCGTGGATACGGAGGCTTCCGCCACCGAGCTCCACGCCGTTCAGGATAATGTCGTAGGCAATGGCGCGGACCTTCAGCGGCTCCGTTTCGATCAGGTGCGCATCCTCGGGATGCGGCGCTGTGAAGGGATGGTTCACGGACGTGAGTCCGCCTTCCGCCGTCTTGTCGAACAACGGGAAATCCGTAACCCACGTGAATTTGAACACGCCTTCGGGGATCGCCTTGGCCTGCTGGCCAGCGAGCAACCGAAGGCGACCGAGCGCAAGGTCTGCCGCGTCTACTTTGTCGGCGGCGAAAAGGATCAGGTCGCCGACAGCGATATCGAGTCGCTTCTGCAGCCCCTCCTTCTCCGCGTCGGAGAAGAACTTCACGATCGGAGATTTCCACGTGCCGTCTTCCTGCACGCGGATGAATGCGAGGCCGCCAAGACCCGCTTCCTTGGCCAGCGCAGTCCAGTCGTCGATGACGCCTGCGGACACGCCCGCAAGGCCCTTTGCATTGATCGCTTTCACCACGCCGCCCTGTGCCAGGACGTTGGCAAATACCTTGAACTGCGACGCGGCGAACACATCGCTCAGGTCCGTAAGCAGCATACCGAAGCGCGTGTCCGGCTTGTCGGAGCCATAGAGACCCATCGCATCCGAGAACGGCATACGCGGCAGCGGAAGCTGGGGACGTGGAAGACCAGAGGCCTCCATGACATCGGCGAGCAATCCATCGATCAGGGCGTAGATGTCCTCGGCCGTGAGAAACGACATCTCGAGGTCGATCTGCGTGAATTCCGGCTGGCGATCAGCGCGAAGGTCCTCGTCGCGGAAGCAGCGCGCGATCTGGAAATAGCGGTCGAGTCCCGCAACCATGCAGAGCTGCTTGTACTGCTGAGGCGAC
>CAZCZZ010000105.1:0-7007 GCA_964503335.1 uncultured Verrucomicrobiota bacterium
TGTCCTCGGGCTGCGGTTCGCTGAGCGCGACGTTGAACTTGAAGTTCGGGAACTCCTTCTCGATCTTCCGGAAATCCTCTTCGTAGAACATCTCGCGCAGCGAGCGGGCGCCGTACCAGAAGCTGACCTTGCGCGTCGTGCGCTTGGTGTGGAACAGGTCAAACGTATGGCTGCGAAGGGGGGCCATGCCCGCGCCGCCGCCGATGTAGAGCATCTCGCGGTTGGTGTCCTTGGCGAAGAACTCGCCGAAGGGCCCGCTGATCCAAACCTTGTCGCCGGGCTTGCAGTTGAAGATGAAGCTGGAGGCGATGCCCGGCTTGGCGCCCGGCACGTTGGGGGGCGGCGTCGCGATGCGCACGTTGAGCATGACGCAGTTGCCTTCGGCGGGATGGTTGCCCATCGAATAGGCGCGGAAGCAGGGCTCCTCGTTCTTGCACTCGAGGTTGAAGAGTTTGAACTTCTCCCACGCGTCCTTGAATTTGTCCTCGATGATGAAGTCCTTGAACTTCACATCGTACTTCGGGATGTCGATCTGGATGTAGCCGCCGGCCTTGAAGTTGAGGTCCACGCCGGGGGGGAGGTCGACGATGAATTCCTTGATGAACGTCGCGACGTTCCGGTTGGACCGGACGGTGCCCTCGAACTTCTTGATCTCAAGCACTTCGTCCGGGACGTGAATCTTGAGGTCGTTCTTCACCTTGAGCTGGCAGGCGAGGCGCGTGCCCTTCTTGGCCATCTGCTTGTTGATGTGCCCAGTCTCCGTCGGGAGCAGGCTGCCGCCGCCTTCCTTTACATCACACTTGCACATGGCGCAGGTCCCGCCGCCACCGCACGCGGAGGGGAGAAAAATCTTCTCTTCGGCGAGGGCGCTGAGGAGGCTGCGACCGGGCGACACGGTGAGGACTTTCGATCCTTCGTTGATGTCGATCTTCACAACACCCGACGGCGCGAGCTTCCGGGAGGCCCAGATGATCCCGAAAACGAGCAGCAGGATCAGGCCGGTAAAGACCGCCACACTGGCTGAAACATACGTGATATCCATGATCGCACCTTTAAAGCGAAATGCCGGCAAACGTCATGAAGCCCAGGGCCATGAGCCCTGTCAGGATCATCGTGATGCCGAGTCCTCTGAGTCCTTCAGGAATCTGAGAGTAGCGAAGCTTCTTGCGGATGGCCGACATGCTGATGATGGCCAGTGCCCAACCGCCGCCCGAGGAGACGCCGTACACCGTCGATTCCGTGAAGGTGTAGCCGCGCTCGGCCATGAAGAGCGACCCGCCGAGGATCGCGCAGTTCACGGCAATGAGGGGGAGGAAGATGCCGAGCGACTGGTAAAGCGAAGGCACATACTTGTCCAAGGTCATCTCGACGATCTGCGTCATGAACGCGATGGTTGAGATGAAGCAGATGAACGTGAGGAAAGACAGGTCGAGCGCGGCCAGGGAGTCGACGCCGGTCCATGCGAGCGCGCCCGGCTTCAGGAGGAAATTCAGGATCGCCCAGTTGGCCGGGACAGTGATGGTCTGCACGAAGATCACGGCGAGCCCGAGGCCCGTGGCCGTCTCCACCTTCTTCGAGCAGGCGAGGAAGGAGCACATCCCGAGGAAGAACGAGAGGAGGATGTTTTCGATGAAGATGTTCTTGATGGCTAGATTTACAAGTTCCATGGACGTGATTCCTTAAGCCGTCTCGAATTTCTTTGTCATCTGACGCTGTGCCCAGATCAGGAGGCCAAGGCAGAAGAAGGCGCCGGGCGCGAGCAGCATGAGACCGTTTCCGATGTAACCGTCGGGCATCAGGCGGATGCCGGCCCAGGTGCCGAAACCGAGGATTTCCCGGATCGAGGCCACGGATACGAGGACGGCGCTATAGCCCAACCCGTTGCCCAGGCCATCGAGGAACGATATGCCGGGCGAATTCTGGAGCGCGAACGCTTCAAGGCGTCCCATCACGATGCAGTTGGTGATGATCAGGCCAACGAAGACACTCAACTGGCGGCTGACATCAAACATGTACGCGCGCAGGAACTGGTCGGCCACGATGACGAGGGTCGAAACGACGGCCAGTTCCACGATGATGCGGATCTTCCCGGGAATCGCGTTGCGCATCATGGAGATGACGAGGTTGGAGAGGGCCGTGACGAGCGTGAGGCTCGCCGACATCACGAGGGCCGTCTCCAGTTTCGTGGTCACCGCGAGCGACGAGCAGATGCCGAGAATCTGGATCGTGACCGGGTTGTTCTCGGACAAGGGATCGACGATTGTTTTTTTGATGGATCCTGCCATGGCGCCCCTCACGTGCTCCGTTTCAAACTAAAGTACTTCTCGTACTTATCAAGGTCTGCATTGATGAAATGGGATACGCCTTTGCCCGTAATCGTGGCTCCGCTCATGCCGTCCACCGCATGGTTGTTTCCGTTCGGATACCTGTCTGCAACAAGACCCTTCACCACTTCAAACTTGAGGCGGTTGCCACCCTCGTAGACCTTTTTGCCTTTGAATTGGGCCTGGAACCAGTCGGCCGAGACCTCACCACCAAGGCCAGGCGTCTCGCCGTGCCGGTAGAAGGTCACGCCGACAATCGTGGCAAGGTCCTTGTCCAGCGCCAGATAGCCGTAAATGGTGGACCAGAGTCCCTTGCCGGATATGGGGAACGCATACTTCTTGGCCTGCCCGTCTTCTTCCCATACGTACAGGAGCAGCACCTTGCGATCTGCAATATCCCCTGCGCTGAAGTCCGCGCTGGTCTTGCCTTCGAGCACGGTGCCGGACTCACCGTCGAGTACGATCTCATGGATCTGCGTGTGGAAGATTTCGTCCACTTTCGACCCGGGAATCGTCTTGCCGTTTTCATCCACCGTCGGCTCGCCGAACGCCTTCAGGACGTTCAGTTTGCGGTCCAGCTCGACATTGTAGTCCTGCTTGGTCTTCAGGGTTGAAGCGGTGACCGACAGCATCATGCTGCAGATCACGCAGACGATGGTCGCGAAGATAACGATGGCTCCGTCACTTTTAGGCGTAGACATGCTTCGCCCTCCTCCGGATGTGCGCTTGCACCACGTAGTGGTCAACCAGCGGTGCCATGACGTTCATAAAGAGGATCGCGAGCATCGTCGCTTCGGGATACGCCGGATTTGCGACGCGTATAACCACGATCAGGAACCCGATAAGGAATCCGTAGATCCATTTGCCGGGATTCGAAGCCGCGGCGGATACCGGGTCCGTGGCCATGAAAACGGTCCCGAAGGCGAAGCTGCCGATGACCATGTGGTAGCAGGCCGGAAGGTCTGCGAGGGGCTTGAGGTTCGAGCCGCCGAAGGCGCGGAAGAGTTCGCCACCAGCGATGAGGCCGAGCACGGACCCGACCATGATCCGCCACGAACCGACACCGGAGAGGATCAGGATCACTGCGCCGATGAGGCAGCAGATCGCCGAAGTCTCCCCGATACTTCCCGGTTCAAGGCCAATGAACATGGACTTCAGGGTGTACCCCGCATGTTTGAGGGACTCGATGACGCTCTCATCGCCGTGACGCACCGCGCCCACTGCAAGCGGGGTGGCGCCTGTGAAGCCCGAAAGCGTGCTCGACTTGTCAACCACGCTGGTCCAGACCGCATCGCCGCTGATCTGGGCCGGATAGGCGAAATAGAGGAACGCGCGCGCCGTGAGCGCCGGGTTGAGGACGTTGAAGCCGGTGCCGCCGAAAATCTCTTTGCCAATCACCACGCCGAAGGTCACGCCAAGGGCGACCTGCCAGAGCGGGATCGTCGGGGGGAGCGTCAATGGGAAGAGCAGGCCCGTCACCAAGAAGCCCTCGCTCACCGGATGCTTTCTCACGACGGCGAAGAGCACTTCCCAGATTCCGCCGACGGCATACGACACGATGATGATGGGCATGCAGAGCAGGAGGCCCCGGATGATGTGATCCATGAAGCCCGCGCCGGCCACCATGTTTACCGTGTTGTGCTGGTAGCCCGCGTTGAAGATGCCGAAGAGGGTGCAGGGGATCAGGGCCAGGACCACCATGATCATCGCGCGCTTCAGGTCAATCTGATCGCGCACATGCGGTGCGCCGTGCGTCACTTCCGCTGGCGTGAGCAGGAAGGTCTCGTTCGCCTCGTGCAGTGGGTACAGCCGCTCGAACTTTCCGCCCGGCAGGAAGAGCGGACGAATCTTCTCAAACTGCTTTTCAAGGAGCTTCTTCACGTCAAATCCCTTCCTTCTCGAGGTCCTGAAGGCCCTTCTTCACAATTGAAACCAGGTCCATCTTCGACGGACAGGCAAAGGCGCAGAGCGCGAAGTCCTCGGGGTCGACTTCGAGGAGGCCAAGCTTGACCGCCTCCTCCGTGTCATTCGCCAGGATCGCGCGGATGAGGAAATCCACCATGATGTTCATCGGCATGTATTTGTCATACAGGCCCGTCAGCACCATCGGGCGAAGTTCGCCGTGCTGGTTTGTGCCCAGCGAAAGCGACTTCGGAGCGGGCAGCCAGCTCGATGCGAAGGACTTGGACGCACTGAAGACCTTGAAGCCGGGCATCATCCAGCCGAGGAGGTGTCGCTCGCGGTCCTCCGGGAGCACGGTGATGGCACCGTCGGTGAGCCGAACAAAGTCGTCCGCCCCGGTCTTCGTCCCCGCGAGGGCATCGCCGCGGATGACGCGCAGTTCGCCCTCGGCGAGCTTGCCGCTGAGCAGGTGCTGGTGCGAGGTGCCGATGCGTACGCGGTAATGCTTGCGCTGTCCGTCTTTCACGCCGTGCCCGCCCAAGGCCACGATCTTCGTGCCGGCATACTCTCCTTTAAGAAGGAGATGGCCGATTGAAATGACGTCTTCGGCCTTGATAGCCCAGACCACGTCGTGCGGCTTGATCGGGTCGATACGGCTGATGTGCACGCTCGTGTTGCCCGAGGGATGCGGGCCCTTGAAGGTGTGGACTTCGGCGTTCTTCACGCCGGTGAAAGCCTGTGCGTTCTGCGCCCGGGCATCGAGACAGAGGTGAACCTTGCCGGTGGTGAGCCGCGACAGCGCATCGACGCCTGCCTGGAACTCTGCTTCGGATCCCTTCACGGCCACGTTGCTATCGACCTGGAACGGTGCGGTCGCCATCGCGTTGATGAAGATCGATTTCGGCGTTGCTTCAAGGTCCGGCAGTCGGCTGAACGGGCGCTGCTGCAGGAGGGCGATCAAGCCGGATTCTGTCAGGGCCTTGAGCACATCCTCGCGCTTCAGGGCGGCGATCTGTGCGGCCTGGTACTTCGGATAGGACTCTGCAGCCGCCTTTGCATCGACCTGGATCACGACGCGCTCGAGTGCGCGGCGCGGACCGAGAACGATGGACTTAACGGTGCCACCTGCGGGTGCGCAGGCACGAAGGGCCGGGTTGAACTTGTCGTGGAAAAGGGGGGAACCGCGTTTGACCTGGGCCCCCTCCGCGACATCGAGACGGGGCTTCATCCCCTTGAAGTCGGCGGGTGAGACGGACAGCGTCGCAGCATCCAAGGCATCCACCACCGTGGCCTCGGGAGCGCCCGCGAGCTTGATGTCCAACCCCCTCTTAATCGTGAACGAGCCCATAGAAGAATCTCCGTTCCGCACCTGAAACAAAACGCCGAAAGGCAAATCGCGATACCTTCACAGGGTGGGTCTCTGGTGTCAAGGAACGAGAGGCATCGATGCAAAGAGGCGCCCGTCTTCGCGCAACGCTTCGCCGAGGCAAGCAAAGCGATGGTCCCTGTTACCCGGACGATGTTTCACAGGAAGGTCGCGAAGGCAGCGAAGAAGACTTCATGAACGTTCAAAATCGAAGCAGAATGAAGTTCATGATATAGGAGGCTACATGACAGATTCCATCGTTCGCCTGAATCCATCGACAATGCCCGATGCCGGCAAAGTCGGCTACTCCCAGATATCGATCGTCAAGCCCGGGCGGATGGCCTACGTGTCGGGGCAAGTGGCGTGGCGGCCGAATGGCGAGGCGGTTCCCGACAGCCTGTCCGGCCAAATGAGCCTCGTTTCGGCCAACGCCAAGGCGGCGCTGGTAGCGATCGGGGCGACCGCGCAGGACATCGTCATGGCGCGCGTCTATGTGGTCAACCTCACCCCCGAGCGGCTCGAAGAAGTCATGCCCCCGTTTCTGGCCACGTTTGATGGCGCCCAGCCCTGCGTCACCGGCGTGGGCGTTCAAGCCCTCGCGTCGCCTGAACTGCAAGTCGAAATGGAACTCGTCGTCAGGCTGCCGGATTGATGGGCTGGAGGAGTTGATTATGAGTTGGTTCATTCTTGTCCTGGCGGGCTTGTTTGAGATCGGTTGGGCGGTTGGACTGAAATACACGGAGGGCTTTACACGCCTTTGGCCAACGGTCGGCACCGTGCTCTCCATGGTCATTAGCCTCGGATTGCTCGGCATCGCCATAAAGTCACTGCCGGTAGGCACCGCCTATGCGGTCTGGGTCGGTGTCGGCGCCGTCGGCACCGCAATCCTGGGCATTGTCTTGCTGGGTGAGTCAGCCAGTCCTATGCGGCTGCTAAGTCTCGCCCTCATCGTCGCCGGTATCGTCGGCCTCAAGCTCGCAACACCGTAGCGACCTTTCGCCCAAGCGAATAGATCGCCGCCGCGCGGTCCGCTCAGTGCCGCTCGCCGGAATCGGGCCCTTTTTGTGGAGCACCGAGCTACTGCGAGGTGGATCAGGACTTCCTGAGACGGAACGGCGTAGCCAGACCGCGAATTTGCGGGAATTGACGCGAATTTGTTCTTCGCCGACATGGACGTAGGGTTCGCCAGCGTTGGAGTGCCACAAATCAACGTGGAAGTGTGTCACGCCGACGTTGGAGAGAGGCAAATCGACGTGGAAGTGTGTCACGCCGACGTTGGAGTGAGGCAAACCAACGTGGAAGTGTGACACGCCAACGTTGGAGTGAGGCAAACCGACGTGGAAGTGTGACACGCCGACGGTGGAGTGTGACAAACCAACGTGGAAGTGTGACACGCCGACGTTGGCGAGGACCAA
>CAZCZZ010000106.1:0-6760 GCA_964503335.1 uncultured Verrucomicrobiota bacterium
ATACGCCAGCAGATGGCTGTGTCCGTCCTGGTGCTGCAAGCCTTCGCCGTTCAGCGTCGTGCGTCCCGCCGTGCCGCCGAGAAGGAAGCCGCGGCAGCGCATGTCGCCGGCGCACCACATCAGGTCGCCGATGCGCTGGAAGCCGAACATCGAGTAGTAGATGTAGAACGGGATCGTGTTCACGCCACGGTTGGCATAGGCCGTACCGGCGGCAATGAACGAACACATGGAACCGGCTTCCGTGATGCCTTCCTCAAGGAGCTGGCCGTCGGTCGCTTCCTTATAGTAGGAGACGTTCTCGCGATCGACCGGTTCGTAGAGCTGGCCCGTATGCGAGTAGATGCCGTGTGCGCGGAACATCGGGTCCATGCCGAACGTGCGCGCTTCGTCGGGCACGATCGGGACAATGAGCTTGCCGAGCTTCGGATCCTTCAGGAGTTTGCCGAGCAGCCGGACGAACGCCATGGTCGTGGACACTTCGCGGCCTTCGGTGCCCTTGAAGAACTCCTCGATGAGGGAATCCTCCGGCGCCTTGATCCGCTCGATGCGGGCGATGCGCTTCGGGAGGGAACCGCCGAGCACGCGACGGCGCTCGAGCAGGTACTTCATCTCGATGCTGTCCTTCGCGGGGCGATAGAACGGCGCCTCGGCGACAGTGTCTTCGGAGATCGGGATGTCGAAGCGGCGACGGAACTCGCGGAGTTCCTCTTCGTTCAGCTTCTTCTGCTGGTGCGTGATGTTCTTGCCTTCGCCCGCTTCGCCCAGTCCGTAGCCCTTGATCGTCCGAACGAGGATAACCGTTGGCGCGCCTTCGTGGTTCACCGCAGCGTGGTACGCAGCGTGGACCTTGACGGGATCATGGCCGCCCATGCGGAGCTTCGTGATGTCGTCGTCCGACATGTGTTCCACGAGCGCCATCGTCTCGGGATACTTGCCGAAGAAGTGCTTGCGAATGTAGTCGCCAGTCTCCGTCGAATACTTCTGGAACTCGCCGTCCACGATTTCGCCCATGCGCTTGACGAGCATGCCGCTCTTGTCGGCGGCGAGGAGGGGATCCCAATCGCTGCCCCAGATGACCTTGATGACGTTCCAGCCCGTGCCGCGGAAGTTGGCTTCGAGCTCCTGGATGATCTGGCCGTTGCCGCGCACCGGTCCGTCCAGACGCTGCAGGTTGCAGTTGATGACGAAGATCAGGTTGTCGAGCTTCTCGCGTGCCGCGAGGCTGATCGCGCCGAGGGATTCCGGTTCGTCCGTCTCGCCGTCGCCAAGGAACGCCCACACCTTGCTCGTTGAAGGCTCGCGGAGGCCGCGGTCTTCGAGATAGCGCATGAAGCGGGCCTGATAGATCGCCATGATCGGCCCGAGGCCCATCGATACCGTCGGGAACTCCCAGAAGTCCGGCATCAGCCAGGGGTGGGGGTAGGACGACAGGCCACCGTCCGGCGCGAGCTCGCGACGGAAGTTCTCGAGGTTCTTGGGCGAAAGGCGTCCTTCAAGGAATGCGCGCGAGTAGATGCCCGGCGCCGCATGGCCTTGGAAATAGACGAGGTCGCCACCATGGTCCTCAGTTTTGCCGCGGAAGAAGTGATTGAAAGCCACCTCATACAAGGTAGCGGCGGAGGCGAAGGTCGAAATATGGCCGCCGATGCTGCTGTCGGCCTTGTTCGCGCGGACCACCATCGCCATGGCGTTCCAGCGGATGATGCTCTTGATGCGTCGCTCGATCTCGCGGTCGCCCGGATACGCCGGTTCGACGGCGGCGGATATCGTGTTGACGTAAGGGGTTACGGAAGTGACGGGAACCCGGACCCCGGCCCGCTGGGCGTGGATCTGCAGGTCGTGCAGGAGATTCCTGACGCGATCCTTGCCGTCCGATTGAAGAACGTCCTCCAACGACGAGAGCCATTCCCGCGTTTCGAGGATTTCCGACTCATTTTCGCCAGTCACAGTAGGTCGAGGCATACGTGTTTTCGCTTCCATCCTTGAAAAAGATGCCGAGACGGTAATTGGAGAAACCGCAAAACGCAAGTATCCGATCAAATCTTGTCGGAGAGGGCGAGATTGGCGCCAAAGGGACACAAATCCGACACGGTAGAGCGAAGCCTGTGGCTGAGCCGTCGTACAAGTGACAAAGGACGAGGGACCAAGGACGCGCAGCCCCGCCTTCGTGGTAAAGCGTTACACAAATAGGTTTGCAGGCTGGTGGAACGCTGATACTATCTTGGCCCTCGCTTTACGCGATATTAACCAGAAGGAAGCCTGATTCGATGATGACTCCGAAAGCCCTGACTACGATCGCTGCCTTGCTCCTCGCAGGCACCGCGATGGCCGATGTGAAATTCAACGGCCTCTATCACAACAACACGAATCTTAATGCGACGACGGAAGCGATTCCTCATCCAGACTACGCGACGAACGCTTTCCTCGAGGTCCAGTACCCGAGCACAAACGTGGCGATCTATTTCCTGACCGAGTCGCCCGCCGGCGGCGCCGGTGAGTCCGTTCAGGCCAAGGTCCGCCTCTTCTCCAACAAGACCGAAGAGCAGGACGCGGTCTTTGTCACGAACATCACGATCTCCGACACGAACCAGTTCCACGCCACGCCGACGAACGGCACCTATACGATGGATCTCTGGCGCGTCAACTGGGCGCCCGTGCACGGATACTCGGGCCCCGTGTTCTACGCTCCCGCGATCGTCACGCGCGACGGTGGCGGACAGCAGACCGACCAGCAGTTCCTCATTCGCACGATCGGCACAAACGTCGGCTCGCAGTGGGGCGTGAACGATTTCTTCTGGAACACGAACGCCCAGGCGATCGGCGACAGTCCCTTTGGCGCGGACTACGCGTTCGACTGGACGAACACGATCCCGCTGAACTTCGACTACATCTACTTCAACAACCCGACGAACGGCCAGCCGCAGTCGGAAAACGTCCCGGGCCTCCCGGGCCGCAAGTTCCTCGAATGGAACTACGGCAGCAACGATGCCAGCTACGTGCATGTCACGTGCCCGCAGGGACAGTTTGAATCCATGCAGGTCCGCTTCTTCTTCGTCGGTGGTCCCGATGAGATGATCCGCAGCGGCAGCTTCCTCACCAACGTCGTCGTCTCCTCGACGAACCAGCTCCACGGCCAGCCGGTCAGCGGCTCCGTGACGCTCGATGTGTGGCAGGTCGCGTTCTACCCGCCTTCCGGCTGGTCGAACTCCGTGTTCTACGCCCCGCAGGTCACCACGAAGAAGGACGGCACGATGTGGCTCGTCGAGAACCTCAACGGTATCGGCAGCGGCATCACGGCGACGAACAACGTCACGCAGTTCATCTTCTCGGAAAGTCCCTTCGGCCGCGACTGGGGTTTCACGCCCACGGCAGCCATTACGCGCGTCAGCCTCGATCGCGATTACGCCTATCACAACAATACGAACCTGAACCCGCAGGCGGAGCAGATCCCGGGCGCTGGCGGACTGAACTTCCTCGAAGTCAACTACGCCACGACGACCACGACGTTCTACGTGCTGACGGCGAGCCCGCTGAACCTGATCCCCGGCGAAAACGTGTCGCTCGAAATCCGCATCAGCTACACGACGAACGGCGTGGACTACGTCACGGAGTTCCATCCGCTCACGTTCGACCAGAACATCTTCCTCGCCACGAACGGCACGACGTTCCACGGCCTGCCGACGGCGGGTTCGAAGCAGCTCGACCTCTGGCGCTATAGCTGGCAGCAGCCGACGAACTCGTCGGGCGCGAACACGAACGCGATCACGGTGTACTACGCACCGTTGCTCAAGACGACCGCCGGCACGGGCAACCTGCAGACGGACTACACGTACCTGCTCGCCAATATCACCGCCGGCCCCGGCTTCGGCTTCAACAGCTACCCGACGAATCCGCAGGCCTACGGCCCGGACAACTTCAGCCACGACTACTTCTATGTGAACCAGACGGACCTGAGCTTCGCCGACACGGATGGCGACGGTATCCCGAACTTCTGGGAACAGCAGTACTTTGGTGGCGCGACGAATGCCACGGCCGGCTCGGATGACGATGCTGACCAGTCGAGCAACATCGACGAGTACATCTCCGACACGGTCCCGACGAATGGCGCCTCGTTCTTCGGCGTGATCACGAACCAGCCTTCCGGCGGTATCGCGACGCTGGTAGTCAACCCGTCATCCACAGGTCGCGTGTACGGCATCTACGCCAACACGAACCTGATCACCACATCGACCTGGTCACCCGTCACGACAAGCGTCCAAGGCAACGGCGGCTCGCTGTCCCTGACTGTCACCAACGACGTAACTCCATACCGCTACTACCGCACCGGCGTCCGCCTGCCGTAGCAGAAGTTACAACCTATAACTGAACGAGGCAGAGCCCCAAAAGCTCTGCCTCGTTTCTTTTCAAGGGTAGGGCGAAGCCTCCGGCTGAGCCGAACGGAATTTGCCCACGGAACACACGGAACACACGGAAAACGGAGAAGTCTGAGAAGATTGTTTGCCCACGGAGGCCACGGATGAAGAGGATATTCCGATTCTTGACTCTGATTTCGAATCTCAGATCTCGAATTTCAAATCTCTCGCCCATCCGTGCTATCCGTGACCTCCGTGGGAAATTCGGTCTGGAGTTCCGTGTATTCCGTGTGTTCCGTGGGCAAACTTCAGAAAACTCCGGTCTCTCTCACAACTGCCCGACCTTATACCGTCGCCCCTTGATCTTATTGCTCTCCAACTGCCGCAGCGCCTTGTCGGCGAGGTCGCGGTCTACGGCGACGTAAGAGACGAAGTCGAGGATGTCGATCTTGCCGACGGCTGTCCCGGGCACGCCGGTGGTGCCGGTCAGCGCGCCGAGGATTTCACCGGCGCGCACCTTGTCCCGTCGTCCGCCGGCGATCGACAGCGTGACCATCGCGGGTTTGATCGCGACTCGATCCATCTTGCCGATGCGCTCGATGTTCTCGACGCTCATCGCCCGCTTTTGAAAAGTTCCGATCGCCTCGACCTTGTGTCGCTCATGTTCCGTGAACAGGCTCAGCGCCTTGCCGGCGCGTCCGGCCCGGCCGGTGCGGCCGATGCGATGGATATAGATCTCGGGATCGGGCGGCAGCTCGAAATTGATCACGGCGGGCAGGCCTTCAATGTCCAGCCCGCGCGCGGCGACATCGGTCGCCACCAGGACCGTGATGCTCTGATGCTTGAATTGAACAAGGATCTGCTCGCGCTCGCGCTGCTCGAGCTCTCCGTGGATCGCTTTGGCGCTGAAGCCCTGGTTTGTGAGATAGGCGCTGACGTCCCGCACAACCTGGATCGTGTTGCAGAAGACGATGGTCGACGCAGGCTTGAAGCGGAAAAGCAGGGTGACCAGCGTGGCGAGGCGTGATTCCTTCGTGCAGGCGTAGAAGTGCTGGTCGATCTCCGCCGCGCTGTGCTGCGACTCGACGTTCACGCGCACGGGATTCCGCTGAATGCGCGCGCTGAGGTCGAGAATGTTCTCCGGATACGTGGCCGAGAAGAGCAGGGTCTGTCGGCTCGCCGGCACATGCTTCATGATCGCCTCGATGTCGCGTATGAAGCCCATCTCCAGCATGCGATCCGCCTCATCCAGCACGAGGGTGTTCACGCGGTCAAGGACGAGCGTCGCCTTCTCCAGGTGTTCCTTGATGCGTCCGGGCGTGCCCACGACGATATGAACGCCCTGCTTGAGCGATTGCTTCTGGGGCGGGAACGGTTGTCCGCCACAGATCGTGAGGAGCCGGACATTCGGAATCGCCCGCGCCAGCTTCCGGATCTCCTCAGTAACCTGGACGCTCAGTTCACGCGTCGGACAAATCACGAGCGCCTGCACCCGTACATCCAGCGGCTTGAGCCGGTTGAGCAGGGAAATGCCGAACACCGCAGTCTTCCCGCTCCCCGTCTTCGCCTGCGCCACGAGATCCAGCCCGCGCAAGGCCGACGGCAACGCCGCCGCCTGGATCGGCGTCATCTCGCGATACCCGATGGACTCCAAGTTGGCCTTCTGCGCCGCCGGAATCGATAAACTGGAAAACGACAAATCGTTGCTCACGCAGATTGCTGTAACAGCAAACGGCTAACTTTGAAAGGACGCGCCGAGCGTTGACTGCAAGAGTTGGCCCACGGAACACGCGGAACCACGAGTATGCCCGCGGGCAAGTGGTCTATCCGGCGGAGAAGAATTGAAGACGGCATGGGCTTCACCCACTGGAGTCGGAAAGACTGCCCACGAAAATCACGAAAGGGCACGAAAGTCAGAGGCTGGAGACGGCGTGACCTCACGCCGTGCTGAGGGTCGGACAGAATGCCAGAATGTCAGATTTCCTTACAGTAAGGTCGCGAAGGTCGGGATCCGGCGGTCCCGCTTACAGGTCGAAAACAGTGGCAAAAACAGCTTCTAAGCCTACCAAACAGCCTGTTTGGTCAACGTAAGTCGTTGCTGCCCTAGAGAAACCTGTGGTCCGACCCCGGCCGCATGAAGCTCGACGCGCTAGATCGGGTGTAGGCCCGGTGACCACACCGGGCGTTCTGTGGGATAAGACGCCGAGTCGGTGACCCGGCCTACAACGTGGCTTCGATCCAACCGCGGAGGGCGTTTACCAAGAAGATGCGGGAGGCGTTTTTGAGGTCTTCTCGCGTGAGGATGTTTTCTTCAATTTCTCCGGAGGTGAGGAGGTGTTGGCGCAGGATGCCGGGGAGGAGGCCGCTGGAGAGTTGGGGGGTCCACTTCTTGCCTTCGATTTCTACGA
>CAZCZZ010000107.1:0-6072 GCA_964503335.1 uncultured Verrucomicrobiota bacterium
GGAGGCTGACAGCGCATCGGGTCGCTCGATCGTGACATCGACCGTGATTCTGAATGAGTCGCTACCGGACGTCGTGTTGTTGCTATACACGGCGAGGATCTGAAGTTCGCCGACGTTGTTCGTTCCGAAGACATGGAATTGGATGCCCTTCGGTTGGTCCTGGTCGGCGTCGTTGCTGCCGAAATACCTGAAAAGCCTGTAGGAGGTCAGGAATGGGGCCTGCGGGCTGGCTTGACGAATGAACCCGTCCGTAAGCAAGGCGTGGGTTTGAGGGATGTTTGTGGGATGCAATGCGAAGTGAATGGCGATCACATTGCCCGTTTTGCTGCCACCGGGGAAGTGGACAGGACAGCTCGGTGTACCCGTTGAACCGTTGGTTGACACAAGGATGCCCCATGTGCCATCGGTCCAGTCGAATGCGTTAGCTCGCGCGCCCGATTCAGGCAGTGCGAGGAGAATCGCCATGCAGCATCCAAGGCCAAGTCTTCGGAACCGTGGTTGGGATCTGATCACCGGAGCCGATTGCTGGTTGTCTGAGCCAAGTCTCATGGGGCACCTGCGTGTCGACTATTTATCCATGGAAGGGTGATCTGCTTTCGAGTCGAAATCACGCATGATCAATGCGTAGATTTCCTTCAGCCGGATTCCCTCGTGGTAGTGACGGGCAAAGCTGGCTGCGTGACCCTCGCTGATCCACAGGTTCATCGCTCCTTCGATCTTGATGTCATGCCCGGCGCTTTCGCTCCGTTCATACTTGAACTGATCGAGGCATTTAATCTGGAGGATCGAACGAGGATCCCGAGGAGCCCTGATCAGGATCTCCTTGAGCGGACAATAGTGGTCCGGCGCACAACAGGCCACTTCGAGGATCAGTTGTCTCACGTTGTCGTGCGATGCAGGCTGCTCGGTCGAACGGTCCTTGTTCATGGCACCTCCGATTGCGGTTGTTGAGGGATCATGCCGACAGGGGTGTCAAACCCGGGAACGGGCGAAACGTAGCGGAGGAACAACGCATCGGGAGCACTCCATGACGTCTTGATGGGGACGTCATGATCCAGTTTGAGGCGCTCCAGAAGGATCGGATCGAAGTTCTCGATCGATGGAGAAAGCACTCGGACCCCTTTGGATTCTGCATAGCCCAGAACGTCCTGTCCGGGTCGAAAAGAAGCATCGCAGTTAACGAGGGTAATGTGTCCCGCGAAGGACCATTTTATCGCACAGGCGATGGCAAGGTCCGGACCCGAGAAGCGCGCGTTCAACTCCTTGTCGTCCCATGGCTCCACCTTGCAGCGCAGCCCGGCGGGGAGGTGATCCAGGAGTTCCCGGTCCACGAGCGAGCGGTCCCAGCTCGGCGTGATATTCTTCTGAATGCGGACATACCATGCAATGTCGTGGCGTCGAACGCGGTGGCGTTGCGTCTGCCCGGTGAACCAGAAGAACGATGTGTAGAGGTGCCCGATGACGCTCTCCTGGAAGAAGTCGCCCATACGGACTTGTACCGGCGCCCGGGCATCAAAGACCCAGACCACGGGACAGCTATCGCATCCGGAATGGCTCGCGTTTGAACGCATGCGTTGTCTCACAAACAGCGTCTCGTCTCCTCGAGCCGATGCAGCGATCGTTCTCTTGTAATCGATGCCGGCATGCAGGCTTCCGCGGAATGGCCTTCTCCTGAAATCATGACGCCGCGCGAGAAGGTTGTGTCCCTGCCAGCGCGCGTGGTCGCACATGAATTTGTTCAGTCGCTCTTCGGCTGGACATTTCATGCGATCCAAGGTCAAGGCGTGCATCCGCAACGACTCCCGCATCGTCAAACGGCGGCTTCGTCCTATTCGCAAGGTTCGGGAGCCGGAAGAGGAGGTGGTGCTCGCCGCGGGCATGCGGATAATGTGTGCCTCGTGGGGCCCCACGATGAAATACTCATCGCCACCGGCGGGCACAACGCGCGCTTCGGGGACGTTCCGGGTCTTTGGCATGGGGTGGCGCATGGCGTGGGCCTCGAGACATTCGGCGAACGCGGTGCCTGCAGCGGCGCGTGCGGCTGGCAGCAGGTGCCGATCAAAGTGCCAGGACTGTCGGCCCTCCCCGCGCAGCATCCGCGCGAGAAGCATCTCAAGCAGGAGCAGGTTCCGGGGGGTTAGCGAAGAGGGGTGGCGCTGGCACGTCGTCCGCAGCAATGCGTCACCCAGCTTGACGCGGTCGAAGCTCGGATGTTGACCCTGAAACTCCCGCGCGAACCGCCAGGCCAGCCAGGGCAGGTCCGCGAGTTGCCACGAGTAGAGCGTCACGGGGGACAGTGTGTATGCGAAGAGGGTCTCGGGAGATAGCATCGGCAGGGGCCGGGTGGTGAAATCCGGGAAATCACTCCGGTCAAGCCGGTCTCGTATGCGTTCCCAGTGCAGGGCGCCGCATACAAAGAGAATCCGGCCATCCGGAATCTCGAGCAGGGTTTCGCGGACCATCCAGGCCATGTGCGCCTCGCGCAGCAGGAAGCGTTTGGTGTGGGGCATGGCCGCAAGCCAACAGGCGTGTCGTTCATACCAGCCGGCGACACCCAGGTCCGTCACCTCGGCGCTATCGAAAGGCGCAAGCTGTTCTGAGAAGGATTCTGCCGGTCCCGAATTCCATTCGGCGGGCAGGTCCACAAAGCGAACGGCGTCGCCCCTTTCATTGCGAGCGGCCCAGCGGAGCGTAGTGACTATGGAATCGTGTGTGATGGGGAGCATACCGGACTGGAAGAGCGGCATCTCCCGCCGGGCGGGATCATCGGGAGACTCGGGAACTTTCGCGAGGATCGCCTCTCCGCGCGCGACGAGAATTGCTCCCGGCGCGCCGCGCATGCGTTCGAGAAGCGCGAGCACGGGGTACACCGGCAATGTTGCAGGGAGTTCGACAAGGATTCGGTCGAACTGAGCGAGGTCAGCGTTCAGGGCTGCGGCTGCGAACTCGATCTGGCAGTGGACGGACGGTAGCACCATGAGTTCCGTATTTCCGTACCGGACCAAGCCGTGCGAGTTTCCCCCCGGTTTCATGCCTTGCCTCCACCAGTTAGCGCTGCCGCCTGGGCCGCTTCTTCGATGCACCGCATGGCGCCGTTCGCTCCGGAAATGAAGTGTCCGCCTGCCCTCGCGCGGCGATATGCGAAGTGCATGACGAGACACGCGTCGCGAGCGCTCAGCCCCCTTCTTCCCGACACCCACTCCCGCATGGCCTCTGAAAGCATGCTGGGTGCGCGCGGAAAGCGCTTCCGCACGATTTCGAGCACGATTTCCGGAGGAGGCAGCGCGGCGTGGAAAGTCAGCACACGTTGTGCGACATAGAAGGGCAGGGGCTCGTCATCCTGTTTGGTCGCGATGAAGGCGAAGCCAGGGGAGGCGGGGATCGGTTGCTTGAGGAAATCAGACCAGAGCATCCGCCTGTCATCCAACAGGGATGCAAGCGGTGTAAGGGATTCCGGGCTATGGAGTGCGACCTTGCCGATTTCGTCGTATAGTCCGATGGAGCCGGCTATCGTTGCCGTGCAGATCCCGCTCGCAACGGCGTCGAATGTACGGGCAACCGTGGGGACGGGGAACACGACAAGATCCTGTGCGCTGCAGTCGGTTGCTCCCTGTGTCGTGTAACAATTCTTTCGGAGCGCCCGGGCCGCCGCCCAGACTGCCGCCGTCTTTCCGGAGCCCGGCGGACCGGATATGCAAACAGCCAGGGGAGGCAATGAAGGATCGTCGTCGCGAACGGCGTCGATGACGCGGCGCACCAGCCCGCTGTAGTCGATGTAGTGGTGCTCTTCGGGGATGGGATCGGGCGCCTGCAGATGAATGTGGGACGACCCGATCCTTTCGCTGCCAGCCCTGGATGTTGTTTCTGCGGTACATGTGGTCATGGGCAGTCCTTTCCTTGAGCTACTGAATGCGCTGTACGCGAAAGAACCGCGTCGCGGTTCCGGGTACTTGGGTTACCACGTTGATGGGCGGTCTTCCCGTAATGACCGCAGACACATCAACGAAGTCGCCGGTCACGTCCGTTGACGCCTGCAGGCGATACCTGGCGTTGCTGACGCTCGTGAAACCAAAGACCAGTCCGTCGGATGTGATCTCCGGAACGAGGTTGGTAAGCACGGTATCCTGGAAGACGAATTGCGTAATGGCCCCGGCCGAATCGGCTGCTCCCGTGAGGGCGTTCGTCGCATTGGCATAGAGCCGTGACACCGCGTCACCCGTCGCATTCGTGGCGTCCAGAGAGTAACCTGAGAAGCTGTACGAACCGGGCATGCGGATTTCGACCAGCAGATTTCCCAGGGCGTGATCATAGTGAAAGGGCTGCTGGAAAAGGGTGCTGATGGAGAAGCGACCCAGGGAGCTGGAGCCTACGAACTGGAAGTTCGTGCCGGCGTACACGAGCGTCTCGTCGGCTCCCACGTTATCTGCAAACGTTGTGCTCAACCCATCAGGACTTCGCGTCGTCGTGGACAAACGGACCTCCATGTAGGAGCCCGAGAGGTAGAACGTGCCCGTGGCGGTCGCGATCCGGAATCGAATGCCCCTGATCGCCTGTGGAGACTGCGCGGCCTGGAATTCGGAGGCCGCATAGACCTGCTGATATCGACGACTCGCCGTCGAAAGGCAGGGGTTGACGGTCGTGGCATTGCCGTAACCGGTAGCCCCGTTTGTGGGCACCACATAGTCCAAGGCCTCGGTGGTGACCGCAGCGGCAGCGACAGATGCCGCCAGCACAGCGACTCGCAACGTTATTGAAATTGCGCTCATAGAGCCTCCTTCAGTTCTTTACAAAGCTATGATCGGCCTGCGCGCGCCGATAGCGACGCGCGCAAGGAAAAGAGCGATTTGCCGCAATACGCTGGAGCTCAACGCAATTCAGTTCCAGATCGACGCGACGACGGTCGATGAAACGGGTCGAATTGCTGAACTCGACATCGCTGTTGCGGTCGAGTTGCCGTCGAGTTAGCATGTGGCCATCACGAAGAACACGCATCCATGAGACAGGCAGCCCTCGATATCTCGATCATGTCAGAGCCCGACGGGGCGTTTGTCACCAAGAGGATTGATGTCGGCAGGATCACGTCCCTGCAGTCGCGCGGTCCGATGGTCTGCCTGCTAAAGAGCGAAGAAGCACGTGAGCTGCTGGAGCGATATCCGTCCGAGTATCAGGACCGTAGCAATCTTGCCGCGTCGAAGGGAATCCCGGCCGTGATGTTGGATGCGAAGAAGGTTCCCGTCTACTTGGCGAAAGCCGGTCGTCATCCCGGCAAGATGGTTAACACGGTTCGAACTGTTCTCCGGAGGGCCCGTCGATCCGGGAGAACCGGCGTCTTCGTGTTCGGACTCGCCCCCGCGCTTCTTGCCGAGGTGCTTCGCTTTGGACCAGTCCGAAAGGTGCCCGCCGCAGAGGGCGGGTCGAAGAAGCAGGACCTCGATCGCGTTCTGGTCGATTTGCTGCCAGATGTGCACGACAAGCGGGGACGCGATGCGCTATTTCTGGGAACCTCGGCCGGTGCCGAGCGTGTGCGGCGATCCATCATGCTCGCTGCAGGGGATGGACGGATTGTCCTGCTTGAAGGTGAGCCGGGCACGGGAAAGGATTTCGTGGCCAAGCTGATTCACGAGATCGCTGAAGGCGAGTTCTTCGCACCTCATCCGTGTGCGACAATGAAATTGAATGACTTGCACGAACTCTTATCGCGTGCCGGTTTCAACCTTAACAGGGTAGTCGCAGCCCGCCAGCGGTATACGCTCTATCTCGACGAAGTGGCCCGGCTTGCGCTGCCCCTCCAGATTCACTTGCGACGTGTGCTTCAGCAGCAGCATGCCACGTCCCCGGTGAAAGGGCGCGTGATTGTATCGTCCAGTTGCGACCTCTGCCGGCTGGCTGGTGAAGATCGCTTTGACTGGGATCTCTACTATCTTCTGCAGGAATCCTGCATTTACATTCCACCGTTGCGCGAACGGCCGGAGGATATTCCCGCACTGGCCCAATCGCTCTGGGCCGCGGTCGCTGGTCGTGGCGCGAAGCCGCTGTCGACGGATGTTATCGATGTGCTTACGCGGAGGCGCT
>CAZCZZ010000108.1:0-6072 GCA_964503335.1 uncultured Verrucomicrobiota bacterium
GGAGGCTGACAGCGCATCGGGTCGCTCGATCGTGACATCGACCGTGATTCTGAATAAGTCGCTACCGGACGTCGTGTTGTTGCTGTACACGGCCAGAATCTGAAGTTCGCCAGCGACGTTGGTCCCGAAAACATGGAACTGGACGCCCTTCGGTTGGTCCTGATCGGCATCGTTGCTGCCGAAATACCTGAAAAGCCTGTAGGAAGTAAGGAATGGGGCCTGCGGGCTGGCTTGGCGAATGAACCCGTCTGTAAGAAGTGCGTGGGTTTGAGGGATGTTCGTGGCCTGCAACGCAAAGTGAATGGCGATCACATTGCCCGTCTTGTTGCCGCCGGGGAAGTAGACGGGACAGCTCGGAGTACCCGCTGCACCGTTAGTTGAGACAAGGATGCCCCACATGCCATCGGTCCAGTCGAAGGAGTCAGCTCGCGCACACGGTTCAAGCAGTGCGAGGAGAAGCGCCATGCAGCATCCAAGGCCAGGTCTTCGGAGCCATGGTTGGGATCTGTTCACTTGAGCCGATAGCTGATTGTTGGAGTCAAGTTGCATGAGGCACCTGAGTGTTGACTACTCATCCATGGGAGGTTGAGCTGCTTTCGAGTCGAAATCACGCATGATTAGCGCATAGATTTCTTTCAGCCGGATTCCCTCGCGGTAGTGGCTGGCAAAGCTCGCGGCATGACCCTCGCTGATCCACAGGTTCATCGCTCCTTCGATCTGGATGTCGTGTCCGGCGCTTTCGCTCCGTTCATACTTGAACTGATCGAGGCATTTAATCTGGAGGATCGAACGAGGATCCCGAGGAGCCCTGATCAGGATCTCCTTGAGCGGACAATAGTGGTCCGGCGCACAACAGGCCACGTCGAGAATCAGTTGTCTCACGTTGTCGTGCGGTGCAGGCGGATGGATCGAACGGTCCTTGTTCATGGCGCCTCCGATTGCGGTTGTTGTGGGATCATGCAGACAGGGGCGTCAAACCCGGGAACGGGCGTAACGTAGCGGAGGAACAACGCATCGGGAGCACTCCATGAGGTCTTGATGGGGACGTCGTGATCTTGCTTGAGGCGCTCCAGAAGGATGGGATCGAAGTTCTCGATCGATGGCGAAAGGACTCGGACCCCTTTGGATTCGGCATAGTCCAGAACATCCTGTCCGGGTCGAAAAGAAGCATCGCAGTTAACGAGGGTAATGTGTCCCGCGAAGGACCATTTTATCGCACAGGCGATGGCAAGGTCCGGACCCGAGAAGCGCGCGTTCAACTCCTTGTCGTCCCATGGCTCCACCTTGCAGCGCAGCCCGGCGGGGAGGTGATCCAGGAGTTCCCGGTCCACGAGCGAGCGGTCCCAGCTCGGCGTGATATTCTTCTGAATGCGGACATACCATGCAATGTCGTGGCGTCGAACGCGGTGGCGTTGCGTCTGCCCGGTGAACCAGAAGAACGATGTGTAGAGGTGCCCGATGACGCTCTCCTGGAAGAAGTCGCCCATACGGACTTGTACCGGCGCCCGGGCATCAAAGACCCAGACCACGGGACAGCTATCGCATCCGGAATGGCTCGCGTTTGAACGCATGCGTTGTCTCACAAACAGCGTCTCGTCTCCTCGAGCCGATGCAGCGATCGTTCTCTTGTAATCGATGCCGGCATGCAGGCTTCCGCGGAATGGCCTTCTCCTGAAATCATGACGCCGCGCGAGAAGGTTGTGTCCCTGCCAGCGCGCGTGGTCGCACATGAATTTGTTCAATCGCTCTTCGGCCGGACATTTCATGCGATCCACGGTGAAGGCGTGCATGCGCAACGACTCCCGCAGGGTTAAACGGCGGCTTCGTCCTATACGCAATGGCTGGGAGTTGGACGACGAGGTGTTTCTCGACACGGGCAAGCGGATAATGTGCGCCTCGTGGGGCCCTACGAGGAAATACTCATCGCCGCCGGCGGGCACAACGCGCGCCTCGGGGATGTTCCGGGTCTTCGGCATGGGGTGGCGCATGGCTTGGGCCTCGAGACATTCGGCGAACGCGGTGCCTGCGGCTGCGCGTGCGGACGGCAGCAGGTGCCGATCAAAGTGCCAGGACTTCCGGCCCTCCCCGCGCAGCATCCGCGCGAGAAGCGCTTCGAGCAGGAGCAGGTTTCTGGGGGTAAGAGAAGAGGGGTGGCGCTGGCACGTCATCCGCAGCAATGCGTCACCCAGCTTGACGCGGTCGAAGCTCGGATGTTGACCCTGAATCTCCCGCGCGAAACGCCATGCCAGCCACGGCAGGTCGGCGAGTTGCCACGAGTAGAGCGTTACGGGGGACAGCGTGTATGCGAAGAGGGACTCCGGAGCCAGCGTCGGCAGGGTTCGGGTGGTGAAATCCGGAAAATCATCCCGGTCAAGCCGGTCTCGTATGCGTCCCCAGTGCAATGCGCCGCAGACAAAGAGAATCCGGCCATCCGGCATCTCGAGCAGTGTTTCGCGGACCATCCAGGCCATGTGAGCCTCGCGCAGCAGGAAGCGTTTGGTGGGGGGCATGGCCGCAAGCCAACCGGCATGTCGTTCATACCAGCCTGCGACACCCAGTTCCGTCACCTCGGCGCTATCGAAAGGCGCCAGAAGTTCAGAGAAGGATTCTGCAGGTCCCGACTTCCACTCGGCGGGCAGGTCCACAAAGCGAATTGCTTCGCACCGGTCATTGTGAGCAGCCCAACGGAGTGTCGAGACAATGGAATCGTGTGTAATGGGGAGTATGCCGGACTGAAAAAGTAGCATCTCCCGCCGTGCGGGATCATCGGGAGACTCGGGAACTTTAGCCAGGATCGCCTCTCCGCGCGCGACGAGAATTGCCCCGGGCGCGCCGCGCATGCGTTCGAGGATCCCGAGCACGGGGTACACCGGTAACGTTGCAGGGAGTTCGACAAGGATTCGGTCGAACTGAGCGAGGTCAGCTTTCAGGGCTTCGGCTGCGAACTCGATCTGGCAGTGGACGGACGGCAGCACCATGAGTCCTGTGTTCCCATACCGGACCAAACCATGCGAGCTTCCTCCCGGTTTCATGCCTTGCCTCCACCTGTAAGCGCTGCCGCTTGGGCCGCTTCTTCGATACACCGCATGGCGCCGTTCGCTCCGGAAATGAAGTGGCCGCCCGCCTTTGCCCGCCGACATGCGAAGTGCATCACCAGACACGCATCACGGGCGCTCAGTCCCCTTCTTCCCGAGACCCATTCCCGCATGGCCTCCGAAAGTGGAGTGGGGGCGCGCGGAAAGCGTTTCCGCACGATTTCGAACACGATATCGGGAGGAGGCAGCGTGACGTGGAACGTCAGCACACGTTGTGCGACATAGAAGGGCAAGGGCTCGTCATCCTGTTTGGTGGCGATAAAGGCGAAGCCCGGGGCGGCGGGGATCGGTTGCTTGAGGAAATCAGACCAGAGCATCCGCCTGTCATCCAGCAGGGATGCAAGCGGTGTAAGGGATTCCGGGCTGTGAAGCGCGACCTTGCCGATTTCGTCGAATAGTCCGATGGAGCCGGCTATCGTGGCCGTGCAGATTCCGCTCGCGACGGCGTCAAAGGTGCGGGCAACGGTAGGCACGGGGAACACGACAAGATCCTGCGCGCTGCAGTCGGTTGCTCCCTGTGTCGTGTAACAATCCTTTCGGAGCGCCCGGGCCGCCGCCCAGACTGCCGCCGTCTTTCCGGAGCCCGGCGGACCGGATATCCAAACAGCCAGGGGAGGCAATGAGGGATCGTCGTCGCGAACAGCGTCGATGACGCGGCGTACCAGCCCGCTGTAGTCGATGTAGTGGTGCTCTTCGGGGATTGGATCGGGTGCCTGCAGATGAATGTTGGAGGACCCGATCCTCTCGCCGCCAATCCTGGATCCTGTTTCTGCGGAACACGTGGTCATGGGCAGTCCTTTCCTTGAGCTACTGAATGCGTTGGACGCGGAAGAACCGCGTGGCGGTTCCGGGCGCTTGGGTTACCACGTTGATGGGCGGTCTTCCTGTGATGTCCGCCGACACATCAGCGAAGTCGCCAGTCACTTCCGTTGACGCCTGCAGGCGATACCTGGCGTTGCTGACGCTCGTGAAACCGAAGACCAGCCCGCCGGATGTGATCTCCGGAATGAGGTTGGTAAGCACGGTGTCCTGAAAGACGAATTGCGTTATGGCTCCGGCGGTATCGGCAGATCCCGTGACAGCGTTCGTCGCATTGGCATAGAGCCGTGACACCGTGTCGCCAGGCGCATTCGTGGCGTCCAGCGAGTAGCCTGAGAAGCTGTATGAGCCGGGCATGCGGATTTCGACGAGCAGGTTTCCAAGGGCGCGATCATAGTGAAAGGGCTGCTGGAAAAGGGTGCTGATGGAGAAGCGGCCAAGGGAACTGGAGCCCACGAACTGGAAGTTCGTGCCGGCGTACACGAGTGTCTCGTCGGGTCCCACATTGTCGGCGAACGTTGCGCTCAGCCCATCGGGACTTCGCGTTGTCGTGGACAAGCGGACCTCCATGTAGGACCCAGAGAGGTAGAACGTGCCCGTGGCTGTCGCAATGCGGAACCGGATACCCCGGATGACCTGCGGAGACTGCGCGGCCAGGAATTCGGAGGCCGCATAGACCTGCTGATATCGACGACTCGCCGTCGAAAGGCAGGGGTTGACGGTCGTGGCATTGCCGTAACTGGTAGCCCCGTTTGTAGGCACCACGTAGTCCATGGCCTCTGTGGTGCCTGTGGCGGCGGTGATTGATGCCGCCAGCACAGCGAATCGCAACGTCTTCGAAATCGCGCTCATAGAACCTCCTTCAGTTCGTCATAAGGCTACGAGAGGCCTGTGTGCGCCGATAGCGACGCGCGCAGGGAATGAAACGAATTGCCGCAACATGCTGGAGTTCAACGCAATTCAGTTCCGCATCGACTCGACGGTGGCAGCGGTCGAGGGTCGAATTGCTGAACTCGACATCGCTATTGCGGTCGAGTTGCCGTCGAGTTAGCATATGTCCATCGCGATAGATGTGCATCCATGAGACAGGCAACGCTCGATATCTCGATCATGTCAGAGCCCGACGGGGCGTTTGTTCCCAAGAAGATTGATATCAGCAGGATCTCGGCCCTGCAGTCGCGCGGTCCACTCGTCTGCTTGGTAGGGAGTGATGAAGCACGTGAGCTGTTGGGGAGATATCCGTCCGAGTTCCAGGACCGGAGCAATCTTGCCGCGTCAAAGGGAATCCCGGCCGTGATGCTGGATGCGAAGAAGGTTCCCGTCTATTTGGCCAAAGCCGGTCGTCATCCCGGTAAGCTGGTGAACACGGTTCGAACCGTTCTCCGGAGTGCCCGTAGCGCCGGGAGAGGCGGCCTCTTCGTGTTTGGACTCGCC
Organism: uncultured Verrucomicrobiota bacterium; assembly: GCA_964503335.1. Lineage (GTDB taxonomy): Bacteria > Verrucomicrobiota > Kiritimatiellia > CAIVKH01 > CAIVKH01 > CAZCZZ01. The sequence continues at coordinate 5,349 of CAZCZZ010000108.1, forward strand.
CCCGCGCTGCTTGCCGAGGTGCTTCGCTTTGGACCGGTCCGGAAGGCGCCCGCCGCAGAGGGCCCGTCGCAGAAGAAGGATCTCGATCGCGTTCTGGTCGAGTTGCTGCCTGATGTTCACGACAAGCGGGGACGCGACGCGCTGTTTCTGGGCACCTCTGCCGGTGCCGAGCGTGTGCGTCGGTCCATCATGCTCGCTGCCGGGGACGGACGGATTGTCCTGCTGGAGGGTGAGCCGGGCACGGGAAAGGACTTCGTCGCCAAGCTGATTCACGAGATCGCCGATGGCGAGTTCTTCGCACCTCATCCGTGTGCGACGATGAAATTGAATGACTTGCAGGAGCTCTTGTCGCGTGCCGGTATTAGCCCCGGCAGGGAAGTCGCAGCCCGCCAGCGGTACACGCTATATCTCGATGAAGTGGCCCGGCTTGCGATGCCCCTCCAGATTCACTTGCGACGCGTGCTTCAGCAGAGGCATGCCCCGGCTCCGGTGAAAGGGCGCTTGATTGCATCGTCCAGTTGCGACCTTTGCCGGCTGGCTGGTGAAGATCTCTTTGACTGGGATCTCTACTATCTTCTGCACGAATCCTGCATCTACATTCCACCGTTGCGCGAGCGCCCGGAGGATATTCCCGCACTGGCCCAAGCGCTCTGGGCCGCGGTCGCGGGGCGTGGCGCGAAGCCGCTGTCGACGGATGTTATCGATGTGCTTACGCGGAGGCGCT
>CAZCZZ010000109.1:0-5992 GCA_964503335.1 uncultured Verrucomicrobiota bacterium
AGACGGCGCAGCCTTGATGGGTTTCGGGCAAGGCTGTGCTGGTTTCGGGATGGGTGAACGCAAAACAGAACGATTCGGCAGGTGACCGCGAATTTCGCGAATTTTCGCGAATTATGAAGCTGCGCTCCGGAATCTCTGTCTTCGGATCGAAATTGGCGGAAATTCGCGTAATTCGCGGTTACTTCTTGCGTCACTTCGGCCAAGCGAGCCAGCGCCTTCTACGGTGAGATCCTGTGGCCTTTTCCTGATTTCGTGAGTTCCTGATAAGGTGCTCCCCCTTCTGCCAAAGCGTTCAAACCGACGCATTGCCGTACCCGACATGCCGTTGACACCACCGGATTCCCGCAGGTACGTTGGTTAACTTATGACATCTTCACCTCAGCGCATTCTTGTCACCGGCGCCGCGGGCTATCTTGGCTCGGTCATGGTCCCGGAGTTCCTCAAACTTGGCCACTCCGTCACGGCGGTCGACAACTTCATGTACAACCCGAGCTCGCTGCTCGATGTCTGTCATGATGAGAAGCTTACGATTGTCCGGGGCGACATCCGCAGCCGCGACTTGATGCAAAAACTGATGGCGAAGGCCGATGTGATCGTTCCCCTCGCCTGCCTGGTCGGCGCCCCGCTCTGCGCCCAGAAGCCGGACGAGGCGCGCGCCATCAACTTGGACGCCGTAAAGATGCTCCTGTCCCTGGCCAGCAAGGACCAGCGGTTCCTCTCCCCGACGACCAACAGCGGCTACGGCGTCGGCGAGGCCGGCATGTTCTGCACCGAGGAAAGTCCGCTTCGTCCCGTGTCTCTCTATGGTGTCCTGAAGGTGGAACTCGAAAACGCGCTGCTCTCAAGCGGCCACGCCATCTCCTTCCGCCTTGCAACAGCGTTCGGCATCAGCCCGCGCATGCGCGTAGACCTCCTCGTGAACGACTTTACCTATCGCGCCGTCACGGACCGCTTCGTCATCCTTTTTGAAGCCCACTTCAAGCGCAACTACATCCACGTCCGCGACATCGCCCGCGCGTTCATTCACGGCTTGAACAACTGGGACACGATGAAGAACCAGGCCTACAACGTCGGCCTGAGCGATGCGAACATCTCGAAGATGGAGCTCTGCCTGGAGATCAAGAAGCAGCTCCCCGAATTCACGATCATGGAGTCGGAGATCGGCAAGGATCCCGACCAGCGCAACTACATCGTGAGCAACGAGAAGATCGAGAAGACCGGCTACAAGCCGCAGGTTTCAATCCAGAAGGGTATCGCCGAGCTCATCAAGGGCTATCAGGTCATCCGGCGCAACCAGTACTCCAACGTGTAACATGCCCGCGACCTTCAAGCGCATCCTCGTCACAGGAGCCAACGGCTTCCTCGGCCACCACATCGTGCCCCAGCTCAAACGGCACTTTGACGCGGAGCTCGTGACGGTCAGCCGCAAGAACTATGACCTGCTCCAGCCGGGCATCCCCGAACGGATGATCCGCGAGATCCAGCCGGATTGCGTCGTTCACCTTGCGGCGAAGTCAGGCGGCATTGTCGACAACAAGAAGCGCCCCGCTGATTACTATTACGAGAACGTCGCGATGAACACGCAGGTGCTCGACGCGGCGTTCAAGGGCGGGGTGAAGAAGCTCCTGACGCTCATGGGCGGCTGCTCGTATCCCTCCAAGGCCGTGTCACCGATCAGCGAAGACCAGATGTGGAACGGCTATCCGCAGATCGAAAGCGCCGGTTACTCCGTGGCGAAGAAGATGCTGCTCGTCCAGTCGTGGGCCTACCGCCAGCAGCACGGCTTCAACTCGGTCGTGCTCGTCCCCGGCAACGTGTACGGCGAATGGGACAACTTCAACATGGAGCAGTCCCACGTCATCCCCGCGCTGATCCGCAAGTACGTCGAAGCACGCGACCGCGGCGACAAGGAGATCGTGGCGCTCGGCACAGGCCGACCGACCCGTGATTTCGTCTATGCCGGCGACGTGGCCGCCACCATTCCCTGGTTCCTCGCCCACTACGATACGTCCGACCCCATCAACATCTCATCGGGTACGCGGACCGCGATCAAGGAGCTGGCGGAGACGGTGAAGAAGGTGACGGGTTTCAGCGGCGATATCCGCTGGGACACGTCGAAGCCGGACGGCCAGATGGACAAGATCTTCGACTGCACGAAGCTTCATGCCCTCGGCCTTCGTTGCGACACGCCCCTCGGCGACGGGCTCCGTCGCACGGCGGATTGGTTTATCGCCGCGCGCGCGACAGGAGACGTCAGGCTCTAATGTCCGCCAAGCCGTCAAAACCCGGTCGCGTCTGTGTTGTGCTCGGTGGCCGCGGTTTTGTCGGGTCAGCCATCGTCGCCGAAGCCAATGCGCGAGGCTGGTCCACGGTCGTGGTGGGTCGCGACACGTACGATGCCTCGATCGGATCCAAGGCCGACGTCCTGATCAACGCGAACGGAAACTCGAAGAAGTACCTCGCTGCGCGCGATCCGAAAGAAGAGTTCGATCTCTCCACGCGATCCGTGCTGCGGTCGCTGCACGACTTCAAAGTCAGCCGCTACGTCCACCTGTCCACGATCGACGTGTATCCCGACCGATCCAATCCCGCAAACAATGCGGAGACTGCCCCCATCGTCCCGTCGGCCCTCTCGCCTTACGGATTCCACAAGCATCTTGCCGAGGAATTGGTCCGCTTCTACGCCCCCTCCTGGCTCATCCTCCGCATGGGCGGTTTCGTGGGACGCGGACTGAAGAAGAATTCGATCTACGATCTGCTCAAGAACGAGCAACTGCGCGTCAGCGCCGATTCCGAATACCAGTACCTGCACACGCAGGAGCTGGCGCGAACCGTCTTCGACCTGATCGACGGCGTGACGGGCAATGACACGTTCAATGTCTGCGGCGATGGCACCATTTCGCTCCGCGACATCGCGTGGATGATTCCGAACTGCGACAGCGGTCGCTTCCCCCAGAACCTCCCCCCCGAGCGCTACGAGGTGAATGTCGACAAGTTGAAGAAGGTTCGCCCGGTGCCGTCGAGTCGGGAGACCGTTCGCCAATTCGTGCACGACGTGCTCGCGGGCAAGGAGAAGCTCGCGTGATTATCTCCCGCACTCCTTTTCGCGTCAGCTTCTTCGGCGGCGGAACCGACTTCCCCGAGTTCTACAAGGAGCATGGCGGGGCCACGTTGCTCACCGCGATCAACAAGTACTGCTACATCTCCGCGCACCGCTTTGGTCCCTTTTTCAAACACAAGTATCGCGCGAGCTACGCGCAAACGGAACTGGTCAATCACCCGTCCGAGTTCAAGCATCCGCTGATCCGCGAGTGTATGCTGATGCTGGGCGTCAACGTGAGTCTCGAACTTACCCACATCGCCGATCTCCCCGGGCGTACGGGCCTTGGCTCCTCGTCATCGTTTGCCGTCGGCCTGCTCCACACGCTCCACGCGCTGCAGGGGAAAGCACCGACCGCCGAACAGCTTTCGCGGGAATCCATCACGGTCGAACGCGACCGTGTGGGTGACTCGGGCGGCCACCAGGATCAGTATGCGGCTGCGTACGGCGGCTTTCGCCGATTCCAGTTCTCGGGGAAAGGCGTTGAGGCGCAGCACATCGACCTTCAGCCGTCACGCAAGGCGGAGCTCGAGAGCTGCCTGATGATGTTCTACATGGGCATCGAGCAATCGGCCGAGAACATCCTCCAGGAACAAAAGAAGCGTGTTCAGCACAATGTCCCGGCGCTGCTTGAAATGCTCAAGATGGTGGATGAAGCACAGGCCATCCTGCAGGGACGCGGTTCGCTGGATGACTTCGGGCGGCTTCTGAACGACTCCTGGCAGCGGAAGAAATCACTCTCGAAAGGCATTTCCAACACGGACATCGACCTCGCGTACCAGGCGGCGCGGGACGCGGGCGCCCTCGGCGGCAAGCTCCTCGGAGCAGGCGGACGGGGCTTCCTGCTGCTCTATGCCGATCCTGCGCAGCAGCCCGCCGTGCGCGAGAAACTGAAAGACCTCCGCGAAGTGCCCTTCGGTTTCAGCGAAGAAGGCAGTCGCATCATCTTCCAAGCGCCCGAATGAGCACGTCTCGCCGCCCCCGCATCGCCTTCTGGTTCCGCTATGGAGCAGCCGAGCACACGGAACTCTTCCATGCGTTGCCCGACATCCTGACCGAGCTGTCCAAGCATGCCGAAGTCCACTACTACGGCCTGAAGAGCACGCGACCGGTGCCGGAAGAGATTGCGCGTCACGTGATCGTGCACGAGCTGCCATTCAGGATTGATCGCACGTCCACACGGGACAAGTTCCTCAAGACCGCCCTCTGGCTCCTGTGCCTTCCCTTCGTCGCCCTGCACAGCCTGATCAGCGGCGTCGACGCTGTGTACATCGATGAGACAATCCCGTTCACCACGCTCATCGGACGCGTCTTCTTCGGCCGCAAGGTCTCTGTGACCGTGGTCGACTTCTTCGTGGACATCTATATGAAGGGCGGACTCCTCCACGCGATCGGTCGCACGATCCGGCGCATCGACATGGCCACGTGGAAGACGCTTCCGCTCATCTTCACGCGCGCCCGGAGCACGAAGGCCTACCTCGTGCAGCAAGGCATCCCGGAGGCGCGAATTCATCCCGTATACGATCCCTGTGATCTCCGCATCTATCATCCGACGGACCGCGTCGCCGCAAAGGCCCGTCTTGGGTTGGCGCCCACCACGGTCGTGCTGGTTCACCACGGCATTCTGCATCCCAACAAGGGCAACGACCGCGTTCTAAAGGCCATCGCCCCTCTCAAGACCACACACCCGCAATTCCGGTACCTGCTCGTGGGTGACGGGCCTGAAATGCAGAACCTGCGCGATCTCACGAAGCAACTCGGCATCGAAGACATGGTTCTCTTCACGGGCTGGCTGAAGACGCTTCCCGAAGTGAACGACGCGCTGAACGCGGGCGACATCGGACTCGTCATGCGGGTTGGTGCCGAGTCCGATGATTTTCATATGACGGGTGCCCTCGTGCACAGCCTCGCGTGCGGCCTGCCGGTCCTCGCCGCGCACCTCAAGGGTGTCGCGGAAGTCGTCGTCGAAGATGTGAACGGATTCCTGTTCAAGCCGGACGACATGCCGGCGTTTCACGCCAAGCTGGTTCGCCTCATCGAAGACGCGGCGCTGCGCGAGCGGCTCGGCAAGGCCGCCTTGCAGACAGCGTACGACAACTTTGATATGGAACGCGTGAAGCGGCAGACGGTGGATCCGCTGCTCGCCCTCGCCCAGTCGCCATGAAACAGGCCATCGTACTTGTCGGAGGCAAAGGAACGCGCATCGCCGCGCTGTTTCCGGATCGTCCCAAGGCCCTCGTGCCCGTGGCCGGAAAGCCGTTCATTGAGCGACAGGTTGAATGGCTCGCCACGCACGGTTTCACCGACGTGCACCTCGCTGCGGGACACATGGCTGACGCCGTCGCCCGGTGGGCGGAATCGGCAACCATCCCGGGCATCACGCTGACGGTCTCCGTCGAGCCGTCCGCGATGGGCACCGCGGGCGGGCTGAAGTATGTCGAACCGTTCATCAAATCGGACCGCTTCTTCGCGTTAAACGGCGACAGTTGGCTGCCGCGCCTGGACTTCCAATCCTTGGAAAAGCTGCACGCTGCGAGTTCCAATGCTTGGACAACCATCGCCGTGGTTCCGATCGCCGACGCCGGACGGTACGGGACGGTGGAATTTGACGAAGCCGGACGCGTTTCGGCGTTTCGCGAGAAGGCGGAGCGCAGCGACGGATGGATCAACGGCGGCGCTTACCTGATGAACCGGGAAGTGCTCACCCTCATTCCCGTCGGGAATATCTCGCTGGAAACGCAGATCTTCCCGCAGCTCGCCGCCGCCGGCAAACTTCAAGCCTGCAAGTCCGCCCCGCCCCTTCTCGATATGGGCACACCCGATGGTCTCAAGGCCATGGAATCGTTCGTGAAGGGCTAGGACATACTGTAGCCACGCCACTCTGCTGGCGTG
>CAZCZZ010000110.1:0-5401 GCA_964503335.1 uncultured Verrucomicrobiota bacterium
ACGTAGTGGCACACGCTTCCGCCCAGGACGAAGAGGTGCCAGATGGCGTGGTGGTGCGGGAGGCTCTTCCACGCATAGAAGATGGTGCCGAGGCTGTAGGCGAGTCCGCCCGCTGCGAGCCACAGCACGCCGGCAAGGGGCAGGCTGCTGACCAGCGGCTTGATGGCGAAAATGACCATCCAACCCATGCCGAGATACACGAGGACCGAGAAGATCTTGAAGCGCCCGCAGAAGAAGATCTCATAGATGACCCCGAGAAGGGCGAGGCCCCAGGCGACGCCGAAAAGCGACCACCCCCAGGTGCCGCGCAGCGTGATCAACGCAAAGGGTGTGTAGGTGCCGGCGATCAGGACGTAGATCGCAATGTGATCGATGATGCGCGTGATCTTCCGTGCACGAGGTGTACGCACGCTATGGTACACCGTTGAGGCCAGGTATAAGACGACCAGCGAGGCGCCGTGCAGGGCGCTCGCGGTGATCTCCCGTGCGCCGCCGTACAGGCCGGCATACACAACAAGCAGAACAAGCCCGGCAACGCTGGCAAGGAATCCGAACCCGTGTGTAATCACGTTGCTGAGTTCAGCGCGGAACGTTGGAAAGTCCGTCGTCACCCGATAAGGATACACGGATATCACAGTTTTCCCACCCTCCTCATGGCGGGTTTTCCTCGCCAAAAGTCGATTGCAGGGCGAAAATCAGTTTCAGGGAAAGGGTTGATTGCATGAGCACGATACTGGTTCCGGTTGATTTTTCCGACATCACGACGAGGGTGATGGATGTGGCGGCAGACCTGGCCAAGACCATGTCGAGCGAGGTTGTCCTTCTCCACGTCGCAGCTCCAGACCCGGAATTCGTCGGCTACGGGCCCGGTCCCCAGTCGGTCCGCGACGCCGTGGCCGGCGAGATTCGCGAGGAGCACAAGCATATCCAAGCCTATGAAAGGGAGCTTGTGGGCCGCGGCTTGAAGGCTTCGGCGCTGCTCATTCAGGGTTATCCGGGAGAGAAGATCCTTGCCGAGGCGCGACGCCTGCAGGCCTCGTTCATTGTCATGGGTTCACACGGACACAGCATGCTGCGCCATCTTCTCGTCGGCAGCGTTACGGACGGTGTGCTGCGGAATGCACCGTGTCCCGTGGTCGTCGTGCCCACGCGTTAGCCCGAACATGGCATCGACTGCAATGCAACACGCGGGTTAGCCGCCGGTCCATGCGGGTTTCTACGACAAAACCTTTGCTCGACGCCACCCGTGCATATCCGTAAGAAGTACCTTTTCATTTATGGCAATCGAGGGCAGGAAACGATATTCGGTGGTGGTCAGGTTGCTGTTTGGCCTGTCGACGTTCGCCATCCTTTTCCTCATGGTGCATCCTCGCGATGTGCTGGAAGCGCTACGGCACGCGGATCTTCATTTCATCTTCCTGGGTGCCCTGCTCTGTTTTCTCGGAATCGCCGCGCGAGCATACCGGTGGATGTTGATCCTCCGGCATCTTGCCATTCGCGTACCCTTCTGGCGCGTGTTGGAAATCTCGATGATCAGCCTGTGGTTCAACACCTTCCTGCCCGGGAGCGTCGGCGGTGACTTGTACAAGATTTACGACGTATCGAAGGCGAGCGCGAAGAAGATTCGCCCCGCGGCGGCAGTCCTGCTTGAACGACTAACGGGCGTCTTGACGCTGCTGGGCGTGGCCATCGTCGCGTTGACGGTGTTCCGCGGTGACATTCCCATGCCCCACTGGGTCTTCCCCTTGATTCTCGGCGGGACGGGCTTGATCACGCTTACGCTCCTGGCCGTGATGCTCTTCTTTGACACCCTATGGTCCCTACTCGCCGTCCGGTTGCCGTGGTTGAGCCGTGTGCTCGACGAGAAGAAGGCGCGCAGCATTGCGGATGTCAGCAACGAGTTGCGCAGGAATCCCCGCCTGTTCATCGAGGCCTGCCTGCTGGGCCTCGTCGTGCAGGGGCTGACGCTGGGTGCCTACGCGCTGATGGCGCGGTCCATACTTCCCGACATTCCCATCCTGTACTTCTTCACATTCTTCCCGCTGATCGAAATCGCGTCACTGGTGCCGATCACGGTGAACGGGATCGGATTGAAGGAAGGCTTGATCGTGCTATCGCTCGGGATGAGCCACGTGGAAGGAGCTCTCTCCATGAGCCTCGGCATCCTTTTCCGGATCGTGGGAATCTTTTTCGCCCTCATCGGGGGCGCACTCCTGTTGAACCGGAAGCCGGCGGGGTGGCAGACGGAAAATGCCGTTGTCGCCGCGCGCGTCTAATAGAACGTCAGCCTGCCGCCGCGGCATGGTCGCGATACCATCGCGCCATCTGGGTGATCCCCGACTCGTTATCGTAGTACGTCTGGAAGTCCAGGACGCGGCGGATCTTCGAGGTGTCGAATGCACGATCCTTGGTGAAGAACGCCACGCGGCGGGGGAAGATCGGCGGCTGGATACCAAGCGGCGAGCAGATGCGGTCACATACCACCGCAGCGGCCATCACGGGCGCGACAGGAATCCGCACGATGCGGTTCCTGATGCCGTACTCTCGGCTGGCGATCGCAATGATCGTCTCAAGGGAGATCGGTTCCTTGTTCCCGCAGATAAACACCTCGTTCAACGCCTTCGGATGGTCCGCAACAAGGACCATGAAGCGGACCAGGTCATCGACGTGAATCAGGTGGAGGAGATGCTTTCCGCGGCCCACCACCGGGACAAGCCGCCGCGAAGCCATGCGGAAGATCTTGAGCAGGCGGTCGTCTCCGGGCCCGAAGATCCCGGCCGGCCTTACCACCGTGACGGGTAGGCCCGTGTTCCTGCCGTGGGCGAGAATCCATTGCTCCGCCTCAAGCTTCGTTTGCTGGTAGGTGTCGCCCGGGGCGAAAGGACAATTCTCGTCGCCCGGCGGCGACTCGACGTGACCGTGCACGCCGATGGTGGATACGTGCACGAAGCGGCGAAACCCGGGTTGCCTGGCGGCTTCCGCAGCCAGCAGCTTCGTGCTCGCGACATGCACGTTGTACTGCTCCTGGTAGGGACGGAATGTCTCCCGGAAGGCCGTGGCGAGATGGAATACATAGCTCACACCGTCCATGGCCTTGCGGATGTACTCAGGGTCGTGCAGCTCGCCCCTGATCCACTCGACAGGAAGACCCTGGAGGCAGGTAACATCGGACGTATGACGCGCGGTAGCCCTTATCCGTGCACCGTTCTTTGCCAGGTGCGACACGAGGTTGCGTCCTGTAAAACCGGTGGCGCCGGTTACGAGGATCAACCCACCGGCAAGGATCGAACAACCTGTTTGCAGTTTCGGGTTCATGAGAGCGCGAAAAGCTACCCCGCGCTTCCTTATACCTCAAGGAGAAGTATCGTGCCGGTGCCGGCCGCCCCGCCCCCGTCAATTTGCATTGAATCAACCCATCGCCCCGCTACCTTTGCGCCTTCATGCGATGAGCGCGGACTTTCCAGACCAGATCCTGCATACGCTGCCCCGGTATCGCGCCGAAGACCTCGGCGCGCCGCTGCCTCCTTCCGTGCACGCGAACTCCGTTTGCCTGCCGATGTGGCAGGATGTGATCGATTACGAAGAGAAGCGCGTCCGCGTTATCGAGAAGCTCCAGGCCGGCTATCCCCGTTTCGTCATTCCACCGCTCGCATCACGCTTCTTCGAGCAGTGCCGACTTCAGCTGGCGGGTGCGGGCGAACGCTGCGCCGTCTACCCGTCACACCATGCGGCCCGGCGGTGTGTGGATCACATCAGGCGGTGGTCCGGTGCCGACGCCCGCGTGGTGAGTTGGGAGGACGGAAAAGCGTTTGTCGTGATCTATCCGGAAGCCGCGCATGAGTCTGCGCTCAAGTACTGGAGACACACGGGCGACGGGATATCCTCACGCCGCGCGGAGGCGCTGCTGCAAGGTGTCGCCGAGCCCGATGCCACCAAAGCGAAAGCTGTTGTTCGCCAGAGAATCGCCGATCTGATGGGTGTCCCGGCCGGGGACGTCTATCTATTCAAGACGGGCATGGCCGCCATCTACTCCGCACACCGCGCCCTGATGCGCAGGACTCCCGGTGCGCGAAGCGTTCAGTTCGGATTTCCCTACGTGGACACCCTCAAGATCCAACAGGACCTGGGGCCGGGCGCTGCTTTCTTCCCCTTCGGCAACGACGCCGAACTCAAGCCCCTTGCGGAGCTGGCCGGGCGCGAGAAGTTCTCCGCGATCTATTGCGAGTATCCCTCGAATCCGCTCCTGCTGAGCCCTGACCTGTCGGCGCTGGCGGAGATCGCCGGGAAGCATCGCATTCCCGTCGTCGTGGATGACACGATCTCGACCTACGCGAATGTGAATCCCCTGCCCGCCTGCGACCTCGTCGTCACCAGCCTTACCAAGTTCTTCACGGGGCGTGGCGATGTCATGGCCGGCGCCATTGTGCTGAACCCGAAGCGACCGCTCGCCGGGGAAATCCGCGCCGCGATTGACGCGGAGTACGAGGACACCCTTTGGGGCGGTGACGCGCTTTTCGTGGAAAGCTATTCGCGCGATTTCGTCGAACGCATGCATCACGTCAACGCCACGACGCTGGAACTCTGCACGTGGCTGGAAAAGCATCCGGCCGTTGCGCATGTATTCTACCCCGGGCTGAAGGACACGGCGCATTACGACGCCTTCAAGCGCCGCGACGGCGGCTACAGCGGACTCTTCTCGCTCGTCCTGAAGAATCCCGCCGCGACGAGCGCGGCCTTCTTCGACCAGCTGGAAATCAGCAAAGGCCCGAATCTCGGCACCACGTTCAGCCTCTGCTGCCCGTTCACCCTGCTCGCGCACTACAGCGAACTCGACTGGGCCGAGCAATGCGGCGTATCGCGCTACCTGATCCGATTCTCCATCGGCCTGGAAACCGCCAGCGAACTTATCGGACGCTTTGAGCGGGCGCTGCCTCAAACACCCGCCTGAAGTTATCGGCCACGCGGGCAGCCAGGGATTCGATCGACTTTCCCACGGTCACTGCCGCCGACCCGTAGATCGCCGCGAGATTCGCGGGGTGGTTGAGGCTCTCGGCTAGTGGATGCGTAATCAGCGCCGCGGGCGGCAACTGGTCGGGGGCATCGGTCTCGATCAGGATTCGATCCTCCGGCACATGGCGGAAAGTTCCGCGCTGTCGATCTTTGCGCTCGTGGGCGAAATAGCCCGGGAAGGAAAAGTAGGCGCCAAGCTCGGCGAGAGGTTTCACAAGCTCCGTCGAGCCTCCGTAGCTATGGAGCACCACGCCGCGCGGAGGCCGCGGACTATCCGTGAGAATTTCGAGCATGCGACCCCAGGCCTGAAGGCAATGGACACTGACCGGCAGATTCCGTTCGGCTGCCAGACTCAGTTGCGTGTGAAACACCTGCTCCTGGCCATCGTACG
>CAZCZZ010000111.1:0-5008 GCA_964503335.1 uncultured Verrucomicrobiota bacterium
GCGCGCAGAAGAACATCGGACCCGCCGGCGTCACGCTCGTCGTGATTCGCAAGGATCTTCTCGAAAAGGTGAATGCGAAGATTCCGGTGATCTTCCGCTACAAGACCCATGCCGACGAGAATTCGCTCTACAACACGCCGCCATGCTTCGCGATTTATCTCGTGATGCTGGTGACGCGCTGGATCGACAAGCAGGGTGGCCTGAACGCGTTGGCCAAGGTCAACTCGGACAAGGCCGGCAAACTCTACGCGGCGATCGATAACTCCGGCGGCTACTACCGCGGCACGGCCGTGAAGGAAAACCGTTCAGACATGAACGTCACGTTCCGTCTGCCGTCCGAGGAGCTCGAAGAGAAGTTTGTGAAGGAAGCGTCCGCCAAGGCGATGAAGGGTCTAAAGGGCCACCGCTCCGTCGGCGGCATCCGCGCCTCCATCTACAACGCCTTCCCCGCCGCCGGCGTCGACGCCCTCATCGGCTTTATGAAGGACTTCAAGGCGAAGAACGGCTGATTCTGATCGGTCTTTACTGACTACTGATTACTGACTACTGATTACTTCTTGAAGACGCGCCCGTAGCTCAACTGGATAGAGTGACGGCCTCCGAAGCCGTAGGTTGTGGGTTCGACCCCCGCCGGGCGCATTCCTGAATCCTCCCAAAGCGGGTTATCTAAGGTGTTTACCCGGTTTTCAAGCGATGGTTACCGGGGGTATCCTCTCTATCTATGTCACAAGATTTTGGCCGCAATGTAGATGCGAAGACGTTTCGACGTCCCCTTGAACACATTGCCTGGTGGCAGTTTCTTGGCTTTGGCCTGCTGCTTGCCGTCGTCTGGGCCGGTGTGGCCCTCGATTTCGAAACGCTCCTGGTGGAGGAGCCACAGAGGGGCATCAGTTGGATTCATGGTTGCGTCCTGAGCGCAGTCATCATCGTGATCGGCTTCATCACGATCGGGAACACGTATCTCCAGCAGCGACGGATTCTCACGGGCTTTATCACCGTCTGTTCCTACTGTCGCAAGGTCCAGCTTGAAGACAGGGCGTGGCAGCAATTGGAGTCCTTCGTCTCGGAAAGATCCCTGGCCGAATTCACCCACGGTATCTGCCCTTCCTGCCTCCAGCATCAGTCTCCTGACCTGCCAGCTGGCAGCAAGCGGCCGACGGAGCCCGAAAAGGCCCCGATTTCGCAGTAACCCGATGGTTGAGTCCTGGCGGGTCTTTCCCTACACTGCCGGTTTTTTCGAGAAAGCCCTATGTCACAGGAACCCTTCGGAACTGTTTTGGCCGGATCAGTGGATGATCTCCACCGATCGTACGATCGTTTCACGAAACAGCCGGTCGATTGGGATCTCATGGACGGTCCCGCGGCGCTTTATCCGTCCACCCAGCGCACGATCCAGCGCCCTGTCGCCGTAACGGGTCCCGGCACGTTTCTAGGCAAGGCCACCCGCACGCTCAAACTGGAGCCCACCGACCGCGAGGGCTGGTGGTTCTCGCGTGAAGATGTGAACGACAGCCTCCCCGTCTGCGTGTCGATCCGCAACGTGTGGACGACAGGCGACATCGTAAGCAACATCGTGCTCCGCAGCGGTCCGCCCCAGAACTACATCCGCATGGTGGAACACATCATCGCCTTGAAGCTGGGGATGGGGATCGACAACCTGATGATCCGCATGGAATCCGGCGATCCGCCGCTGTTCAAGCGCGGCAGCCTGGACCTGGTCGAAGCGTTGTCATCGGCGGGAACGCAGGACGTCGGGAAACCCGTGCGTCATTTTACGGTCAAAGAGAAGGTCACGGTGGGGAATCCCTACAGTTTCCTCGTTTTCCATCCGCACCGCGAAGGACCCCCGAAATTGACCTTCGACTGCGCGATCAACTTCAAGACCGCGATCGGCCAGCAGCGCATCCGTTTCCCGCTCACGCCGGAGCATTTTAACTATGGAGCCATCGCGCGAACGAACACGTCGTTTATTAAGATGCTCTATTGTCGCTCCATCGGGAAGATGTTCGCGGATGTCCGCAACCTGGGCTACACGGCGGAGAATATTCTCATCGCCAGCCGCTGGGGCTACATCAACAAGCCGCGGCTGGATCACAACGGCAAATCCCTCGAAGCCGTCTGGCACCGTTCCGTCCTCGACCTGCTCGCTGCCATTGCACTGCTGGAAGAGGGGCGTTTCGCCGGTCACATCGAATCCTATTGCGCCGGGCACTATTTGGATTGCTTAGCCATGCGCTTACTTTACAAGCGGGGTGTTTTAGTTCCCATTCCTGCGTAAGATCCATGTCGGCAAAACTGCAACGCGATCCCTCCCGCTTTTACCACAGGCTGCTGGCATGCAGTGTTGCGCTCCTTGCTGTCTTTCTCGCTACCGGTGCCTCTGCCGAACCTCTCACGCCGGACGAGAAGGCCTGGCTGAAGGAACACGGCCCCTTGCGGTATGCCCCGGATCCCGCCTTTGCGCCGTTTGAGTTCTTCCGCAGCAACGGCAACCTGGCCGGCATTACGCCCGAGATTCTAAGTGTTCTCGCCGAGAAACTGGGAACCACGATTGAGCCGGTCCGTTATCCGACCTGGACCGACGTGCTGGCAGGGATGAAGAAGGGCGAAGCCGACCTGCTTGGCACGTTGACGCTGACGCCAGAGCGAGAGACGTTCCTGCTCTTCACCGAGCCGTACCTCCAGGTTCCCTATGTCCTGTTTGTGCGCCTTGGCGCGGACATGCGCGAAACCATCGATGACTTTGCCGGGCGGAAGGTGGGCGTGGTCAGGAATCACGGTGCGCACGCATGGATTCAGAAGGAGCATCCGGAACTGGCCATTACGCCGGTGGAAACGACCAAGGAAGGTCTGCTCCTCCTGTCCATCGGCCGGCTGGATGCCATGGTGGAAACGCTGCCCGTGGGGAACCATGTGCTGACCGAGTTCGCGCTGACGGGCGTCACCTTCCTCCCTTCGATCCTCTATACGACGCCCCAGCATATGGCGGTGGCGAAGACGAATACGGTCCTGCTATCCATCCTCAACAAGGGCCTTTCGAGCATTGCCGAGTCCGAGCGCTCCGCGATCGTGCGGCGCTGGGCCGAGCACCACACGATGAGCCCGCAGTGGATGCTGCCTGAGTGGGCGCGGCGGGCCGCCGCAACCGCGGCCGGAATCCTGATCCTACTTCTGATCTGGATCCAGGCGCTGCGGCGTATGGTTGCGCGGCAGACGCGGGATCTTAAGGCGGGCGAAGATCGCTACAGGGCCCTGGTGGACAACCTTCCGCAGCGCATCTTCATGAAGGACCCGAAATCCATCTACATCTCCTGCAACCGCGCCTACGCGGCAGACTTGGGCATCCAGCCGTCGGAGATCGAAGGGAAGACCGATTTCGAATTCTATCCGCAGGACCTTGCCGAGAAGTACCGCACCGATGACAGGGATGTCATGTCCCGCAAGGATGTTCGCGATATCGAAGAGGCGTATCCGATCAACGGCATCATGCGGATTGTCCATACCGTGAAGACTCCTGTGTTGGGATCCGATGGCAAGGTGCTGGGCGTGCTCGGCATCTTCTGGGATATCACGGAGTTGAAGCGCAGCGAGGAAGCGCGGACCAACCTCGAAGCGCAGCTTCGCCAGTCACAGAAGATGGAAGCGATCGGTCGACTCGCGGGCGGCGTCGCCCACGACCTGAACAACATCCTGACGGTGATCCTCGGCAATGCGAGCCTTATGCAGAAGGATACGACGGTGTCGAGCGATGCGCGCGAGATCGCTGGGGAGATCGGTGATGCGGCCACGCGCGCTGCCGATCTCACGCGGCGGCTTCTGACGTTCAGCCGCCGCCACCGCGTCAGCTTCCAGCATCTCAATTTGAACGAGATCGTGCTCCGGATGCACAAAATCCTCAAACCGCTGCTGGGTGAGAGTGTCCGCCTCGTTGAGGATGTTTCGGAGCAGCCGCCCGTGGTCGAGGCGGATGGCAGCATGATGGAGCAGGTCATCATGAACCTGGTCATCAATGCACGCGACGCCATGCCGCAAGGCGGCACGATCGAGGTCGTGACGCGATTGGTCCTGATCGAGTCCTCCGTCACGAAGGACGGCGTCATCATGCCGCCGGGCCGCTATGCGCGCCTGAGCGTTTCCGACAAGGGTTCGGGCATGGACAAGCATACGATGGAGCACTTGTTTGAACCGTTCTTCACGACGAAGGATGTGGGGCAGGGGACGGGACTCGGGCTGGCCACGGTGTACGGCATCGTAAAGCAGCATAAGGGCTGGATCGATGTGGAGAGCGAACCCGGGAAGGGCAGTCGGTTCACCATCTACATCCCCGCGTGCGGCGAGCCGGCGCAGAGAAGTTCAGTTCAGACCCAGACCGGCGATGTGATCGGTGGCAAGGAAACGATCCTCGTCGTCGAGGATGAAGCATCGGTGCGCAAGATGGTTCGCGTTACCTTGCAGCGCCTCGGCTATCGCGTCCTTGAGGCGGAGAATGGCAAGGCGGCGCTTGATGCGTGGAAAGCGCAACGCGGCGAAATCGACTTACTGCTCACCGACATGGTCATGCCGGAGGAAATTTCCGGCCTCGACCTGGCCCGAAAGCTCAGGGAGCAAAAGCCCGGACTGAGGGTCATCGTCAGCAGCGGCTACAGCGACCAGATCCTGCAGGAAAGCGGCGAGTTGCCCAAAGGGGCCGAGTTTCTCGCAAAGCCGTACGATCTGACGAAGCTATCCCTGATCGTCCGGCGCATTCTGGATGCGTGAGGTGCTGCGGAGCAGCAGGAAGTCAGGAGTCAGAATTCAGAATGCACCGCAGGGGCGCGGACTCCGTTACTTCCTGATTCTGACTTCTGTCTACTGACTTCTGACTGCCTGCTCCAGCCTTCCCCCATCACGGAAGGTACTTCGCCTTCTTCAGCTTCTCCGGCAGATAGTGCTCCAGAACGAAGTTCAGGCCATGTTTGGCGAAGGCCTGCTGTTCGATACGGACGCCCATCTTGAGCATCTGCTCCAG
>CAZCZZ010000112.1:0-4971 GCA_964503335.1 uncultured Verrucomicrobiota bacterium
CGATGAACGTGTCGGTCTGCGGGATGTAGGCCTCGGGCTGGTAGTAGTCGAAGTAGCTGACGAAGTACTCGACCGCGTTCTTGGGAAAGAAGCCCTTGAGCTCGGCGTAAAGCTGCGCGGCAAGCGTCTTGTTGTGGGAAATCAGCAGTGTCGGACGACCCAACTGAGCGATGAGGTTCGCCATCGTGAACGTCTTGCCGGACCCCGTCACGCCCTCCAGCGTCATGTACCGCCTCCCCTCCCGGAAACCCTCCACCAGCGCATCAATGGCCGCCGGCTGGTCGCCCGTCGGCTTGTAGGTGGAATCGAGCTGGAAGACGTTGGACATACAGAAGATGCAAATCTACGTCATTTTCACGATTTGAACCATTGCATTTCGGCAGGGCCTTTCCTATATTCCTCGCTCTCTTTCGGGTACCCGTAGCTCAATTGGATAGAGCAGCTGACTACGGATCAGCAGGTTGGGAGTTCAACTCTCTCCGGGTACGCCACTCGTCTCGCATTCGCTCGCTCGCGGCGAGGCCATTTGGGGTCGATTGCCCTGAGCAAGAAGTTCGCGTCGAAGGGCTTCTCCAGCAAGACTTACAACGCCTGCCTCGCCTGCAACGCCTGCTGCAACGTCGCGGCGTCCGTGTAGGCAAGACCGCTCCCAGCCGGAATACCCCGCGCCAGTTTGGTGACTTTCACGGGGAATCGCGCGAGGGCTTCGCGGATGAAACTTCCTGTCGCGTCGCTTTCCACATCGCTGTTCAGCGCGAGGATCACTTCTTCAAAGGTCCCCTTCTCCACCCGTTCCACCAAGGCGTCCATCCTGATGTTCTTCACGCCGTCGCCGCGCATCGGCGACAGCTTGCCTAGCAAGGCGTGGTAGCGACCGCGGTAGCCTCCGGACTGTTCCATGAGCGCAATGCCTGAAGGGTCTTCGACGACACAAAGCACGCGATCATCCCTGCGCGGGTCGGTGCACAGACGACAGGGATTCTCTTCGCGCACCGTCACACTGCCGCAGGATCCGCACAGGATCACGCGCGCCTCGACATCTTTGAGGCTGGCGATCAAGTCGCGCAGGAGAGATCCCTGCTGGCGCAGCATGGCATAAACCATACGGTCAGCGGAACGTCGTCCGATACCAGGCAAGCGACCAAGCACTTGGGAAAGCCGCTCGACCGGATCTGCGGGTGAAGGCATGGCGATCGACTAGAAACCGGGCAAGCCCATGCCGCCCATACCGCCGGTGACCTTGGCCATCTCGGTCGACATGGTTTCGCGCGCGGCCTGCAGCGCTCCGTTCACGGCGGTCACGACGAGGTCTTCGAGCATACCGACGTCACTCGGATCGACCGCTTCGGGTTTGATCGTGATCCGGACCACATTCATGTCGCCTTTCACCACGGCCGTCACGATTCCGCCGCCTGCGGAAAATTCAAATTGACGCTCCGCAAGCTCGGCCTGGAGCTTCTCAATGTTCTTCTGCATCGACTGCGCCTGCTTCACCAACTTCAACATGTTGACCATCGTTCCTGCTCCTCGGTGTTATTCGTGAATATCCACAATGTCGCCATTAAAGGTTTCCAGCGCGCGCTTTACGGCAGGCTCGCCGACCCACTGCTGCCTCGACTTTGAGCCGGTGGTCCTTGCGGCATCCGCCGGTTTCGAAGTCGCAGGCGGTGCCGACGGTGCCGGGCCTTCGCCGCTCGCGATCTTAAACTGCGCGATGACTGCACGACCGAGAAAGTCCTCCAGAACTTTCTGCAGGACACGGATACCGCGACTGTTTTGCAGCTTCTCTGCGTTACCAGCGAACTCCGGGTCGAACGCAAAGGTCACCCGGTCACCTGACACGTCGACCGGTCGCGCATCGACCAGATTGCTCTTCGCCACAAGGTCGACACCGCCAACGCGGCTGACAATCTCCCGCCAGTGCTCAACGATCCGCTTCAAGTCTTCGCCCGGAGCGTGAACCGGCGCCGATACCTTGACCGAGGGCGCCGCGTACGGAACTGTGGGCCTTTCCTGCGTCATGGTCGGCTGTGCAGCCGCAGGAACCGATGCATCCACGTCCTGCCGCGCCTGCTGAAGCCGCTGCAGCACTTCGTCTATCGAAACCGTCGTGACGATACGCGCAGCCTTCACGAGCGATATCTCAAGCGTCGTGCGACGCGACAAGGCGTAGCGCAGTTGGCTTTGCACGTCGATCAACACATCCACCATCTCGGCGAGTCGCGATCCGTCGACGATCTTCGCCTGATTACGCAGCGTCGCTATCTGTTGTTCGGGAAGATCCTGATCTTTCAGCATCTCTTCGGCATGCGACGCGACGAGCAGGTTTCGGAAATGTTCCAGGAGCTCGATCGTGAGGCGCTGCAAATCTTTGCCGCTGGCGTCGAGTTCAGAGACGGAACGCAGGACGGAGCCGACATCGCCTTTGAGGATGGCTTCCGCCAGGCCTTCAAGTTCCTTCCGGGCCACGAGGCCGAACACGGACAGCACGTCGGGCTCGGTAATCGTCTTGCCGCGGAACGCGATGAGCTGGTCGAGCGCAGACTCTGCGTCACGCAGTCCACCTTCTGCACCGCGAGCGATGGCGAGCAACGCGTCGTCGTCGATCTTGATCTTCTCCGCCTTCGAGATCTTGCCGAGATGCGACACAATATCGCGCGTCGAAATGCGACGAAGGTCGAAGCGTTGGCAGCGGGAAAGAATCGTCGCCGGCACCTTTTGCACTTCCGTCGTCGCGAAGATGAACTTCACGTGGGACGGCGGCTCCTCGAGCGTCTTGAGCAGTGCATTGAAGGCGCCAATCGAGAGCATGTGCACTTCGTCGATGATGTACACCTTGTACGGTCCGCGGGCCGGGGCGTAGCGAACATTGTCGCGGAGTTCGCGCACCTGCTCGACACCATTGTTCGAAGCGCCGTCGATTTCAAGGACATCGAGGTTCGAGCCCTTTACGATCTCCACGCAGGACTCGCACTCATCGCAGGGGTTCGAGGTGGCGCCTTTGCGACAGTTCAACGCCTTGGCGAAGATGCGGGCGATGGAGGTCTTGCCGACGCCACGGGGGCCGACGAAAATATAGGCATGGGCCACGCGCTTGCTGGTGATCGCGTTCTGCAGCGTCTCCGTCACATGGCCCTGGCCAACCACGTCGGGGAACTGCTGGGGACGCCACTTACGCGCTAAGACTTCGTACGACACGTTGGGTCATTGCTCCTGTCGAATCATGATAGAATTCGGGACGCGATGGCTCCGGCCGGGACATCCACGCACCCGAAGAACGATGGTGTACCGTTGCTACCTTCCGGTCCTGGCGGGCTTAGACCTGTCTCCGTCACACAGAGCCTGACCATCAACGCCACCGCGTCCCTAAAGTCAGAGCTGAACGTACTTCCCGCCCCGCGCGATGGCAAGCAGACGCAGTTGGTCGTTTTTCTTACTCAGGTATCAAGTCTCCGGTTTCAGGTTTCCTTTTCGTCCCCTCTCATGCAAGAGTCGGCCCATGCGCATTCTCATCTGCAACGACGACGGAATCCACGCCCCGGGCATCGAAGCCCTCTCCCGTGCCCTTCGCGATCTCGGCGACATTTGCATCGTCGCCCCAGCCGCCGAACAAAGCGCCGTGGGACACGCCATCACGCTCGCCAACCCGTTACGTACGCAGAAGATCTACAAAAACGGCGAATTCTTCGGCACGGCTGTTTCGGGCACACCCGCCGACTGCGTGAAGCTCGCGGTCTATGCCATTCTCGAAGGGAAGCCGGACCTGATCGTCAGCGGCATCAACCTCGGCCCGAATGCAGGCATCAGCGTAATCTACTCCGGCACAGTCTCCGCTGCCACGGAAGGAACCATCCTCGGCATCCCCAGCATGGCAGTCTCGCTGTCGACCTTCAAAGACCCGCTTTGGGACACCGCCGCAGCGTACGCGCGCAAGCTGGCGGAGCGTGTTCTGACGAAGGGACTGCCAGATGAAACGCTGCTTAACGTCAACGTGCCCAACATCCCTCTCGAGGCGGTGAAGGGCATGAAGCTCACGCGGATGGGAAGGTCCCGCTTCGTCGAGACCTTCGATCGGCGCCAGGACCCGCGGGGCAACGTGTACTACTGGATGGACGGCTACATGAAGTCGATCGGTGAAACGAAGGAAACCGACGTGCAGGCCATCGACGACGGATATGTCTCGCTGACCCCGATCTGGTTCGACCTGACGCACCAGTCCGCCATGTCGCATTTCAATTCGACATGGACCGCGCCTTAGCCGCATCACTGGTTCAGCAGCACGGCTGTTTCCGCATCGATAAGCGCATTCAACATTTCCCGCGCCGTACTCACCTGCCGTAATACGAGCAGAACCGGCGTCTTGGTGAGGATCACGCAGAGCCGCGCCAGGGTGTGCAGATGCAAGCGATCATCCTGGCAACAGACCAGGAAGAAGATATCCGTCTCCTTCCCGTCGGGCGCGCCGAAAGGAATGGGATGCGGCGTACGTCCAAGCACTATGAAGGATTCATCGAATGCATACGGGTCGTGATGCCGTGGATGAAGCAACGCCAGGCCGCCCGGCAGGGCCGTCGAACAGAGCGCCTCGCGATCGCGAAGCGATGTCAGCAGATCCTCACGCGACGCGACAAGCCCGGTGCTCTCCGCAAGTTCGGCCATATCGCCGATCACCGAAGCGCGCGTGCGCGAAGTCAACTCGGGTCTGATCGACGTTTCGGAAAGCAACTGGGGAATCAGGGCCGTATCGAGCGCCACAGACTTCACCTTCGCCGTGGACTTGGTGTGGAATTCCTTCAGTCCCTCGCTCTTCGACCCAAGAAGCCGCTGCGACGCCCACCCTTCTATCTCTGCGGACATGAAGACCGTGCGCGCCCCCTGCCGCTCACAAGGAATCTCCCCCCGCTTCACCAAACGCTCCACATCCTGCACACTCAAGTGCAGGTAGTCCGCGACCTCCTGAAGACTCATCTG
>CAZCZZ010000113.1:0-4734 GCA_964503335.1 uncultured Verrucomicrobiota bacterium
CCGCAAATGTTTTCCAAGGTCCCGCAAACATTTTCTTCCTTGGCGCAAACATTTTTCCGGGTCCCGCAAACATTTTCCAACCTCCCGCATGTCTGCGGGAACTTCCCGCAAACATTTTCCCGGGTCCCGCAAATGTTTTCCAAGGTCCCGCAGACATCTTCTTCCTTGGCGCAAACATTTTCCCCGGTCCCGCGAACATATTCCTGCGTCCCGCATGTTGCCGGGAGGTTCCCGCAAACGTTTTCCCGGGTCGCGCAGGTGTTTTCTTCGACGTCGCCGGTTGTAGGTTTGGCTCCCGACTGCGGCAGGACCTTGCCCGCTGACTACAGAAGCTGCTGCGCGTCGACGTCCAGCGACCACTGCACGTCTTCGGGCCAGGTGAATGTCTTGAGGACGTCTCGAAGCGGGCCCGTCATCGCCGCGGCCCTGTCCGCTCGCATGATGATCTGGTAGCGATGCTCCCCTTTGATCCGGGCTACGGGCGCAGGCGTCGGTCCGGCCACCATGACGGACTTGTCGAACTTCGGCTGGACTGCGCGAAGAAACGTCAAAGCGGAGAAGCTGACCTTCTCCTCCACGGCGCCGCGGATGGTCATGCAGATCAGATGCGTGAAGGGCGGATAACCCAGCTCCTTGCGAAACTCCAGCTCCTGGTCGCAGAAGCCGTCGAAGTCCATGCGCCGCGCGGCCTGGATCGCCGGATGAAAAGGCGTGAAGGTCTGGACGATGACTTCGCCGACGACATCACCACGCCCCGCCCTCCCCGCGACCTGGGTGAGCAACTGGAACGTGCGCTCGCCCGCCCTGAAGTCCGGCATGTGCAGGCCCAGATCCGCATTGATCACGCCGACGAGGGTCACATTGGGGAAATGAAGCCCTTTCGCGATCATCTGCGTTCCCACGAGGATATCGATCTTCCCGCTACGGAAGTCGCCCAAGGTCTTCCGGTAGGAATCCTTCCGCGTCATCGTGTCGGAATCCATCCGGTGCACACGCGCCTTCGGGAACACCTTCGCAAGGACGTCCTCGACCCGCTGCGTCCCCATGCCGGAGTATTTGAACGCGGGGTCGCGGCATTCGACGTTCGGACACGCCTGCGGCACGTTCTGCGTGCTGCCGCACATATGACACACCAAGCGGTTCGTGGGCTTGTGGAAGGTCAGCGACACGCTGCACTGGTCGCACGTCGCCACGTAGCCGCATTTCGGGCAGACCAGCGACGACGCGTAGCCGCGCCGGTTCAGGAAGAGCATCGTCTGCTCCGTGCGATTCAGCCGCGAACGGATCGCCTCGCACAAATCCCCGGAGAGCACGTTGATCTTGCCCTCCTTCGCCAGCTCCGACCGCATGTCGATCACGCGCATCAGCGGCATCTTTTGGTTGTCGACCCGCAGCGGCATGGACGCCAGCGCGTACTTCTTCCGCAGCGCGTTGTTCCACGACTCCAGCGACGGCGTAGCGGAACCGAGCACGACGGCGCAGCCCTCCATGTGCCCGCGCATCACTGCGACATCGCGCGCCTGGTAGCGGATCGAATCGTCCTGCTTGTAGGTCGGCTCATGCTCTTCATCGACGACGATCAAGCCCAGATCACGCATCGGGGCGAAAAGGGCTGATCGTGCGCCGATTGCGATACGCGCCGACCCGCTATGGACGCGATGCCACTCGTCGTGACGCTCGCCCTCCGAAAGACTGCTGTGCAGCACGGCGGTGATGTCGCCGAAGCGACTCCGGAAGCGATCCACGGTCTGCGGCGTCAGCGCAATCTCGGGCACGAGGACGATCGCGCCCTTGCCCTGCTTCAGGACGTAGTCGATGGCCTGCAGGTAGATTTCCGTCTTGCCGCTGCCCGTTGATCCATGAAGAAGCACGACGCCCGGCTTCAGGGTGTCGATAGCATTCCTCACCATCGCAAGCGCCACCTCCTGCTGTGGCATGAGGGGCAGAGCCTCGGTGCGAAGCAGGTCGTGACCGGCATGCGGGTCACGCTGCTGAACTTCGGAAGCGATGCGAACGAAGCCTTTTCGCTCAAGCGCCCGCACGGTCGCACTGTCGACGCCGACCGCACGCGCCACTTCCTGAACAAACTTCGGTCCTTGTGCGTTCAGCGTATCCAGCACGGCCGCCTGCTTCGGACTCTTCTTACGCAGGCCCTTGACCAGTTCGACGTCCTTCGCCGCGTCAGTCGGAATCGCAAAGAGCCGCTCCTTAAACGCCGGGCCCTTCTTCCGCACAGCGCTCGGAAGCACCGCGCTTAGGGCCTGCTCGATCGGCGCGCAGTAGTACTCCGCCATCCACTGCGCAAGCTTGAGGATCGCCGGATCAACAAGCGGCTTCTTCCCCACCCGCTCGCGAATCGTCTTCAGGTTCTCGTGCTCAGAAGAGTCTGCAAACCCGGTGACATGGCCACGCTTGGTGGACCGTCCAAAGGGCACGATGACCTGGTCACCGAGGCGAATGTCCAGCTCCGGCGGAACGAGATAGTCGAACTCCTTGTTCAGGGAAAGGTCGACGACGACTTTGGCGATGCGCATGTGGGGAGATGGCTGATTGATGAATGATGATTGATGAGTTTTGAATCAGGATGAGAAAGCGTCATTTCGCTTCGCCGTGCGCGCGGTTGCCACAAGGATCGAAATAATCTCATTCGTTTCCAAGAGCAGTTCGTCCAGATCGCGCAGATCGCAGCCGTCACGCAGCAGTTCCAGCCAGAAGATGCTTTCATCCGCTTCCTGGATGCAGATCTCAATCTTTGACACGAATTCGGCTCTACTCCTGGCACGGCACGCTTCCCGGTGGTTGGCCGCAACGGAGGTTGCAGAGCGCAAGAGCTGTTTGCTCACCACGCGAACGTCTTCGCGCCCACGCGGAAGGACATTGAAGAGCCGCACGATCTCGACAGCATAACTCTTCAAACGAACCCTGAGATCGGCCGTCTTTGCCGCTTTCGCGCTCTCCACGACTTCACTCATCAATTATTCATCCTCAATCCGCAATTCCCGTCTATCGCTCTAAAACTCATCCATCAGCCATCATCAATCCGCAATTCCTGTCCGCCGCTCTCGCACTCATCAATCCTCAATCCGCAATCATCATTCTCCGATAATCTTCACCAGCACCCTTTTCCGCCGCTTCCCGTCAAACTCCCCGTAGAACACCTGCTCCCATGGGCCGAAGTCGAGCTGGCCCTTGGTGACGGCGATCACCACCTCGCGACCCATGATCGTGCGCTTGAGGTGGGCGTCGGCGTTGTCTTCGCCCGTGTCGTTGTGGGCGTACTGGTTGTGGGGCTTCTCCGGCGCGAGCTTCTCCAGCCAGGTCTCAAAGTCGGCGTGAAGCCCGCTCTCGTTATCGTTGATAAATACACTCGCCGTAATGTGCATCGCGTTGACGAGACAGAGTCCCTCGCGGATCCCGCTCTCCAACAAACACGCCTGCACATCCTGCGTGATATTCCGGAACCCGCGCCGGAACGCGACAT
This sequence comes from uncultured Verrucomicrobiota bacterium, assembly GCA_964503335.1. Lineage (GTDB taxonomy): Bacteria > Verrucomicrobiota > Kiritimatiellia > CAIVKH01 > CAIVKH01 > CAZCZZ01. The sequence continues at coordinate 3,482 of CAZCZZ010000113.1, forward strand.
CGAACCACAACTCTTTACGGAAGCTTTTCATGGGACTTTCCTTACCACGCTTTTATTGCCTGCTCAAACTCGATTGGCAGATTACAGCGCGCAGGCGATCTCTGCGGCCACGCGAGCGTTGTTTTCCAGCAGGGCGATGTTGGCCGTGCGGCTGCGGTCGCCGGTGAGTTCGCTGACCCGCTGCAGCAGGAAGGGCGTGACGCGTTTCCCCTGGATGCTCTGGGCATCGGCTTCGGCAAGGGCCTGGGCGACGGCCTTTTCTGCGACACCGGCGGGCAGTTCATCCTTCTCCGGGATCGGGACGACAACCAGCGAACCCGTCTGCATTTCCAGCCGGTCGCGCTCACGCAGAATCGCCGCGATCTCCGACACCGTGTCGCAGCGCACATCGACCGGAAGTCCCGACGAGCGCGAGTAGAAGGACGGGAACTCGTTTGTTCCGTAGCCAATGACTGGAACACCGTGCGTCTCGAGCACTTCCAGCGTCAGCGGGATATCGAGGATGGATTTCGCGCCGGCGCAGACCACGGCGACAGGCGTTCGGCCAAGCTCCGAAAGATCCGCGCTCACATCGAACGGATGGCCGCGGTGCACGCCACCGATGCCGCCCGTCGCGAAGACACGTATCCCCGCCATGTGCGCAATCAGCATCGTCCCGGCCACCGTGGTCGCCCCGTCTTCGCCGCGTGCCACAACGATTGGAAGATCGCGACGACTGCACTTCCGGACGTTGGAAGCGGCGGCAAGGGCTTCGAGTTCCGCGGCGGTCAAACCGACCTTGATGCGTCCCTTCAGGATCGCGATGGTGGCCGGAAGCGCGCCGTGCTTCAGAACAACCGCTTCAAGCTGTCGCGCCACCTCAAGGTTCACGGGTCGCGGCAGCCCATGTGTGATCAACGTGCTCTCAAGCGCCACGACCGGGCGCCCCCCACGAAGCGCCTCCCGCACATCGTCACGCACATCGAATTGTTCCGGATTCATGATGAGTGATGTGAGGCAAATTGGAGCGGGAGATGGGAGTCGAACCCACGACGTCCATCACGCCAAGGGCGTGATGGCATTCTACCGATCTCTCCGCTGCTTCCGTTCTACCTGCAAATTGGAGCGGGAGATGGGAGTCGAACCCACGACGTCCATCACGCCAAGGGCGTGATGGCATTCTACCGATCTCTCCGCTGCTTCCGTTCTACCTGCAAATTGGAGCCGGTTAGCGGTAGCTATCCGAACTCATTTCGATGGTGAATATGCCAAAC
>CAZCZZ010000114.1:0-4363 GCA_964503335.1 uncultured Verrucomicrobiota bacterium
TTAGAAATCCCGTGCTCTGTCCTACTGAGCTACGGGCGCGTGTTGGGGGGAATGTATGACGCTCAGGTCACTTTTCGCAATATTTTGCGAAAGAAGGCCTTGTCGGCGCGGTGGGTCAGGAGGCGGCTGACGTTTCCCGTGCTGACCCATCGGGCTTCGGGATTGTAGGGGTCGGTCGGCTTCAGGGTCGTCTGTTTCGTTCGAAAGAGGAACATGTGGATCCGCTTCAGTTCCGAACGATCCACTCCGCCGAATTTGCCGATGCGGTATCGCTGATAACTGCCAAGGGGCTTGATATGGGTCACCTTCGTGATGCCTGATTCTTCGGCGATTTCTCGACGCGCGGCCTGTAGTGCCGTCTCACCTGGATCGATGTGACCTTTGGGAAGCGACCAGGAATTGCCGCGCTGATTGACGACGAGAACGTCTCCCTTGGCATTAAGGACCACGCCGCCGGCCGTCTCTGTCCTACGCACGACCGGCGCTCCGGATCCTCGCGAAGCCACGCTTTCCGGAGCGAACGATCAATCCGTCCTGTATGGTCACTTGCGCACGCGGGTCCGTGATCCGCTCTTCGCCGATCCTGACAGCCCCCTGCTCCACCAGACGTTTTGCCTCGCCGTTACTCTTGGCGAGATTGCAATGCACGAGCAGGGCGAGCACGCCCAACGTCGCTTCGACGATCTGGACATCCGGGATATCCGATGGCAGCTCGCTCTTGGAGAATACGCGCGCAAACTCGGCGGAAGCAGCGTTTGCGGCCTCCTCACCATGGAAGCGGGCAACGATCCGTTTCCCTAGTTCGTCTTTCGCTTCACGGGGATGGCGCTGCTTGAGGGCCGCGATTTCTGCCGGCGGTGTGCAGAGCACCAGTTCGAAATAGCGCCACATCAGTTCATCACTGACGGACATCGTTTTCCCGAAAATATCTTTGGGCGACTCCGTGACGCCGATGTAGTTCCCCAAGCTCTTGCTCATCTTGTTCACGCCATCGAGACCTTCGATCAACGGAAGCGTCATGACGACCTGCGGGGCCTGGCCGAACTCCTTCTGCAGTTCTCGACCAAGAAGGAGGTTGAAGAGTTGGTCCGTTCCACCGAGTTCGACATCGGCTTTCACCATGACGGAGTCATAGGCCTGGACCAGCGGATAGAGAAACTCGACGAGGGAGATGGGTGCATTCTCGGCGTGGCGTTTGGAGAAATCATCACGAGCCAGCATCTGGGCCACGGTCACCTTCGCGGATAGGCGTACCACATCCTCGAACGTCATCGGGGAAAGCCATTCCGAGTTGAATCGGACTTCGGTACGCGCCGGGTTCAGGATCTTGAAGACCTGTTCCTGGTAGGACTTCGCGTTCGCCTGGACCTGCTCGCGCGTCAGGGGCTTGCGAGTCTGCGAGCGACCGGACGGATCGCCGATCATGCCGGTGAAGTCACCGATGATAAAAACGACGGTATGCCCGGCATCCTGGAATTCTCGCAGTTTGTTGAGGCCCACGACATGGCCGAGGTGGATATCGGGCGACGAGGGATCGGCACCGTACTTGATGCGAAGCGGACGCCCCTCCTTCAGCTTGTGATGCAGTTCATCCTTCGAGATCAAATCCACGGCACGGGCGGCAAGTATATCGAAACTCATGGTGTGAGATTAGCCTAGCCGCGTAAACGAATCAGCAGGAAACCGCGGCATTTGGCAGGGCGAACCGTCCCGGTGAGCCGTCTGGCCCGGGGAAGCGGCTCGGCAGGGACGCCTCGCCCTACCCTGAAGAAAAAAAGCGCCCCGCGGCAAAACCGCGGGGCGCTTCATACGGATCACTGATTACGGATGACGGCTTACGAACCCTCGTCCTTCTTCTTCTGACCGGGGTGCCACTCTTCCTGGGGCTGGGATGTACCCATCGCCTCATCGAAAGCGCCGGCGAGATCGACGAGATCCTCACCCGGACGAAGGCCTTCGAGCATCGTTTCATCGACCACAAACTCATCATCGGCCAACTTCGCAGCCTTGATGCTCAGTCCGATACGGCGTTCCACCGGATCGACCTTGATCACGCGGGCTTCGACTTCCTGGCCGGGCGTCAGGGCGTCCTTGACCTTCTGGACGCGCTGTTCGCTGATCTGGCTGATGTGGACGAGGCCGTCGATGCCCTCTTCGATTTCGACGAATGCGCCGAACGAAGCGAGCTTCGTGACCTTGCCCTTGACCATCTGGCCGACCTTGAACTTCGCCGCGATCAGCGTCCACGGATCTTCCTGGGCCTGCTTCAGGCCGAGGCTGATACGCTGCTGCTGTGCGTCGACTTCGAGAATGACCGTATCCACTTCGTCGCCCTTCTTGAGGACTTCCGACGGATGGTTGACCTTGCGCGTCCAGGACATGTCGGACACGTGGATCATACCGTCGATACCCTCTTCGAGCTGAACGAAGGCGCCATAGGAGGTGAAGTTGCGGACCGCGCCCTTGACGCGCGTACCGATCGGATACTTCTCCTGCACCTTCTGCCAGGGGTTCATCTCGGTCTGACGGATACCCAGGGAGATCTTCTGTTCTTCCTTGTTCACGTTCAGCACGAGAGCGTCGACGACCTGGCCGACCGCGAGAGCGTCGGAGGCCTTCTGAACGCGCTTCGTCCACGAAATCTCGGAGACATGCACCATGCCCTCGACGCCTTCTTCGATTTCGACGAATGCGCCATAGGGAACGAGGTTGACGACCTTGCCGGTGATGCGGGTTCCGACGGGATACTTGCGCTCGATATCGTCCCACGGATTCGGCTGGCCCTGCTTGAGGCCGAGCGAGATGCGTTCCTTTTCGCGGTCCACATCGAGAATCGTGACTTCGAGTTCCTGGCCAACGCGCACCACTTCGGAAGGATGATTGACGCGGCCCCAGCTCATATCGGTGATATGCAGCAGGCCGTCCATGCCGTTGAGGTCCACGAACGCACCGAAGTCCGTGATGTTCTTCACGACACCGCGGCGTGTCTGGCCGATCTGGATTTCCGTGAGGAGAACCTTCTTCTGCTCGCGGCGGCGGTCTTCCATGAGTTCGCGGCGTGACACCACGATGTTGCGGCGCTCGCGGTTGATCTTGATGATCTTGAAGTCGATCGGCTCGGACGAAACGTCGTCGTTGCGCATCGGCTGCAGATCGACCTGCGAACCCGGGAGGAACGCATCGACGCCGACGTCGACGATCATGCCGCCCTTGACGCGGGCCTTGACGACGCCCTTGATCACGCTGCCTTCAACGTAATCCTTGAGGACGCGGTCCCAGTTGCGCTGCTCTTCTGCGCGGCGTTTGCTCAGGACGACCATGCCGTCGTCGTCTTCGAGACGGACGAGGAGGACTTCGAGGGGTTCACCGGCTGTGACTTCTGCCAGATTCCGGAATTCGTCGGCGGGAATGACACCCTCTGACTTGTATCCGATGTCGACCAGAACTTCGTTCGGACGGACTTCGAGGACGCGTCCCTGAACAATGGAACCCTCTGCAAAATTCTTGAGGGTATCTTCGTACAAAGCGGCCATCGCGTTCGCGCCGCTCACTGCTGCTGCCTTCGTTGCTTTCTTCGCCACCAGACTAACTCTCCATGACTCAACGTTTGCCGTTATAAACCTTGAGGATAAATCCCCGTGTACGACGGCCTGGCTAGCCGCCCCGGTCCAACGCGCATGCAATGCGCGATTTCTGTTCACCGTCCAGCACAGCCGTAAGGGCTGTGCAGACGTCCATAAGGGGCCGAAAACTAGTGAATTCCGCGCCCCGATGCAATGGATTTAGGCGGAAAAGTGGGGAATTCTTGAGACCTTGGATATGAAACCTGAGACTTGAAACCTGAAACCTGAGTCGAGACAGAATTCTCGAATTTCGGCCCGGAGATGCACAGGAAGGCCGCAAAGGGTGAGAAGGTGGTTCTGAGCACAACGCGAGCGAGCGCGGATATTTCACCGCAGAGGCTCAGAGGGCGCGGAGTCTACTACTCCAACCGATCTTCATCTTTAGTATATCAGGGGGCTATGTGGAGCCTATCGCTTCGCGCAGCAAGCAGCCGGAGCGATGCAGGTGAACCGCGAATTTGCGCGAATTGACGCGAATTTGAAGACGGTACTCGCGATTTCGGTCGCGGCAGAACGCTAACCCCAAAGAGGTGTTTACTCAGACGCTTCGTGCTTGTTCCGGAATAGGCGCAAATTGGCGTAAATTCGCGGTGAACCCCTTCGCGATCTTCCTGTCTAAAATACCAGAGGGTGGTAGCTGATCGTCCCTTTGTCCCTCTTTGTGGCCAAGCCAAAGCCGAAGACGGGCAACGCGTGCGCCAGCCTGCAACGCTATGTGCAGCATTGCGGGCAGGAGGCTT
>CAZCZZ010000115.1:0-3729 GCA_964503335.1 uncultured Verrucomicrobiota bacterium
AAGGATGCTACTTCAGTCCTGTTGACAAACCACATGCCTGAACTCCGTGGGCAAACCTCCGTTCTGAATTCCGTGTATTCCGTGGGCAGAACTCTTCGCCTCTACTTCAGTCGTGCCCGGACTGTTTCGCTCTGCAACATCGTGCGGGCGCGTTCGAGGGCGATGGTGCGGACTTCTTCGATGGGGGGGAGGCCGGTGCGTTCTTTGAACTCGGGGTCGATCCGCGTCTTCATGTATTCCTGCCAGACGGCGCGGGCGGTTTGGTCGAAGCCGTGGGCCCGTTCGGCGTCGCCGAGCGCGGTGAAGAAGAGGCTTTGGACGAGGAAACCTTCGACGTAGGCGAGGGCGTCCTTGTCGTTCATGTTCTTCACCTCTTCGGTGAAGCGCTGCTTGATGAACGACTCGTAGTCTTCCGGCAGGTCGTCGCCGAGGCCGCGATTCTTCAGGTCCTCGAACAGCGCCTGTCCCTGTCGGTTCCTTTGGTACGTGTAAAGGATCATCATCGCTTGCTCGCAGAAGGTGCGACGGGCGTTGCGGATGGACGCGTTGTCGGGGAACTGCTTTTCGGCGTCGGTGTAGGCCTGCAGCACGCGGGGAAGCAGGTCGAGATTGGGTGACGGGATAAAGACGTCCTCATCCAGATTCACGAACAGTGCACCAATCCGGAACGCATCCGCGAGGGACTGGAAGATCATGCGCTCGGCGGAAAGTGCGTCCTGCCCCGAGGCCACGAGCCGGCTCCGGTAGCCCCAATAGATCGAATGCGTCTGCGCGACCCGCCAGTCGAGGGGACCGTACGCGGCGTCCACTTCCTGCATGATCTTCGGGTCGAGTTTGTAAACCTCCATCAGAGTCGTGGCCGACTTGCCCAAGGGCGTGTCTCTCATCGCGGAGGACTGGCGCGCGGCTTGAAGCGCGCCAAAATCAGGGCGGGGACCGGGGAAGAGACTCATCATGTCTTCGGCGAGTCGCCGTTTGTAGAACAGGTGAGCCTGGTCGAGATTCGCTCCGATCTTGTGCTGATACATCCAGCCAAGTTCGTAGAGGAGGCGGGCGTTGTCGGGGTTGTAGCGCAGGCCCTCGTCCCGCAGCAGCGCAATGCCACTGTTGACCCAGCGCCAGCGGTCTTCCGGGTCGTCGAACAGCACGCTGATGTTGTACGCGAGATTCCACGCATGGAATGACCAAACCGACGTGAATCGCGGTTCCAGCTTTGTGATCCAGTCGGCCAGCTGCACGAGCTCAAAGTAGCGACCCTCTTCCTGCAAGCGACCTGCCCGCAGCCAGAGCAGGTCAGCGAGGACGCCCCGGAATCCTCCGAGCGCAACCGTGGTGAAGGCAACCATCGGAGGCGCGTTCTCCAGCGGATCGGCCTGCGTGATCTTCAGGTCCCTCCGCATGTCGCGCAGCTCCGGGTTCAAGCGCGCCGCGGCGAAGAAGCTGAGCGCGGCGAGCACGAGCAGGATGAGGCTGGTAAGACGGGAGCGCATGGTTAAGTGGCCGGCAAAGCAAGTTCCCTGCGGTTCAGGATGTACGTGCCGAGCAGTGCGAGGGCGAGTCCGTACAGGCCGGTCTGCACGGCGAAGGACTGCGCCACCCAGGTCCAGTCCACGAGCGTTCCCGTGGCGATCAGCTCAAGCGGGTTTGCCATCTGGAAGGGTTTCACGATGAAGTGCATGGCCTGAAAGAACGCTCGGAATGTGGCATCGAGCCAAGAGGCACCGGTCGCCGACGCGGCATGCCACGGCACAAGCACGCTCTGGCTCGCCATCGATTCCAGATAGCCGCCGAGGTGGATCAGGGTAAGGAAGAAGAGCGAGATGAACGTCGCAACCGGCATGGAGAACATACAGCCCATGGTCACGCCGAGCGCGCCGACGAATGCAAGATGAGCGATCAGGACGAGGAGCGCACGCGTCAGGTTGGCCTCAAAGCCGCCTTCCTTCATGAACACGGACAGCCCGTTGTCGGCTGCAAACACAACCGATGCGGCATCCGCGTCCACGTTCGCAAAGTCCACGATCAGCGTCGTGGCACCGGCTAGATTCTGTCCCGATACTTGCAGCGTATGGAATCCGCCGGGTACGGAACGAGTCTGCTCGCGGATCGCGTTCCGGTTGTCCGGGGTGCCGATGGTCCAGACCCCGGCGACCGATGATCCGTCGCCGCGCGATGATCCATACGTGTAGCGAAGCAATAGCGTCTCGTCTTCACGCACAGGGCGGGGGAGGGCGATCTCCCGCGTCAGGTGCGACCCGCTTCGCACGGTGAGTGCTTGTAGTGTCAGTTGCTGCCGCACAGCCCTCATGGCGTCGTCCGGAGCAATGCCCTCGGTCAGCATGCCCTGTTCAATGGCCTGCCGGACCTGTGCTTCAGCGGCGGCTTCCACGTCGGGTGCAGGCGGCGACACACTTCGCCGCGCGACGAGGAGCTCTGTGCGAAGGCGAGTGCGGTCGTCCTCGGAAAGGACCGACGAACGCGACGTGCGGAAGAGCATGCCATAGACTGTGAGACCGCAGAGGGCGAGCAGGAGGGCGTTGATGACTACGAGGCCGAGCCATTTGCCGAGCCAGATCCGGAACCGCGGCACGGGCTTGGTCGCAATCAACTGAATGACCTTCTCATCGATATCCACCGATAGCGCCGCACAACCGGCCCAGAGCGTGGCGAGGGTGAGAATGACCGATGTGATGCCGAGCGTGTACGTGAGCAGGATCTGGACGTGACCTTCCAACGTTCCGTCGCTACGAATTGCGGCCGGCAAGCCGGCGACAACGAGTCCGAGCAATACAAGGAGGCTGAGCACCACACGCGAGCGGAAAGCGTTCCGGATCGCGAGGGCCATGATGGCGAGCACCTGCTTCATGGCGTCTTGGGCGTGTCGTTCGAATTCGGCTTCGCGACAAGCTGGCTGAGAATGTCGTCCGGATTGATGCCTTCCGCGGGCGCCTGCAGGTAGGCCGCCACCTTGCCGTCGGTCGCAGCACCCGTCGCGGAGCCGGGCGCGGCATCGCGTCGGGCCTGCTCGACGACTTGGAGGAAGAAGGCTTCGAGATCTCGTCGCGGATGGTCGATCGAAGGCTCGTCGCCGAGCGCTTCACGAATCCGGGAGAGGACGAGCTGTGTCACTTCGGGTGTCAGATCAGACGGCAGCGTGACGCGCGTCGTGCCCTTCTGTTCCAGAAGCTCGGCGATGGTGCCCATCGCCTGTGCCTTGCCGTTGAAGAGGATCGCCACGCGGTTGCAGACGTCTTCGACATCGGCCAACAGGTGCGACGAAAGAAGCACGGTCTTGCCGCGACGTGCGAGCGTGGTGATGAGGTCTTTGACCTGCCGACAGCCGATGGGGTCAAGACCCGAGGTAGGTTCATCGAGGATGACAAGGTCGGGGTCATTGATTAGGGCCTGCGCGAGTCCGATGCGGCGCATCATGCCCTTGGAGAACTCGCCGACGAGGCGTCGCCGCGCGTGCTGGAGCCCGACCATCTCAAGCAACTGGTTCGCACGCTCGCGCCGTTCGCGAGCGGATAGATCAAAAAGCCGGCCATAGAAATCAAGCGTCTCTTCCGCGGTCAGGTAGGGGTACAGATGCGACTCTTCGGGCAAATAGCCGATGCGGGCCTTCACGCCGATTTCGCGCGGCGAGCGACCGAGCACGGTGAGCTTGCCGCGTGTGGGAAACAGCAGGCCGAGGATCATCTTGATCGTTGTGCTCTTGCCGGAGCCGTT
>CAZCZZ010000116.1:0-3172 GCA_964503335.1 uncultured Verrucomicrobiota bacterium
ACCACCACGCCATCTGGCACCTCTTCGTCCTGGGCGGAAGCGTGTGCCACTACGTAGCCGTGCTGCGCTACGTGTTGCCGCACTCCTGAGACGCGGCGCCCGGTGCACTGAAATGCGTACACCCAATTTCTACGCCGAAACGATAGATTTTTCGCGATTCGGTGCCTCGCACACAAACGTCGCCGCGAGGTTCTTGCGCGCGGGAACGTGCGACGACTCGAGCGCTTGAATCTCACACCGCAAGTGTAACGACCGCAAGCACAACTCAACAGCCTTTACAGCAATGCTTTACGATCACTTTTCCCCTCTTTGTCGTGGCCATCTTCGTCCTGATTGCTCTGCGGTAGTCCTTGATCGTGGTGGGCGCGCGGTACTATGATGTGATTAGTTTCTATGTATAATTGTCATGCATGAGTATTTTTTGCGTAGATACCAGGGCGCGGTGGATGTGACAAATCGTTGGTGTGAGAGCGTGTCGCGCTACCGCGTTCTTTTCTCCATCAAGCTTCTGCTTGCAGCAGCCGTGGCCTTGGGCATCACGCTGGCGTTGGTTCCGGATGGCGTGCCTCATTTCTCTGCGCACCTGCTTCGCGCAGGCATTCCGGTTATCGTGCTCTGGTTTGCCCTGTGGCTCATCGGGCGGCGGCGGGGGCAGGTTCTGTCGCAGAGACAGAGAAGCGTGACCGTCATCGTGGCCGGTCTCTTCGTCTACCTGTGTTCGGGCGCTGCGGAGGCCCGGTGGTTCTTCTTCCTCGACTGGATCGGCCCCGGCCCGACGCTGCCCGTGCCCCTCTGGGGCGTCTGTGCGTGGTTAGTCGTTGTGGTGGCCGTCGTCCTGACGTGGAGGCCGGGGATTGTCCGCTGGGCCATTCCCACGATGTTGTTCTTGGGGGTCGCGTGGGCCGGATACCGTTTCGATGTGGGGACGAACGGTGCGACACTATATCGAGATGACCATGCGTCGTTTCTCTATCGCATATGGGTTTTCACCCAATGTTTCCCGGAGATTCGAAACTACCTTCCCTACTGGAACGCGGGGGTGGTGGACACGGCGGGGTTATCATCAGGAATCCACGGCCTTTGCCAGATCTGGTGGCCATTGCTGCTCTGGTTTCCGGTGGAGCAAGTCTACAACGGAATACTTTCCTGCACGTTCCTCGTTCTCGTCCCGTTGTTCACGCTGCTGGCCCTTCGAGCATGTGGCCTGGACTGGCACGAGTGCGCGGTGGGCGGCATTCTTTCCGTGGGCGTGAGCCAGCATTTCTTCCTCTGGCTCCTGCACTATGGAACACCCGGGGCGTCGCTGACCATGGCCTCGCTTGCGTTTGTGACTCCGTTGCTTCTGGGTGCGACGTGGTTGAAACGACCCGGCGCTGCCCTCGGGGTCGCCCTTGTCCCCGCGGCGTATCTGACTGTGCACTGGCCGCCGGGTGCTCTCCTGATGATCCTGCTCGGCCTGGGTGTGATCTTCAGTTGGAAGCGATGGACAGTTCAGCGCTGGGTCTTCTATGCAACCTGCGGTGCAGCCGTCCTGTTGCTCTTCCTGCGTCCGATTTGTGTGCTCCTCTTCTGGGACGATACGCTGGCCATTAATGTTACGTCGACCGACGCAAATGCGGTTTCCGTCTGGTCGTCCGCCGGGATGCTGGAAGCATGGAACCTGTTAAGGGCGCACATCGTCGAATTCAATCCTTTGCTGATCTTCCTCGGTCTTGCCGGGCTGGTCCTAGCCGCGCCCCGGCCCGTGCGGATCTTCTTCGCACCGATCGTAGTCGGGATGATGCTGCTCACGGCTTTTGGCCCGGAACTCCAGCCCCGACTCCAACTGTCGCGGATGGCTATCCCGCTGGCGTTTGTGCTGGTGACACCGGCCTCGGTGGTCGCGTCGCGCCTGCTCCGGGACCGGCATCCGGCCACGGCGGTTCCAAGAGCACTTGTCCTCGTATTGCTCGCGGCGACACTCTGGAACTCGGCCCGGCTTTATGGGAACGAAGGGCGAGCGAAGTACACGACCTTCGACCAGTGCGGTGAGACAATCGTGAACTGGATTAAAGGTCTGGAGCCACGCGATGGGAGGGTTCTCTTCGCGGGCAGCACGGTGCATGGTATCTGCTGCGGCCACGTCGCCTATCTGCCCATCCTCACGGGCCGCGAGATGATGGCCTGCGACTACTTTCACTTTCCGCCGTACTCGGTCGATTATGAGTACCCTCCCTACGCATACCTCAAGGACGCCGACACCATTTTCCGCTTCTTCGACATGAACAACGTCACCCATGTCATCACCTTCCGCGACCCGTGGAAGAACTTCTTCGCGACACAGCCGGAGCGCATCGAGAAGGTTCAGGAAATGGACGATGTGGTCCTGTACCGGGTCGTTCGCAAACCCAATTGGTTTGAACTCGGACGGGGCAGCGTCTGCGCGCAACCCAACAGGATTGACGTGGACCTGGATGACGCGGAGGCCGAGGCCGTGCTCCGCTACAATTGGGACGACGGGCTGGGTTCGTTGCCGCCCGCCGAGGTCTTCCCGGTGACCGTGGATGAGCACACGCGCTTCATCGGCATACGGCCCCACGGCGAGAAGCACGTGTCGATCGTGTTTAGCCCGCGAACCTGACGCCGGGGCCGCGAATGCGCCCTCCTGCGAAGCGGCTTGCCGACTTCAGCCTCAACAATCATCAATCCGGCGTCATCAACTCCTGCTGAAGCTTCATCAGGTCGTCGATCCGTTCCTTCGTCGGCGGATGAGACCCCGCGAAGGATTGCCAGAGGTGCTCCTCCTCGTTCGTGGTGACATACCGGAAGAACTCGAGCGCGGCATCGGTTGAGCCGTATTTGCGATGCACGAGGCGAAGAGCAAAGTCGTCGGCCTCGCGCTCATCGTCGCGCGAGTATCCCGCCTCAGCCAGTCGCACGGCGGAGTCCGTGAGCCCCATCGCATCCTGTTGTCCGAACATCACACCGAGGATGAGTCCCTGCAGGAGCGTCCTCCCCAAGCGCCGCGTCATATGCCGGTATTGATGATGTCCCACCTCGTGCGCCAGGACAAAGGCGAGTCCTTCTTCGCTGGATACGGCGGAAAGCAGCCCCGTCGTCACCGCAATCCATCCCCCCGGAATCGCAAACGCATTCGCGCCATCCGCGTCCATGACCATGAGGCGGTAATCGA
>CAZCZZ010000117.1:0-3167 GCA_964503335.1 uncultured Verrucomicrobiota bacterium
CAGGGCGTCTTCAACTTCGAAGGCGGCTGCTACGCGAAGTGCATCAAGCTCACGAAGGAACGCGAGCCTCTCATCTGGGACGCAATCAAGTTCGGTTCCGTGATCGAGAACGTCGTCGTCGATCCCGAAACGCGTGCCCCGGACTACTTCAACGATTCCGTCACGGAAAACACGCGCTGCGCCTATCCGCTCGACTACATCGCAAACACGATTCCCAGCGGAATGGGCGGACACCCGAAAGCGATCGTCTTCCTCTCGTCCGACGCCTTCGGCGTGCTCCCCGCCGTGGCCCGGTTGTCCCCCGCACAGGCCATGTACCATTTCATGAGCGGCTACACGGCGGCGCTGGCGGGAACGGAATCGAACATGGGCAAGGACCCGACACCGACCTTTTCGACCTGCTTCGGCGCGCCGTTCCTCCCGCTGCCGCCGCAGACCTACGCGAAGATGCTGGCCGAGAAGATGGAGAAGTACGGTGTGCCCTGCTACCTGCTCAACACGGGCTGGGTCGGCAATGCCTTCGGTCAGGGACCCCGTATCCCCCTCGCCCACAATCGACTCAACGTTGCTCAGATCCGCGACGGCACGCTCGACAAGGCCGAGTTCCGCACCGATCCGATCTTCGGCTTCGAGATCCCGAAGTCCCTTCCGGATATTCCCGCCGATGCCCTCGATCCGCGCAGCGCAGCGAAGGACAAGGAAGACTACGATCGCCGCGCGAAGGATCTTGCGGGCAAGTTTGTGAAGAACTTTGAGCAGTTCAAGGATGTCCCCGCGGACATCCTCGCAGCCGGCCCACGCGTATGACAAAGCTGTCGGCGAGTTTGTGGAAGAAGAACGCCGACCTCGCCCGCGCGAACCTCGATTGCGCATTCGTGCGCGGCATCGCCGACGGCACGCTGCCCCGCGATACATTCCGCGGCTATGTCGCGCAGGACGCCTGGTTCCTTGAAGGCTTTGCGCGCGCTTATGCCGTCGCCCTGTCGCGAGCCCGAGATCGCGAGACGCTCTTCGCATTCGAAGCGCTGCTTCACGGCGTCGTAGAGGAACTCAACCTGCACAAGGCCTACGCCAAGCGCTGGGATGTGAAGCTGAAGGGCGTGAAGCCGATGGCCGCGACTTCCGCGTACGTTGACTTTCTCCTCGCCACCACCGCAACGGGATCCGTCGGCGAAATCTGCTCGGCGATGACGCCCTGCATGCGACTTTACGCGTATCTGGGCCGGACCTTGGCAGCGCGCCAGGGCCGGAAGGCACACAAGTACTCCGAATGGATCCAGACCTATTCGTCCGATGCCTTTGAAGAGTTGGCGCAAACACTTGAAGGCTTGCTCGACAAATCGGGCGTGGATTCCGCCGTCGCCGCGCGAAACTATCGTCGCGCCATGGAACTCGAACTCGCCTTCTTCAATGCCCATGCTTGAGCAACCGACCATCACGACGGAACGGCTCGTTCTACGTCCATTCACGGTGGAGGATGCCACGCTGGTCGAGCAGCTTGCCGGACATCCTGACGTCGCCGCTACCACGCTGAACATTCCCCACCCCTACCCGTCGGGTGGCGCGATCGCGTGGTTCGCAAACCAGGCGGAGGATCTCCGAACCGGCAAGGCCGTTGTGTTCGCCATCACACTGAAGAGCGACAACACCTTGATCGGGGCGATGGGCCTGGAGATCCAACGAAAGCATGACCGGGCCGAAATGGGATATTGGATCGGGAAGCCGTACTGGAATCGCGGCTACGCCACCGAGTCCGCCAAGGCCGTACTCGACTTTGGATTCAAGTCGCTGGGCCTCCATCGCATTCACGCCAGCCACTTCGCGGAAAATGTGGCGTCGGGCCGAGTCATGCAGAAGGCAGGCATGCACCACGAAGGCATGATGCGGGGGCGAGTCAAGAAGTCGGATCGCTACATCGACATCGTGATCTATGCCCGCCTCGCGACCGATCCTTCCTGACCCCCGGTAGGGCGAACCCTCCGGGTGAGCCGTTTTTATCGGACCGGCTCACCCGGAGGGTTCGCCCTACCACGAAACGGAACACGCTGACTCAACGCTTGCGAAGTCCATAGCCGTCTTTCACTATCGCTTACATTACGGGGAGAGCAGCATGTCAGAGCGCAATGAACCTCAGGTGATTTCGAAGCAGGCCGCGGCGCGGAAGATTGTCAGCGTGGTGACGGATATCCACACGGACATCGTGAAGAAGAAGCGCAAGCCGTCGATGAGCTTTCCCATCCGTTCCCTGCAGAACGTGAAATACGACACGAAGCGCGGGCATTTCGAAATCCTCAACAAGAAGGCGACGCGCACGCTTTCCTACAACACCGTCAAGACCTTCGCCCAGTCCATGCGGCTGCTCGCCACGACGAAGAACGACCTGCTCGACAAGGACGACATCGCGGGCAAACGTGAGATCTACTACAACTCCAAGGGCTGGGGCGAATGTCGCTTCAACGAGCAGCCGGAGAGCGACACGCTGCTGGACGACATTGAAGCGATGCTGGGCATCAACCGCGAGCAGCTTGGCTACATCCCCGAAGAGCGCGGCGGCGAGGTGTGCGGACCACTCACGGTCATCGATATCGACCCGGGCGGCGGGAAGGACGTGAAGATCGACTGCGCCCGACTCGGCACGGGGGCGTGGAGCATTCCATCGCGCGTCGAGCATCTCCGGTTCCAGACGAAGGCGAAGTTCGTCCTTGCCGTCGAAACCGCATCGCTCTTCCAGCGTCTCGTCCACCACCGCTACTTCGAGAAGGCGAATTGCATCATCATCTCGATGAGCGGTGTTCCGACAAGGGCTTGTCGCAGGTTCATCCGTCGACTCGCCGATGACCAGAAGGTGCCCGTCCTGGCCTTCACCGACGGCGATCCGTACGGCTACTGCAACATCTACCGCACGCTCAAAGTAGGCTCGGGCCAGGCCGCGCACATCAACCGGTTCTTCTGCGTGCCGCAGGTGCACTACCTCGGTGTCACGCCACAGGACATCATCGACTACGACCTTGAAGACGCGACGCATCCGCTCGAAGAGGCCGATATCAAGCGGGCCAAGGACGCGATGAAGAACGACCCGTTCATCCAGCACTACAAGGAATGGCAAGCCGCGCTGGAGCAGATGCTCAAGATGGGCGTCCGTATCGAACAGCAGGCCTTCGCCAAAC
>CAZCZZ010000118.1:0-2970 GCA_964503335.1 uncultured Verrucomicrobiota bacterium
TGGTCGGCTCGTCGAGCAGCAGCAGGTTGCCGCCGGAGCGGAGCTGCTTGGCGAGGTGGACGCGGTTGCGCTCACCGCCGGAGAGTTCACCGACCTTCTTCTGCTGGTCGGTGCCGCGGAAGTTGAAGCGACCGCAGTACGCGCGTCCGCTCATCTTGCTCTTGCCGACATCGACCATTTCGGTGCCGCCGGTGATCTCCTCATAGACCGAGTTCGCGGGATTCAACGCGTCGCGATTCTGGTCCACGTGTGACGGACGGACGGTAGCGCCGACCTGGAGTTCGCCGGAAGTCGGCTTCTCCTGTCCGAGGATCATCTTGAAGAGCGTGGTCTTTCCCGCGCCGTTGCCGCCGATCACACCCACGATGCCGCCGCGCGGGAGGTCGAAGTTGACGTTCTCCATCAGGATGCGTTCGCCGAAGGCCTTTGAGAGATCCTTGGCGCGCACGACGAGGTCGCCCAGTCGCTCGCCGACCGGGATCTGGATCTGCAGCGATTCCTCGCGCGTATCCGTTTCCTGCGAGGCGAGTTCTTCGTAGCGGTTCAAACGGGCCTTGTTCTTCGCCCGGCGTGCGCCCGGGTTCAGGCGGATCCACATGAGCTCCTGGTCGAGGAGCTTCTGTCGCGATGCCTGCTGCTTGGCCTCGTGTGCAGCGATTTTCTGCTTCTGTTCCAGCCAGCTCTCGTAGTTGCCCTTGTAGGGGTAGCCGTGGCCGCCTTCCATTTCGAGAATCCACTCGGTCACGTTCTGGAGGAAGTAGCGGTCGTGCGTGACGACGACGATCGTGCCGGGGAAGCCCTTCAGGAAGGTTTCAAGCCATGCGACTGATTCCGCGTCGAGATGGTTGGTCGGCTCGTCGAGCAGGAGGACGTCGGGATTCGACAGCAGCAGGCGGCAAATCGCGACGCGACGCTTTTCGCCGCCGGATAGGACGGCACACTTCATATCGGGCGGGGGACAGCGCAAGGCGTCCATCGCCAGCTCCACATGATGGTCGAGCTCCCAGAGGTTGTGCGCGTCGATCTGCTCCTGCACCTTGCCCAGCTCGTCGTTCAGCTTCTCCGACTCCTCGTCGGTGATGTCCTCGCCGAGCTTGTCGCAGATCTCATCGTATCGCGCGATGATCGCGCGCGCCGCCACGACACCCTCGTTCACGATGTCCTGCACGGTCTTTTCGGGGTCGAGCTGCGGCTCCTGCGGGAGATAACCGACCTTGATGCGCGGCGCGACGTACATGTCGCCGACGAATTCCTTGTCCACCCCGGCCATGATCTTGAGGAGCGACGACTTGCCCGCGCCGTTGCCGCCGATGACACCGATCTTGGCCCCGAAGTAGAACGCAAGGTTCAGGTCCGCAATGACGGTGTTCTTCCCGTGCTGCTTGGTCAGATGCTGAAGATTAAAAACGTATTCACCGGCCATGTTGAAGTCTCCGCGAAAAGCCCGTCACCGTAGTGAACATCGCCACGCAGGCAAGGATAAAGCAACGGATGCGGCGGCGGCGAAGGCGGAAGGAACGATTGTTTCAACCACGAATGGACACAAATTCACACGAATGGAGGAGGGGGAACGACCCCAGCGGGCTTGTCCCGCTGGTGAACGAGTTCGCAGGCTAGAATGTCCAGACCTCCGAAAGCTCTACGATATGAGATCTGGCTATTACATCTTTTTCGGAGCAAGAAACAGCCGCAAGGCCGGAACGATGCAGATGTCTTAACCACGGATGGACACAGATAAACACGGATGAAGATTCTGAATGCTGGTGCGGGGGGGCGGGGAAGCGGTCTTCTGAACGACCGCTTCCCCGTCGCGACTAAACCGCTGCGGCACCTCCTTCGGCGACCTCACGCTGGGGGCTTCGGGCCGCGCCCAGGGAGATGTCGAATCCGTACTCGCCGAGTTCCTGCTCGCGGCGGGCGCAGTGGATAGCGAGCTGATCGCGGACGTAGCCGATCAGGTTCAGCGCCGTGTCGGGGCTGTCGATGCTCTGGCTGACGCCAGTACCGAGCAGGTCGTCGCGACGCTGGTAGGACTTGTGCGCCAGCGCCAGTTGGCGTTTGGCGTTGGCGTGGAACCGGTCGGCCTCGGAGACAATCTCCTGCAGCCGCGTCAGTTTCCCGGGATCCAAGGGGCTGTTCGCACCCTCGCTGGCGTGCTTCGCCAGGATGTCATTCGCGAGCTGGATCAAACGATCCGGTTGGCCCTTCGGAATCTTCACTCGAACTGTCTTTCGACTCATACTCTGTCTTTCTCTTTCATGTGTTTCTACAAACAGACCCGCACACGCGGACCTGCATACCCTCTTTAGACAGAGCACCGCGCAAAACGTTCAAGCGGTTGAATAACTTTTTTCAAATACGGCGGATTGCGTGTAAAACATTGATGGCGAGAGGAATAAGCCGGAAGAATTCCTTTAAAACGTCGCGACGCTCGAAAAGACTTTCGTCGAACCCCTCAAGAATCACGCCGGACTCGCCAAGATTCACGACGAACCCCTGCGGTCCAACGTCAGCGGAGGGTAGTCCAACGTCGGTCCACCCTCCGCCCACATCGAACCCGACGAGTCCAACCACGACCTCGCCTCGTCCAACATCGGACACCCCTCCGCCCACGTTGGCTCCACCGACACCAACGCCGACCTCGACGAGTCCAACGAGATTCCCCAAATGTGTCGAAAGAGGACGGCACGAAACGATGCTGTCCCGGGAGGGACCGAATCCCGAAGGGTTCGGTCCATCATCGCCGCAGAACAAACGATAGACCATCACCCCACCCGACGCATATTATCCCCGCAACACAGCGGGACGATATCCCTCACACATGGTATCAAAATGGCCCTGATGGGGGACGACAGATGACGTCTTGCGTGATGCAGTGCCTGCTTGAGTGTGGATATGCTTGAGGGCGAATAACTGTTCGGCTGAGAAGACTGACGATGAAACTCTTGCTCATCACTTTGGCACTCTTGA
>CAZCZZ010000119.1:0-2573 GCA_964503335.1 uncultured Verrucomicrobiota bacterium
GCGTTCAGCGCCCATGCGGGCCGCACCGAACTGATCGACTACGCGAAGCAGGTAAAGCCGAAATCCATCTACCTGGTGCACGGGGAACAGGACCAGCGCGAAGCGCTCGCGGAGGGCTTGCGCACCGCGGGCTTCTCCGAAGTTCACCTGCCCAAGCGCGGGGATGTCGCAGAATTATGAGTGAAACCCCCGTACCGGAAACCGCGACACGCGCCGGCATCGTGGCCATCGTCGGCCGCGCCAACGTCGGCAAATCGTCGCTCATCAACGCGATGCTCGAGGAAAAGGTCAGCATTGTATCGCCAGTCGCACAAACGACGCGGAACATGATCCGGGGCATCCTCACGGACCCGCGCGGACAGATTGTCTTCCAGGACACGCCCGGCGTTCACAAGGCGGTCAGCGACCTGGGCAAGTTGATGAATCGCATGGCCCGCGCAGCGGTTGAGGGCGTCGATGTCGTCATGCTGGTCCTCGACGGCTCGCAGCGTCCGCGCCAGGAAGACGAAGGATGGATCAGTCGGCTGGTCGAATGCGAGGTGCCCGTTGTGGCCGTGCTGAACAAGAGCGATGCCGAGGGCCGCTTCGGTGAAGAATACAAGGCGATCTGGGCGGCGAAAGCCGTGGAGCGGAATGCCAAGGGCGAGGCGATCTGGGTGAGCACGTCGGCGGTTACCGGAGAAGGCGTTATTCCGCTGGTCGATCGTCTTCTCGCGATGATGCCGGAGGGACCGCTTCTTTTCCCCGCGGATGTCCTGACCGACTATCCCCGCAAACTGGCCATCGCGGATGTGATTCGCGAGAAGCTCTTCCATATCCTGCGCGATGAGTTGCCCCACGCGGTGGCCATCTGGGTGGAGACGCTCGAAGAAACTGACACCGAGTGGAACGTCCGCGCGATGATCTACGTGAACAAATTTTCGCAGAAGGGCATCGTCATCGGCGAGAAGGGGAGACTGCTTCGCAAGGTGAAGCGATCCTCCGAAGGCGAACTCAAGACCATCTATGGACGCCCTGTGAATGTGGAACTCTGGGTCAAGGTCGAGAAGGACTGGAACAGGAACTTCTGGCTGCTCAAGAAGTTCGGCTACGCCAACTAACGCCGTGCGGCGCTACCTGCACATCGCGCTTCTGCTCATCACGACGGCGATGATCTATTCGCCTTCGCTGCAGCATGCCTTCGTGTACGACGACCACGTGACGATTGAGGAGAATCGCTACCTCGAGAATCCGGAGCACCTGAAGGACGTCCTGACGTTGAGGACGTTGGCGGATCGGCATGTGATCGATGGACAGCGCCCGATGCTCCTGCTGACCATGTTCATGGACCACGCGTTGTGGGGGAAGAATCCCGCCGGCTACCACGCTACCAATATCGTCCTGCATCTTGTCTGCATCCTGCTGGTGTACCTACTCGCGTGCCGTCTTGATTTCACGACAACGGGTTCGGCTGCGGCAGCGACTCTCTTTGCGTTTCACCCCGCGCTGACCGAAGCGGTGCTTGTTCCTTCGTTTCGCGAGGACCTTCTTTCAACCCTCTTCGGCTTGATGTTCCTGATCGCGTCGATGTCGAGCCGCGCGTGGTGGCTTGCCCCGCTGCCCCTGGTCGCGGCCCTGGCCTCGAAGGAGTCGGCGATTGTCTGGCCGGTCCTCATCGCATGGCTGTGGCTCTGCTTCCCCGGGAAGGTATCGGGTCGCGCGCGTCCCCTCTACGTTCTCCTTACCTCCGCTGCGCTGGCGGGGCTGTTCCTTTTCCATGCGTTCGGGGGGCGACCCCTTCAGGCGGCCGACGGACCATGGAATGGCGTCTCCCTGCAGTTTCCGGCGAACTTCTTCGAGGCCCCTCTTCTCTGCATTCGCTATATCGCCCTGCTTGTATGGCCCCACCCGCTGCTCGCAGACCGCGTGATACTGCCACCCGCGGGTATGGGTGCGGCTCATATCGCCGCATGGATCGTCATGCCGCTGCTCGCAGGCGTGATCGTCGTGATGCGTCGCCGCGTTCCCGCAGTTGCTGCAGGCGCCGGATGGATACTCCTCGCGTTCGTCCCGGTCTCCAACCTCGTCCCGCTCTTCAATCCGATGGCGGATCGCTTTGCCTATGGCATGGCCCCCGGCTTCGTCCTGTTGGTCACCGCGCTGGTCGCGCGCGCGGCGGGCGAGGGGAGGGCGATGCATCGCGCGGTTCTCGCGATCTCCATGGTGTACGTCGCGCTGACAGCGCTCCGGACACCGGCGTGGAAGAATGACCGGACCCTTTGGGCCGTGACCCTGCGCGATGAACCCCGCAGCGCGAGGGCGCATGTGTGGATCGGGCTGCAGGAGAAGAGCGAGGGGCGCTTCGACGAAGCCCGCGCGTTCTTCGAGAAGGCCGCGGAGCTGAACCCGCAGGATGTGACCTCGCTGATCAACCTCGGAGTCATGGACGGACAAGCGGGCGACCTGGAATCGGCCGAACAGAAATTCCGCGAAGCCATCGAACGCCGGCCAGACCGAGCCGAAGGATTCTGGAATCTCTCGGTCGTCCTCCAGATGACGGGACGCCACGAAGAGGCGGCGGCGATGATGCAGGA